>QXXL01000040.1 GCA_009911505.1 Lachnospiraceae bacterium | reverse complement strand
CCTTTTTATCTCGCCAAACTGACGGATAACAGTGGATTATCTATCAATATATCAACTGACAAATTCTCCTTAATCCTCTTCTAAGTTTTTAAACTCACCAAAAAAGATTTTATAAAAAATAATGTTGAATAAAGTTACAGTTTAGATCCAAAATTAATGTTGAAAGATTGCGCTTAAAATGTGGTAAGCAAGAAATAGGAACAGCTATATTGCAAAATATGGAACGGCTAAATAAAAAAGGTTAGTTTTTAAATATTAACAACTGGGAGGGTATTATTAGAGCGTAATCATAAGAACATGAGAAAAAATATATAATAACCATTTTAGGTTAGACAGGTTATATAAAAGGATCGCAGATTTGTAGGATTTGATTCAACATGGGAAAGGTATGGGGAATCTATTCTTTTGTAAACAGGATTTGTTATCATTTAAAATGGAATATGAAGAAAATAGCAGTTTAAAAGATAAATGCTTGAAATGACTTGAACAGTATCAGGATAATATATGTTCAGAACTAAATGAAACGGAATTAGACAAGGAAATTCGACTGAAATTGAAGGAAATTGAGATTTTTCAGAACGAGACAACAGAACAATCCAGACAGATTGAATTTCATAAAAGGCAAAATGACAATATAGATACCATTACTCAGGTGATTTTTAATATGGTGGAACAATATAACAAATTTTATCCTCATACTAAGAATTGCCTTGTGTGCGGGACAGCTTTTACATCCGTGGTAAAATGCAGAAAATAATAAACTCTCAAAAGCATATATATTCCGGACTTTAAAACAGGAATGAGATATAGATAATGATCTTCCTATTGTGCAACGGATAGATAGGTATTATGCGTTAAAACAAGGACTGTAATGCAGATTATTATAACTACAGCAGACAGCCAGATGGCTCAATTTTTGCGGAGGAAATTCAGTTTTCTAAAAGAGGGGTATTCCCACTTTGAAATGACAAGAAATGGAAATGAACAGACATGTATTGATTTAATCCATTATTCCCCGGATGAGAAAGCCGCAAAGGATGTACGGCGATTATCTTAATGTGTTTGTATAATACACAAGAGTTCCCCAAAAACTACTTGACATATATAGGCAATAGGGTCTATGATCAAAAACTGTAGCAGTAAAATTAAAAAAAGGAGAATAAAAACGATCATGAAAGTAATTTTGATTACCGGAGCGGCAGGTTTTATCGGCTCTAACCTGGCAAAAAGGATTTTATGCGAAGAACAGGATGTCCAGGTAATCGGCATTGACAGCATGACAGATTATTATGACGTAAATTTAAAAAAAGACCGTTTACAGGAATTGGGGAAATTTGGTAATTTTATATTTGTCAAAGGGGACATAGCAGATAAGGCTACTATACAGGAGGTGTTTTCAGAATACAGGCCTGAGGTTGTGGTAAACCTTGCGGCGCAGGCAGGGGTCCGGTATTCGATTGATAATCCGGACGTTTATATTGCGTCTAATTTGATTGGGTTTTACAATATACTGGAAGCCTGCCGCCATAGTTATGATATGGCGGGTAGAAATCCAAGCGCACCATATCATGGGGTAAGGCATTTGGTTTTTGCATCGTCCTCATCTGTTTATGGCTCAAATGAGAAAGTGCCTTATTCTACAGATGATCGGGTGGATAACCCGGTTTCGCTCTATGCGGCGACTAAGAAGTCGAACGAGCTTATGGCACATGCTTACAGCAAGCTGTATGGCATTCCCTGTACAGGGCTGCGTTTTTTTACGGTATATGGGCCGGCAGGAAGGCCGGATATGGCGTATTTTAAATTTACCAATAAAATGGTAAAGGGTGAGAAAATCCAGATTTATAATTATGGGGATATGAAGCGGGACTTTACTTATATTGATGATATTGTATCAGGTGTCAGGAAGGTGATGGCCCGGCCAGCCCCAGAGGATGGGCAGGGCGTGCGTTATAAAATTTATAATATCGGCAATCATAAGCCAGAGAACCTGCTGCATTTTGTGGAGGTGCTGGAACAGTGCCTGATAAAAGAAGGGATTGTTGAAAAAGAGGCAGAAAAGGAACTGCTTCCGATGCAGCCGGGCGATGTGTACCAGACATATGCAGATATTGACGATTTGAGCAGGGATTTCGGGTTTTGCCCGAATACCCCGTTGGAAGTGGGGCTGCGCCAGTTTGCGAAGTGGTATAAAACATATTATAAATAAAAGAGGAAAACAGTATGAAAATAGCTATTGCAGGGACAGGCTATGTGGGCTTGTCCAATGCCATATTACTGGCACAGCATCATGAAGTGTATGCTGTGGATATCCTGCCGGAAAAGGTAGAGATGATTAACCGCTGCGAATCTCCCATAATTGATAAGGAAATCGAAGAATACCTCACAGGAAGGGATTTAAACCTGACGGCGACAACGGATGGGGCAAAAGCTTACCAGGATGCGGATTATGTGATAATTGCTACGCCTACTAATTATGATCCGGTTAAGAACTATTTTAATACGTCTTCTGTTGAAGCGGTAGTGGAGCTTGTCTTACAGGCTAATCCGGATGCTATTATGGTGATTAAATCAACTGTCCCAGTGGGATATACGGAGTCCGTCCGCAGAAAATTCCATACGGAGAATATTATATTTTCCCCGGAATTTTTAAGGGAGGGGCATGCATTGTATGATAACCTTTATCCGTCTAGGATTATTGTAGGCGCTCCATTAGAGGACGGGCGTTTGTTGAAAGCTGCGCATGTATTTTCGGAAATGCTGCAGCAGGGGGCGGTCAAACAGGAAATTCCTGTAAGGTTTATGGATCTAACGGAAGCGGAGTCAGTAAAGTTGTTTGCCAATACTTATTTGGCGCTCCGGGTTGCTTTTTTTAATGAGCTTGACACGTATGCGGAAATCCGTGGGCTCGATACGAAACAGATTATTGAGGGGATTGGGCTTGATCCAAGGATTGGGTCATATTATAATAATCCGTCTTTTGGGTATGGCGGTTATTGCCTTCCCAAAGACACGAAGCAGCTTTTAGCCAATTATGAGGATGTGCCCAATAATATTATTGGGGCAATTGTAGAGGCAAACCGCACGAGAAAAGATTTTATTGCAGACCGTATTTTGCAAAAAGCAGGGTTTTTGGAAGGAAAGAAGTGTGTAGTAGGCATTTTCAGGCTGACGATGAAGGTGAACTCTGATAATTTCCGACAGTCGTCTATTCAGGGGGTTATGAAACGGCTGAAGGCGAAAGGCGTGGAAGTTGTAGTATTTGAACCTAGCTTGAAAGAAGAACGGTTTTTTAATTCCAGGCTGATACGCGATCTGGATGAGTTTAAAAAGATGTCAGATGTGATTGTGGCGAACAGGAACAGTGCAGAGCTTGCGGATGTGGAGGATAAGGTGTATACCAGGGATTTATACGCCAGGGATTAGTACCAAAACGAATTGTAGGGAGTGATGGCAAAGGGGCCGTCAAGCAGAGGGCAGGCATATCCTGGCATTTGCCAATAATTTCGTATAAAAAATGCTTTTCATATGTAGATACTTGTGCTATAATATTCATTAAGTGTCAGCTGGGAGCGCCCCGGCCAAGCAGAATTGATTAAAAAAGGAGAGATTTTACCATGAAACACGTAAAGACCTTAAATACCAGGAAATTGCAGAACACAGTGAAAAAGGGCGGCTGCGGTGAGTGCCAGACATCCTGCCAGTCCGCATGCAAGACCTCCTGTACCGTAGGGAACCAGTCCTGTGAGAACAGCAAATAAAAAGTGTACGAGGTACATAATCGGGCCGTGCGCGTAGCGTGCGGTCATTTGTGTGTTTTTGCGGGAGGGCTGTCCCGGCGGCCAGCTGCTCCTGACGGGGATAGGGACGGGGCCAAAGCCCGGATTTTGGGTAAATAGGATAAAGAGGGGAATATACAGTGGTTCATCAGTATAAAAATAATGGGTACAATATTGTATTGGATGTAAACAGCGGTTCGGTCCATGTCGTTGATGACGCCGCCTATGAAGCGGTTGCCTTGTGGGAAGCGCATACAAAGGATGAGATTGCGCGCAGGCTTGGCCCGGTATACGGCTCACAACAGGTACAAGAGGCCATTGGGGAAGTAGCCGCGTTAGAAAAAGAGGGTACGCTTTTTACAGAGGATGAGTATGAGGGTTATATCGGGGAATTTAAAAACCGTCCAACTGTGGTCAAGGCTCTTTGCCTGCATATTGCCCATGACTGTAATTTAGCCTGCCGCTACTGTTTTGCGGAAGAAGGCGAGTACCATGGAAAGCGTGCGCTAATGCCGTTTGAAACAGGGAAGGCGGCGCTTGATTTTTTGATTGCTAATTCCGGCGGCAGAAAGAATCTGGAGGTGGATTTTTTCGGTGGCGAGCCAACGCTTAATTTCCAGGTGGTGAAGGATCTTGTGGCGTACGGAAGGGAGCAGGAAAAACGTTTTGACAAGAAGTTCCGCTTCACTTTGACGACAAACGGCGTCCTTCTAAACGATGAAATCATGGAGTTTGCAAACAAAGAAATGTCAAATGTGGTCTTAAGTATAGATGGACGCAAGGAGGTAAACGATAAGATGCGCCCGTTTCGTAATGGCAGCGGAAGCTATGATTTGATTGTCCCTAAGTTTTTGAAGTTTGCCGGCAGCAGGAATCATGAGAATTATTATGTCAGGGGAACATTTACGCACTACAACCTCGATTTTTCGCAGGATGTGCTGCATTTGGCGGATCTTGGATTCCGGCAGATTTCGGTTGAGCCTGTAGTGGCGCAGGAAACGGATGGATACGCCATCCGGGAAGAGGATTTGCCGAAATTGTTTTCGGAGTATGACAAGCTTGCGGCCGAGATGGTGAAACGGCATAAAAATGGAGATGATTTTTTATTTTTCCATTTTATGATAGATCTAGAAGGGGGACCTTGTGTGGCAAAACGGCTTTCCGGATGCGGTTCGGGAACAGAGTATTTGGCGGTTACGCCCTGGGGGGACCTTTATCCATGCCATCAGTTTGTAGGCAATGAAGCGTTTTGCATGGGAAATGTAACGGACGGCGTTTTAAATACCGCACTGCGGGATGAGTTTAAAAGCTGTAACGTTTATGCTAAGGAAAAATGCCGTAGCTGTTTTGCCCGGTTTTACTGCAGCGGGGGATGCGCGGCAAATTCTTATAATTTCCATGGGGACATTAATAATGTCTACGAGATCGGATGTGCATTACAGAAAAAACGGGTCGAATGCGCGATTATGATAAAAGCGGCAGAAGCACTCGAATCAGAGTAAAGAAAGGAAGAAACAAACATGAAGAAAAAATTCAACAAAGGCCAGGGGACGGCAATGCTTTTGGTGATTGCCCTGGTGCTTGGCGGGCTTGCATACTATGCATCCATTATTCTTTCTTCTACCGGGATCGGAGAGGACAAGAGCATCAAACTGGGCCTGGATCTGGCAGGCGGTGTCAGCATTACTTACCAGGTAGAGGACGATAACCCTACCGCAGAACAGCTAAGCGACACCATTTACAAGCTGCAAAAGCGTGTGGAGGGCTATAGCACGGAAGCAGTTGTTTACCAGGAAGGCGGCGACCGCATCACCGTTGAAATCCCTGGCGTAACTGACGCAAATGCAATTTTGGAAGAACTGGGAAAGCCTGGTTCATTGGAGTTCCAGACTCCGGACGGCGAAACGTTTATGACTGGGGATATGATCGTAAGCGCCCAGGCAGGTTCCTATAAAAACAATATGGGCAACAATGAATTTGTGGTAGATTTAACGTTTACAGATGAAGGCGCTGCGGCGTTTGCAGAGATGACCTCTGCCAATATCGGCAACCGCCTTCCGATTGTATACGACGAGCAGGTTATTAGCGATCCAATTGTAGAAGCCGCAATTACAGGCGGAAATGCGCAGATTACTAAGATCAGCTCTTATGAAGAGGCAGAACGTTTGGCATCTAATATCCGCATTGGTTCGCTTTCCCTGCAGCTGAGTGAATTACGTTCCAATGTAGTAGGCGCGCAGCTTGGAAGCGCGGCAATTTCCACCAGCTTAAAAGCAGCGGCAATCGGCCTTGTGATTGTTATGCTGTTTATGATGATTGTATATTTTGTACCAGGTGTTGCAGCTTCTATTGCGTTAGCAATTTATACCTGCATGGTTATTGCAACGCTTTATCTGTTTGAAGTAACGCTGACTCTGCCTGGTATTGCAGGTATTATCCTTTCGATCGGTATGGCAGTTGACGCAAACGTTATTATCTTCGCCCGCATCCGTGAGGAGATTGCTAATGGCAAAACGGTGGCTTCTGCGATGGATACCGGGTTCAAGAAGGCATTGTCTGCAATTATTGATGGTAACGTAACGACTTTAATTGCGGCAGCAGTACTGTTTATGCTTGGTTCTGGTACGGTTAAGGGCTTTGCGAGTACGCTTGCCATTGGTATTATCTTGTCTATGTTTACTGCTTTAGTTATTACAAGGGTGATTCTGAACGCGTTATATGCCGTTGGTCTGAAGGATGAGAAATATTTTGGAACAGGCAAGACGTTTAAGGTATTTAATCTGATTGACCGCAGAATCCTGTTCTTTGGGATTTCGCTGGTTGTGATTGCGGCAGGGCTTATTACGATGGGTGTAAATGCTTCCGGCGGCAATGCATTGAATTATAGCCTGGATTTTGTAGGCGGTACATCTACGACGATGCCGTTTGAAGAGAGCTATACGGTAGAGCAGATTGATGAAGAAATGGTTCCTTTAGTAGAAGGGGTAACTGGGGACAGTAATGTCCAGACGACACAGGTGCAGGGGACGAATCAGATTATTTTTAAGACGCGCACACTTTCCCTTGCAGAACGTGAGGAACTCAATGAAGTATTTATTGATAAATACGGTATCAATCAGGATGAAATCCAATCAGAAAGCATCAGCTCCGCAGTCAGCTCGGAAATGCGCCAAGACGCGGTAAAAGCGGTGATTATCGCAGTTATCTGTATGTTAATTTATATCTGGTTCCGGTTTAGTGATGCGAGGTTTGCGGTCAGTGCTATTTTGGCGCTGGTACATGACGTGCTGGTAGTGCTTACCTGTTATGCAGTGCTTCGTATTTCAGTGGGCAGTACGTTTATTGCATGTATGCTGACAATTATCGGTTATTCTATCAACGATACGATTGTTATCTTTGACCGTATCCGTGAAAACATTAAGGCAAAGAATGTAAAAGATGCCCAGACTTTAAAGGACATTTCAAACCAGAGCCTGACACAGACTTTAAGCCGTACGATCAATACTTCTATTACGACGTTCGTAATGGTATTTGTACTTTGGCTGCTTGGTGTGACATCTATCCGTGATTTTGCACTGCCGCTGATGGTTGGCTTGATTAGCGGATCGTATTCTTCGGTTTGCGTCGCAACGCAGCTGTGGTTTGAGTTTAAGAGGAAAATTGGGAAAAATAGAGTTGCGGATATGGGTGTGAAGTAGTAATCTGGCAGAGAAAAGGATCCTGCGGGAGGGTGGCATCCATGAGATAGTACTAGAAATGTTTTTGGGGGACGGCATAGCTTCGGGTTATGCCGTTTCTTTGTTTTACGTGCTGGCAAATTGATTTTTGACGGGGTATGTTTGCTTGGTACTCAAATGGTTCGTCAGACAGGCGCATGCCCTTCCCTCTATCTGACTACGGTTTTGGCTGGCTTACAGAGAGGAGCGTTACTTGTGAAGGGCAGAACTATGCAAATATTGTACCACTAAGTAAAAATACAAGGCTTTTATGAAAAAAATTGCATATATCGGCATTGTGTGATATACTATTATTAGCTGTATACATTAGGGGGGAAAGATGTGGAACAGATATACAAAGCTAATCTTCAAAAGACTATTTCGGACTTTTATCCTGTTTACTTGAAAAAAGAATTATTAAAACAGGTAGTTAATGATGGTTTAGTGATTAACAATAAGAAAAGGAGTTGTCAGCTTTCATTTAAGTTCGCAGATATAGTCGATGTTTCAGAGTATGACACATTAGATGAGAAAGTAAATAATATTTTGAATGCGGATAGTGTTTTACAGTATATTGAAGAGTTTGAGTATAAACGCCAATATCGTCATTTTTGTTATTTTAAGTGTTCGGAAATCCCACCAACAAAATTAGAAGAACTTGTCGAAAATGACGCTGTGTATTTATTTGATAAAAAAGGGGAAACTTTAATTGACAGTTATGATAAGCCTTCCTTATACATTGTAGATAATTTAGTTTATTTAAAGTTTTCGGATCGTTTGAATAATGAAACTGGAAATGAAATTAAATTCACTGTCATATGTGTACTGGATAAAGAACATAGTGTAATAGAATTGCGCTTTGATAGAGTAGGAATAGCATACAAAAATTCGTATAATTTTTATAGAGATAAAATAAATGGCATCCTGGAATATCTAAGGACATATTTATCAGTGGAAATTGAAAATATTGATTTTAAAGCTGTAATAGATTATATTAAGTCAGAAAAGGATAATATTTCTATTTATGCCCAGAGAATGCAGCGTAATGGAACCACTGCTTATTTAGAAGCATATGATGATGGTGACGGTGTAATGCCAATTTTAGGGGAATTAGGAAATTTTATTGAGGAAAACAAAGAATTATTTGATACTGACATAAATACAAATTTAATCAAAGATAAATTGCTGGCATTTATTAAGGAAATAGAAGTAAAATCTGATATGCCGATGGTGAAAGTAAAATTAGATGATCGGGATATTAAATTTGGTATTACTCATAATTATAAGGGAATGGAATACAGTCTGTTTATGTTTTATGGGGAATTATTAGGTGATAAGGAGATGATGGGTTATGTCAGAAATTACCTTATTGAGTGTAATCGAGAACTTGAAAGATGCATATCGCCTAACACCGTATCAGAGAAAGAAGTGTGATGAGTTTTTTTCTGTGATTCATCCAGGTGATTTTGTTTATCCAGGTCATTTGAAGTCAAAGATTGGTGTTGATATTAAGACGGCATATCTTTTTATGGAGGATTTGAAAAAAGCAGGATTTGTAAAAAATATTTACGAAGTATATTGCATGGAATGCAATAAAAGCAAAGGTATTTTTTTAGAATCATTAACAGATTTTGATGATAATTTGGCTTGTGATTTCTGTAATGAATCATTATCTGTCTCTGATGATATTATAGTTTTGTATAAGGTATTGCATGTATGACAGATACTAAAAATGAGAATTATGATATTAAACAATATTTAAAAGAAATTGTACAAGACTCCATAAAAGTATTCTATGAATTGACTTCGTGGACAGATAAGGATAAGAGAGAATATTCTTTGTTATTGAAGGAACTAAAAAAACCTTTCGATAAACAAACATCAACAACAAAAGAGAAAGGGGATCGTTTAGAAAATTTAGTTGCTTTTATCATTAAAAAATCCTATTTTTTTGAAATATACCGTAACGTACATACCGGAACAAATGAAATTGATGGGGTAATAACTTTATCGGAAGCTGGAAAGCAGGCACTTTATACTTATAATATTTCGAGAGATTTACTTGAAATTGATTCCGATATTATTTTGGGAGAGTGTAAAAATTACGAATCCACATTGGGAGTAACTTATGTAGGTAAGTTTTACAGCTTATTAGTGAGTACGGATATATCTTTTGGAATTATATTTACTCAAAAAGGATTAAGTGGAAATGAAAAGGAGTATCATGATTCATATGGCCTTACAAAGGTGTTGCGTATTGTTGAAAAATATCAGAATAATAAAAATTTAATGATTCTAACGTTCACTCTTGATGATTATGAAAAACTTGAAAAGGGGATTTCATTCTATGAATTAGTTAAGTCAAAAAAACTTGCATTACAGTTGTCTTCTGACTACGATAATTTTATAAGGGAGTACCATCATGAAGGGGTCGATTCTATAAAGCAAAAAATACAAACTCTTTGAGAGATATTTTATACGGTGTCCCTAAATTCATTCCTGCCCTCTGTCTGATGGATCCTTTGCCACCCACTCCCTATAGTTCTCGTTAGAGCGTGTTTGAAAATTAGCCAATTAATCCAAATACTGCAAGATACTGATAGAATTTAGTTTTATATTTGAGGAAAAGCGGATGAATCGACAATTACGATTCATCCGCTTCTTTTATATATTCTCCGCTCAGGCAAAAGCCGTGGTTCATAGGGCCGCTGCCGCTGCCGAGATCAAGCATGTCGCTAAGTGCGCCGGAAATGTATTCCTTGGCCCTTTTTACGGAATCTGCTATGCAAAACCCTTTTGCAAGGTTTGCTGCAATTGCGCTGGAAAGGGTGCATCCGGTGCCGTGTGTATTGGGGTTTTCAATGTGCCTGCCCAAAAACCACTGGTATGTGCCGTTATAAAAGAGCAGGTCGTTGGCGTTGTTGATATTGTGCCCGCCTTTGCAGAGTACGGCGCAGCCGTAGGATGTCCCGATACGTTTGGCTGCTTCCTGCATATCTTGTTCCCCACGGATACGGATGCCAGAGAGGGCTTCGGCTTCGGGGATGTTGGGAGTGACTAGGGAAGCAAGGGGCAGCAGTTTTTCTTTTAGAATGGAGATAGCATCTTCGTTTATGAGCCTTGCGCCGCTGGTGGAGATCATGACCGGATCGACGACAATGTTTTTGGCGCAAAATGCGGTGAGGGATTCTGCTATGGTTTTAATCAGGGCGCCAGATGATACCATGCCGATTTTTACGGCGTCGGGCGGGATGTCGGTGAAGACGGCTTCGAGCTGGGCGGCGAGGAAATCAGGGGTTACTTCGTAAATTGCAGCTACCCCAGTGGTGTTTTGCGCTGTCAGGGCGGTGATGGCGCTAGTGGCAAAGACGCCGTTTACGGTCATTGTCTTGATATCCGCCTGGATTCCGGCGCCTCCGCTGGAATCGCTGCCGGCAATGGTAAGCGATGTTTTCATAGTAGATTCTCCTTCTTATATCATCTCTAAAATGTCCTGCTTTAATATCCGGGCTGCCCCGCTGGTATCCTCTGAACAAAAAAGGGCTGACACTACTGCAATGCCGCATATGCCGCTGCCCTGCAGCAAATGGATATTTTCATGGCAGATGCCCCCGATGGCGATTGCAGGGATGGAAACCGAGCCGCAGATTTCTTTTAATTGTCCAGATGTAATCCGGATAGCATCCGTTTTTGTGGGTGATGTAAATACTGCCCCTACGCCAAGGTAATCTGCGCCGTCCGTTTCTGCTTTTTGAGCCTGTGCGACCGTTTTTGCTGTTGCACCGATAATAAAATCTTTGCCTGTGCGTTTTCGGATATCACTGACTGGGCAGTCGTTTTTGCCGACATGGATTCCGTCCGCATGGCTGTTTAGCGCTACGTTTAAGTTATCGTTAATAAGAAGCGGCACGCCATAGCTTTTACAGAGCTCTTTTACACGGATGGCTTCTTCGGTAAATTCATCTTCTAAAAGATTCTTTTCCCGAAGCTGTACACAAGTCACGCCGCCTGCCAGGGCGTCTTTGATTTGGGTAAGGAAGTCTTGCTGGCTTGTAGTATGGGAGCGGTTGGTTACAGCATATAGTAATAAGCTTTCAGGGTTTAATTTCATGGAAGTTACCTGCCTTTTCAAAGTTTTTAAAGAATTGTGCCGGGTTTTCACAGGACATTGCCCCACTCATAATACAGCTTCCCGCGGCTCCGGCGCGCGCCGCAAGGGATAAATTTGAACTGTTTATGCCGCCGATGGCATAAACGGGAATGTGTACGGAATGGCAGACGTCTGTTAAAAAGGATAGGCCACGCGGCGGAATGCCCCTTTTGCAGTCCGTGGCAAAAATATGGCCGGCTGTAATGTAGGTGCAGCCAAGGGCTTCGGCTTCCCTGGCATCATCCACGGAGTGGCAGGAAGCCCCTAGATGGGAAAAGATGGTTTTTTCTGATTTGCGTAAGCCCCGCAGCAGGGGCAGGGGAAGATGCAGGGCGTCCGCGTGCAGGCAAGCGGCTGTTTGGGTGAATGTGTGGAGGATGCACGGTACATGGTGCGTCTGGCATATTGCCATAACCTGTACGGCCAAATCCCGGTATTCGCGCTCTGGCAGATCCTTTTCCCTTAAAAGGATGGCTTTGGGATGGGCAAGGGCAATTTTACGGATTTGAGCCAAAAAATCTGTTTTACAGAGCTTGCGGTTGGTAACGCAGATTAGGTCAGATATATAAGTAGTCATTTAACACCGGCTGCAGGCCTTCCTTGGCAATGTCCTTGTACATGGTTGTAAAGCTCCTGCTGTCATTGATTTCAAATTGCTCGTCGCCGCTTGCACCGTCTGCCTCCTTTCCGGTGTATTTACTTTCATGGTCGCCAATCCCAGTGGAAACTCCGGCGGAAACCTTGGTGGCGGCGATTTTCATGATGCCGTCGCGGAAGGAAACGCTTTCGCGGGAGGATACGGTAATGCCTGCAAAGGGCAGGAATATACGGTAGGCGCAGATAATCTGGCAAAGCTGCGTTTCGTGTACGTCTAAGGGGTTGATTTTATCATTGTTGATAATTGGGCGCAGGCGGGGGCAGGAGAGCGACAGCTCGGCATGCGGATATTTGCGTTGCAGGTAATACGCATGCAGTGCAGTTGCAAGGGCGTCCTTGCGGAAATCTGAAAGCCCAAGGAGTGCAGAACATGCGACACCACGCATCCCAGCGCGAAGGGCGCGTTCCTGTGCGTCAAAGCGGTAGGGCCAGATGCGCTTGTGCCCTAGAAGGTGCAGGGTTTCGTATTTGTCCGTGTCATAGGTTTCCTGAAATACGGTAACATAATCTGCGCCGCATTCGTGTAGGTAACGGTAGTCTTCGGTATTAACTGGATAAATCTCCAGGCCAACCATACGGAAGTATTTTCTTGCGAGCTTACAGGCGTTTCCAATGTAGGAAATATCGCTCATGCTATGGCTTTCCCCAGTCAAAAGCAGGATTTCCTCCATTCCGGAATCGGCTATAATTTTCATCTCATGTTCGATTTGCTCCATGGAAAGCTTCATGCGGCTGATGTGGTTATAGCAGTTAAAACCGCAGTAAACGCAGTAGTTTTCACAGTAATTGGCAATATAAAGCGGCGTAAACAGATAAACAGTGTTGCCAAAATGCTTTTGCGTTTCTTGATGGGCCCGTACCGCCATTTGCTCTAAGAAGGGCTCTGCGGCAGGGGAAAGGAGCGCTTTTAGATCCTCAATGCTGCAGGTAGGATGGCCTAAGGCGGCTGTTACGTCTTTTGCTGTGTAATGGCTATAGCTGTATCCGTCCATCTCTGAAAGTACGCGTTGGGCAATATCGGAGCTTATCTGTTCCATGCCGGGCAGGTATTCCATGTGGTTTGTCCGGCAAGCGGGATCGTGTTCTAATTGGTGTTTTTTTTGGAGGGCTTCTTCGGAAAGGTGCCCCCCGTCAACAAAATATTGGTTCTGCATGAGATGTCTCCTTAATCGTGTAAAAATCCAGTCAGCGGGTCGGATGCGGCAGCCCCTCTTTTTAATACGCGCCCCAGCCCGGATCGGTATGCCATCCGTCCGGCCTCGATTGCCCTGCAAAATGCCCCTGCCATCAAAGGCAGGTCTCCGGCGGTTGCAAGGGCGGTGTTTGCCATAATGGCGGCGGCGCCCATTTCCATTGCTTCACAGGCCTGTGAGGGCCTGCCGATTCCGGCGTCTACAATAATCGGAAGGTCGATTTCGTCAATTAGGATTTGGATGAATTCACGGGTGGCAAGCCCTTTGTTTGAGCCAATAGGGGATGCCAGCGGCATCACTGCGGCGGCGCCTGCGTTTACCAGATCCCTTGCTGTATTTAAATCGGGGTACATATAAGGCATTACAACAAACCCTTCGTTGGCAAGGGTTTCGGTGGCACGGACGGTTTCCGCATTATCTGGCAGCAGATATTTGGAATCGCGCATGATTTCGATTTTGACGAAATCGCCGCAGCCAAGCTCTCTGGCCAGGCGGGCGATGCGTACTGCTTCTGCGGCAGTTCTTGCGCCAGAGGTGTTTGGGAGGAGGGTAACGCCTTTTGGAATGTAGTCTAAGATATTTTCCTGCTCTTTAGTATTTGCCCGGCGTACCGCTAATGTGATGATTTGCGCTTTGGCGTATTGGACAGCGGCTTCAATCAGGCTGAGGGAGTATTTGCCGGATCCTAAGATAAACCTGGAGGTGAATGTGTGTCCGCCAATGGTGAATGTGTCGTTTGTTTGCATGGGTGCTCCTTCTTTCTATGTGTAAATATATGGGTGTGGAAGTGTGTGCGTTAAGCTTCTGTTTCCCCCGCTAGTATGCGCAGTACCGTATGGGCCTGGTGTGCGGCGCACAGCATGACGCGGGAGGAAAGAAGGCCGGGGGTGTCTGCCACATCGCTTTTTTCATCGCCGCAGAGGTAAAAACGGGGGGTGATTTTGCGTGTCATAATGCAGTTTCCCGAGCCAATGCCTGCCATGCCAGAACCGGCAATGATATACTTATTTGGAAAAAGTTCCAATACGCTATTTACAAGCATGGCTTTTGCCTGCGCGTTATCAAATGCTTCACAGATAATGCTGTCGTGTTCAAGCAGTTGGCCCAAATTCTCTTCTGTCATACGGATGGTATCCGTTTGCAGCTGGATATAAGGGGAAATTGCTTTAAGCGTTTCTTTTAACGCGTCTGTTTTGTACATGCCGATCTGTGCTGCTGCGTATTGCTGGCGGTGCAGGTTGGATAAGTCAACGCGGTCAAAATCAATCAGGTGCAGGTGCCCAACTCCCGCGCGGGCAAGGCAGATGGCTATATTGGAACCAAGCCCGCCAAGCCCGCAGACAGCGGCGCGCGCTGAGGAAAATTTCTGCTGCAGCTTTTTTCCATGGCGCTGCTGCTGTGCCTGTAAAAATTCTTCTTGGGTGGGGAATGCTGCAGCCATATCAGCCCCCTCCCACAAAGCTTACGATTTCGAGCGAATCGCCGTCTGTAAGAATTACGGAACCATATTGCGCCTTTGGTACAATTTTACCGTTGCGTTCTATTGCGATGCGTGTGGGGTCATAATCCGTGGCCGATAAATATTCCCGGATGGATTTGCCGGAAACATCTGTGGGCGACCCGTTAATTTTAACCATATTTTATCCTCCTTGAATTTGGGTTTTAGTCAAAAAAAGAAGCTGGCGGTTGGGCAGCTTCTCTGGTAATATGTTTATCTAAGCTCCCTACGTTGGCATGATCCAAATCAGGTAAACGGGTCGAAGGCGCTACCTTCCTCTCAGCCCGTACCGCAGGCTCCCCGGTTGTTTATTGCAGGTACATCATACATCTTTCGCAGGAAAAATGCAAGCTGTAGTTTAGATTAGATAGTTGTTCAAAGTCTATTTGTATAGTATAATTTAGAAAAACATGCAGCTTAGATAATAAAAAAAGGAACAGGAGAAAATAAATGGAATGTGATTACTGTGCGTACAATGCGTATGATGAAGAGGCTGAGGAGTATTTTTGCACCGTCAATCTGGACGAAGACGATATGGCCCGTTTTATGAGCCGTAAATATAAATATTGCCCTTATTTTAAAAATGGGGATGAGTACCAGGTTGTCAGGCACCAGATGTAGCGGGTGTTAATCTATGCCAATCCGGACCCCGCCTGTACGCTCTGATGGCTGGACAATCACAGAAACTGGCTGCGAGCCGCTCCATTCAAATGCGTAAGATTCCCCGGAGGCTTGCCCGATTAGGTTTTTCCAGGACAAATCCAGTTTTACCTGCGGATCGCAAAAACCAGACTGCCCCATCCAGCAGATAACGGCATCTGGATCGACACAAATAGTGCGCTGATCTGTAAGGTTGCTTAAAACAATCGGGTTGCCGTCACAAAGGACCGCAACATAGGCATTGCTTCCGGTTCCGGTCAGGGTAGAAGTGGCAAGCCCTTTTTGAGATATTATACCAGTGCCGATAAAACGGACGCTGTATTTGCAGTCGCCAGTAAAAGCCAGAATATTTTCTGACTCCACAGACACTGTTTCGCCAACGGCAAGCTGGTATATTACAACATGCTGCGAACAGTTTGCATAGTATGTAACAGAATCCCCGTTCATTATGACCTTCATCAAGGGCAGGTTTTCTTTCGTAACGCGGCGCATCAGGGAGCCAAGGGCCGCCTGCATGATGTTGCCCTGCGGGCCAAGCAGCAGCTTTTCAAATTTGTAATTTTTCCCATTTGGGCTTTCCCCTGCAATAAAGGCCCCTGCTTTTGTAAAAAGCACATCGTTGCCCCTGCATGTAACCTTAAGTGTCAGTTCGTTGAGCGTTTCAAATTTTAACATTTTTTCCTCCTAAAAGATACCTTAATCACAGACCTGTACGCCATATAGGCCGCAAAGCCCTGCCAAATCCCTTGCAACGCCGTTGCCCACAGCGTAGAACTTCCATTCCCCATTGTGGCGGTAGACTTCCCCGATCATCATGGAAATTACATTTGTATAGTATTCTGTCATTTTAAAACTGACAAGCTCTGTTTGGTTGTCTTCCTGTAAAATACGGATATATGCATCCTTTAGCATTCCAAAATGAAGCTTGTGGTAAAGCGCTTCATGGATGGTCAATACAAAAACGATTTTGCAGACATCCGGGTTTAGCTTGTTAAAATCAATGCTGATGCATTGACGGCCTTGTGAAGCTGCTTCACAGAAAACAGTGCTTTGATCCGGGCTTTTTTCTTGTCCGTAGAATACAAACCATGAATCCCCGATTACTTTTGCGTTTGCGCCTAATAAAAATGCAGAAACATCCACGTCGCATAGGCTGTTTAGTGAATTCCAGCCAAAACAAGCTTTTATCCTGCGTAGCTGGGAGGATGCTCCTAAAGTAATTTTCTGCCCTTTTTGGGCAGGCTTTAAAAGTGGCGGAATACGCTGGGGTGCGTTTGAAGGCGGAAGGGGCGGAGCCTTTTGTGGAACATTGGGGCTTTCTTTGGAAGGTTTATTTAAAGATAAAAGCGTATCTCGGTTAAGCGGTTGTTGGTATGTCATTTTTGTAGTTATCATGCTGCCTCCTTTTCGCAAATGAAAACTATGGCAGATTGCCAGCCTGCTGTACAGCTATTATAGCAATTTGCATCATTGGTGTAAAGGGGGTTCAGCTGCCGGATAACATAGCCAATTTGCCGCCCTCCCTTACCACATAAAACATAAACTTATTTTACTTTTACAATAACCGTCATGCGTGCCTTCACGCCGTCTTCTTTGGCATAAATATATGCCTTTCCATCTCCTATGGCAGTAATTAACCCATTCTCATCAACGGAAGCAACACTGGTATTTGAGCTGGAATACTCTGGCTTGTTTTTAGAAGACACCTTCGCCTTTGCCTGGTACTGCTTGCCGGCAATAAGCGTAACGCTTTCTTTATCAAAAGACACCTCTGGTTTTTTCACAGTAACCTCACATGTTTTGCTAACGCCGTCTACGGTAGCGGTAATGATTGCGGTGCCGTTTTTGACTGCCGTAACCATACCGTTTTCATCTACGGTAGCAACGCTTTTTTTATTGGATTTCCATTTTGGGGCATGTTTGGATGTGGATGTGGCGGAAAGCTTAACCTTTCCTTTTCGATAGAGCGAAACAGAAGACTTGTTAATCTTTAGCTTTGGCTGCTTGACAGTTACCTTACAGCCCACCGAGACCTTATCTGCAGTTGCAGTAATGGTTGCCGTCCCGGCCTTTTTTGCTATAATAACGCCTGTTTCGCTGACAGAAGCGATGCTTGATTTTGATGATTTGAATTTGACGGGATGTCCGGTAGAAACAGAAGCCTTTAGTTTTGCGCTGTAGCCGATTTCCAGAGAAATATTTTTGGCGCTCAATTGTACCGTAGTTTCATTGACCTTGATTTTACAGCTTGCTTCCCCGTTTTTGATCTTGGCAGTAATAGTTGCCGTCCCGGCTTTTTTTGCTGTGACTTTGCCATATGTATTGACAGAAGCGACGCTTTTGTCACTGGATGAAAAAGTGGGTTTTTTGCCGGTAGATGTGACTGCAGCCAGATAGAATTCATCCCCGATATTTAACGTTTTGGAAAATGTGTTTAATACGACAAACTCATAACCAGATATGGATGCATGTACTGCTGCGGGATATAAACCGGAAATAAAGAGCATGAAAACCATGCAGATGGCAGCGAATGCCGCCCTAAAAGATATTTGCCTGTGTGACATGATATTCCTCCATTCCTAATGGAAGGGAGCCACGGCAAATTGGCATGGAAACAATATATCATACCCAAACAGGTTTGTAAATAAGTAAATTGACAAATTTCATATATTGGTTATAAAATTAGACTATATTTACTATGCTTTGGGAAAAACAAATGGGAAGAGGTGTTTTTTTGGATTTGAAAATGAAGGTTATGCTGGTCGAAGATGATGCAGCCCTTGCGGATGAAATACGGCAGTTCCTGGAAAAGTGGGGGTATGAGGCTGTTGTGGCCAGCCGCTTTGACGACATTGTATCCGAATTTACGAGATACCAGCCGCATTTGGTTTTAATGGATATTAACCTGCCGTTTTACGATGGGTTTTACTGGTGCGGTAAAATCCGCGCCATTTCAGATATTCCGATTATTTATATCAGCAGTAAAAATGATGACAGGGATAAAATAATGGCAATCGCCCAGGGTGGGGATGATTACGTGGAAAAGCCGTTTCGGCTGGAGCTGCTAAAGGCAAAAATGGAAGCTATATTAAGAAGGACATACCAGTATAAGGTGAAGGGGCGGCAGTATTTTGGAGAGGGCTTTTACCTGGAGGAGGATACGGCTTTACTTGTATGCCATGGAAAAAAGGTTGGCCTGACCAAATCGGAACAGAAAATTATTGCCAAGCTGCTGGAGCAAAAGCCCCAGGTGGTAACGCGGGAGGAGTTAATGATGGAGCTTTGGAGCACGGACGAGTTTGTTTCGGACGGGACGCTAACCACATTGATTTGCAGGCTGCGCAATAAGCTTAAGGCGGCAAGCGGCGGGGAGTTGATCTGCACGAAGAAAGGGCAGGGATATTATATCGTATGAGCTGGTTAAAAAAAATAAAAAAGCAGCTTCTCTTTTGTGGCTTTTTGTGCCTTTCCTATAATCTGTATTTTATATTTCTGCTGCCGGATGTCAAAATCTGGTATCTTCTTTACCTGGATTTGCTTTTAGCATCCTGTGCCCTGTTTTACGGCGGGGCAGGTTATGTGGCTTACTGGAAAAACCAGGTCAGGAAACGGGAATTGCTTGAGTACGGCTCTGTGATTTACCAGGAATTTTTGGATTTGGAGAATATAGAAATCGCAGAGCATGATGTACGTGTGCTGTCCGGGCAGTTAAAAGAGCAATTTGACTTAAACTGTGATTTGCAGGATTACATTGCCAAATGGTGCCACGAGGTAAAAATCCCCTTATCGGCAAGCCTGCTGATGAATAAAAAAATAGAAGACAGCAGCCTGCGCGGCCAGATGCAGGAACAGCTTGAGCGCATCAATGCGCAGTTAAACGGGGCGCTTTTGGGCTGTAAGGTGCAGGGCAAGCTGTTTGATATCCAGGTGAAAGCCGTAAGCCTGCCCGGATGTGTGAAAGCTTCTGTCCGCAATAACCAGTTCTTCCTGATTAAAAATCATTTTCTGTTGGAGCTTTCTGTGGAGGACGTGAAGGTTTATACGGACAAAAGCTGGCTGGTATATGTGCTCGACCAGCTGATAAGCAACGCTATAAAATATGCGGCAGGCCGGCCTGTTTTAAAAATATGGAGTACTAGTAAGGAGAGGGAGGTTTTGTTATGTGTAGAAGATCATGGGGAAGGCATCCGGCAGGAGGATATTTCCAGGGTATTTGAGAAAGGCTTTATTGGCGGCAGCCATCACAACGGGAAATATAAATCCACAGGGATGGGGCTTTATATAGCGGCTAAAATTATAGAGAGGCTGGGGCATCAGATTTCGGTTGAAAGCGAGCCGTTTAAGTATACGCGTTTTACGGTGCGGCTGGGGAAGGAAGGATAACTGGTGCAGCCTTACATCAATTGTAATGCTAACGCTTGTTTTGTAATGTGAATGTAAGGATTTTCCTTTACACATCCTCTATAATAGGCTGTGTAAGGAGGATAGACAATATGAATAGAAAAAAAGTATTAGAAATTAAAAACCTGGTAAAAAATTACGGCACTAATGGATTTTGCGCTACAGTATTAAAAGGCATTGACTTAGAAATCTATAAAAATGATTTTATTGCAGTCATGGGGCCAAGCGGATCCGGCAAAACGACACTTTTAAATATCCTGTCTACAATTGACAAGCCTACACAGGGCCAGGTGATGTTGGACGGGGTTGATATCGGCAAAGTATCCAACCGTGATCTTTCCAAAATCAGGCGTGACAAAATCGGTTTTATCTTTCAGGACTATAACCTGCTTGATACCATGACGCTGCAGGACAATATTGCCCTGCCCCTGTCCTTAAACGGCTCTGGCGGTGCGCAATGTATCAAAAAAACCGAAATGTTTGCAGATATGTTCGGGTTAAAGGGACATTTGAAAAAATATCCCTACCAGCTTTCTGGAGGGCAGAAGCAAAGGGGGGCGGCGTGCCGTGCATTGATTACCGATCCGGAAATTATTTTTGCCGATGAGCCTACCGGGGCGCTTGATTCCCGTTCAAGCAAGGATTTGCTGGAATGCCTTAAGATGGTAAACGACAGCGGGAAAGCGACAATTTTAATGGTAACGCATGATGCGTTTAGCGCGTCTTATGCTAAGGATGCCTATATCTTAAGCGACGGGCAGATCCGGTGCAGGATAAGCCGGTGTGAGGGCCGGAAGGAATTTTACGATAAAATTATTGATATGCAGGCTTCCATGGGAGGTGACTTTTCGTGAGTATGGTGAAACTGGCAATGGCAAATTTTGGGAGGAGCTTTAAAAACTACCTGGCTATTATTCTGTCGCTGGCGTTTACAATCCTGGTCTTTTTAAATTTCCAGAATATACTTTCTTCAGATTTGTTTGATGTGCTGGGAAAGCAAAACCGGGATTACATTGATATCCTGGTACATACGGTTTCTGTAGCATTAGGGTGTTTTATGTTTTTTTTCCTCTGGTATGCGACAAACGTATTTTTGACCAAACAGAAAAAAGAAATTGGCATTTATGTGTTTATGGGCCTTAGTAACCAGAAAATCGGCAAGCTTTATATGATAGAAACGTCATTTATTGGCCTCTCTGCGCTGGCGCTTGGCACGGGCCTTGGCATACTGGCCACATACCTGTTCCAGATGATATTGCTTGCCATATCCGAGATTTCTGTTGATATTTCATTTCGGATTTCATCAAAGCCCATCTTGGTTACGGCGGCGGTTTATTTGATTATGTATATTATTTTTGCAATAAAAGGATATGTGAATATCGTAAGGAGCAGTGTGCTTGAAATGGTGTCCGCATCGCGGGCAAACGAATATGTCAGGCAGAATCCGGTTATGCTGTTTTTAAAAACCGTGGCAGGTATTGTGATCCTGTTTTTAGGCTATTACCTTGCAGTGAAAGAAGGCGGGCAGGAGGTCATGGGCAATGTATTTGCAGCGGTTGTGCTTGTTATTGCCGGGGTTTATTTGCTGTTTGGCGGGTTTTTGCCGATGCTGCTGCAAAGCCTTGCAAAAAAGAAGCTGTTCCTTTATAAAAAACAGCGGAATTTATGGATTAACAATGTAATTTTTAGGATGAAGAAAAATTACCGTACCTATGCAATGACATGTGTGCTGATGCTGTGCTCGGTAACGGCGCTTGCAACCGGGTTTGCCATGAAATACAGGTATAATTCTATTGTGCATTTTCGGAATACATATACATACCAGTTTTTGAGCGCAAGGCAGGATCTGGACGAGGTAATACGGCCTTTGATTGAAAAAGATAACCAGATTTCCTATAGTGCCGAACTGCCGTTTTTGGCAATTGACGCTTCTCTTTTTGATACGCCGTTTACAAGCCGCAACTATGCTATTCTGCCGTATTCCGGGGTAAAGAGGCTGGCGGAACAAACAGGCCTGGAATTTGAAATGGAACCGCTAGGGGATGATGAAATCATTGAAGCCTCCCATTTGTACCTGCTGTCGCTTTTAACGGCCAGGTCTAACCAGACAGAAACGTTAAATGGGAAAACTTACCGCGAGGTGATGGAAACGAATGTGCCTTATTTGGGCTGCCTGCAGGAAATGATGAGCTTTTATGTGGTAAACGACGCGGAATACGAACGCCTTCTGCCGCTCGGGGAACAGATGTATACATATAATTACCGGATTGAGGACATATATAATTTTGCGGCGTCTATAGATGAACTAGATACGTTAAACGGGGAAGGGGCAGATAATGCTGCAAGGGTGGTGGTTGATCCTAACAGCAGCGATATTGAATGGATTAAGGTATTGTATACGGTATGTATTTTTATGTTTATGGTATTTGTACTGGCAAGCGGAAGCGTATTGTTTATGAAGCTTTATAATGATGCGTTTGAGGAAAAGGAGCGTTATTTGGTATTAAAGAAGCTGGGTGTGGCGCAGTGGACGCTTAAAAAGTCGCTGTCCCATGAGCTTAAGGCTGCATATGGCCTGCCGTTTGCGGTAATGGCGGTGTCGGCTTATTTTGCAGTGCATGCGTTGGAGAAGATGATGTATACAAACCTGATGGCAGTTTATGCCGCGAGCGTGGGTGTGATATTTGTGTTTTTCTTATTATGCTATTGGTTTTCAGTAGAGGTTTATGCGAAAAATGCAGGGGTATAGGAACTGAAGATTGAGTGTTGGGGGGAGGATTTATGATTGTAAAAAATTGTAGGAAGCAACTATGCGCATGTTTTTTGGCAGGAATAATTTTACTGCAGGGAGCTGTTTTTTGGGGCGCGCAAGCAGGGCTGCCAGAAGCTTTTAAACAGGAATGGAAAACAATCTGTAATGACTGGACCTATGTGGCTTTGTCGCCAGGATCAGACGAAACCCAGATGAATTTTGCGTGGTATAGTAAAAATGGGGAGCCTGTCCGTTTCAGGTATGGGCAAAAACGTGATTTGAGCGACGGGAAAACGGTTAAAATCAAACAGAAGAAGGCGCAAAAGGGATATAGGAGCAACAAAGTAACCCTGAAAAATTTAAAACCAGGCGCTACATACTATTACCAGGCGGATCGAAAGGAGGTAGCGCCTTTTCATACCAATGAAGCCGGGGATATGTTTCATTTTATCTATGTAGGGGATCCACAAATAGGAAAATCCAATCCAATAAAGCAGGAGGAGTATCTGGAAGCGCAAGAGGAATACCGTTTGGCGCAAAGCGATGCGGCGTGCAGGGATGCTTTTGGCTGGCGTGATACAATAAATAAAGCGTATAAAAAATCAGGTAAGAAAGCGGATTTTATTTTGTCCGCGGGAGATCAGGTTCAAACAAATGCCTGTAAGGCTTTGGATAAAACTGTAAGTGAAATAGAATACAGCGGTTTTCTTTGCCCAAAGCTGCTCCGGTCTGTCCCAGTGGCGACAACAGTAGGGGGCCATGACGGGGATAACCCCAATTATGATTATCATTTTCATGTGCCCAACCAAAGCTTTCTTGGACAAAATAAATACGTGGGCGGTGATTATTGGTTTACCTATGGCAGCGCCTTATTTATGATGTTAAATACACAGGATAGTAATACAAAAGAGCATAAAGAATTTATGGAAGGTGCAATCCGCAAAAATCCGGATTGCACCTGGCGCATTGTAACGCTGCATCAGGATATTTATGGATCTGCCAAGCATTCTTCTGATGAACAGGTTATAAAACTGCGCAATAAGCTGGTTAAATACTTTGACGGCAATGGCATTGACGTTGTGCTGACAGGGCATGACCATTCCTATACCCGGTCCAAATTCTTAAAGGCAGGTTTGCCCGTAGAGCCGGAAATAGTGGACGGGGCTGCGGTCAATCCAGAGGGGATCCTTTATATGGCTGCAGGATCTTCCTCAGGCAGCAGGTATTATGATCTGGCGGAAGAAAAACAGGCATATGTTGCGGCCAGATGGCAAGGCGGGGTTCCGACTTATTCTATTGTGGAGGTTACAGAAAGTACCTTTACCATTGACACTTACCGGACAGATAATGGTGAAAAGATTGACGATACAGTTAAAATTCAAAAGTCTATACGTTCCAGGGACATTAGCCAGGCATCTGTGGATGCTATCGGAACGGCTGCTTATACTGGAAAAGGTAAAAAACCCGCGGTTTTTGTGCGGTTAAACAAGCTCCCCTTAATCTGCGGAAAGGATTATACCGTCAGCTACCAGGACAATATTGAAATCGGCACTGCGGGGGTAACGGTAACAGGTATCGGCGCGTTTGTGGGGACAAAGGCGTCGTCTTTCCAGATTGTACCTGCAAAAACACAGCTGCAGTCGGCCGTATCCCATAAGAAACAGAGGGTAACGGTACGGCTAAAGAATGGCCTTCCCCTGACTGGTTATCAAATCGTTTATTCTACAAGCAAAAGATTTAAAACTTTTCATAAAAAAGAAACAAAAAAGGCTAAAATTACGCTCAAATCCCTGAAAAAGGGAAAGGTATATTATATAAAAGCCAGAGGCTATCAAAGGAAATCCGGAATAACGTATTACGGAAAATACGGCAAAGCAATAAAGGTAAAGGTAAAAGCGTGAATGCAGGCGAAATACTATTGACAACCAGAATATGCGGCGTTATAATAAATCCATTCAAAACCTACTATGTTTATAGGATACAATAATGGAATAATATTATAGAAGAAAGGGATATTATGGGCAAATTTATATATTTGGATAACGCCGCAACTACACGCGTAAGCCAGGGCGTTCTTGATGAAATGATGCCGTATTTTTGCGGGACATACAGCAACCCGTCTGCGATGTACCGTTTTGCAGGAGAAAGCCAGACTGCGGTTGATACAGCCAGGGAGCGCGCAGCAGCGGTAATCGGCGCAAAGCCGGAAGAAATTTATTTTACGGGCAGCGGAAGCGAGTCGGATAACTGGGCAATTAAAGCTGCGGCGGAAGCCTATGCATCGAAGGGGCGCCATATAATTACCAGCAAAATTGAACACCATGCCGTTTTGCACACCTGCGGGTACCTGCAAAAGCAAGGGTTGGAAGTGACTTATTTAGACGTGGACGCAGCAGGGAAAATTTCCTTAGGGGAGCTTAAAGCTGCCATCCGCCCGGATACTATACTGATTTCCATTATGGCTGCAAACAATGAAATTGGTACACTGCAGCCAGTTGCTGAAATCGGAAAGATTGCCCGCAATGCGGGTGTCCCCTTCCATACCGATGCCGTTCAGGCATATGGGCATATCCCAATCGATGTGGAAGAAATGGGCATTGATATGCTCTCTGCAAGCGGGCATAAGCTAAACGGGCCTAAGGGAGCCGGGATTTTGTATATCCGTAAAGGCATAAAAATCCGTTCTTTTATCCATGGCGGCGCACAGGAGCGCGGCAGGCGGGCCGGGACATTAAATGTGCCTGGGATTGTGGGGTTTGGCAAGGCCGCTCAGCTTGCAGGGGGTACGATGGAATTACGGGCTGCGGCACAGATAAAGCTGCGGGATCATCTGATTGGGCGGGTGCTGGCAGAAATTCCATATTCCAGGCTAAACGGCGATGGGGCGGACAGGCTTCCCAACAATGCGAGTTTTTGTTTTCGGTTCATCGAGGGGGAATCCATGCTGATTTTGTTAGATCAGAGCGGGATCTGCGCATCCAGCGGTTCAGCTTGTACCTCAGGCGCATTGGATCCGTCGCATGTTTTGCTTGCAATCGGGCTGCCGCATGAGATTGCGCACGGTTCTTTGCGCATTACATTATCGGAAGAAACTACGCTAGAAGAGATTGATTATGTAGTGGATGAATTGAAAAAAATCGTAGAAAGGCTGCGGGGCATGTCTCCTTTATATGAAGATTTTGTAAAAAAAGGGAACCAGTAAGCAATGACTAACAGGAGAAAGAGGTAAATTATGTACAGTGAAAAGGTAATGGAGCATTTTAATAATCCAAGGAATGTCGGTGAGCTTGAAAACCCGAGCGGGGTTGGGACAGTTGGGAACGCAAAGTGCGGCGATATAATGAGGATTTATTTTGACATAGACGATCAGGGTGTGATAAGGGACGCCAAATTTAAAACCTTTGGCTGCGGGGCTGCTGTGGCCACAAGCAGTATGGCGACAGAGCTTGTAAAAGGGAAAACGGTTCAGCAAGCCCTCTCAGTTACCAATAAAGCCGTAATGGAAGCGTTAGACGGCCTGCCGCCTGTAAAGGTACACTGCTCCCTGCTTGCCGAGGAAGCCATCCATGCGGCTTTGTGGGATTATGCACAAAAAAATGGCATAGTGATAGAAGGGCTAAAAAAGCCAGTAGAAGATATTGAAGAGAAGGCACAGGAAGAGGAATACTAAACGGGGACAGGCATAGTGAAAAGGATATTAGAGGTTTGTGTGGATTCTGTAGAATCCGCGGTTATTGCAAGTAAGGGCGGGGCAGACCGCCTGGAGGTATGTTCTAATTTGGCGGTTGGCGGTACGACGCCTGGCATAAGCATGTTTAAGCAAATCCGTAAGGCATGCGATATTCCACTGCATGTTTTAATCCGGCCAAGGTTTGGGGATTTTTTGTATACGGATGCGGAATTTAGGGCCATAGAAGAGGATGCCAGATTGTTCCATAATCTGGGGGCAGACGGGGTTGTAGCCGGCTGCCTTTTGCCGGATGGGAATATAGATTTGGAGCGGATGAAACGGCTAAGGCAGGGCACATCCGGTATGCATTTGACGTTGCACCGGGCGTTTGATGTCTGTAAAGATCCGTACCGGGCTTTGGAGGAAGCAATTTCGTTTGGGGCAGACACGATTCTCACCTCCGGACAGGAGGATAGCTGCACAAAGGGAAAACAGCTTTTGTGCGGGCTTATCCAAAAGGCAAAGGGCCGGATTGAAATTTTAGTTGGAGCTGGCGTGGACGCGGCAGTGATAAAAGGGCTGGCTGCAGAAATAAATGCGGCAAGCTTTCATATGTCCGGTAAAAAAACGGTTGACAGCGGGATGATGTTTTGGAATGGCAAGGTGCATATGGGGCTGCCAGGCCTGCCGGAGTATGAGGTTTACCGTACGGATTTAAAGAAGGTGCAAGAGGCAAGGAGTGTGCTGGATTTGTGCTAAATTAAGAAGGCACAGGTGAAAGCAGCCGTTTTTGGCATATTCCGGCAAAGGCAGGAAAGGGTGCTTGCAGTATGCTATATATTTTTACTGCCACGTATTATGAGGCAAGTGCGTGGATTTCGCGGTACAGTTTAAAGCGGGATACTTCGGTTTCCCGTTTTCAGGTGTTTTACAATGAACAGGAAAATATCCGTGTTACAATTACTGGAACGGGTATGGTTAGCGCAGCTGCCGCTGTAAGCAGCATTTGTACAGCAGTTTTACCTGGTAAGCAGGATTTCTTGCTTAACATCGGGATATGTGCAGAAAGCCCGGACGGACAGGGGCAGATTGGCGAATTGTTCCTCTGCCACAAAATAACCGAAACAGTAACCAGCAAAACGTTTTATCCAGATATCTTATATCGCCATAATTTTAAAGAAGCAGAGCTTTTAACCGGGGCCAAGCCGTTTCAAAAGGGCATGTGGCACAGACCTGGTTTTTTTGTGTACGATATGGAAGCGTCTGCTATTTATCAGGCAGGCAGTTATTTTTTTTCGCCGCATCAAATGGTTTTTTTAAAAATTGTATCGGATAATGGATGCGGGGATCGGGTTACGCCAGAACAGGTGAAGGGGCTTTGCGCTTTACATATGGATTCAGTTGCGGATTATGCCAGCAGGCTTTGTACGATTGGCCGTGTGGAAAAGGGGCAGGATTTTTTGTGGGATGGCGCTGTCGTAGATAAGCTATGCTGCGATATGTGCTGTTCGGCTACTATGGCCTTGTCTGTAAAACAGCATATCATTTACTGCCAGCTGGCCGGGGTGGACTTTAGGGCGGTTATCCAGGAGATGTACCAGGCGGGAAAGCTGCCTTGCAGGACAAAAAAAGAAGGGAAGCGTTGTTTTGAAGAGTTTCGCCAACGATTATTATAGCCCGTTTTTTTCCCATATTTATGTGGAGGAGGCAGTGAAAGGGCACCGCCGCACAAAACGGATCCTGGAGAGGTTTTCAAATGCTACAGTGATTGAAATAGCACATTATAAGGATGTTTTTTGCCGTAAGGGGCAGGATGCCATACGGCAGGGCAATTCACAGAAGCTGGTTTTGGCGGCAAAGCGGGGGACGCTTATTTATCCTGGCGCTGCTGTCTGCCATGATTTTGGGAATAAGCATTTTTATTATACATCCTGTATGATGAACTGTATTTATGGATGTGAATACTGCTATTTGAAAGGGATGTATCCGTCGGGAAATATCGTATTATTTGTAAACCTTGAAGATTATTTTGAGGAAACCGAAAGGATGCTCTCCAACCATCCGGTTTATCTTTGTGTGTCATATGATACGGATTTGCTAGCGCTTGAACCAGTCGCCGGATATGTGGCGGAATGGGTGCGTTTTGCGCAGGGCAAGCAGGATTTTCATATGGAGGTACGGACGAAATGTGCAGACCGCACATTTTTTGGGCGGGCAGATCCCACATCTTTTGTAGTTTATGCATTTACATTATCGCCGCAGGCGGTGATCGGTGCGTATGAGCATGGGACGCCGTCCTTAGCGCAGCGGATTGCCTGCGCAAAGGAAGCGGCGCAAAAAGGGTTTGCGGTGCGGTTATGTTTTGATCCGATGATTTATATTCCGGGCTGGAAAGAAGAATATGCCGCAATGGTAGACCAGGTTTTTGGGCAGATTCCGGCGGAATCTGTAAAAGATGCCAGTATTGGTTCGTTCCGGGTACCGCAGGATTATTTAAAAAAGATGCGCCGTCAGGAGCCTGGGTCTGCAGTGGCGCAGTTTCCTTATCAAAATATCGGCGGCGTGTACCAGTACCCAAAGGCGCTGTCAGGGAAAATGGAAGGTTTTTTGGCGGAGAGGCTTAATAAGTGGCTGCCTGGCAGGAAGGTGTTTTTTTGGGGGGATTTTAGCCAGAGGGATGTTTAGTGTTTTAGACGTTACATTTGTTCCGCCAGACAGGGGCGGCAGCATGCGGAAAGGAGCTTGTATGGCAGAATATCATATAATAAAGAAAGACGGCGGTGCGAAAAGGGCCGAATTCCATACTGTACACGGTGTAATCCAGACGCCGGTATTTATGAATGTGGGGACGGCAGCGGCGATTAAAGGCGCTGTATCTACAGAAGATCTGGAGCAAATCAAAACGCAGGTAGAGCTGTCTAATACATACCACCTGCATGTCAGGCCTGGCGACAAGCTGATCCATGCGATGGGGGGGCTGCATAAATTTATGTCGTGGGAGAAGCCGATCCTGACTGATTCTGGTGGGTTTCAGGTGTTTTCCCTGGCGGGGCTGCGCAAGATAAAGGAAGAGGGCGTGTATTTCCAGTCCCATGTGGATGGGAGGAAGATTTTTATGGGGCCGGAGGAGAGTATGCAGATCCAGTCCAATCTGGGTTCTACCATAGCGATGGCGTTTGACGAGTGCCCAAGCAGCGTAGCAGGCCGCAAGTATGTACAGGATTCTGTAGATCGTACTGCAAGATGGCTTTTGAGGTGTAAGAAGGAGCTTGCGCAGCTAAATGCACAGGAAACAGCCGTTAACAGGCAGCAGCTCTTGTTTGGGATAAACCAGGGGGCAATTTATGAAGATATCCGCATCAGCCATGCTAAGCAGATTGCAGAGATGGATTTGGACGGGTATGCGGTAGGAGGCCTTGCCGTAGGGGAAACACATGAGGAGATGTACCGGGTGTTAGAGGCTGTTGTGCCGCATCTGCCGGAAGATAAGCCGACATATCTGATGGGTGTGGGGACGCCTGCCAATATTTTAGAAGCGGTAAGCCGGGGCGTGGATTTCTTTGACTGTGTATATCCGAGCAGGAACGGGAGGCATGGGCATGCATATACCAGCCAGGGCAAGCTTATCTGTTTAACCAAAAGTATGAAAGGGATGCGCGGCCAATCGAAGAGGGATGCGGCTGCCCGGCGTGCCGAAGGTACAGCAGGGCGTATATCCGGCATTTGTTAAAGGCAAAGGAGATGCTTGGTATGCGGCTGCTGGTGCTGCATAATCTGTATTTTTACAATACAATGATGGAAGAAATCCGGGATGCCATCGAAGCAGGGCGGTATGAAAGCTATAAGCAAGAGAAGCTTTACAGGATGGGGCAGGGGGAAAAGGCGTTATAAAAAATTTGTGAAATTCTTAAATCCCCTTGCTGTTTGTGTAGGTTTTGTGTACAATAGCCTTGATATAAAAGGGCATGGTGCCCTATTTGGCCAGTAACCGTGCTTACTGGCTGGACAAAACACCAGATGCCTGATGAGATGGACGACAAGGAGGAAAAAAAATGTCTGTTTTACTTAGTGAGGGAACGGTCAGTTCCGTCCCGATGCTGTTATCACTGGCAGTATTGTTTGGATTTATGTATTTTTTTATGATCCGCCCGCAGCAAAAAGAGGCAAAGAAAAAGAGCGCAATGCTTGCTGAGCTGGCAGTGGGAGATACAGTGCTTACGACCAGCGGGTTTTACGGCGTAGTGATTGATATTGCAGATGATACGGTAATCGTAGAATTTGGCAGCAATAAGAACTGCCGTATACCTATGCAGAAAGATGCTGTCGCGGCTGTGGAAAAGCCTGGGGCAGAGTAAGGTGAAAAGGGGATGTAAAGCGGGGGAAGCTTTGCATCCTTTTTATAATTTGTAGTATGCTGATAGGGGGCGGCAAGGCTTGCGGATATCAAATTCTTATGTTAAGATAAATCCATAACAATCTATTCGCAACCGTGTTTTAGTGAGGTGCCATCCTATGCAAAAAAATATACGTCTTGCAGATATTTATATAAAGATATACAACAAACAGCCCCTTTTCATGGAGGATCTGGCATTCCTTGCAAAATATGACAGGGAATGTTTTGAAAAGACCTGCAACAATCTAATTTATAATATCCCGGAAGCAAAGGAGCTTTTAAAGCCCAAGCCCGGGCAGGGGCAGGGAAAGCCTGCTAAAGCGGCCGAAGAGGAAGCGGAAGAATCTAGAGGGCAGGAAGCCCAGGAAACCCATGAAGAAACTAAGCCCCAAATCAGCACATTATTAGACAACCTTAAAAAGATGGAATGGCAGAAGATGCCAATCCCGAATCTGGATGCAGGAAAGGTGAAAAACCTGCTGGGAAGCCTTTATATGGAAATGCTGTTCCCACACAATGGCAAATACCGCTATTTTAATCTGGAAGAGGGCAATGACAAATCTGTTTTTAACAAGAAGGTGTAAGGGCAATGAATATACTATTAACGGCTGTCAATGCCAAATATATCCATTCTAACTTGGCGGTATACAGCCTACGTGCCTATGTGCCGGAGGAATTTCGGGATTCGGTTGGGATTGCAGAGTATACGATAAACCACAGGAGTGATTATATCTTACAAGAGCTTTATAAAAAAGCGCCGGATGTGCTGTGCTTTTCCTGTTATATATGGAATTATGCATATATATGTGAGATTGCGGAAGAATACCACAAATTAAGGCCGGACGTACCGATTTGGGTAGGCGGGCCGGAAGTTTCCTTTGAAGCTGCGCGTGTATTTCAGGAAAACCCGGCGTTTTTTGGCATTATCATAGGGGAAGGGGAAAGGGCGTTTGCAAAGCTGGCAGAATATTACTGCAGCGGCAAATCCGGCAGCCTTTCTGATATCCGTGGGATTGCGTTCCGTACAAGCAGCGCACGCCAGGAAGGATCAAAAGATTGTAATTTAGGAATTTGCCAGACAGAACCAGGGGAACCGCTTGATTTTAGCAGCGTCCCGTTTTGTTATGGGGATATGGGTGCGTTTAAAAACAGGATTGTCTATTATGAGTCGGGCCGTGGATGCCCGTTTTGCTGCAGCTATTGCCTCTCCTCGGTAGATAAAAGGCTCCGCTTTAGGGATATTTCGCTGGTAAAAAAGGAGCTTCGTTTTTTCATAGATGAAGAAATTCCGCAGGTAAAATTCGTAGACCGGACATTTAACTGCAACCATGCACATGCTATGGCAGTCTGGCAGTTTATCAAAGAGCACGATACGGGAAAGACTAACTTCCATTTTGAAATCGCGGCAGATCTTTTGACAGAAGAGGAGCTTTTATTTTTATCGGGCCTTCGCCCGGGGTTAATCCAGCTTGAAATTGGCATACAGTCTACTAATCCGCAGACCATTGCAGAAATTCGCCGTACGATGGATTTGCCTAAGGTGTATGCGGCGGTAAACCGCCTTTTGGATGCCGGGAATATCCATGTCCATCTGGATTTGATTGCGGGGCTGCCGTTTGAGGGGTATACGCGCTTTAAAGAGTCATTTAATGAAGTATATGCCCTAAAGGCAGCGCAGCTGCAGCTTGGGTTTTTAAAAGTGCTAAAGGGCTCTTACCTGTATGGGCACAGGCAGGAATATGGGCTGGTTTATAAGGGGGGCCCGCCGTATGAGGTCCTTAAAACAAACTGGCTTTCGTATGATGAAATACTATGTATGAAGCTGGCGGAAGAGATGCTGGAGGCATATTATAACAGCGGGCAGTTTGAGGTGACAATGAAGCTTATAGATGTGGTATATCCGGATGCGTTTGGTTTTTTCCTTGCACTGGGGCAGTTCTATGAAAAGAAAGGGTACTTAGGGCAGAGCCATTCGCGTATAAGGCGGTGTGAGGCGCTGCTGGAGTTTGTCTTAGGGGATAACAGGATGCCGCGGGAGCTTGTGGAAGAGTCGCTTTTGTTTGATTTATATTACAGGGAAAATATGAAAAGCCGCCCGTTTTGGGCGAGGGATCCGGCAGAATTTGCAAATGTATCCAAGGCAGTTTGTAAAAAGGGGAAATTATCGCATGTGGAGCCATTTTTTTACCATTTTCCCAAAAAGGGGGAGAGGGTGGTACGTGAATTGCCAAAACGGCTATCGGAGGAGGTTTATGTGCTGTTTGAGTATGGGGAGAGGGATGTGTTAACCCACCAGGCAAAGGTGGCGGAGCTAGACAGGGTGGATTGAAACGATAAGAAAGCAGATCTTGATACGAAAGGAGAAGGCCGTGAAAAAACGCACGAAAGAAATATTAAACCGCTTAGATAAAGCTTATGGTACAGAATACGTCTGTTACTTAAACCACGAAACGCCATGGCAGCTTTTAATTGCCGTAATCTTAAGCGCCCAATGTACGGACGCAAGGGTGAATATCGTTACAAAGGATCTATTTGTAAAATATGATTCCTTAGAAAAATTTGCAAACGCTGATCTAAAGGAGCTTGAACAGGATATACATTCTATCGGGTTTTACCACAGCAAAGCCAAAAATATAATTTCCTGTGCCAAAACCTTGGTGGATAAGCACGGCGGGGTTGTGCCGCGCAAGCTTGAGGAGCTGACGGCGTTAGCGGGCGTCGGGCGGAAAACGGCCAATGTCATCCGCGGGAATATTTACCACGATCCTAGCATTGTGGTGGATACCCATGTAAAACGCATTTCAAAGCGTTTAGGCTTTACAGAACAGGACGATCCGCAAAAGGTAGAACAGGATTTAATGAAAGTACTTCCAAAGGATCACTGGATTCTTTATAATATACAGATTATAACGTTTGGGCGTTCTGTCTGCGCTGCCAGGAGCCCAAAGTGCGGGGAATGCTTTTTGAGCGATCTGTGTACGGCAGGGGACAGAAAGCAGGATAAGGGGTAGTCTATGGACAGGCAATATAACAGGGTAAAGACGGGAAAGATAGTGGCGGCTGTATTTTTTTTGTGTGCGGCGGTTTACCTGCTGTCTTTGTTTTTTGTAAACCAGCGCGTTGTTACGGTGGATGTGTCCGGCTGTGTTACCGATGCCGGGCAAATGGCATATCAGATTGAAAAAATAGAATCAAAGCATGGTTTTTTGGAGATACGCGGTTATGCATATGAACCGGGAATCAGCATAGATACGGCAGATACGAGGCTATTAGCATACGATCCGGCAGCAGGCGTATACTACCGTTTGCCTACTGAAAATGTAAAAAAGAAAAAGCTTACCGAAAAGGCAAATGACGGCTTTAATTATGATTATGCGCAGTTTAAGTCTGTTGTGCGCCAGGATAAGCTGCCGGGCGGCTGCCGGGCGTGTATCTGGTACCGCTGTAATGGGGCAAATAGCTTGATTTATACAGATGAAGTCTTGTTTTACTAGGAGGGGGCGATGGAAAAACAACGGGTTTGGATGAAACGTATTATACAAAAAGAATACTTGCCGCTTTTGGTTTTTGCAGGCATACAGCTTGTATACCATATAATAATGAAGGAGCCTCAGGATTCGGACGCCATGTGGTTTTTCAGCAAGCAGCTTGACGCTTATACTTTAAAGGATTACCTTGAAACGCGTTATGCTGTCTGGTCGTCGCGTCTTTTGATCGAAGCGGTTTTGGTTTATATAGCAAAGAGCATGTTTTGGTGGAAGGTTTTGGATTGGGCATTCTGGGTTTTTTTGGCATGGGCAATTACAGGCCTGTTTCCAGAGGAAAAACGGGAAACGGCATCTTATTTGGTGGCGGGTTTTTTGTGCCTGTACCCAATCTGGGATCTAAGGACAGCGGGATGGATTGCGACGGGGGTGAATTATACATGGCCGCTGGCGCTTGGGGTATTTTCCCTTCATGGCGTGGCACGTGCCTATTATGGGAAAAAAACACCCGTTTTGCTGTGGGTATTGTACGGGTTCTCGGCGTTATATGGGGCAAATATGGAACAAATGTGCGCAGTCATACTGGCGGTAAACTTTTGTGCAATCCTGTATTTTACACTGGAAAAAAAGCCGTTTTGCCTGTACGCGGGCGTGGTTATGGGATTTGTGATTTCCCTTGCAGAGATTATTTTTATTATGGCATGTCCGGGGAATGAGGCGCGTAAAAGCCAGGAAATTATTAATTGGATGCCGAATTTCCAGTCGTATCATTTCCTGGATAAAGCCAGTATGGGGTTTATGGATACGATGCGCCATCTGGTTACATCAGGGGGCCTTTTGTTTTTGTGTTATATTGTTTTGCTTGCGGTACTGGTTTTTTTGAAAACAAAACGGGTGGCATTCCGGGTGGCGGCAGCCTTTCCAGTCTTTTTGACGGTGTGGCTTTCCTGGTTTGCCCATGCGCTAAAGGCGAATTTTCCAACGTTATGGAAGGTGATAGATAAGGGGGATTTTATCTGCGGCAGCAATTACCACGTTGTGGCAAATTATATTCCTGCCGTATTGTATCTTTTGGTGGCCGGGTGTATGCTGCTGTCGCTTGTGGCGGTGTGCAAAAGCTATTTTGAGCTGCTGTCGCAGGCGGTATTGCTTTTGCTTGGGCTTGCAACCAGGGCTGTAATGGGTTTTACGCCAACGATTTATGTGTCCCAGGAGAGGACATATTTGTTTTTGTATATGGCGCTTGGGATTAGCGCTGTGTATTTGGTGTCGAATCATTTACGGGGGCTGCAGGAGAAAAAGGCAGTCTGGGAGGCGCTTGAGGTAACGGGGGCTTTGGCTGTTATTGTAGGGGTTATTCTGGATTTGGTGGAGATTGGGGCAGGCTAGATATGAAAAATTTGTTAAGCTGTATGCATCTCTCAAAAGATATGGTACAATAACAGATATTACTGGAAAGGAGCTGCATATATTTATGAAAAAAGAACGGATTGATGCTTTTGACTTCATGCGCAGCGCTACGGCATGGATCATTGTGATATACCATTTTGCGTGTATTTGTAATACAACGCCCCAATATGGCAATTTTCCGCTATTTTACACCCATGCGAATGGGGTCTGGGGGGAGAATACCAGTGTGAATGTGTTTTTTATGCTGTCAGGCGCATCCCTTTATTATAATTATCCAGCTGTGAAATGGGATTCTGCCAAGCGGTATTATTTTACGCGTTTTAAAGGGCTGTTCCCTATGTTTTATATGATATGGTTTTTCCTATATTACCAGAAGGCAACTACTGTGGGGAATCTGTTTTATAATGGCAGCCCCAAGTCCATGCTTTTAACGCTTGGGGGGATGGACGGCTATCTTTCTTACCGGTATCCGCAAAATTACTATTTTATTGGCGAATGGTTTTTGGGGGCTTTAGTATTTTTGTACCTTTTGTATCCGCTGCTTACCTGGTGTATGAAGCATTGCAGGATTCTTACCACGCTTCTACTGGGCGCCGGGACGTTGTCATTCCACTGGCCGAACCCTTATTTCCAGATCCAGCGGGAGCGTAACCTGATTGTATGTATGCTGGCATTTTGGCTGGGGATGCTGTTTATTGAGTACCGCAAATGGCTGGAAAATAAGTGGGTGGCTGTGTTCTTTGGAGGAATTGCACTGGTGTTTATTTTTGTAAAAGTGCCGATCGATCCGTTTTTGTGTGCGCAGGCAATTGCAGTCGGGCTGTTTTTGTTGTTTTACCATGCCGGTAATTTTGTCATGGGGATAAAAAGGCTAAAACCGTTTTTTATATATACGGGCGGTATTTCGTATGCGATTTTTTTGCTGCAGCATGTGGTGATGAGCCAGGTGATTGGATTGTTTGGAAGCTATGAGCTGACTATCTTGCAGGAGTCGGTATTGCTTGTCGTGACGTTTGTGATGATTTATTTATTTGCGGATGTTTGTACGCGGTTAAATAAGATAATGCTGCAAAGCAAATGGTTCGGTAAAATTCAAAAGTATTTTGTATGACAGGGCTGTTTTTTGGGGAGTATTACTAGTAAGATTTGTATTTTGAAACTTTTTGCTGTCTTCATTCGTGTTTATTTTAAAGTACCCTCTAACGGATAAGGGGGAAGGGAGGGCTTATGTCTTATAATGCAATTGAAATAAACAGTATGACAAGAACCTATGCGAATCTTGCAAAATGCTTTGCCCCAAATAGAATGCAGCCTGCCGGACCGGGATTTGCAGATAAAATAGCGGACAAATTGGAAGGGCTGGATCCGCCTGCTGTTTCTCCAAAGGATATGACAATGGAGGAGTACAAGGAGTACATATATAACAAAATATCCCAGATTGCACTCCACCCATCTCAATCGGGATGGCAGTGGCATGTTAAGATTACTGACGAGGGTTTTGAGGCAATGAAAAATGATCCGGAATACGAAGCGCACGTTTTAAGTGCAATCCGTGCCAATTTTTCATTCCGTGACCCTTTCTCGTCCTGGAATTATTCGGTTTTGCATTTTGGGGCTTCGGAGGAAGAATCGTATGGAGAGAGCTTTGGAGGCGGCAGCAGGGTTTATGGCGGGCGCGAAGAAACTTACTGGGAACGGAGGCAAAAGCGCAGGAAAAAATTGCAGGAGATTCTGGAAGAAATTCAGGAAAAGAAAGCAATTGCCAAACGTATTGCGGCTGAGAAATATGATACCAGGTTAATGCAGATCAAAGCGGATCCGGATGCGGGTGTGATGGATATGCGCACGCCGGATGCGGTGGCGGCTTATGAGGCTAATATATTGGCGGATTTGATTGCCAGGAAATATGTTAAGGTGTGAAGTTGTCCATTGCATTTTTGGGGAAGATATGCTACATTAGAGCTTGCTTGAAATGTGGAGGGCTGGCAGGAGGATGGGCTATTGGAAGAAATTAAATTTGTAGTAAAACTGGCAGGCGTACCTATTGGTGTGGCTGCGCTTTATGGATCTACCCGGCAGTTTTGCAGGGAGTATCTGACAAAAGAGACTCCGGTATTTTCTGTTTGTATAACGGCTGGTGATATTGCCCTGGAACGGCAGAAGGCAGATTCGGTAAATTGTTATTCGGACGCCTATTTAGAGACGCTTGCCCTTTACCGTAAAATTGCAGCGGGGCTTTTGGAGTACGATACGCTTTTGTTCCATGGGTCGGTTGTTGCTGTAGATGGGAGCGCGTATTTGTTTACTGCTAAAAGCGGGACAGGAAAAAGTACGCATACCCGATTATGGAGGGAGCTGTTTGGCAGCCGTGCAGTGATGGTTAATGATGATAAGCCGTTGCTTAAGGTGACAAAGGATGGTGCTGTCGCTTATGGTACGCCGTGGAATGGAAAGCACCGTTTGAGTACCAATGTCGCGGTTTTGTTAAAGGCGGTTTGTATTTTAGAACGGGACGAGTCTACCCATATTGCCCCGGTGGCGGCCAGGGAAGCTTGGCCGGTGCTGATGCAGCAGAGTATCCGCCCGTCAGATCCGGTTAAGTTAAAGCAGGTGATGTGTTTGATTGACGGGCTTTCGGCAAATGTGAAGCTGTACCGCATGGGCTGTAACATGGATCTGTCAGCAGCAAAAATAGCATATGAAGGGATGCAATAAATTTGGAGGTTTGGCATGAGGTTAAAAAAGGGATTTATCACACATGAGAGTGAAGGGGAGCAGATTTTAGTATCTTCGGATACTAAGGCGTTTTCTGGGCTGGTGCGTAGTAACAGCACGGCAGCATTTATTGTAAACCAGTTAAAGTCGGATACCACAATAGGGCAAATTGTGGATGCTATGGCAATGGAATATGACGCGCCCCGTGATGTGATGGAGAAGGATGTGGCAAAAATCGTAGATCAGCTGGTTTCTATTGGGGCACTTGAAGGGGAAGTCCGATGAGCGGCAGTTTGAACAGGGATGATATTACGTTTGGGATAGCGTGTGATATTGTTTATTTGTGTGCTTGTGCCCTACATGGTGTGAAGCCAGATGAACAGTATGCCAGGCAGTTGGATTTAAAAAGGCTTTACCGGATGTGCCAGTTCCACAGCCTGACGGCAATTACATGTATGGCGCTTGAGCAGACGGGCGTGTTTTTGGATTTAGACCCTGCGGTTGTAAAAGCCTTTAAGGATGCGAAGGCGAAGGCGATCCGCAAAAATATGCTCTTAGATGCAGAGCGGGAGCAGATTTTTGAAGAAATGGAACAGGCGGGTATTTGGCATATGCCGTTAAAGGGCAGTGTCCTACAGGCGCTATACCCTAAATATGGGATGCGTCAGATGTCGGATAATGATATCCTCTACGATCCAAGCGGCCAGAAGTGGCTGGCAGATATTATGGAGCGAAGGGGGTATGATGTGGAGGTTTGCGGTAAATCTAACCATGATGTATTTTTAAAACCCCCTATTTTTAATTTTGAAATGCATACGTCGCTTTTTGGGCAGTTTAGCGGCGGGGCATGGTACAATTATTATAAAAACGTAAAGGAACGGCTGCTTGCAGACGAAGGGGCATCCTACCGGTATCATTTTACGGATGAGGATTTTTACCTATATATGACAGCCCATACTTATAAGCACTATAGCTATAGCGGAGTTGGGCTGCGATCTTTGGTGGATGCATATGTATTTACCGAAGCGAAGGGAGGCTCTATGGACTGGGGCTATATCGGGCGTGAAGCAGCCGGGATGGGGATTGCAGATTTTGAAGAACGCAGCAGGCTTCTTGCAAAGAAGCTGTTTTCATCACCAGCCTTACCGCAAGAAGCTGGGCTTACTAAAGAGGAGGAAGCGATGTTTTCCTATTTTGCAGGCTCGGGGACTTATGGGACGACAAAGAATTATGTAAAGAACCGGATGAGTGAATCACAAAAGGGGGGCAGCCGTGCCGGGTTTATGGCTAAGCTGCACTTTATCTACAGAAGGCTTTTTCCAACAATGGAGTGGTACCAGAATTATGAGCCGTTTTTTGCAAAGCATAAAGTCCTGATTCCGTTTTTTTTAGTATACCGTTTTTTCCGCCGTTTGTTTGGCAAGAAAAAAATTTGGAACGAGCTGCGTGCTATGCGGGAATTTGGCAAAGAAAAATGAGGCTGTTTGGACAGCCTCATTTTTTAGTTGGAATGGGATATGTTTTTCTTGTTTGAGATATCCTTTTTTTGCTCTTCTGGTTCTGCCGGGACTTCTGGGATCTGTGGGGCGGTGTGTAGCGGGCAGGTGTTGCCGGACGACTGTGACATTAAATATGGGCCGTCTGCGGAGCCGGGCGATCCGCCGGAAATATAAATGCCCCCCGTGCGTTCCGGGCAAAAGTCTGTGGCCAGCATACCGGATTCAGTACAGATGGTGACGCTGACATGGCGGTTGCAGTATTCGGTTGGTACGCTGCCCTCTGCAAAGTATTCCGTTTTTACCATGCTTCCGCGGGGATCGGAATCACAGTGCCCTGCAGCGACGAGCCTGCCAGATTTTCTACATATGGTGGCAGTGGTAATGTTTTCTGGCATAATAAAATCTTTGTATTCCAGATTCGCATGGATACGTGACATTACTGCCCGCCAGATGGATTTGGGGTAGGAGGTCGTACCGGAAGCCTGCGGCGTATTGTCGTCATAGCCGCCCCAGACGACACAGGTATAATAAGGGGTAAATCCGGCAAATAGGGCGTCGCGGTTTTTGGTCGTTGTCCCGGTTTTACCTGCGATTGCCATTTCACCGAAATTTACGGCGGTACCAGTACCTTTGCTTACAACATCCTGCATGGCATTGGTCAAAAGCCATGCGGTAGAATCTTTTAATACACCGTGGGTCTGTGGTGTATTATCAATTAGCACGTTGCCGTCATGATCTAAGATTTTGGTATAAAAACGGGGCTTAATGTATGTCCCGCTATTGGCAATCGTAGCATAGGCAGCGGTAAGCTCTAGGTTGGTGACGCCTTTTGTAATGCCGCCAAGCGCCAGCGCCTGGTTGTTGTCGTCGTCCACCATAGTAGTAAATCCGAAATCATGCAGGTAGCTAAAGCCTAAGTCTGTGCCGATTTCGGTTAGTGTCTTGACTGTTACAATGTTGATGGAGTGGGTAATGGCTTCCCGGAGCGTTGTAAAGCCGCGGAATGAGTTGTCATAGTTGCGCAGGGATGTCCCGTTTTCATAGGAATAGGGGGCGTCGTCTTGTACGGAAGCAAGGGTAAGGCCGCCGCTGTCAAGGGCAGGCGCATAAGCGGCAAGCACTTTAAATGTAGAGCCTGGCTGGCGTGTGGTATCTGTTGCGCGGTTTAAGGTTTTGCTGGCAGTCTTATCGCCCCGGCCTCCGACAATCGCAGCGACTTCTCCGGTTTCCTGGTTCATGACAGTAAGGGCAGCTTCTGGCTGCAGAGTAAAGGTAACGGTTTCCCCAGCTTCTACAATCCGGTCCCCTGGCTCCATTACCTCCGATTTGTATTTGTCAATTGCTGCCTGCGCTTCTTCCAACGAAGCAAAATTTAAGCTGTAATCACTGTTTGAGGACTGGTAATAAGAAAGCATGGTCTGCTCGCTGAAATTGGCAAATGTCCCGTCCTTTTTTTCGATGGTCAGACGGTAGGAGAAGGAATATTTTGGCGCTGCGGGGTAGTTCTCCTGATTATTCACTTCTTCGTCGCAGATGGCCTGGATGGCCGGATCCTGCGTCGAATAAATTGTAAGGCCTCCGTTATAAAGCGCCTTATAAGCCTGTGTTTCCGTGTATCCTTTCAAGTCAATAAAATCCTGGATAATCTGGTCGGTCAGCTCGTCCACAAAGTAAGAAGTAATAGACTCCTCCACGGCGGTATTGACCACCTGGATCCGGTTGTAAACATCGTCCGCCATAGCATCTTCAAATTCCTTCTGTGAGATAAATCCGTGGTCTTTCATATTCCGAAGCACCTTTTCCCGCCGCTCTGCATTTTTGTCCGGGTTGGTGATGGGGTTAAAGCGGGAAGGGTTTTGGGTAATGGCGGCTATGACAGCACATTCGGACAAGGACAGATCCGAAACATTCTTATTAAAATAACGCCTGGATGCAGACTGTACGCCAAGTGTATTTTGCCCCAGGTTGATTGTATTTAGATAGTTTTCCAAGATCCAGTCTTTGGAAACTTTTTTCTCGAGCTGTATGGCAAGGTACTGCTCCTGCAGCTTGCGCTTAAACTTGTCGGCTAAAGACGATTCACTGGTCCAGCTGGTAAAAACATTGTTTTTTAAAAGCTGCTGCGTAATCGTGCTGGCACCTTCCGAAAAATGCCCGCTGGTAATGCCGATAAACCCAGCGCGGATAATGCCTCTTAGGTCGATGCCGTTGTGCTCGTAGAACCGTTCGTCCTCAATGGCGACAAATGCATGCTGCAGATGGACGGGGATTTCCTCAAACGTAGCATAGACACGGTTTGATCCGGTTGCGACCAGGCGGGCAATCTGGTTGCCGTTTTTGTCAAGCACGGTGGAGAGGAATCCGGTAGGGGTAGCATCGTCTAAGTTGATTTCCGGTGCGGAATCAATTATGCCCTTTACGATACCGAAACCGGTGCATCCGCCGACGACAATGACTGTAAAAAAGCATACTAATAGGGTTTTCATGAAAATGATGCTGAATTTTTTGCAGATCATCGTGCTTTTGGCAGTGAGTTCTTTTTCACGTCTGCGTGTATTGCTTCTACCGTAATTCATAATGAGCCTCCTTTTAGGGATCTATTATAGCAAAAAGTTTGGGATATTAAAAGGGTTATGCAATTCTTTTTTGGATCAGGCTTACGGTTTGCCCTGCCATCCGTGGCAGGGTATTGCTGTGGATCAGACGGGATGCCAAAGGAAGATTTATTTATGCCTGTGTTGTAAATTCACCAGACTGTGTTATAATGTGTATCACATAGAAATTTGGCAAATACGGAGGCTGCTATGACAAGGGACATGTTTTTAAACGAACTGCGGATTGCGCTGCAGGGGCAAATTGGCCAGGCACAGGTCAATGAGCAGTTAGCGTACTATGAAACATATATTATAGAAGAATCCAGAAAAGGGCGGACAGAAGGGGAAGTATTAGAATCCCTTGGCAGCCCCAGGCTGATTGCAAAAACAGTGATACAGATATATGGCAGCCCTGTGGATATGGGTGCGCAAGCAGGCAGCCAAACGGGCTATTCTAACGTCGATGGCGGTGAAAACAGGGAATGGCGTAAAACAGGCAGGCTATCCCGTATCCAGCCAGGGCTTAGTAAGCTTTTGTCTGTAATGCTATCTGTCATATGCCTGCTGCTGATTTTTAGGATTGGTATTATAGTTTTGCCGTTTCTGGCATCTGTTTTTTTGATTGGCGCAATCTGCTATATTATTTTTCTGATATTTTTTGGAAATAAAAAATAGTTGTATAATTTACCTCAATGCAACAGATAATATTGTTGCAGTAATTGCTTAGGAGGTAAAGAAAGATGGCAAAAAACAGTGAAAACAAAAGTTCTAACAGCTACAACTTAAAGAGCTACAGCCAGAATGCGGCAGGTAAAAACAGCACGTCCGACAATACGGGCTCAAACAGCACAGGTTCTAACAAAAGCACCAACAAAGGTTCCAACAAGTCTTCCAACAGCGCTTCTGACAATGCGTCAGACTGTGGCCGTTAGCCGTATTTTTGTAGGGGCAGCGCCGCTTAGTACAGTTTAAGTGGCAAATATGCGAAAACTGCATAAACTATTTGTAGAAAACGGATTACAAACGATAGTTTGTAATCCGTTTTTTATGAATAGGGAGGGAATGCGCCAATGGAACAGGCACAGGTATATGGATTTAAAATGATACATACAGACGAAATGTTTGAGATTATGCAAAAAGAACATGCCATTTTGGTAGATTTGCGCGATGCGAAGAGCTACCGGGAGGGGCATATAAAAAATGCTAGGAACCTGCCGTATGAGCAGATTGCGCAATGGGGCAAAGAGCTGCCGGGTCATTTGTGCCTTGTGCTTTATTGCGGGCATGGGAATCTGAGTTTGCTGGCGGCAAGAAGGCTTCGGGGGCGCAAAGGGGCTGTTTATACTTTGGTTGGGGGGTATGAGGCTTATGTCAGGGGAGGGCAGTAGGCCTTGAAATGCAGCGGAAGCGGCGTTTATTGGGGCACACCTGCAAAAAAGATTGACACCCCACATGTTACGGGCTAATATGGTAGAAGCAAACAATTTCTGGAATGGAGACACATATGAAAAAATTAGAACTTATAACCCCCTGCCATTTTGGCCTGGAAACCGTATTAAAAAAAGAGATATACGATCTGGGATACGAGGTTGCCCAGGTAGAAGACGGCAGGATCACATTTGAAGGAGACGCAGAAGCAATTTGCCGGGCTAATATTTTTTTGCGCACTACGGAACGGGTGCTCTTAAAGGTCGGCAGGTTTTATGCCACGACATTTGAAGAGCTCTTTACCGGAATCAAATCCCTGCCATGGGAAGATTATATTCCGGCAGACGGCAAATTTTGGGTAACAAAGGCATCATCGATTAAGAGTAAGCTGTTTAGCCCTTCCGATATCCAGTCCGTTGCCAAAAAAGCGATGGTAGAGCGTATGAAGCAGGAATACGGCCTGGACTGGTTTGCGGAGGATGGGGCTTCTTATCCAGTCCGCATCTTTTTATACAAGGATGAGGTAACAGTTACACTTGATACGACAGGCGAATCGCTTCACAAAAGGGGGTATCGGCAGCAAAGCAGCAAAGCCCCCCTTACGGAGACCCTGGCGGCAGCTCTGATTCTTTTGACGCCTTGGAAGGCAGACAGGATTTTGGTGGATCCGTTGTGCGGCAGCGGTACATTTCCGATTGAAGCAGCAATGATTGCGGCAAATATCGCGCCCGGTATGAACCGCCATTTTCTGGCGGAGACGTGGGACAACCTGTTTGCAAAGGGGCTTTGGGAGGAATGCTTTGCCGAAGCAAAGGAATTGGTCGATACAGGTATTGAGGTTGATATTCAAGGGTATGATGCAGACGGCGCCATTATAAAAGCGGCAAGGGAAAATGCGAAGCGCGCCGGGGTTTTTCATCTGATCCATTTTCAGCAGAGAGATGTAAAGGAACTGCACCATCCTAAGAAATATGGCTTTATTATTACCAACCCGCCTTATGGGGAACGGCTCGAGGAAAAAGAAAAGCTGCCCGCGCTTTATTCGCAGATTGGAAAGGCATATGAGGGGCTTGATTCCTGGTCGATGTATTTAATTAGCGGATACGAAGATACACAGCGGTATATTGGGCGTAAGGCGGATAAAAACAGAAAAATCTATAACGGGATGTTAAAAACTTATTTTTACCAGTTTTTAGGGCCCAAACCACCAAAGAGGAATAGGAAATAGAGGAAAAGATATGTACCATATCAAACGTTATCTGATTTTTGGGGCAGCGCTGCTTTTTGTATGCATACTTAGGCTGGGCATTTTAGAAGGGGATTACGGGCAGGCTGCGGCATTTCCTGGGGCAAACCTTTCTTTGGAGGATTGGAACCCACTGATTGCCGCAAGCGTAAATGAAAAAAAGATTACAGTCGTCATTGACAGCAGGGAATATAATAGCCTTGAGACACCTATTTTTATGGATAACAATTTAAATATTATGGTTTCGGCAAAAATCCTTTCGGAAGCGTTAAAGTGCAGCGCACATTTATATGGGGAAAACAAGCTTTTAGTAGAAAAGCGAAACGATACCGTCTGGCTGGCGCTTGGAGATCCGGCTATGACGGTAAATGGAAAACAGCATCAGATGGTATCTCCCATGGTAAAGAAAAAAGGGCATTATTATGTCAGCCTTCCGGAAGTAGCAAAGGAAATCGGCTACAGCTTCGAGTGGAATATGCACAAAAACCAGGCGTCTGCCGGGGATGTTTCCAAGCTTGCTTCCGTATTCCCGGCGAGGTATGATTTGCGTGAAAAAAAACGTTCCGGCGAGGTCAAAAACCAGGAGGATACAGGGATGTGCTGGGCATTTGCTTCGCTTAGCGCTATGGAATCGACCCTTTTGCCGGAAGAATCCCTGCAATTTTCACCAGATCATATGACGTTTGGCAATTCATTTTCTGTGGATGTGAGCGAAGGGGGCGAATATATGATGGCGCTGGCATATCTGCTTGCCTGGCAGGGGCCGGTGTTTGAAAAGGACGACCCATTTGACGGAAAGGCAAAACTGGGGCTTTTGCCAGTAAAGCATGTGCAGGAAGTGCAGATGATGGAAGGAAAGGATTACGAGAAGATAAAAGAAGCGGTGTTCCGGTATGGAGGCGTGCAGACTGCCCTTTACAGTTCGATGGGCAGCGGGGCAAAAGGATCTGGCTTTTACAATGCCAAAGAGAACGCGTACTGCTATATTGGCACTGAGCGCCCCAACCATGAGGTGCTTATTATAGGCTGGGACGACAATTACCCGAAGGAGAATTTCCCTGTCAATGTAGAAGGGAACGGGGCTTTTATTTGCCAGAACAGCTGGGGGGATGATTTTGGGGAAGGCGGGGTATTTTATGTTTCCTATTACGATACTACTATCGGGAGCCATAATGTCGTTTATACCAAAATAGAAGATACGGATAATTATGACCATATTTACCAGTCTGATTTGTGCGGCTGGGTCGGGCAGATTGGTTTTAACCAGGAAACTGTTTTTGGTGCAAATGTATATACCGCAAAGGAAGAGGAAGAACTGTCTGCAGTTGGGTTTTATGCAGCCGGAAAAAATACGAAGTATAGTATATATCTGGTTCGGGATTTTAAGGATACGCATTCCCTGGGTGAAGGAAAGCTGATTGCGGAGGGCTGTGTGGAAAATATTGGGTTTTATACAGTGCCTGCTAAATCCAAGGGTAAAGGGCTATTGCTGGAACCTGGGGAGCGGTATGCGGTTGTGCTTAAGCTTAGTACGCCAGAGGCGGTGCATCCGATGGCAATTGAATATGCAGCGGACGAGCCCACGAAGGATGTGGATTTGACGGACGGGGAAGGATATATCAGTGCAGATGGAAAACGGTGGGATCATGTTGAAGATACGTTCTCATGCAATCTATGCATAAAGGCTTATACAAAGGACAGATAGGAGGCACGGCTTGGAAGAGAGGATTCTAAAAAAAGCAGCCCTTGCTGCGTGTGCTGCCGCGGTGATTGCTTGTGTTATAGTCCCTTTTTTGCCCAGGATCATCCGGTCTGCGCAAGCGTGGATGCAGGCGGTGGAGTATGAACGGACAAAGGAAGAGCGGGAAAAGAGGGCGCTTTCCGGGGTCGCGCTTTTGGAGTACAACAACAAAAGGGCAGAGGAAGAATGGCAAAATGATACGCGTTTAGAGGAAGGGATCCGGCTTGCGCTTCCGCTTGGCGTTTCAGGGGATGACATAAAGGTGTTTAACGATTACCTGGTGCAGGAGGTTATTATTTCTATCCCGTTTGCAGGCGATGCATATTTATATGATTATCCGATGCTGGGGCTAAGTGGGCCTATGGAGGATATTGTGTTTGAAAGCCGTGGAAAATTTGGGACGTTAACGCTAAAGACGGATATGGTATATGAGTTAGATACTTCATATGATGAGGACTATTTTTACATCCGGTTTTTGACACCGCATGAGGTCTATGATAAAGTAGTGGTAATTGATGCGGGGCATGGTGGCGAAGACCAGGGCGTTTCCAAGCAGGGTATCCATGAGAAGGATATTGATCTGGATATTGCCTTAAAATTAAAAGAGATATTTGACGGAGCCCCTGATACGTCCGTTGGAGTTTATTATACCAGGACAAAAGACAAAGGGGCCAGTTTAGATACCAGGAAAAAGCTGGCCGAAAAAGCAAAGGCCGATTTGTTTATCAGTATCCACAATAATGCTACTCAAAGTGGCATGATGTCAAGTATCCATGGGACGCAGGCCGTTTATGATACCCAGGCGCCGGAATCTAAGGAATTGGCGCAGGCCTGTTTAGACGAGCTTACTGCTATACTGGGAAGCTCAGACAAGGGCACGCGCGCGGCCAGGCAGGGGGAAGATGTTGTGTATGGCTGCAGTATGCCTGCAGTGCAGGTTGAGGTAGGTTTTTTAACTAACCAGGCAGAGTTAGAACAGTTATGCTCACAGGAATACCAGAAAAAGGCGGCGCAGGGGATTTACAATGTAATTTCGTCTGTCCTAAAGAAAAGATGAAAGGATCGTATTATGGGAGAAAAAATTATTTTTGCTACAGGCAATAAGGACAAGATGCGTGAAATCCGCGAAATATTAAGCGGCATTGACGCAGAGGTCCTGTCCATGGGGGAAGCGGGGGTTTTGCTTGACATCAAAGAAGACGGGCAGACATTTGAGGAAAACGCCCTGATTAAGGCGAGGGCTGTGGCAGGCCAGGTAGGAGGTATTGTGCTTGCAGACGATTCCGGGCTGGAAATTGACTATTTAGACAGGCAGCCTGGAGTATATTCAGCGCGTTTTATGGGGGAGGGAACTTCTTATAAAGTAAAAAACAAGGCCTTATTGAACCGCCTTTTAGGCGTGCCAAAGGAGAAGCGGACAGCCCGGTTTGTCTGTGCGGCTGCAGCCGTATTTCCGGACGGGGAAGCGTTTGTCTGCCGTGAAACAATAGAGGGCTATATTGGGGAACAGGCAGCCGGGGAGAACGGGTTTGGGTACGATCCGATTTTTTATGTGGAAGAGTATGGCTGTTCGACAGCCGAACTGTCCAGGGAGCAGAAAAATGAGATAAGCCATCGTGGAAAAGCGCTGCGTGGAGTGAAAAAGGAACTGGAAAAAAGGCTCGGCCAGAAGGGGGCGGCGGTATGAGGGTTTTAATTATCAGTGATACGCACAGTAACCATAAATATTTAAGGCGTGTGTTTGAGTCAGAGCGGCCAAGGGATTTGGTGATCCATTTGGGGGACTCGGAAGGATGCGAGGATTATATCAAAGAGGATGCAAAGTGCCCGGTGGAAATTGTATCCGGGAATTGTGATTTCTTTTCTTCACTGGAGCAGGAGAAGGTGCTAAAGATTGGGAAGTATAATGTATTTATTACTCATGGGCATTATTATAATGTAAATGTGGGGCTTGACAGTATTGTACGGGAAGCAAAGGGCCAGGGATGTGATATTGTGATGTTTGGGCATACGCACAGGCCGCTTTTAGATTATAGCAGGGATATTATTGTAGTGAATCCAGGAAGCCTTTCATACCCCAGGCAGGAGGGGCGCAAGCCCTCTTATGTGGTCATGGAAATAGATGAGAAAGGGGAGCCGCATTTTAAGATCCAGTTTTTATAGGATTACTTTTATATTTTTTATGGAAAGGGGGGCTTTTCATGGGGCAGGTACAGCCGTACCGTATGCTCTGGCAAAAACGAAAGGACGGCGGAGCAAGGCTTATGCGGCTGTATGGGGCTTTTCCGCAGGTGTTTTTGCCGCAAGAAGCCGATGGGCGCCCGCTTGTGGAAATTGCCCCGTATTGTTTTGCCACAGGGGGGCGGCCCGTGGGCCCTGATATAAAAGTAACAGAGACGGGGCGGCAGGAAGGCGGCGTCTGTTTACAGGAACTGCATACGGGCGCAATAGAAGAGGTCTGGCTTGCGGATTCGATAACAAAAATTGGGCGATATGCATTTTATAACTGCAAAAATATGCATACTCTTAGTATTGGCGCAGGCCTGTCAGATATCGGCAGCGACGCATTTATGAATACGCTTTCGTTCCATAAGCTTACAGTGCGCTGTGGTGCGGGGGAGAAAAGCGGCGTCCGGCAGATCCTTTCGCAGATTCCTTCGGATATGGAGGTAGTTTTTCGTTCTGGTACGCAAATAGAAGCGTCGCTTTTGTACCCGGAGTATTATGAATCTTATGATGAGGTCGCCCCAGCGCACCTGTTTGGCAGAAGCATTTCGGGGGAAGGGTTCCGGGCAAGGCAGTGTATCCGGGACGGCCGGGTAGATTTTGCAGGGTATGATGCGGTGTTTTTGCAGGCGTGTGTGGAGGAGCGGGAAGAAACGTTGTCACGGATGGCTTTGGGCAGGCTGATGTATCCGTATGCCCTGGAAAGCAAAAGCAGGGAAATCTACCTTCAATATGTAAAGGGGCATGTCCGGGGTATTTCGGAGAGGTTTGTACGCCAGAGGGATTTATATGGGCTGCGCTTTTTATACAAGGAAAAAATACTGTACGGCACGGCGCTTGCAGCGTGTGTGGAAGCGGCGGCGCAAGCAGGCTGGGCCGAAGGGGCGGCAGGCCTGCTGGGATGGATGGCCGAAGGAAGGGCAGCGCCCACAAAAAGGTATGATTTTGGGGAATGAAAAGAGAAGGCGCGGCAAAAGAAAGGAGCAACCAAACATGGCGCGTATACAGACACAATCCGAATGGGAAACAGAAATGGCAGAAAAGATCCTTACGTTCATCCGGCATGAATTATATCTGGATCTCCGCTTTTTAGAGCCTGCCTTATTGGCCCTTACCCTTAGGCCGGCTAACGGGCTTTTGACTTTTGCGGCGGATGGCAGGTATTTGTATGTTTCTTTGGATTGGCTGATACGAACCTTCCGGAAGAATACACCCTTTTTGGACAGGGCTTACCTGCATACGGTATTCCACTGCATGTTCCGGCATCTGTGGCTTGGCGGAGGGCGTGAGAAGCAGATTTGGCATATAGCTTGTGATATTGCAGTGGAGCGCGTGATTGACTCATTGGATAAAAGCTCTACCAGAAGGGTTTTGAGCCTGCTCCGCAGGGATACCTATGGGCTCTTAAGCCGGGAAGAGGGCGGCGTATCTGCCGCTGTGATTTATCGGTGGCTAAGGCAGCAGGATGCGGGGCAGCTTTCTGCACTTGCACGTGAATTTTATACCGATGACCACAGGTTTTGGCCGAAGGAAGAGGATATGCAAAAGCCCCTCCCTAAAGCGGCCAGGCAGGAATGGGATCAAAGGGCAAACCAGGCAATGCTGCTGCAAAACCGCAGGGGGGATAATCCGGCGGAAGGAGAAAAAGCGTTTGCGGCACAAATCAGGGCTGGCAAGGCAAGGCGCAGCTATGCAGATTTTTTGCGTAAATTTGCAGTTATAAGGGAAGAAGCGCGCCTTGATCCGGAGGAGTTTGATTTGGGCTATTATTCGTATGGGCTTACGCTGTATGGCAGGATGCCCCTAATAGAACCGCTCGAAACAAAAGAGTCCTGTAAAATACAGGATTTTGTGATTGTGATTGATACCAGCTATTCCACAAGCGGGGAGCTGGTGGAGGGCTTTTTAAAAGAAACGTCTGCTGTTTTGTCCGGGAAAGATATGTTTTTTGGGACGTGCTCTATCAGGGTAATCCAGTGTGACGACAAGGTACGGGCAGATCAGACGATTCTGGCAGGGGAAGGTATTAATAGCTTGCCGGACGGCCTTTCGGTTGTAGGGGGAGGGGGGACAGATTTTCGCCCTGCGTTTTCCTATGTGGAAAAACTGCGGGAAGCCGGAGAATTAAAGCACTTAAAAGGGCTTTTGTATTTTACGGATGGAAAGGGCACATACCCTGTAAAAAAGCCAGACTATAAAACGGCATTTTTATTTTTGGGAGATTACGAAGAAAGCGCGGTGCCGCCTTGGGCAATGCGGCTTCGGCTGGAACCGGAGGAATGGATGAAATGAATATCAAACAGGCAAAAGAAGAAATCAAACATACCGTACAGGCGTATCTGGCAAAGGATGCATCCGGTGAGTACCTTATCCCGGCAGTCAGGCAGCGTCCCCTGCTTTTAATGGGGCCTCCTGGGATTGGCAAAACGCAGATTATGGAGCAGGTGGCAAGGGAGTGTGGGATAGGGCTGGTTTCGTATACAATTACTCACCACACCAGGCAGAGCGCGGTTGGGCTCCCTTTCATTGAAGAGCGTTCCTTTATGGGCAAAACATATTCCGTCACGGAATATACGATGAGCGAAATAATTGCCAGCGTATACAGCAAAATGGAAGAAACCGGCTTAACGGAAGGGGTTTTATTTATTGACGAAATCAACTGCGTGTCAGAAACCTTAGCCCCCACCATGCTGCAGTTTTTACAGTGCAAAACCTTTGGCAATCAGAAAATGCCGCCCGGCTGGATTATTGCAGCCGCAGGCAACCCGCCAGAATATAACAAGTCTGTCCGTGAATTTGATATGGTAACATTAGACCGGGTGCGTGTCATCCCGGTGGAAGCTGACTATAAGGTCTGGCGTGAATACGCCAAAAGCAGGGGCATCCATGGAGCCTTGTTAAGCTACCTTGATCTGCGCTCCAAAAATTTTTACCGGATTGAAGCGGATGTAGACGGCGTACAGTACGTGACGGCAAGGGGCTGGGAGGATTTCAGCCATTTGCTTTACCGCTATGAGGCGATGGGGTTTGCAGTGTCCAGGGAAACGGTATATGAATTTTTGCATCATCCGGATGTGGCCGGGGATGTGGCCGCTTATTTGGATTTGTACCGCAAATACCAGGACGACTACGGAATTTTAGAAATTCTCTCTGGCAAGGTAAAGCCTGCTGTATACGCGCGGATAGATCAGGCGGCCTTTGACGAGCGGCTTAGTGTTGTAAATTTAATAACCGATGCCTTAATGAAGTTTTTTTATGAGGCTTCATTTGAAAAGCATGTGACAGATGCTTATTTTGCATTTTTGAAGGCATACCGCCAGGGGCGGGAGGATAGTATAAGACAGGAGCCGCTACAGGTTGTCCAAACGCAAACGCCTTTGCAGGATTATTTGCACAGGCTTATGGAATTGGAAAAAAGCTTTGGCCAAAAAGAAGCGAAAGGACTTTTAGATAAAGCAGAAAACGCCAAAAATAAACGATTGCTCACATTGCTTAGGAAGGGGCAGCCCCGGGCAGGCGAAACGTCTGCTACAGCTGCTTTTGCCCAGGCGAAGGATGGATTTTTACAGCAGCAAAGACGTCTGGAATCTGCCGAAGCTGCTGCTGCCAGCGCTCTTGAGTCTGCATTTGATTTTATGGAAAAAGCGTTTTTGCAGGGGGAAGAAATGCTTATATTTGTCACAGAGCTTACAACGCAAAGGGAGGCGGCTTCGTTTTTGGCGGAGTATCCTTGCGAGCGTTATCTTTTGTATAACAGGCAGCTATTATTGGGCAGCAGAAAAAACGAAATATTATCTGAGCTTGGGTAGGGGAATCCCTTCCCTGGCTGCCCTAAAAATAAACATCAATACAACAAAAAGAAAGGATTTGACAAACCATGAAACGATCAGAAGACTTAAGAGACATCCTAACCCGAATTGACCGCAGAAGCTATCCTGCCTATAAGGACACCGCGGGCAAATACCAATTCCGCGATTATATCCTCTCCATTGACCATGTACAGGGCGATCCCTTTGCTGCCCCCTCAAAAGTCAGCGTGATCGTATCCGCCAGGCAGGCAGGCTTCCCCGCAGAATATTATGCAAATGAATGGCGCAAAGCCGCCTTGCAGGATATGCTAATCCGCCGTTTCTTCCAAAAAGCAGGCGACGTCTCTTTTTTGGCAAAGGGTTCCGGCAAAAGCGGCCTTATTTCTGTGAGCCGCCCCGCCCAAAAAATCTTAGAGCGCAGCGCCTGCCAGATTGACGGCAAAACCGGGGAAATATGCTTTCGCTTGGAGGTTGGTTTTCCTGCCAATGGGCGTACGGTTAATTCCAGGGAGCTTGAGAAAATTTTATTTAAATTTCTGCCGGGCTGTATTGCAGATTCCCTTTATTTTGGCTCGTATGATCCGGCAAAGGTAGCCGCCGTATCGGCATTGGCGGATGATCAGCAGTTTATCCGGGAAGAGCTGAAAAAACAGGGTCTTGTGGCGTTTGTTGCAAACGGGGCCGTTTTGCCCAGGGAAAGCGGTGTTTCCGACAAGCCAATGCGCGGCGCGGTTCAATTTACGTCGCCGGATTCTATGGAAGTGACGATGCAGCTGCCCCATGCGGGAAAAATCTGCGGTATGGGAATCAGGCGTGGGATTACACTTATTGTCGGTGGGGGCTACCACGGCAAATCCACGCTGTTAAAAGCTTTAGAAGCAGGCGTATACAATCATATTGCAGGGGATGGCAGGGAGTACGTCATCACCGACAATACAGCGGTCAAAATCCGAGCAGAGGACGGCAGGAGCGTAAAACGGACAGATATTTCTATGTTTATTGGGACGCTGCCAAATGGTAAGGATACCAAAGCGTTTTCTACTGAGGACGCCAGCGGAAGCACATCGCAGGCTGCCAATATGATAGAAGCAATGGAAGCAGGGGCAAATGTATTTTTAATTGACGAGGATACTTCCGCGACGAATTTTATGATCCGCGACGAGCTGATGCAACGTGTTGTACACAGGGACTTTGAACCGATTACGCCGTTTATAGACCGTGTGGAGGAGCTGTATGAGAAATTTGGTATTTCTACGGTGCTCGTAGCAGGAAGCTGTGGTTCGTATTTCCATAAAGCGGATACGGTGCTGCAGATGAACCAGTATGTTCCGGTAGACGTTACAGAGCTTGCCAAAGAAGAAGCGTCCCATTTCCCGCTGAAGCTTGGACGCCTGGCTTTGGCGGATGAACCGGAATTTAAACGCATTTTGTTTGACCGGGGGGCAGGCAGCAGAGATCGGATGAAGATAAAAGCCATGGGCCGCGACGCCGTGTCGATTGACCGGTCTACAGTGGATTTGCGTTATGTAGAACAGCTTGCGGATACGGAGCAGACTGTGATGCTGGGTTATCTGTTAAAGTATGTGCTTTTAAATTTATCGGGCGGGAGGAAAACACTGCGCGAAACCGTAGAGATTTTGTTTGATTTGATAAAAAAGAATGGTATGGAAAAAATATATGGCGGAAGCTATTTGCCCACTGGGCTTGCAATGCCCAGAAAGCAAGAGGTATTCGCCTGCCTAAACCGTTATCGGAAATAGGAAAGTGGCAGGCCTTTAAAATCATTGACTTTCCAAAAGGTGCTGTATTATACTATGACCGGAGTAGAAATTACCAAATAATAAGAACATAAGCAGGAGGGCAATATAAAATATGGAAAATATAGGATTAAAACCAGTAAAAGAAGGTAAGGTGCGCGAAGTATATGATGCGGGCGACTGTATGGTAATTACGGCCACAAATAGAATTTCAGCATTTGATCATATTTTGAAGAACGAAATTACGGGAAAAGGCAGGGTTTTGACACAAATGTCAAAATTTTGGTTTGATTTTACAAAAGACATTGTGCCAAACCACATGCTCTCTATAAATACGAATGATATGCCGGAGTTTTTTTGCCAGGAGCGTTTTGACGGCAACAGTATGAAATGCAAAAAACTTGCCATGCTACCGATAGAATGTATTGTGCGCGGTTATATTACCGGAAGCGGCTGGGAAAGCTATCAGAAAGACGGTACAGTATGCGGCATCCGCCTTCCCGAAGGCTTGCAGGAATCGGACAAGCTGCCGGAGCCAATTTATACGCCGACGACAAAAGCAGAACTTGGCCTGCATGACGAACACATCACATATGAAGAAAGTGTGGAAATCCTCGAAAAAGCCTACCCGGGCAAAGGCGCCGAATATGCAGCTAAAATCAAAGACTGCACACTTGCCCTGTACAAAAAATGCGCAGAATATGCGCTATCAAGAGGTATTATTATCGCAGACACGAAATTTGAATTTGGCTTGGATGAGACAGGCAGCGTCGTATTGGGCGACGAAATGCTCACACCGGATAGCTCGCGCTTTTGGCCGCTTGCAGGCTACGAGGCCGGAAAGCCCCAGCCTTCGTTTGACAAACAGTTCGTCCGTGACTGGTTAAAGGCGAATCCGGGCAGCGGTTATGTGCTCCCCTCAGAAATCATAGAGAAAACCGCCCAAAAATACGAAGAGGCATTTGAGCTTCTGACAGGTGAAAAAGTTGAAGGATAAGCAGCGGGATATGTTTTAGCCCAAGGCTTTTATTTTTATACAGTTAGAAAGGAAATCATATGAGTACAGATCGATATACAAGCCCGCTGTCAGAGCGGTATGCAAGTAAGGAAATGCAGTATATTTTTTCGCCAGAAATGAAATTTAAGACATGGCGGCAGCTTTGGATTGCGCTTGCAAAGACGGAGCGTGAGCTGGGGCTTGATATTACGGAGGAACAGATTGCACAGCTGGAAGCGCACAAAGACGACATTAATTTTGAAACGGCAAAAGAACGTGAAAAGCTGGTACGCCATGACGTGATGTCCCATGTATATGCATATGGCGTACAGTGCCCGAAAGCAAAGGGAATCATCCATCTTGGCGCGACATCCTGTTATGTAGGCGACAATACGGATATTATCATTATGGATAAAGCATTGAAGCTGGTCCGGGCGAAGTTAGTGAATGTAATAGACGAGCTGGCAAAGTTTGCCGACACATATAAAGATCTTCCTACATTGGCGTTCACACACTTCCAGCCGGCACAGCCGACGACGGTGGGCAAGCGGGCAACGCTTTGGCTGCAGGAGTTTTTGATGGATTTGGAGGATCTCACATATGTCCTGGGCAGCTTAAGGCTGCTTGGCTCGAAAGGGACGACTGGAACGCAGGCAAGCTTTTTAGAGCTGTTTGACGGGGATCAGGAAAAGGTTGACAGGCTGGATCCTCTAATTGCACAGAAAATGGGTTTTGATTCATGCTATGCCGTTAGCGGGCAGACGTATTCGAGGAAGGTGGATACCCGGGTGGCAAATGTCTTGGCGGGTATTGCAGCGAGTGCATATAAGATGTCGAATGATATCCGCCTGCTGCAGCATTTAAAAGAGGTGGAGGAGCCGTTTGAAAAGAACCAGATCGGCTCGTCGGCTATGGCCTATAAGCGTAACCCAATGCGCAGTGAACGGATTGGCTCTTTGGCCCGTTATGTAATGGTAGACGCCCTAAATCCGGCAATTACATCTGCAACGCAGTGGTTTGAACGTACATTGGACGATTCTGCGAATAAAAGGTTAAGTATTCCGGAAGCTTTTTTGGCGGCGGATGGGATATTGGATTTGTGCTTAAATGTTGTAGACGGGCTTGTTGTCTATGAAAAAGTAATTACAAAACGCCTCATGGCAGAGCTGCCGTTTATGGCGACTGAGAATATTATGATGGACGCCGTAAAAAAAGGGGGAGACCGTCAGGAATTGCATGAAAAAATCCGTAAGCTTTCCATGGAAGCTGGGGCGCGTGTCAAACAGGAAGGGAAGGACAATAATCTTTTGGAACTGATTGCGGCGGATCCGTCCTTCCATCTGTCTTTAGAAGAATTAAATGAAGCTATGCAGCCGTCAAAATATGTGGGCTGTGCCCCGCAACAGGTAACACAGTTTTTAAACCAGATGGTATTGCCCGTATTAAAAGAACACAAAGGGCTTTTGGGTATGAAGGCGGACATTCATGTATAAAGCTAAGCTTGCGGCATGTATAGTAAGCCTGTTTGCCTTTGCCTGTGTGGCTGTCTTGTTCCTGTTGCCGAAGGGGGATGTAAAAAGGCCAGAAGCGCAGCCAGGGGAATATGCACCTCTTTTCGTTGATAAGGGCAACGGGCCTTATGCAGGAGTGTCGGCTGACCTTCCTGCAAATATTTTTGATACGGGGGATATTCCCGCAAACTTAAAGGATTATATTGTAAAACCCAAAGAACAGGCCAGCCTGGTGTACTCCTTTTTGCAGGGGCCAAAGTCTTATAGCGAAGGGCTTGCATGGGCAGGTTCGTGGTGTGAAGAGCAGGTAGGCTATAACAAATTCGGCGGTTTTGGCTGTGGTTTTTGCTGCATGGCCAATATCTATAGTACACTGACTGGTTACGAATGTTCCCCGCTTGATATTTTCGAATTTGCCAAAACAGCTTCAAAATATTACCCCACCAGTGAAAGCGGCGCAATTGGCTGGAAGGATATGAAAAGGACGCTAAGGGCGGCAGGCTTTACCTGTAAAAATTATCAAAAGCCTGCAACTTATAAAGAATTCCAAGAGCAGATGCGCCATACGCTGTCAGCTATTGTATTGGTCAGCAGTGCAGATGATTCTGCGTTTTGGAAGGATACGCCGGGGCATTATGTCAATATCTGGCTTTATCAGCAAGATGATGATACTGTATTTCTGGCAGAGCCTGGAGCTCCAGAGAACAACCGCAAATGGATTCCGCTGCGTTATGTATATGATGCCCTAAAAACTGTCAGTGAGTATCAGTATCTGGCAGTTACCTCTTATTCGGAGGAGGAAAACACTTGGAAATGGAATGGTATCGACGATATATGGAACGGAAAATATTAATATGGGGGCTTTTATAAAGAATACAGGGAAAATGGCCGATATATAAAGTGAAGCAGGAGGAATATTTTTCTAAGGAGGGAGCAGCCGCATACGGATATGAAGGTATTTTCAAAGTATCATCTGTGACGGTTATCACCCCAGTGCTTGATTTGACATCCAAACGCAGGCGCCAGGAGCGGCAACCACGCAGGCAAAAGGATTTTAGCCAGATACTGGCAGAAAAAACAAGTCAGCAGGAAGAGCGCCAGGGCATGGAAGGTATAGCGTATGGCTACAACAAAAATGGCCAGCTCTGCATCAGCCAGCCAGCGCAAAGGACATATTGTTAGATTGTGATTGCTGCCTTGCAGCAGCTTGGAGCACTAAAAGAGGAGAACCCCGGTATGTGCTGTACATACCGGGGCAATTATGAAGAAATTCAAATAGAATAAATAAGCAGTCGTCCATATGTTTCCTGAAACAATCTATACAATAGCAAGTAATTATGGATAAAGTATGAACAAATAGAGAATAAATTGTAAAATGACAGAAAATTTTAATGTTGTTTCTGAGCAATTCTATTGAAATAACCAAAATCTTCTGCTAAAATAAGCGCAACCACTAAAATAAAACGAAAAGGAGTGATCATATGTCAATTACAGTATCAGCGAATGCAAGAATGGCAGGCGGTCTGTTTACAAGCATGAATAACAGCCTGTTTAATAATTCTTCCAACGACATGTTTTCCGGGCTTAGCATGATGGGGGGGTTCAGTTTTTCGGAATACGCAAGTATCCGCAACGGTTCTTACCACAAGCTTTTGAGCTCGTATTATGCGTTAGGGGACAAAGATTCGGACGTGAAGGTGGATTCTGGCAGTAAAACGGGCTCTTCTGGTTCTACTACCAGGACGTACAATTACTGGACGCCGGACGGCATGGTTCAAAGGACCTATGATAACAGCAACCGGACCAGGCCGACAACTGTAAATGGCACGACCGCGACATCCAAAGACAAGACATCTAAGCTGGGGACGATTGAAGCAGATGCGGAGCGTTTGAGCGATGCGGCGGATGCCTTGCTGGTGTCTGGTACAAAGTCCCTGTTCAAGCAGGTGGAGACAACGGATAAAGACGGCAATAAGACCACCGGGTATAATACGGACGCCATTTACAAAGCAGTCAACAGCTATGTCAGCAGCTACAATGCCCTGGTGAAAAGCGCAGGCGGATCGAATGTCACAGCCATCCGTACCTCGGCGGCATCTATTATGGATTATACCAAAAACAACCAGGATTTGCTTTCTTCTATAGGGATTTCGCTGGATCCCGATAAAAAGACACTGTCCATTGACGAGAAGGCATTTAAAGAAGCGGATATGGAAACGGCAAAGAAACTGTTCCAGGGGGCTAATTCCTATGGATATAAGGTATCAGCCAAAGCATCCGCTATTGATTACCATGCACAGTACGAAGCGTCCAAAGCAAGTACATATAATAACGGGGGAAATTATTCTTTTAATTATTCTTCGGGCAGCATGTGGAACAGCATGATTTAAGTAGTAAAACAAAAGCCTGCAGGCGTCTTGCAAACAGATGCGCCTGTAGGCTTTTTTAGTTTAATTATCTTCTTCATCGGTTGACGACATAGAATAAACCGAACGTTTCCTTGCCATCTCGTCGTTTGCAAGGTATTCGTCATAAGTTGTAATTTTGTCAATCATTGTTCCGTCGGGCAAAAATTCTATAATCCGGTTCGCCGTTGTCTCTACCACCTGATGGTCACGGGAGGAAAACAGGATGACGCCCGGGAACTTGATAAGGCCGTTATTTAAAGCCGTAATGGATTCCATATCCAAATGGTCGGTCGGCTCGTCTAAAATCAGGACATTTGACGCCTCAATCATCATACGGGAGAGCAGTACGCGCACCCGCTCGCCCCCAGAAAGTACGCGCATTTTTTTTATGCCGTCTTCTCCGGCAAACAGCATCCGGCCCAAAAAGCCCCGGACGTAGGTCGCGTCCTTGATTTCTGAAAACTGGGTCAGCCAGTCTACAATAATCAAATCTGTGTCAAAAATCTGTGTATTGTCCTTTGGGAAGTACGACTGGGATGTTGTAACGCCCCATTTATAAGCGCCCTCATCCGGCTCCATTTCCCCGGTAATAATCTTAAAAAATACGGTTTTCGCAAATTCATTGCCACCGACGAAGGCGGCCTTATCGTCATGCCCCAGGATTAACGAGATATTGTCCAAAACCTTAACCCCGTCAATTGTTTTGCTGATATTCTCCACCATTAAGACCTCGTTGCCGATATCGCGCGAGGGGCGGAAATCAATGTAGGGGTATTTGCGGCTGGAAGGGCGGATTTCATCCAGCTGTATTTTTTCAAGTGCGCGTTTCCTGGACGTAGCCTGTTTTGACTTGGAGGCATTTGCAGAGAAACGGGAAATAAATTCCTGAAGCTCCTTGATCTTTTCTTCTTTTTTCTTGTTCGCTTCTTTCATCTGTTTGACAAGGAGCTGGCTGGACTCGTACCAGAAGTCGTAATTGCCAGCGTAAAGCTGGATTTTGCCGTAGTCAATATCAGCGATATTGGTGCAGACCTTGTTTAGAAAATAACGGTCATGGGAAACGACAATTACGGTATTTTCAAAATTAATCAGAAATTCCTCCAGCCATGAGATAGCGTCCAGATCCAGATGGTTGGTCGGCTCGTCAAGCAGTAAAATATCCGGGTTGCCAAAAAGCGCTTGTGCCAGTAGGATTTTCACCTTTGCCGCGCCTGGCATATCCTTCATTTCCATGGTATGCTCTTCTGGGGGGATGCCGAGCCCATTTAATAATGTTGCAGCGTCAGCTTCTGCATTCCAGCCATCCATATCCGCAAATTCTGCCTCCAATTCACTTGCGCGGATGCCGTCTTCATCGGAAAAGTCCTCTTTCATATAGATAGCATCCTTTTCTTTCATAATGTCATAGAGCCTTTTATTGCCCATAATGACAGTGTCTAAGACGGTGAAAGCATCATATTTAAAGTGATCCTGCTGCAGGAAGGAAAGGCGCTGCCCTGGCGTAATGGCAATATCTCCGCCAGTCGGCTCTAGCTGTCCGGACAATATTTTTAAAAACGTGGATTTTCCAGCGCCATTTGCACCGATTAAGCCATAGCAGCTGCCTTCTGTAAATTTGATGTTTACTTCTTCAAACAGGGCTTTTTTGCCGACCCTGTACGTTACATTATTTGCACTAATCATGTATGAAACCCCTTATTTTATAATGGTAGGATTGCCGTATAGCATTCCTTTGGTTTATGGGCGGTTAAGCCGTCCGGATATTATTATACATAAAATGATCTGTTTTTCAAGGGGATTGTAAAAAACAGTAGTGACTTTATGGAAAATTCGTGATACAATAAACGGAATTCAAAACTGCATGGATTCCAAAATAATTTTTAAAAAGAAGAATCAAGGAGGAAGATTTCAGGATGAAGAAGACCAAAATTGTATGTACATTAGGTCCTGCAACTGACAAAGAAGATGTGTTAGAACAGTTAATTGTTTCTGGGATGAATGTTGCGAGGTGCAATTTCTCCCACGGCAGCTATGACGACCACAAGGCAAGAATAGACAAAGTAAAAGAGCTGCGTGAAAAGCACAATAAAGCGACTGCCATTATGTTAGACACAAAAGGGCCGGAAATACGCCTGGGGCTGTTCCGCGATCATGAGGCATTTTTGGAAGCAGGGCAGAAATTCGTACTGTACTGTACGGAGCATGAGGGGGATAAGGATGGCGTATCCATTTCGTACCCGGAGCTTAGCCAGGATGTAGAAATGGGCACGACAATTCTAATTGACGACGGCTTAGTAGAGATGGAAGTAGTGGAACGGACGGATGAATACATTGCCTGCCAGGTAAAAAATGGCGGGAAGGTTTCAGACCGCAAGGGCGTCAACGTCCCTGACGTGAAGCTGTCTATGCCGTTTTTAAGTGAAAAAGACAAGAACGATATTTTATTTGGCATCAAAAACGATGTGGATTTTATTGCTGCTTCTTTTGTCCGCAGGCCGGATGATATTCAAAAAATGCGCAAATATCTAGACGATCACGGCGGATACGATGTGCATATCATAGCTAAGATAGAAAACAGGGAAGGCATGGAGAATATTGACGGGATTTTAGAGGAAGCAGAAGGCGTTATGGTTGCAAGGGGGGACATGGGTGTGGAAATCCCATATGAGGAAGTCCCGGTGCTTCAGAAACTAATTATTAAAAAATGTATTGCGGCAGGAAAGCAGGTTATCACTGCGACCCAGATGCTGGAGTCTATGATTAAAAACCCCAGGCCGACCAGGGCGGAGACAACCGACGTCGCAAACGCGATTTACGATGGAACCAGCGCAATTATGCTTTCCGGTGAAACGGCAGCGGGGCAGTATCCGGTGGAGTCGCTTTTGACAATGGTGCGGATTGCAGAGCGTACGGAACAGGATATTGATTACAGGAAACGTTTCTTTGCCAGGGAACGCAAGGCCAATCCGGATATTACAGACGCCATTTGCCATGCAACCTGTACGACAGCCCTTGATTTAAACGCCAGGGCGATTGTGACGGTAACTAAGAGCGGGCATTCTGCAAGGAATATTGCCAAATATTGCCCTGCCTGCGGTGTGATCTGCGGTTCTATGGAAGAAAAAGTAGCAAGGCAGCTAAACCTTGTCTGGGGGGCTATACCCGTATTTTAGAGAAAAAGAAAGATATTTTTGAGCTGTTTGATCATGCGCTTGAAGTCGCACAGCAGCAGGGATATTTAAATACAGGCGATATTACAGTAATTACCTCGGGCGTACCGATCGGGGTGTCCGGGACAACCAATATGATAAAGGTACAGACGGTGTAAGGGCAGATATAAAAAAATATCATATTTTAAAACCTCTTTCATACAATGTATAAAGTGTTTTCCAAATAATACAATGTAGGAAAGGGGTTATTTTTTATGGAAATTGCATCGGGCAGCAAGGAATTTAATCTTTATAAAGACATACAGCAAAGGACTGGCGGCGAAATCTATATTGGGATCGTAGGCCCGGTCCGTACCGGCAAATCCACCTTTATTAAACGGTTTATGGATATTATGGTACTTCCGAATATGGATGATGAAAATGCGAGGGCGAGGACAGTCGACGAGCTGCCGCAGTCTGCGCAGGGCAAAACAATTATGACAACAGAGCCTAAGTTTATCCCAAAGGATGCGGCAACGATCCACTTGGATGGAGATACTGAGGTAAAGGTGCGTTTAATCGATTGTGTAGGCTATATGGTAGACGGCGCAGCGGGCCATATGGAGGGTAATAATAAACGCATGGTCAAAACACCTTGGTTTGATTATGAAATTCCGTTTGTGGATGCTGCTTCTATCGGTACGCAAAAGGTGATTAAGGATCATTCTACGATTGGCATTGTTGTGACAACAGATGGATCCTTTGGGGAGCTGAAACGGGAAAGCTATATCGCTGGGGAGGAAAAGACTATCGGGGAGTTAAAAACCCTTGGCAAGCCGTTTGTTATTGTGTTGAACTCCGAGCGGCCTTACAGTGACGATACGGTAAAATTAGCAGAACAGATGAAAGAAAAATACCAGATGCCCGTTATCCCAGTAAGCTGCGAACAGCTTAGGAAAGACGACATCAACAAAATTTTAGAAAGCATCTTGTATGAATTTCCGATAGTTAAAATGGAATTTTATATTCCCAAATGGGCAGAAATGCTGCCGTGTACTAACCGGATGAAAGAAAGCGTCATTGAAAATGCACGCGCAATTTTAAATACTGTTACAAAGGCAAAAGATATGGGGGCGATTCAAAAGCAAGAAGATTCAGAGTATATTGCGGATATCCATTTAGATAAAATTGATTTGGCGCAGGGGCTGTTAAAAATAAAAATCGAGATGGAGGATAAATATTATTATGAGAATATCAGCGAGCTGACGGGTGTGCCTATCCAGGGGGAATATCAGTTGATTTCTCTGATTAAGGAGCTGTCAGCGCAGAAAAGCTCCTTTGAAAAGGTGGCGGATGCGGTGAACGCGGTGCAGATGAAGGGGTATGGAGTAATTCATCCGCAGCTTTGCGATATATCCTTAGAAGAACCGGAGCTTATCCGGCATGGCAATAAGTATGGCGTGAAGCTGCGTGCGACGTCGCCGTCGGTGCATTTGATCCGGGCAAATATTGAGACTGAGATTGCGCCGATTGTCGGGAGCGAGGAGCAGGCGAAGGATTTAATTGCTTATATTAAAGAAGGGCAGAATACGGAGAGCGGTGTGTGGGATACGAATATATTTGGAAAATCTGTAGGGGAGCTGATGGAGGACGGGATACGGAGCAAGATTTCTATGATGGATGACGAGTGCCAGATGAAGCTGCAGGATACAATGCAAAAGATTGTAAATGACAGTAATGGGGGATTGGTTTGTATTATAATTTAAGGGGGTATAGAGGTACTGCGTCCAGGCTCCTTTCATTTCTGAATAGGCCCTGGGCGCATACCCTGCCCTCTGTCTGACGTATTAATTTACTTTTTTTGATTTTTATGATATAATGATACGGCTGGATGTGTTGTACGGCTTTTGGGCGGAAAGCAGGAGAAGGGGGCATTTAAAGTGCAAATGAAAAAGGGGGTTTGCGCCAGCAGCTTTGTTTTAGCAGCTCTTGCGGCTGTATGTTGTGGCTGCAGCCGGCAGGCGGAAATTGGGGATACGGCTGTTCTGGAAACAGGGCAGGAGACAAATGTACCAGAGGAAACTATGCGGGCGGTTGATTTTCTTCAGGATCTGGATGATTACCAGCCGCTGAAAAAGGAATATAATTTTTATTTTACATATAAAATGATCCACCCTTGGTGGGACGCGGTGGCGCTTGGGATTGAGGATGCTGCAAATCAGTTTGAAGATGAAGGGATTAGTATTAATTATGAGTACCTTGCGCCAAATGCCGTGTCTGCAGCAGATCAGATTAAGCGTTTGTCGGATGCGTCGGGCAGGGGGTTTGATGTGCTGGGAGTAGATGTGGCGGATGTAAAAATCGTTACGCCTATCATCAATGAATTGATGGAGGATGGGCATAAGATTATGACGTTTTCTAGCTCGGATGCCAGTAAAGAAGAAGGGTGCAGCCGTATTGCATATGTGGGCAATACCCATAACCGGGAGGACGGAGCGGATTTGACGGAAGCGCTTTGTGAGAAGCTTGGGTATGTTGGGAAGGTTGCTATACTGGTGGGGACGAAAGGCGCCCCCTGCCATGAGGACAGGGCAGCCGGTGCACAGGAGGTTTTGGGGAAGTACCCCGAAATAGAAGTGGCAGAAATTGCGTACGATGAGGATTCGGTGGACAAGGCATACCGTCTGACACAGGATATACTGGCGCAGCATCCGGATTTGGCAGGGATTGTCTGCTGCAATATGAGCAATCCCGTGGGTGCCGCAAGGGCGGTTGCAGAAGCCGGGAAGGAAGGCCAAATCGTCATTGTGGGCATGGACCACGATCAGGAGGCGCTCCATTTTTTGCGGGACGGGGCCATTTATGCGCTGGGGGTGCAGGACTGTTATTCTATAGGGTTTGATACTGTGCAGGTGGCTGTTAAGATTGCAGACGGGCTGCTTCCAGGGGAAGCGTACCCCGAAAAAACAGAGGAGAAAACGACAATTATTTACCAGGACGGCGCTGCGGCCATGCTGCGTTCATTATATGGTGAAACGGATTAAAGATAACAGGAGCAGATGATGGAGAGAAATCAGAAAAAACAGACCATTGCCTTTGCCATAGGGGGCGCAGTTACGATTGCAGCAATTTTAATTATTACGACCATATGGGTGTCGCGAAGCGCCAGGATCGGGACAAGCCAGGCAGTTGGCAAGGTCAGTGAATTTTACCTGGAAGAACTGGCAGGGCGCAGGGCATTAGTCGTTTCCGAGGAGCTGAAAAATAAGTTTACCTATATGGATAACGCACTTGCTATTTTGGGGGATGAAGGGGAGTATTTAAAATCCCAGGAAACGTTGCGCATCTTTTTGGGGAAAGTGAAAAAGCTGTATGGCGTAGACAAGTTCGCACTGGTGAATGAAAAAGGGATTGTCTATACAGAACACAGTACAACGAGCGGCACAAGCAGGTACAGCTTCCTTTCGGAAGAGCTTACAGAGCCTGTTATCCATACGTCTAACCTGTATGGTGCGAAAAAGCAGGTGGTACTGGCAATTCCGGTGAAAGGCATTTCTTTTTTGGGGGTGCCGTTTAAGGCCTGCTTTATCCAAGTAAATATTGACGAGATGTTAAGCTCCGTGACATTGCAGACGAGTGATAACGAAACCTTCTGCAATCTGTATTACCGCAATGGAGAAAGCCTCACGGGCAGTCCGTTTGGAAGCATAAAGGCGGGCGGCAACCTGCTTTGGGTGCTTAAGGATGCCAAGATGGATCTGGGGTATTCCTACAGCAGCCTGGAGGATGATTTTGCACAAGGGAAGGCGGGGCAGGTTTCGTTCCGTTACCATGGGTATAAGGATGACTTATGCTATGTCCCGGTGGAAGGCACAAACTGGATGTTAACGATTCTAATCCGGGATAATGTAATCAGCGGCCAGATCAGTTCCATCAGCTCGGAGATGCTTGGGCGCAGTATTATCCAGATTGTCATTACAGTTTTAGGGATGCTTTTGGTATTTCTGACGTTGATTTACCAGTCAAAGAAAAATGCAAGTTTTCTGCTGGAACAGGAAAAAGCAGATACAAACCGTATCCGCGCCGCGTATGCGCAGATCGAGCGGGAACAGGCGGCAATGGAAAATATCCATGCGGCGATGGGCTCCGGGATTTGGAGCATGGAGTTTGACGAACAGGCCCGGATGGTTTCCTGTACTTGGTCGGAAGTTTTTCGGAATATGCTTGGATATGAGGGCAAAGAGGATTTTCCGGACAAAATAGAATCCTGGTCGGATTTGCTGCGCGAAGAGGACAGGGAACGGATTTTGGCAGAATACTGGGATACAGTAAGGGATTATACAGGGAAGAAGACATATAACGTAGAATACCGCCTTTATACGAAGCATGCCGGGTGGAGATGGTTCCATGCGGCAGGCAGGCTTTCTAGGCGGGAAGACGGATCGCCGATAACCTTTGTCGGGCTTTTTGTGGATATTGACGACGAGAAGAAAATGGAGGAGAAGCTAAAGCAGCAGAAAATCGATCTGGAGGACGCGTTAGCGGCAGCGCAGCATGCTAACCGGGCGAAGACGACGTTTTTAAACAATATGTCCCATGACATCCGTACGCCAATGAATGCGATTATCGGGTTTACGTCCCTTGCGGCGGCGCATATTCATAACACGGAGCAGGTGCAGGATTATCTGGCAAAGATTACGACGTCGAGCAACCATCTGCTCAGCCTGATTAACGATGTGCTGGATATGAGCCGGATTGAAAGCGGGAAGGTTAAAATAGAGGAGAAGGAAGCGTCGCTGGCTGAAATTATGCACGATTTGAAAACGATTGTGCAGTCGGATATTACGTCAAAGCAGCTGGAGTTTTATATTGATACAGCAGATGTGGTCAATGAGCATGTACTGTGCGATAAGCTGCGCCTTAACCAGCTTTTGCTCAATTTGTTAAGCAACGCCATGAAGTTTACTATGCCAGGCGGTATTGTGGGCGTGCGGATTTTGCAGAAAGGGAATGCGCCGGAAGGGTGCGCTTCCTATGAATTCCAGGTAAAGGATACTGGGATTGGAATGAGCAAAGACTTTTTGGAGCATGTTTTTGAGCCGTTTGAGCGGGAGCAGACCAGTACGGTCAGCGGAATCCAGGGCACTGGGCTTGGAATGGCGATTACCAAAAATATCGTGGATATGATGGGCGGTACGATTTCCGTTGCCAGTGAGGAAGGCAAAGGGACTACATTTACCGTGGCGCTGCAGTTTCGTACCTGCCGCGGGCCGGTGTGCCAGGAGGTCATCCCACAGCTGCACGGGCTGCGGGCGCTTGTGGCGGACGACGATTTTAATACCTGTTCGAGCGTAACGAAAATGCTTTCTACAATCGGGATGCGCTCCGATTGGACGACTTCCGGCAAGGAAGCGGTGCTGCGCACAAAGCTGGCAGCCGAGCAGGATGATGAATATGCCGCTTATATTATAGACTGGCTGATGCCGGATATGAACGGCATAGAGGTTGTCCGGCGTATACGGGGGCTTATCCGGGAAGACAAGCCCATTATTATCCTGACAGCATATGACTGGTCGGATATTGAGGAAGAAGCTAAAAAAGCGGGCGTTACAGCATTTTGCTCCAAGCCGATTTTTCTATCGGAATTAAGGGGGGTTTTGGAGTCGCCGTTTGCGGCACAAGAAGAAGTGGGCGGCGCTCAGAAGAAGGTTTCTTTTACAGGTAAGAGAATCCTTTTGGTGGAGGACAATGAGTTAAACCAGGAAATTGCAGTGGCTATTTTGGAGGAAGCCGGGTTTGTCCTGGATGTGGCAGGTGACGGTACGGTTGCAGTGGAAAAGCTCAAAAATGCCAAGCCGGGGCAGTATGATCTGGTGCTTATGGATATTCAGATGCCAATTATGGACGGCTATGAGGCGACAAGGCAGATACGGGCGTTGCCGGATTCGGCAGTTACCGGGATTCCGATTATTGCCATGACGGCAAATGCGTTTGACGAGGATAAGAAGGCAGCGCTTGATGTCGGGATGAACGGGCATATTGCAAAGCCGGTTGATGTGCCGGAGCTGATGGGCATTTTGGGAGAATTGCTGGGTGTGTTTGAAAGATGAGGAGGCCAGTATGGGCGAGGTGTTTGAAAAATTACAAAGGTGTTATCGGGGGGTAAGGGAGAAGAGCTCTTTTAAGCCGCAGGCTGCGTTGGTTTTGGGATCTGGCTTGGGCGGGTTTGCGGAGAGGATCCAGACGGAAGCTGTGATTGATTATTGCGAGATAGAAGGGTTTCCGGTTTCTACAGCGGCTGGGCATAAAGGCCGGTTTGTGCTTGGGTATATTAGGGATGTTCCGGTTGTGTGCATGCAGGGCAGGGTGCATTATTATGAAGGGTATTCAATGCAGGATGTGGTGCTTCCAATCCGCCTGATGGGTTTAATGGGGGCGCAGCGGCTGCTTTTGACGAATGCGGCGGGGGGTATCAAGGAGGGGATGCAGCCGGGGGATTTGATGGCGATAACCGGGCAGATTGCTTCTTTTGTGCCTTCGCCGCTTAATGGGCCGAATGTAGATGAGCTTGGAGTTCGGTTTCCGGATATGAGTAGGATATATGATAAGGGGCTTTTGGAGATGGTTTGTGCGGCGGCAGGGGAGTGCGGGATTGCGTTGAAAAAGGGAGTGTATTTGCAGATGGCAGGGCCGCAGTATGAGTCGCCGCAGGAGATCGCGATGTGCCGTATATTGGGTGCGGATGCAGTCGGTATGAGTACGGCGTGCGAGGCGGTTGCAGCGCGCCATATGGGGATGGAGGTTGCGGGGATTTCCTGTATTTCTAATTTGGCAGCAGGCATTTCGCCTGTGCCGCTGAGCCATGACGAGGTGAAGCGGGCGGCGGATAAGGTGGCAGATAAATTTGGGCAGCTTGTCTGGCGTGTGATTTTGGGGATGGCGGAATGAAAATAATAGACGAAGACATCAAAAACGGAAATTTTAAAAAATGCTATCTCCTCTATGGCAAAGAAGCTTACCTAAAAAAGCAATACAGGGACAAACTTCTGCATGCAATGGTGGCACAAGGGGATACTATGAATTTTTCATCCTATGAGGGGAAGGATGTAAACCCTGCCGAGTTGATTGACCTGGCTGAAACCTTGCCGTTCTTTGCGGAACGCAGGGTCATTTTGGTGCAGGAAAGCGGTTTTTTTAAAAAATCAAACGAGGCTATAGCGGGTTATTTGAATGAAATCAATCAAAGCACCTGTTTTATTTTTGTAGAAACAGAAGCGGATAAACGTACAAAAGCTTTTAAAGCCGCAAACAAAGCCGGGGTAGCCGTTGAATTTGGGGAGCAGAAGGAAGCCCTTTTGGAGAGTTGGATTTTGGGGAGGATTACAAAAGGGCATAAGAAAATTACAAAAGAGACGATGCAGGTGTTTTTGAACCGTACTGGGGCAGATATGGGTACAATTGACAGTGAACTAGAAAAGCTGCTGTGCTATACGATGGATAAAGAAGTGGTTGAAACTGCGGATGTAGAAGCTATTGTGACAGAACGTACCGAAAATAAAATTTTTGAGATGGTAGATGCAATATCTGCGCATAACCAAAAACGCGCGCTTGAATTTTACTATGGGCTTTTGGCGTTGAAAGAAGCGCCAATGCGGATTTTGTACCTGATTACCAGGCAGTTTAGGCTTTTGGCGGAGGTAAAGGAGCTGTCCCAAAAAGGGTATGCATCCCGTGATATTGCAGCAAAGGCCAAAGTGCCAGAGTTTGCGGTACGCAAATATTTGCAGCAGTCAAAGGGGTTTTCTGGGGAGCTGCTTTTAGAAGCGATGGAGGAAGGGGCGGCAGCCGAGGAGGCAGTCAAAGGGGGGCGGCTTGGCGATAAATATGCTGTAGAGCTTATTATTATCCGTTACAGCAAAAAAACATAATTTGGTTATTTTGCATAATAAAAAAACCTTGAAAATCCACATATTTTACTGAAATTTGTCTAATAAAGGGAAATTGCTAAAAAAACTTCGTCATATGGTATAATTTTTCTTGTCAAAAAGTTTGCCTTATGTTATAATTCGTTTTGTAAAAAGGTTCGGCTTTTGATCGGGCTACATAAAAAGGAGGATATTTAAAATGAAAAAGAAAGTTGTAGCAGTACTTTTGTGTGCTGCAATGTCAGCATCTATGTTTGCAGGCTGTGGTAATGGCGGCGATACTGACGCTCCAGCAGATACTCCGGCAGATAACCAGCAGGAAGAGGTGGGCTCAAACACAGAAGAGACCCTTGGAGACAATACTGGCACAGAAGCTCCGGCAGACGGTGTCTCTACAGCAGATTTAAGTGATGCAAATGTAGCAGTATTCTATTATGCGTTCTCTGACACGTATATCGCATCTGTTCGTACTGCATTGGATGCGAAGTTAGATTCACTTGGCGTTACTTATCAGGATTATGACGCAAACAGCAACCAGACAACACAGAATGAGCAGATTGATACCGCTATCCAGACAGGCGCTAATCTGTTAATCGTTAACATCGTAACATCCGGTTCCGTAGATGCTTCCCAGCAGATCGTGGACAAGGCTAATGCAGCAGGCGTTCCGGTTATCTTCTTCAACCGTGCAGTAGAAGGCGACGAAGACGAAGGCAAGGTACTTGGCAGCTATGACAAGTGCGCATTCGTAGGGACAGATGCTCCAGAAGCAGGCCATATGCAGGGCCAGATGATTGGCGAGTACCTTGTAGAGAATTTTGATACAGTCGACTTAAATGGCGACGGCAAAATCCAGTACGCTATGATGATGGGCCAGTTAGGCAACGTAGAAGCAATTTACCGTACACAGTTCGGTGTGGAAGATGCCAATACCGTATTGACCGGGGCAAACAAGCCAGAATTAGAGTATTTTGATTCCGGCAACTCAGACTGTTACCAGGTAGACCAGGACGGTAACTGGAGCGCTACAGCAGCAAATAACTTTATGACAACTAACCTTTCCCAGTACAATGAAGACAACAACAATATGATCGAGCTTGTTATCTGCAACAACGATGGTATGGCTGAAGGCGTTATTTCCGCATTAAACGACAAGGGCTACAACCTTGGCGACGGAACATCTAAGACCATCCCGGTATTTGGTGTTGACGCAACAGACGCTGCAAAATCACTTATTGCTGACGGCAAGATGGTTGGTACCATTAAGCAGGATGCAGAAGGTATGGCTGATTGTATCGCATTCCTGACAGAGAATGCTGCATCCGGCAAAGAACTGATGGATGGAACAGATTCTTACAATATTTCTGAAAAGGTTGCTAATAAGATCTACATTCCATATGCACCATATTTGGGTGGAGAATAATCCATCGGTTAAACGGATAGGATGAACTAAAATCGAAAGATGGCCGTCCAAGGGTGGCGGCCTCTTTTTTTGAAATAGTACAGAATGCAAGATATAGATTGGAGGGTGGTTTATGGCACAAGATGTTTTGCTGCAGATGACGGATATATGTAAGGAGTTTCCTGGTGTAAAAGCATTGGACCATGTTTCCCTGACTGTGAGGAGAGGGACTGTGCATGCACTCATGGGTGAAAACGGTGCAGGTAAATCCACTCTGATGAAATGTCTGTTCGGTATGTATGCAAAGAACAGCGGACAGATTTTTTTGGAGGGGAAGGAAGTAAATTTCAGCAACTCAAAGGAAGCGCTTGAAAACGGCGTGGCAATGGTGCACCAGGAGTTAAACCAGGCATTAAAACGAAATGTTATGGATAATCTTTGGTTAGGGCGCTACCCCAAATTGGGCGGCGTAATGATCAATGAGAAAAAGATGTATGATGATACAATGGAAGTTTTTAAGGAACTGGAGATTGATGTAGATCCCAGGAGAATTATGAGTACAATGCCAGTGTCCCAAAGGCAGATGGTAGAAATTGCGAAAGCAGTATCCTTTAAATCGAAAATAATTGTGTTTGATGAACCGACTTCTTCTCTGACAGAAGAAGAAGTGGAGCATTTATTCAAGATTATAAATATGCTGCGTGACCGTGGGTGCGGGATTATATATATTTCCCATAAGATGGCGGAGATTTTACGGATTTCCGATGATGTTACGGTCATGCGAGACGGCCAGTATGTAGCGACAAAAGCGGCGAAAGATTTGACAATGGATGAGATTATCCGTTTGATGGTTGGCCGTGAATTGAGCAATCAGTTCCCGCCTAAGACCAATAAGCCGGGTGAAGTAGTTCTGGAGGTAGAAGGACTTACAGCCCAGTATTCCTTGCTAAAGGATGTTTCCTTTAAAGTCCGCAGCGGGGAAATTGTCGGTTTTGCAGGATTAGACGGCAGCGGCCGTACAGAGACTTTAGAGAATATCTTTGGTATTGCTACCAGGCATGCAGGCGTCATCAAGCTGCATGGCAAAGAGGTAAAGAACCGCAACGCAAGGGAGTCGATTAAGAATGGTTTTGCCCTTTTGACGGAGGAGCGCCGTGCGACTGGTATTTTTGGTATTTTGCATATCCGTGAGAATACGGTTATTTCCAGCTTGAAGAAGCATCTGAAGTTTGGCATTTGCTTAAGCGAAAAGACTATGCGTGAGGATACACAGTGGTCTATTGACGCGATGCATACAAAGACTCCAACCCAGGAGACGAAGATTCGTTCGCTTTCCGGTGGTAACCAGCAGAAGGTTATCTTGGGAAGGTGGCTTTTGACAGAACCGGAGGTCCTGCTTTTGGATGAGCCGACCCGAGGTATTGATGTTGGTGCAAAATATGAGATTTACCAGTTGATCCTGGATTTGGCGAATAAAGGAAAAGTAGTTATTGTGGTATCCTCTGAGATGCCAGAGCTGCTTGGTATCTGTGACCGTATCCTTGTAATGTCGGGTGGGCGCCTTGCCGGTGAAGTAGATGCTAAGAACACAACGCAGGAAGAGATTATGACTTATGCTGCGAAATACGTATAAAAGGAGGCTGTAATAATGAAGTTTGTTGATAATATTAAAAGTCGCCGCGCGGCTTATCAGGAGCTGGACGCAAAAGACAAAAAGACTTATTGGAAAGAAGCGTTGCTTAACAATGCGATGTATATTCTGCTTGTTATTGCATGTATTTATACGTACACGCAGAACAGCAGGTTTTTAACAATTGGTTCTCTTATGAATATTATTTCCCTGTCTGCGGCGAGTATTCCGATTGCCGTTGGTATTGCCGGATGTATCGTGCTGACAGGTACGGATCTTTCGGCAGGGCGTGTTGTTGGTCTGACAGCGTGTATTTCTGCGTCTTTGCTGCAGTCCGCAACCTATGCTACCAAGATGTTTCCAGATTGGCCAGTATTTCCAATTCCGGCAGTTATTTTGATTATTCTTTTGGTTGGGGCTGTCGTAGGTTTTGTAAATGGCTTCTTCGTTGCAAAGTTCAGTTTGCATCCGTTTATCGTAACATTGGCAACCCAGCTTATTGTATATGGCGTCCTGCTTATGTACACCATGATCAACGGCAATAATGGGCAGCCGCTTTCCGGCCTGGATGACTCTTTTAAGGCTTTTGTTACAGGAAGTTTTATTGGTATCGGTGGGACGCCGATCCCGAACTATGTATGGTATTCTGTTATCATAGTTATCTTCATGTGGTTTGTATGGAATAAGACGACATTTGGCAAGAATATGTTCGCAGTTGGTTCCAATCCGGAAGCTGCCAACGTATCCGGTGTTAATGTCATGAAGACGACTATTATGGTACATACATTGGCAGGGGCTATGTATGGCCTTACGGGATTCATTGAGTCAGCTCGTATTGGTTCTAATACGTCAACAACAGGTCTAAACTATGAGTGTGATGCTATTGCAGCCTGCGTTATCGGCGGCGTATCCTTCGTAGGTGGTACTGGTAAGATTAGCGGCGTTGTTATCGGCGTATTCCTGCTGCGTATTATCTTCGTTGCATTGCAGTTCTTATCCGTTAACCAGAACTGGCAGTATGTCATCAAGGGGCTTATCATTCTGATTGCATGCTCCATTGATATGCGGAAATACTTGGTTCGTAAATAAAAAAGAAATGCATTTGGGATGCCATGGATTCCATATGGAATTCATGGTTATTCCATTTTATAAAAGAGGTTTTTTTATGAATGACAGAATGAGGGCAAGGGGCCGTAGTGCAATTTATCCTATGGCTGGGATTTATTTTATATATACGGCATATCAGCTTTTTAAAGACAGGGCTACCAATACAGGGGGAGAATATGTATTATTCCTCTTGATTGCTGCAGCTTTTTTTTTGGTCGGTATCGGTTTTATCGGGTTTGGGCTTTACACTATGAATAAAATAAGAAAAGAAGACCGCAAAGCCTTAGAAAAAAAGGATATGTAATATTCGGCCTTACTGATATGTGTGCGGTTATAGGAAGCCCGTAAAGATCGGAGAAAAGGAGTCTGTAAATTGAAAATATCAGATATATTATGCCAGGATAGGGTTGGGCTTTCCTGTGAATTGTTCCCGCCAAAATCCGGCAGCCAGTTGAAAAATGTCCAGGAAGTAGTGAAAGAGGTGGCACACTTAAAGCCGTCTTATATGAGCATTACCTATGGCGCAGCCGGAGGGACAAGCGAATATACGGTAGAGATTGCAGATGAGATCCAAAACAGGAACCATGTTCCTGCGCTTGCGCATCTGACCTGCGTTTCTTCTACCCGGCAAAAAGTCCATTCGGTCATTGCGCGGCTCAGGCAGGCAAATATCGAAAATATTTTGGCGCTTCGCGGAGATATCCCTTCCGATGCCGATTTTTCCCTGCCGGGCCGGTACCGCTATGCCAGGGAGCTGATAGAAGATATCAAAAGCTCCGGAGATTTTTGCATCGGGGGCGCCTGTTACCCGGAGGGGCACCCGCAGGCGGGGTCGGTTCAGGAGGATTTGGAGCATTTAAAAGAGAAGGTAGAAGCAGGCTGTGATTTTCTGACGACACAGATGTTTTTTGACAACAGCATCTACTACAATTTTATGTACAGGCTGCTTCGGAAAAATATTACGGTTCCGGTAATCCCGGGCATAATGCCGGTTACGAACGGTGCGCAGGTGAAACGGATTCTTTCGCTTTCCGGCACGATGCTTCCGATGCGTTTTCGGGCAATTGTAGAGCGGTTTGCGGACGAACCCGCCGCCATGCGTCAGGCGGGAATTGCCTATGCCACAGAGCAGATTATTGATCTGATTGCAAATGGCGTGAATCATGTACATATATATACAATGAATAAGCCGGATGTGGCGGGGGCTATTTTTGCAAACCTTTCGGAGATTTACAAACGCAGGTAACTGCGGAATGTATCTATGATGAAATAAGGAGGTAAATTTTATGAAAAACAAATGTATCAGAAAATGGGTTTCGGTTTTTTTGGCTTCTGCCATAGCGATGACCGGTCTTCCGGTTCCGTTTGCACCCGTGGCCCTAAAAGCGGCGGAGAATACCACGGTAGTTTCGGACACGGGGGATCGGACCGTCAATTTTAATCCGGACTGGAAATTTATACTTGATTCGGAAGGGAATATGAAAGCAGACGGCATAGATTACGACGACTCGGCATGGGAAAATGTCAGTGTGCCGCATGACTTTAGTATTACGCAGGAACAGTCCAATGATTACGAGGCGGAATCCGGATTTTTCCCGGGCGGAACGGGCTGGTACCGCAAAACGGCGGTATTCCCGTCAAGCTATGCCGGCAAGACGATTGTGCTGAATTTTGACAGCGTATACAACAATGCATATGTGTACATCAACGGGGAAAAGGTCGGGGAACACCATTATGGCTATACGGATTTTTCCTTTGACATTACGGATCTGGTTTCATGCGACGGCAAAACGGAGAATGTGATTGCGGTAAAAGCGGTGAATGAATTTCCGTCCAGCCGCTGGTATTCCGGTTCCGGTATTTACCGCGACGTGACGCTGGTAGTGACCGATCCGGTGCATGTCGCTAAAAACGGCACTTATGTAACCACACCGGACCTTGCGGAACAAAAGGACGGAGCGGTAAACGTACAGATAGAAACAACCGTGCAAAATGACAAGGGTTCGGATACCGCGGCCAGTGTACGCACCACGATTGAAGATGCGGACGGGCGCGTCGTATCGGATGCGGTGGGCCAGGATAACGTATCCGTGCCGGCAGGGGGAACCGCATCGGTCAGCCAGACCCTTACGGTTACGCGTCCGGAGCTTTGGGATTGCGAAAATCCGAATCTGTATTATGTAAAGACGGAAATCCTTTCCGGCGGGAAGGTAGTGGATACGTATGAGACGGAATTCGGGTTCCGCTACATCGGTTACGACGGAGCAACCGGTTTTCAGTTAAATGGGCAGAACGTAAAGCTGAAGGGCGTTTGTATGCATCATGACCAGGGAGCGCTTGGCGCTGCATCTTACCGCGACGCTGTTTACCGCCAGGTAAGGATTTTAAAGGAAATGGGCTGCAACTCCATCCGTTCGAGCCACAATGCGCCGGGCCGTGTACTGATTGACGTCTGCAACGAGCTGGGAATGCTGCTGATGGACGAAGCCTTTGACGGCTGGGCGTATGCGAAGAACGGCAATACCTGCGATTTTTCCAAGTATTTCAATCAGACGCTCGGGGAAGAGAACCAGCTGCTGGGCGGTTCGGCGGATAAGAAATGGTATCAGTTTACGCTGGAATCTTTGATCGAACGCGACAAAAACGATCCCTGCGTTATTATGTGGTCAATCGGGAACGAGATCAACTTTGGCGTGCCGAATACTACTGCAGAGCCATGGATAAGTGAGTACAGGGGATATGCGGCCGATATGATCAGCCGGATCAAAGCGATTGACCCGACAAAACCGATTACTCACGGGGATAATGTGGCAAACTTATCTTCTACGGGAGATTTGCGGACACAGATCAGCGGAATGCTTGCAGAAGCGGGAGGCGTGGTAGGATTAAATTATTCGCCGGGGAATTACGCGAATAACCATAGGCTGCATCCGACCTGGCCGCTGGTGGGTTCGGAAACGGCTTCTGCGATTAACAGCCGCGGGATTTATTCTTCCACCGGACAAATTACCGATTCGGCTAACGGCAGGTTTTTGTATCCGGCCTATGATACGGTAGCCGTATCTTGGGGGCAGCGGGCAAGAGCCGCCTGGCTTCCGGTTATTTCCAATGATTTTGTAGCCGGGACATACATCTGGACGGGCTTTGACTATATCGGCGAGCCGACGAACTGGAACGGCATAGGATCAGGGAGCGTGAGCGGACACGAGAAACCGATCCCGAACTCTTCGTTCTTTGGCATTATAGATACGGCCGGTTTCCCGAAGGATTCGTTCTATTTCTATACCAGCCAATGGAAGGAAGACGAGACGACGCTGCATCTGGTGCCGGGCTGCTGGAACAGGGAATCTCTGGCGGTGAACGGGAGCGGTTTTGTGCCGGTGCATATTTATTCCAATGCGGCAAAAGTAGAACTTTTATTAAATGACGAAGTAATCGGTACGGCAGAACGGCAGTCATTTACGACGGAAGCCGGCTATGAGTACGGTATGTTCCGCACCAACTCGGAAGATACTTCCGTTTGTACCGGGGCGAATTCTGCCAGCAATACGGATTCCAATAATATGGCGGCGCAGTTTAACGTAAAATACGAGGAAGGAACCCTGTCCGTAAGGGCTTATGACGAGAATGACTGGGAGATTACCGATACGATCGGAACGAATTATGTAACAACCAATGTTGATGAAGGATCGGAATTAAAAGTAACTCCGGAACGGACCGAGATTACGGCAGACGGCCAGAGCCTTGCTTATATTTCCGTAGAGGTTCTGGATGCAAACGGCGAATTTGCCAGCCAGGCGGACGATAATATTCGTTTCACCCTGTCAGGCTACGGGGAAATCGTCGGCGTAGATAACGGCAACCAGTCCACCGTCGACAAATTCCAGAACAAGACCGTTTTACAGGATGCAAACAACGCCAATATTGACGCGTTCAGCGGCAAAGCGCTTGTCATTGTACGCAGTACGCGGGATGCCGGCGGGTTTAGCCTGGAAGTAGAAGCGGACGGAATGGAAACACAGACGGTTTCCGTGGAGACGGTCGGAGAAGGAGCCGGCGGCACTTACTTAAAGAGCTATGATCTCAAACGGGATTATACGGTGGATATGGGCACAAAGCCGGTATTCCAGACAACCGTAAACGGTATTCGCAACGACGGGGTGAAAGCGACGGCCAGCGTGGTATGGGATGCGGTTCCGGAAAGCATCTACAATACACCGGGTGTTTACCGGATTAGCGGCAGGCTGATTTTTGAAGGAAAGAGCACAAACGTAGTGGCATTTTTGACGGTAAATCCGATTATCGTGGCGATGAAGGATCTCTCAAAAGCGACCCCGGCGGGTATTGCGCCGTCTTTGCCCGAAACGATGTCCGGCATTCTTCCGGACGGACGGCTATACGGCGATTATCCGGTCGTCTGGGAAACGGTACCCGCATCGGCTTATGCGAAGGCGGGAGCGATGGTTACGGTAAAAGGTACCGCCACACTTTCATCGGGCGCCAAAATGCCGGTGAAAATGACGGTTCGCGTGGCGGAAATCATCAATTCCGATCCGAAAAACGTAGCGCCGGATTATGCCAGTCTGACGGAAACGAGCTATCCTGCATCGGATAACCTGTTTTCCATTGTAGACGGTGAGAAGAACCTGGCAAATTCCCAGGGCGGCGGCGATGCGAAAAACAGACGTTGGACCAACTGGGATTCCGCACTCTTAAATTCGTCTCCGGCGATTGATTTTGTCTGGGAAGAGGTGCAGGAATTGAGTTCTGTGATTTTATATTACTACACGGACGGAAGCGTGAAGCTGCCGGAAAGCGTGGTATTTTATGCTTCTGCGGACGGCAAGGAGTTCCATGAGGTGGAAGTGACCGCCAGTGAGATCGATACGGAAAATAACAATAAAGCAACCTATACCTTTGAACGCAGCCAGCAGGCAAAAGCGTTCCGTATGGTACTTACACAGCAGCCGGGCGCAGGGGCGAATGTCAATTATGTCGGATTGATTGAATGTGAGATTTACGACACAGGCATCAGCTTCCAAAAAAACAATACGGCAGTTTTAGATACCCTGACGGTAAACGGCAAGCCGGTGACCGGCTTTGAGGCAGGAAACTTTAACGCGGGCGGGTATGCGATGGAGATTGATACACGGCTTTCCCAGACAGTCGTTGCGGCAGCGGCAAAGGACAATGCTTCCGTTACCGTGCTTCCAATCGACGGGGGCGGCGTTGCAAGGGTGCTTGTTCAGTCCGAAAACGGGGCTGTTTCCAATATGTATGTGATCCGGCTGCGCAGCTTAGAGGATGAAGCGATTGCACGGCTTAAAGCAGAGCTTGCGGCCGCGGTCAACGAAGCGGCAGGCAAGGCGTCAGGCGATTTTACGGCAGATTCCTGGGCACAGCTGCAGGCAGCCCTTTCGGCGGCCCAGACGGTAAATGCAAACCAGGACGCGTCTTCCGCACAGCTTACGGCCGCTGTAACGAATTTAAAAGCCGCACTCGCAGGGCTTAAGGCAGCTGCGCCTGCTACACCACCTGCCCCGGCTTACCCGAAGGTTGGTACAACACACAAGATTAAGAAGGCAAGCTATAAGATAACGGCTTCCTCTGCAAAGGGCTGTACGGTAGCTTTTGTGAAGCCGGCAAGCAAAAAGAACACGAAGTTTACGGTTCCGGCGACGGTGGCGATTGACGGGATTACTTATAAAGTAACGGAGATTCAAAAGAATGCTTTTAAGAATAACAAGAAGCTTACGAGTGTAACGATAGGCAAGAATGTAACAACAATTGGGGCGTCTGCATTTGAAGGGGCTTCTAAGCTGAACAAAATTACAATCAATTCAAAGGGGTTAAAGAAGGTAGGCAAAAAAGCGCTTAAGGGCATTAAGCCTAAGGCGACAATTAAGGTGCCGAAAGGAAAGGTAAAGAAATATAAGGGGATTCTTAAAGGAAAAGGGCAGAAGTCCAGTGTAAAAATTAAATAGTTATGATAAAAGCAGGTAGAAGTGTTCTACCTGCTTTTTTATTGAAATCTAATGGAGCATATGGGATTCGAACCCACGGCCTCAACAATGCGAATGTTGCGCGCTCCCAACTGCGCCAATGCCCCAATAACTATAGTATAGCACTTTGTGGAGAAAAAACAAGGGGTTTTTGGCCGTAATTTTATTATATTTCTTGAATTTTTTGGAAATTATGTTATAATTTTAGTAAAAATATATAAAGAAAGGATTGTTTTTATATGTGTAAAAAATGGAGTGCAAAAGTGGTTTCCCTTCTCCTGGTTTTAAGTATGGTATTTACCGTGCTGCCATCTGCGGTGTTTGCAGCAGAAAAAAATGAGGGTGGGGGATTTGTACCTAAGAGGATGTTTTTGGTTGGAAAGGATAACCCGGAAGGGACAAAACTTGCACAGAAGGTTTCTTTGGCTGCTTCAGAATTTGAAGCAAAAGAGGTCTGCGGTAAGATGCCAATTGTGTATGGGGATGTTTCTTTTGCAAAGGATGGGGATATCCTGGTACAGCTGTCAGACGCGCTTGCGGCAGATTCTTTTAAGGTGGCAATTAACGATGGTAAAGCGTCGCTTGTGGCAGGTTCTGCAGTTGGCGTGATGTATGGGCTGCGGGATATGATGAAACGCCTGATGTTAACGGAAGGGATCTCTGATGCTTCGTGGGAAGGGGTATCAGATGTATCACAGCGTATTTTCCATCTGGATTGCGGACGTAAATTTTTTTCAAAAGATTTTATGATCGCCCTTGTGAAGGAGCTGTCCTGGCTTCAGATGAACCAGCTGGAAGTGGATTTTTCCAATGGGACGGGTTTTCGGTTTGCACTGGATGATATGTCTTTGGATATAGACGGCGACGGGGAAAGTGATGAGGATCTTTCTGTTTTATGCGGCGGCGTTACCGATCCAGATTCCTTCCTGACGGAAAGTGAGATGGATGAGATTATTGAGACAGCAGACGAATATGGTGTGGAAATTATACCCTGCCTGGATTCTCCAGGGCATACTGGATGGATTGTCGGGAAGGATGCGTTTAAAAAGTATGGGCCAAACGGGGATTTGGACGTAGATAGTGAAGATGCAAGGAATTTTATGAAAGCAATTGTCAAAAAATATGCAGAATATTTTTTGTCTAAAGGGTGTAAGACATTCCATATCGGCGGTGATGAATATTTACACGGCGCTTATAACTGGGGTACCCCGGTGCCATCTACTGAAGGCAAATATGGGATTGTTGCAGATTATTTGGATAGTCTGGCAGGGGAGTTAAAACAGCTTGGTATTAAAAAAGTGCGTTCGTTTAATGATCCGCTTTACTATAATGGGGATTTGACGACACATACGTGGGAAAATATAGATGAAGCGGAATATTGGTGCTATAACGGCATGAACAGTTTCCGTTATGCAGCCCCAGGGCTTTTAGCAGAGCAGGGCCTTGATATGATCAACGGGCATGGGGATTTCTACGGTATTTTAACCGGAGGGGATTTGAATTGGAAAGAGCTTGTGGGGGATCCGGGTACCAAAAAAACACCTGCAGGTATTTACGCACAGTTTCAAAATAATATATTTGCAGGCAATCAGAATGTAGCGGATGAGCATGTAGCAGGTTCTACTTATTTTATGTGGTGTGATGATCCGACACAGGGTACGCAACAGGAGGTGGCAAAAAGCCTTTATCCCCGTTTGCGTGCAGCGTCCGCAAAGATGTGGGATGAATCCGCGTCCGGTTCGTTTGCAGATTTTGCGATGACATTTACGGATTCGGCAGGCGGTTTTATGACAGATGGTTCCCTTCAGAAGCTTGTTCTTCCTGCGCCGTCCCAAATTCAAAATGCAGATGACAGTAAACCGGATCCGGATCCAGATAAACCAGATCCAGACAAACCGGATCCAGATAAGCCAAACCCGCAGCCTGTAACATATGATATTTCGGGTGCTTCTATTGCCGCTGTTGCCGGGCAATATTATACCGGAGCTGCTATTACCCCGCAGCTTACCGTAGCCTATGCAGGAAAAACCCTTACAGAAGGCACGGATTATACTGTTTCATATGCGGATAATGTAAATATTGGTACGGCTACGGCCACCATTACAGGGAAGGGGGCTTATTACGGCGCTAAGGCATTAACATTTGAAATTGGAATCCAAAAGGGCAGCATATGGAAGAACGCCGGGTACCGTTATAAAGTAACGGATGAAAAAGAAGGTACAGCAGCCGTATTAGGTATGTATAAAAAGAAAAACAATGTTATCATTAAAGACAGTGTTACCATTGGGGGTAAGGTTTTTCGTATTACAGAAATTGCCGCAAATGCTTTTTCGAAAAATAACAATATAAAGAAAGTGCAAATCGGCAAAAATGTAGAGAAAATTGGAAAAAAGGCATTTTACAACTGCAAAAAATTAAATAATATCCAGATTAAATCCAAAAAACTGAAAGGAAAGAGTATTGGGAAAGATGCATTTGGCAATACAAATGGGAAAATGAGCGTAAAAGTGCCAAAAGGAAAGAAAGGCGCATACAAAAAATTCCTTTGTAAAAAAGGGTGCTCTAAGAAAATGAAAATAAGCCAGTAAAAAGTTTGCCCCGCTACTGCAAAAAAATATACTTTTTGACAAACCTCATACTGTGATCTATAATGTGTGGGAATGAATAGTATCAAAAGAAATGCAAATACTAATGAAAGAAAAGGAGAACAGCATGAGAATTTTGATTGATACTGCAACCCAGCCATTGCCATCGCAGCTTACGGCACAACAATTATACGGATAGACAGTGAGGGGAAAAGGATATGAACATACCAGAACTTCAGAAAATGACGCTGAATGTCAGAAAAGAAATTATCAAATCATTACACAGCGCAGGGGCAGGGCATCCGGGCGGATCGTTGTCTGCAGCAGAGCTTTTTACTTACTTATATTTTGAAGAGCTGAACGTAGACCCAAAGAACCCGCAAAAAGAAGACCGTGACCGTTTTGTGCTCTCCAAAGGGCATACGGCTCCGGGGCTTTATGCGGCGCTTGCATTCCGGGGGTTTTTCCCAGTGGAAGATCTGATGTCGCTGCGGCATACGGGCAGCTATCTGCAGGGGCATCCGGATATGAAGCAGACACCCGGCGTGGACATGTCGACCGGATCGCTTGGACAGGGGCTGTCTGTTGCTGTCGGTATGGCGTTAGCGGCCAAGATGGATCATAAAGATTACCGGGTATACGCTATGTGCGGAGATGGAGAAATTCAGGAAGGCCAAATTTGGGAGGCAGCGATGTTTGCTGGTTACCGCAAGCTGGATAACCTTGTTGTTATTGTGGATAATAACCGGCTTCAGATTGACGGGTACATAGAGGATGTCTGTTCTCCGTATCCTATGGACAAGAAATTTGAAGCGTTCCATTTCCATACCATCAACATTGACGGGCACAATTTTGAAGAAATTGCTGCAGCGTTTGAAGAGGCAAAGACAGTGAAGGGCAAGCCAACCGTTATAATTGCAAGGACTGTCAAGGGGCAGGGCGTTTCTTTTATGGAAGATGAGGTAAGCTGGCACGGCAAAGCGCCAAATGACGCCGAGTACGAAATCGCAATGAAAGACTTGGAGAAAGCAGGTGACGCATTATGCAGGTAATCAAAAACATTAGTGATTTGCCCAGGATTGCAACCAGGGAAGGCTACGGCAAGGCTCTGGTGGAGCTGGGCAGGCAGGATGACAAAATTGTGGTGCTGGATGCGGATCTTGCGGCTGCGACTAAGACAGGCGCTTTTAAGAACGAGTTTCCGGACAGGCATATCAACTGCGGTATTGCGGAGGCCAATATGGCTGGGATAGCAGCAGGCCTTGCTGCCAGTGGTAAAATACCCTTTATGAGCACATTTGCTATGTTTGTGGCAGGGCGCGCGTTTGAACAGGTGCGCAATTCCATTGGGTATCCGCATCTGAATGTAAAAATCGGCGCTACCCATGCAGGAATTTCTGTCGGGGAAGACGGCGCTACCCACCAGTGTAATGAGGATATTGCCCTGATGCGTATTATTCCCGGTATGGTGATTGTCAACCCATCTGATTCCATTGAAGCCGAAGCGGCGGTAAGGGCAGCTTATGAGTACGATGGCCCGGTATACCTGCGCTTGGGGCGCTTAGCTGTCCCGGTGATGAATGGCAGGGAGGATTATAAATTTGAACTGGGCAAAGGCACGCTGCTGCGTGAAGGTAAAGACTTGACTATTTTTGCTACGGGGCTTTGTGTTGTAGAATCCTTGTATGCGGCCCAGAAGCTGGCAGAATGCGGTATTGAGGCTGAAGTGATCAATATTCATACAATAAAGCCAATTGACGAAGCGCTTGTACTGGCTTCTGCTGCAAAGACAAAAACTGTTTTTACGGTAGAAGAGCATTCCGTAATTGGAGGCTTAGGGGCTGCAGTCTGTGAAGTTCTGAGTGAAAAATGCCCGACGAAGGTTACAAGGATTGGTATTAATGACATATATGGCGAGTCTGGCCCGGCTTTAGAGCTGTTACATAAGTATGGGCTGGATGCAGAAGGTATTTATCAGAAAATCAAAAGGGCAATTGAATAACCGGAGATTAACTATATAGAAAAAAAGCCGATATACTATACAAATAAGTATATCGGCTTTTTTATCCCAAACAGACAATGGGGGTTGGTTTACAAGGAGGATGTTAGGTATGGATCAAGTAGTACAGACACAGGCGGCAGGATATGCGGCTATGGCAGGCAGCAATACGGCGGAAAAAACAGACAGGGCGGGCAAAAAAGATAAGGTGGCAACAGGAGCGGTCATTGGATCGCCGGAATTAAGCGAGAAGGCCCAAAAATACTATGAGCAGCTTAAAAGAAAGTATTCTAATATGGATTTTATCCTGGTAAGCGAGGACAAAAAAGCGGAAGCGCAGGCAAACGCAGGAAAATATGCCAATGCAAACCGTATGGTAGTACTGATTGATACAGAAAAAATTGAGCGCATGGCAGAGGATGAGGAGTACCGCAAGGAATACGAGGCGATTATAGCCAACGCTTCGCCGCAGCTTGCCCAGTTAAAGAGCAGCCTGGGGGCAAACGCACCTGCGGTAAAGACGTATGGCATGCAGGTGGGAGACGGTGGGGTGGCATCGTTTTTTGCAGTAATAGACAAGTCCTTAGCAGCACAGAAAGCACGGATTGAGAAAAATGCGGCAAAGAAGGCTGAGGAGAAGAAGGAGTTAAAGAAGGCCGCAGAGGAGAAAAAGAGCGAGAAGCGTAAGGGGCTAAAAGAAGAGGCGGATACGGTGACGGTTACTGCCTCTTCTGTGGAGGAGCTGATTCAAAAGATTAATAGTGCGGTTACAATGGGGATGAGCGATTATGTAAGGACAAAAGAGGAAACGTTTGTCGGGGGCAATTTTGATTTTTATGGATAATACTGCCGGCATGGTATAAGGAATGGAGCAGGACGCCAGGATGGCGTCCTGTTTTTGGCGGAAAAACAAATTCCGGAGCGCGTTGGAAAAATTAGTTGAACGATCTGTCCTATGGTAGTATAATAAAACATGTTCGGGCTATATTCCCGGAACCAAAGGAGGCGCTTATGCTAGAATTAAGAAATATATCATACGAAGTCGGGGATGACAACGAGAGCCGTGAAATTTTAAAAAATGTCAGCCTTACGATTGAAGATCATTTTGTAGCAATCACAGGCCCAAACGGAGGCGGCAAGTCTACGCTTGCCAAAATAATTGCAGGGATTATCACCCCTACATCCGGGCAGATTATTTTGGATGGGGAAGAGATTACAGGGTTAAATATTACGGAGCGGGCACGCTCTGGTATTAGCTATGCTTTTCAGCAGCCCGTGCATTTTAAAGGGCTTACGGTAAAGGATCTGGTTTCCCTTGCAGCGGGGCGGACTATGACAGTTCCGCAGATCTGCGGAGTTCTCTCAGAGGTGGGGCTTTGTGCTAAGGAATATATTGACCGGGAAATCAATGGCAGCTTATCCGGCGGGGAATTAAAACGGATTGAGATTGCTATGGTGCTTGCGCGGGGGACAAAACTCTCTATTTTTGACGAGCCGGAGGCGGGGATTGACCTTTGGAGCTTTAACAGCCTGATCCACGTGTTTGAAAAAATGAGACGGGACATTAATGGCATGATTTTAATTATTTCCCATCAGGAACGCATTTTAAATGTGGCAGACCGGATTATCCTGCTTTCGGATGGCATGGTTTCTGCCGAAGGGGGCAAAGATGAAATTATGCCAAAGCTAATGGGCATGGAAGCAGCCTGTAGTGCATTGACACAAAAAGCAGAGTAGGAGGCAGCGGTGGATATGGATGCGATTGAAAAGAATTTGTTAGAGCAGGTCACAGGCCTGCATGAGGTCCCTGCGGGAGCCTATAACATCCGTGCAAACGGGAAGATGGCAGGGAGGAACACAACTGCCAACATTGATATTGTGGCAAAGGAGGATAAACAGGGTATTGATATTATTATCCGCCCTGGCACGAAAAATGAGAGCGTGCATATTCCGGTGGTACTGAGCGAAAGCGGCTACCAGGAGATGGTGTATAATGATTTCTATATTGGGGAAGGCTGTGATGTGACGATTATTGCGGGCTGCGGTATCCACAACTGTGGCGTGGATACTTCAAAGCACGATGGGGTGCATACGTTTTATGTAGGCAAAAACGCGAAGGTGCGTTATGTAGAAAAGCATTACGGCGATGGCGACGGGGCAGGGGAACGTATTATGAACCCAGTAACTGTCGTGTATTGTGAGGAAAATGCCTGCCTTGAGATTGAAACGACCCAGATTAAAGGGATAGATTCTACCAACCGGGTGACAAAGGGTGAGCTAAAGGCTGGCGCTAGCTTAGAGGTGCACGAAAAGCTAATGACACATGGCAGCCAATATGCAAGGACAGAATTCGAGGTCGATTTAAACGGGGAAGGCTGCAGCGCAAATGTGATATCCCGTTCCGTAGCAAAAGGCACATCAAAGCAGGAATTCTTTTCCAAAATAAACGGAAATGCAGCATGTACCGGGCACAGTGAATGCGACGCGATTATTATGGACGGCTCCTGTGTCACGGCAAGCCCTCAGCTTACGGCAAACCATGTGGATGCCGGGCTGATCCACGAAGCCGCCATTGGCAAAATAGCAGGGGAACAGTTAATCAAGCTGATGACGCTTGGCCTGACAGAGGAAGAAGCAGAGCAGCAGATTATTAGTGGCTTTCTGAAATAAATTTCCCAAAAATGATACGAAAATCTGCGATTTTCGTATCATTTTTGTAAGAATCGGAAACGTACGTCTTCTTCGTCGGAAGAAAATGCGTTTCCGGAGATATTGCTTTTGCGAAGGCATTTACTGCATAGGGAACCAAACGTAATCGGTTCGCCGCATTCTGTACAGTGTAAGGTTTCTAAGGTAGGGGTCTGAAGATCCTTGTACTGTATCCGGCCTTCGCGTATCCAGCCTTTTACTTTAAAAAGTGGAATTTCAAAATGCTCTGCAACTTGGAATTCGGTAACATCATTCTCGCGGATAAAATCTTTGACCCGGGAAAAGAGCATACGCTCCTTACAGGCAGGGCAGGTGTCTTCCGGATATTCCGGCTTTAGATCCCTGTGGCATTCCTTGCAGGCTTTTATACCGCTGTCAAATAGTGATTTTGAATTGAGTGTTGCCATATGTATCATCCTCCTTTACAGATAGTATAACACAACAGGGGGCAGAAAGGGAAGGTTTCTATGAATTTTTTACATTTTACTGGGATGGGAGGGAAAAACAACGCTCCGATTGCGGTTTTTGATTCCGGTGTGGGGGGGATAAGTGTCCTGCGTGCGCTGCTTAAAGAGATGCCATGGGAGAATTATTATTATTATGGGGATTCCGCGAATGCCCCATATGGTACGAAATGCTTAGAAGAGGTTCGGGAATTGACGGTTGTGCATGTGGACCGCTTTATTGCGGATGGCGTAAAGGCCGTCGTAGTAGCATGTAATACGGCTACCAGCGCTGCCGTACGCCTGCTGCGCCAAAAATATCCAGATGTCCCGATTATAGGGATTGAACCTGCCGTTAAGCCTGCCGCGTTATCTGGCAACCACCCCAATGTCATTGTGATGGCAACGCCGATGACAATTCGGGAGCAGAAATTTCATAACCTGATGGAGCGCTACATGGGGACGGCCCACATCATCCCCCTGCCCTGCCCGGGGCTGATGGAATATATTGAACATGGGAATGTCCACAGCATGGAGCTGGAGCAGTTTCTGGAGCGGCTGTTTGAGCCGTTTGACAAGAGTAAGCTGGATGCGGTCGTACTGGGGTGTACGCACTATCCGTTTGTAGAACGGGAATTGAAAAAGGTGCTTGGAAAAAAAGTGCAGCTGTTTGAAGGAGGCCCTGGGACGGCCCGGGAAACAAAGCGCAGGCTAATAGAAAAGGGGCTGCTCCGGGAAGGAAAGGGGAGGGGGAGGGTCTGGTTTGACAACAGCGAAGGTTCGGAGGCAAAAAGGAAGCTATGCGCAAGGCTGCTTCGGATGCAGTGAGGGAGAGCCCGTCTCCAATGCCTAAAAGGCCCCGCTCCTAAGGATATAAAGAAGCAGTAAATGTAACGGATAAAACGCATAAAACACATACTTTAACGGCAGCCCCCTTTTTCCATTATATCTTTGTATCAACGGGACAAATACAATGGCTGTAACTTCAATTGGCGCAGAAAAACAGAGGAAAACGGTACTTAGGATCCCTGCAAGCGCCCGTTTATCCCTTAGTATATACAGGATATCAATTACCAATACTCCAAGATAGCCATAATCAGTACAAAAGGCTTCTGCCAGGTACATCCCAGCAATTAAGCCAAGTAACGGGAGTAAAAACCCGGCACCAAGGTTATTGGCAAAGCGTTCACGGCAGAAGCGGTCAAAGGCAATAACCAAAAGGCCAATCAGCAGTGTGAAAAAAACGTTCTGGGATGCCTGGTAAAAAGGCGTCTGGTGGAAAGCGAGGTCGAAAGGGATCTCGGAAACTAGGGCAAATATGGCAAGGCGCAGGCAGTATTTGTGCAGGTTTTTCGTATGTAAAAAGCCTTCGACTAACAAAAAACAGAAAATGGGGAATGATATGCGCCCAATATAGCGCAGGGCATAATAAGGGATAGCAGCGCCAGGGCAGGCTGCAGCCAAAGACGGCATTGACCAGTCGGTAACGCCGGCAGCAGATGCGGTGCTGGCCAGTATGGGCTGCACCAGGCTTGCGCCAATGTGGTCAAGCAGCATAGTAATAATGGCGATGATTTTTAATGTGCTTCCGGAAAGGCCGCGGGAAGCGGCAGTAGGTGTGGATTTCATCATGTAGGATTCTCCTTTACTTTCTTGCTAGTATTTATTATACTGATTTTAATACAAAAAAACAACTTGGAAAAAATATGGAAGGGCAAGTGGGCAGATGGAAGACAAGCGATATGCGGTTCTGATTGACGCAGACAATGTTTCGGCCAGATATATCCTGGCAATTTTAGACGAAATGACAAAGTACGGGATTATCACGTATAAGAGGATTTACGGAGACTGGACGAACAGCCAGTCGTCCAAATGGCGGGAGGAGCTTTTGGCAAACTCGATCACCCCAATCCAGCAGTTTTGCAATACGGTAGGCAAGAACGCTACAGATTCGGCGTTGATCATTGATGCAATGGATATCCTTTATACCGGGAGGGTAGAGGGGTTTTGTATTGTGTCGAGCGACGGCGATTTTACCAAGCTGGCAAGCAGGTTAAGGGAATCGGGTATGGAGGTCATTGGTATGGGGGAGAATAAGACCCCGAAATCCTTTAAGGCGGCGTGTTCCGTATTTACCAACCTGGAAATCCTTTTAGAACAGGATGAGGATAAGGCCAAAGAAAATATTTCACAGGAGACTATCAAAGGCGCCATTGTGGAGATTATTACGGAGAATGAGAACAATGGCAGGAAGACCGGGCTTGGTGCGCTGGGCAATTCCCTTTTAAAAAAATACTCGGATTTTGACGTGCGTAATTATGGATATAGCTCCCTTTCCAAATTTGTGGAGGAAATGGCGGATACGTTTAAGCTTTATAAAAAAGAAAATATTATCCTGGTAGGGCTGCAGGACGTGAGCGTGAAGCGTGAGGAGCTGGAAGATTATATCCGCCAGTGCGTCTGGCAGTCAAAGGGCGAGGGCGTGGATCTGGCTGCAATGGGGCAGAAGGTGCACAAGAAGTATCCGGATTTTAAGGTAAAGGAATACGGGTATTCTACGTTCCAGAAGTTTGTGTCGCAGATTTCGGGGGTGGAGATAAAGACAGAGAACGAAACGGTCAAGCGGTTGATGGAGGTACCGAAGGCACCGCTCTGGAGAGGGAGGAGAAATAAGTAAACAGATTGGCAGGAATACCCTTGCCGGCAGCTGCATACCAAAACAGCAGGAACCGAAAGAGCATTTCGCATTCCTGCTGTTTTTTGGCTGCCTATTACCTGGACGTAGAAATCGCTGCTTCCACAAATCCTTTAAACAGCGGGTGCGGCCGGTTCGGCCTGGATTTTAATTCTGGATGTGCTTGTGTTGCGAGGAACCACGGATGATCAGTAAGCTCAATCATTTCAATGATCCGCCCATCCGGTGAAATCCCGCAGAGTTTCATCCCATGCTCAGTTAAAGCGGTGCGGTAATCGTTATTCACCTCATAACGGTGGCGGTGCCTTTCTTGGATCGTATCTGCCCCATACAGCGCATAAGCCTTAGATGAAAGATCCAGCACACACGGATAAGAACCCAGCCGGAGCGTGCCGCCAATATCTTCGACCCCGTCCTGATCCGGCATCAGGGAAATGACAGGATGCGTGGTATGCGGGTTTAATTCGATGCTGTGTGCATCATGCATCATACAGACATTTCTTGCAAACTCAATAATTGCTACCTGCATCCCAAGGCAGAGCCCAAGGTAGGGGATACCGTTGCTGCGCGCGTAATTTGCAGCGGTAATCATGCCTTCAACCCCGCGGTTGCCAAAGCCGCCGGGGACAATAATGCCATGGGCGCTGCCAAGTACTTCCTTTGCGTTTTCGGCATTTAAATGCTCAGAGTCTACCCAGTTTAAATTGACAGTGGCACGGCTGGCAATGGCGCCATGCTTTAGGGCTTCCACGACTGAGATATAGGCGTCGTGGAGCTGCGTGTATTTGCCGACCAGTGCAATATTGACCTCTTTGTCCGGATGGCGCAGGTTGTCCACCATTTCTTCCCAGTCCGCAAGGTCGGGGCTTGGGCAGGGGAGCTTTAAGCAGTCGCAGGCAACCTTTGCCAAATCTTCTTTTTCCATGGCAAGCGGCGCTTCGTAGAGGTATTCCACGTCTAAATTCTGCAGCACATGGTTGCTTGGAACGTTACAGAAGAGGGCGATTTTGTCTTTTAAGCTTTGATCGAGTGGATGCTCGGAGCGGCAGACGATAATGTCAGGCTGTATGCCCATGCCCTGTAAATCCTTGACACTGGCCTGGGTTGGCTTGGTTTTTAATTCGCCGGATGCTTTGATGTACGGGATTAACGTAACATGGATTAAAATAGCGTTGTCGTGGCCGATTTCGTGCTGGAACTGGCGGATGGCCTCCAGGAACGGCTGGCTTTCAATGTCTCCGACCGTACCGCCGACTTCAATAATGGCAATATGCGTTTCATCCGTGGTAAAGTTGCGGTAGAAACGGTTTTTAATCTCATTTGTAATATGAGGGATGACCTGGACTGTGCCGCCGCCGAAATCTCCGCGGCGTTCTTTTTGCAGGACGGACCAGTAGATTTTCCCAGTGGTGACATTGGAATTCTTGGTCAGGCTTTCGTCGATGAAGCGTTCGTAGTGGCCCAGATCCAGATCTGTTTCGGCGCCGTCGTCGGTGACAAAGACTTCACCGTGCTGGATAGGGTTCATTGTCCCAGGGTCAATATTGATATATGGATCAAATTTCTGCATGGTGACTTTGTATCCGCGCGCTTTTAACAGCCTGCCAAGGGAAGCGGCTGTAATGCCTTTTCCAAGGCCGGATACAACGCCGCCGGTGACAAAAACGTATTTTACAGGCATAGGTTTTCCTCCTTAGATTTAACAATAATACATATAATTGTACTACTTTTTTGAAAAAAAATCCAGTGGGGATGTTGGTTTTATTTTGGAACTTGCCACCTTTGCCAGGCCCGTCCGTTCCATAAAAATGGCCTGCCTGGCAAAGGGGTGTCCAGAATTGTGAAATTGTAGTAGAAAAAATCCATAAAGTATGTTACAATCAGACTGCTATTAACGATACAGGAGGGATTTGATGGGAAAAGTCGCGATAATTTCAGACAGTAACAGCGGTATCATACAAAAGCAGGCAAAAGAATTGGGCATCCATATACTGCCGATGCCGTTTTTTATTGATCAGGAAACCTATTACGAAGGCATAAACCTGACACAGGATCAGTTTTACCAAAAGCTTAAGGACGGATGTGACATTTCCACCTCCATGCCTTCTGTGGGGAGTGTAACCGATTTGTGGGATAAGACTTTGCAGGAATACGATGAAATCGTGCATATACCGATGTCAAGCGGGCTAAGCAGTTCTTGTGAAACCGCACTGATGCTGGCGCAGGACTACAGCGGTAAAGTCTTCGTGGTGAATAACCAGAGGATTTCTGTAACGCAGAAGCAGTCGGTAATGGATGCGCTTGCACTCGCAAAGCAGGGGCGCAGTGCATTGGAGATTAAAGATATTTTAGAGAGGGAGAAGCTTGAGTCCTCAATATATATTATGGTAGATACTTTGACATTTTTAAAAAAGGGCGGAAGGATTACCCCGGCGGCGGCTGCACTTGGCACGTTATTACGCCTAAAACCGGTGCTGCAGATCCAAGGGGAAAAGCTGGACGCATTTGCAAAGGCACGTACGGTAAAACAGGCAAAGTCAATTATGATAGAAGCAATGAAAAATGATTTTGCAAACCGTTTTGGAGATCCTGCCGGGGAGCATATCCATCTTGAGCTTGCCTACACATATGACTTAGAAGCAGCGGAAGCATTCCGTAACGAAGTGGCGGAAGCATTTTTGGGCTGTGAAATTGTAATGGATCCGCTGTCGCTTAGCGTATCCTGCCATATTGGGCCGGGGGCACTGGCAGTTGCCTGCTCAAAGCAGATACCAGAGCTTAAGTAAGCAGATTAGGTTGGTTATTTATAAAAATGAGGAGGAACAAAAGAATGGTAAAAGCAATTGTTGGTGCGAACTGGGGAGATGAAGGAAAAGGGAAGATAACCGATATGCTTGCAAAGGAAGCAGATATTATTGTCCGTTTTCAGGGAGGGGCAAATGCAGGCCATACGATTGTAAATGATTATGGAAAATTTGCATTGCATACATTGCCCTCCGGCGTATTTTACGGGCATACGACGAGTATTATTGGAAATGGCGTAGCATTGGATATCCCGGTATTAATAGAAGAAATCCAGTCTATTACGGATCGCGGGGTCCCTGCCCCGAAGGTTTTGGTGTCTGACCGGGCGCAGATTGTCATGCCGTACCATGTCTTGTTTGATCAGTACGAAGAGGAACGCCTGGGAGGAAAATCATTTGGTTCTACGAAATCCGGCATTGCGCCATTCTATTCCGATAAATTTGCTAAAATCGGTTTCCAGGTCAGCGAGCTTTTTTATGATGACATTTTAAAGGAAAAGGTAAAACGCGTCTGCGAATTGAAAAATGTGCTGTTAGAGCACTTGTACCACAAACCTTTATTGGATCCGGATGCATTACTTGCGACACTGCAAGAGTACCGGGAGCTGGTTGCGCCGTATGTGTGCGATGTATCCTTGTATCTGGACAAGGCATTAAAAGACGGCAAAAATATCTTGCTAGAGGGGCAGCTTGGCACATTAAAGGATCCGGATCACGGGATTTACCCGATGGTAACGTCTTCTTCGACGTTAGCCGCCTACGGTGCAGTCGGCGCAGGTATTCCGCCGTATGAAATTGGAAAGATTATTACGGTATGTAAAGCATATTCGTCTGCGGTTGGAGCGGGGGCATTTGTCAGTGAAATTTTCGGGGAAGAAGCGGAAGAATTAAGGAGGCGCGGCGGCGACGGAGGCGAATACGGTGCAAAGACCGGAAGGCCAAGGCGTGTAGGCTGGTTTGACTGTGTAGCAAGTAAATATGGTTTAAGGCTGCAAGGAACGACGGATGTGGCATTTACTGTACTGGATGTGTTAGGGTATCTGGATGAGATCCCTGTTTGTGTCGGATATGAAGCTGATGGGGAAGTGACGTCTGATTTCCCGGTTACTGGTAAGCTTAGCCATGCAAAACCAGTGTTAAAAATACTTCCGGGATGGAAGGAAGATATCCGTGGGATCCGGGAATATGAAAAGTTGCCGGAAAATTGCAGGAAATATGTGGAGTTTATAGAGGGACAGATTGGATATCCGATTACCATGGTGTCAAACGGGCCTGGCAGGGAGGATATTATTTACCGGAGTGTTTTATAAGTGGATGATAGAAATTCCTGCCATATTAATTTGGCAGGAATTTTTGGCTTTTGATAGAAAAAGTGTTTACGGCAGTATTACAATATATTAAACTGGAAATAATTAGTACTGCTGTGGACTAGTACTCCATCCGGACAGGAATTGAAGTCCGGAACCATCTGCTTT
>QXXL01000039.1 GCA_009911505.1 Lachnospiraceae bacterium | reverse complement strand
CGCCGTCGAAATTTTGCCTAGCACTGGCACAAAGCAGGTGTCTCCAAACTTCAATTCCTATCCGGATGGAGTACTAGGGGATGGTGGCAAAGGGGGCCACGCAGATGAAAAAAGCATATCAGGAGGTTTAGTATATGGGTAAAAAGAAAAAAAAGAAAAAGGATATAATAAAAGGGGCCCTGCTCCGTTCGCCCGCGGCGGAGGATACCATGGAATTCAAGGGGCGTTTTGAAAAACATCACGATGAGCTGCGCTGGCTTTATATGGAATTATATGATAATGGCTCTATGTTTGCTGAGCTGTGCGGCAGGCTGGCCCAGTTTTATGAAGAGCGGGGCAGCGCGTTAAAGGCGCTGGACCGGAAGCGTGAAGCAGATCCGGATTGGTATAAGCAAAACGATATGCTGGGCATGATGTTTTATATTGATAATTTTGCCGGTACTATTAATGGCGTAAAAGAAAAGTTGTCCTACATTGAGCAGTGCAAGGTCAATTACATTCATTTAATGCCGTTTTTAGAAACACCCAAAGGCAGGTCTGACGGCGGGTATGCAGTATCTGATTTCAGAAAGGTACAAAAGGGCCTTGGCACAATGGAAGATTTGGAAAGCTTTACGGCAGCCTGCCATGAAAAGGGCGTCAATGTCTGTATGGATTTTGTTATGAACCATACTTCAGAGGATCACGAGTGGGCTATAAAGGCACGCGAAGGGGATGGGGAATATATGAGCCGTTATTTCTTCTTTGAAAATTCCTATATCCCGTCCTTATATGAAAATACCGTGCCACAGGTGTTTCCGACAACTGCGCCGGGCAATTTTACATGGCTGCCTGAACAGAAGCATTTTGTCATGACATCATTTTACCCGTACCAGTGGGATTTAAATTATAAAAATCCGAGGGTGTTTAATGAAATGATGTACAATTTTTTATATCTGGCAAACCGTGGGATTGATGTTATGCGGATTGACGCTGTCCCTTATATTTGGAAAGAGTTAAATACACAGTGCAGGAACCTGCCACAGGTACATACCATTGTACGCCTGATGCGGTTAATCAGTGAAATTGTCTGCCCGGGTATTTTGCTGCTTGGGGAGGTTGTTATGGAACCAGAAAAAGTAACGCCGTATTTTGGAACCCCACAAAAACCCGAGTGCCATATGCTTTATAATGTGACGACAATGGCAACGACCTGGCATACAGTTGCCACGAGGGATGTAAGCCTCTTAAAAAAACAGCTTGATACGGTATTTGGGCTGCCAGGGGAATATTTATTTTTAAATTACCTGCGCTGCCATGATGATATTGGCTGGGGGCTGGATTATGGGGCGCTTGCACAAAAAGGAATGGAAGAGCGCGCCCATAAAAAATACTTAAATGATTATTTTCAGGGGTATGCAGGGGAGAGCAATAGCCGTGGGGAGCTTTACAATTATGATCCAGTAACCGGGGATGCCAGGTTTTGCGGGACAACAGCTTCTATGTGCGGGATTGAAAAGGCGGGCTTTGAGCAGGATAGCACGGCGATGGAACGGGCAGTGCAGCTGGATGTGATGCTTCATGCTTATATGTTTGTACAGTCAGGTATCCCGGTGCTTTACAGCGGGGATGAAATCGGGCAGGTAAATGATTATGGATATAAGGAGGATAAGGACAAGGCGGGGGATTCAAGGTTCCTTCACCGTGGAAGGTTTGACTGGGATTTGGCGGCAAACATTTCGGACAGAAGCAGTGTACAAGGGAAGCTGTTTGAAAGGCTGGGGCAGTTAGAAGAAATCCGCAGGCGCCAAAAAGTGTTCGTGTCTAGCGCGTCGGTGCGGACAGTGGAAACGTGGGATGCATCGGTGCTTTGTGTGGAACGCAGCTTTGGTGGGGAGAAAATGGTTGCGTTGTTTAATTTCAGTGAGACGGAAAAGACGGCATGGATTGAGGTGGAGGATGGAGTGTATCTGGATTTGGTGTCCGGCAGTAACGTGCAGGCAAATGGGATGAAGGTGCCTGGGTATGGGTTTTATTATTTGAAAAAGGCATAGCTGGCAAAAACCGCCAGGCGCTATTGGCTGGATTAAATATTCCAGCTTTTCCATTTAGTGTTTCTATAAGCTAATTTTAGAAAATGCACAAAAATATTGACAAAATAACTTCTTTTTTTGTATAATTATAAAGATTTACAAGGACGATAGGGTTGGCTGAATACACAAGACACTATAGTCCTTTTTTTAGGAGGCATTCACATGTTAAAATATGTAGCAAAACGACTGGTACTTGCGGTAGTGACGATTTGGGCAGTTGCTACCCTGACATTTTTCCTAATGAACATGGTTCCCGGCGGGCCGTTCCTTTCTGAGAAAGCCATAAGCCCCCAGGCGACGGCGGCGCTTGAGGCAAAATACGGATTGGACAAGCCCTTAGGGCAAAGATATTTAACGTATATGTCGGACGCTGCACACGGCGATTTTGGCGACAGCTTAAAACAGAGGGGACGTACCGTGGCGGGCATTATTTCGTCAAAGTTCCCGGTTTCTGCCAGGCTTGGGGGGATTTCCGTATTGGTTGCACTGTGCTTTGGAATCCCGCTTGGCTGTATTGCGGCGTTAAACCGGGGCAAGTTTTTGGACAGCCTGATTAGCGTCGTTTCCACCTGTGGGATAGCAGTCCCCAGCTTTGTAATCTGCACGCTTCTGATGTATTTCTTCGGAGTGAATCTAAGGCTTTTGCCTACAATGGGGATTACCACCTGGAAGCACTATATTATGCCGGTTGCGGCGCTGTCGTTTTATCCAATGGCATATATTATGCGCCTGATGCGCTCGTCCATGCTGGATGTGCTTGGGCAGGATTATATGCGCACGGCAAAGGCAAAGGGCGTGGCGGGGTTTTGGATTCTGTTTAAGCATGCCTTAAGGAATGCTATACTTCCAGTCGTTACCTATGTCGGGCCGATGCTTGCCTATACGGTGACGGGCAGCTTTGTTGTGGAGAAGATCTTCGTTATCCCGGGGCTTGGAGGAGAGTTTATCGGGGCAATCAGCGGGCGTGACTATACGCTGATTATGGGGACTACCATTTTTCTGGCAACGCTCATTATCATTATGAATGTAGTTGTGGACATTGTATATAAGCTGGTAGACCCGCGTATCAAATTGAAATAAGGAGTAAGCAGATGATGAAACCAAATCCATTGAGTTTTCAGATGAAGTTAAATCCGGAGGACTTTCTTCCGGCTACTGATGAGGAAAAGCAAAGCCAGGTCATAATGCGAGAGAGCGTTGGCTTTTGGAAGGACGGCTTCCGACGCCTGGTGAAGAATAAAGTCGCTATGGTAAGTTTAGTAGTAATTGTGCTTGTGATGATTTTTTCGTTTATTGTCCCGGCATTTTATCCATACTCTTATAAGGAGCAGATGAAAGGGGCAAACCATCTGGCCCCGATGGAGTATTCGGCGGAGGAGCAGGCTAGGATCGAAGCGGGGGAAAAGGTATTCCCACATATTTTCGGTACAGACCGGATGGGGCGTGATTATGCGATACGTGTCATGATGGGGAGCCGTATTTCTTTGCTGGTAGGCTTGATTGCTACTTGTATTATTCTGGTAATCGGATCGCTTTATGGCTCTGTGGCCGCTTTTTTCGGCGGGTGGGTTGATCTGGCTATGATGCGTCTGGTGGATATTATATACACTATACCAGATATCCTTTTGATTGTACTTTTAAAATTTGCATTAAAAGAGCCTTTGGCGCATTTAAAGGATGTGCCGGGGTTTGGATGGGTTGGCATAGTAGGCGACAATCTGATCAGTATCTTTATCGTATTTGCACTGCTTTACTGGGTAGGCATGGCGCGTATGGTGCGAAGCCAGATTCTGACGTTAAAAGAGGGCGAATACGTGACGGCAGCCAGGGCGCTTGGCGTTAGCAGCGGTAAGATTATCCGCAAGCATCTGCTGACGAACTGTATTGGTACGCTGATCGTTACTACGACACTGCAGATTCCTTCCTCTATTTTTACGGAAAGCTTTTTAAGTTTCCTTGGCATGGGCGTTGCGGTTCCGTTGCCGTCCCTTGGAAGCTTGGCAAATGACGCGTTAAACGGGTTAAATACATACCCGTACCTGCTGTTTATCCCTGCTGTGCTGATCAGCTTGATTATTTTAAGCTTCAACCTGCTTGGCGACGGGCTGCGGGATGCGTTTGACCCCAAATTAAAACATTAAAGGAGGCAGTTTTAACATGTCAGAATATCTGGTTGATATAAAAAACGAACGGCTTTCTTTTTTCACTCCGGCGGGAGAAGTAAAAGCGTTAAACGATGTATCGATCCAATTGAAAAAAGGAGAGGTTTTAGGGATTGTAGGAGAGAGCGGTTCGGGTAAGTCCGTTACGGCCTACAGCCTGATGGGCCTTACGGCGCACCCGGGCAGGCTGACCGGAGGGAGCCTCTTCTTTAACGGGCATCAGATTGAGCAAATGTCCGAAAAAGAAATGCGCGCGATCCGGGGGAATGAGGTATCAATTATTTTCCAGGATCCTATGACGAGTTTAAACCCCGTTTATACGGTAGGGAATCAGATTATGGAAGCCATTTTGCTCCATACGGATAAAAATAAGGCGGAGGCAAAGGAACGTGCGAAGGAGCTTTTGGAGCTAGTCGGGATCAATGAGCCGGAGAAGCGCTTAAAGCAGTATCCGCATGAATTGTCCGGCGGGATGCGCCAGAGGGTGATGATTGCAATTGCGCTTGCCTGTGAGCCGAAGCTTCTGATTGCGGACGAGCCGACGACGGCGCTCGATGTGACTATCCAGGCGCAGATTCTGGATCTGATGATGGAGCTTAAGGAACGGCTTGGCATGGCGATTATTATGATTACGCATGACCTTGGCGTGGTGGCAAGCATGTGCGAGCGAATTGCTGTCATGTATGCGGGGCGGATTATTGAATATGGTACCACAGAGGATATTTTCTACCATCCAAAGCACCAGTATACGAAAGGGCTAATCCGTTCAATCCCAAGGTTAGACAGTAAGGGGCATGAGCGCCTGGTGCCGATTGAAGGGACGCCTGTGGATTTGTTAAATCCACCTGCGGGCTGCCCGTTTGCACCCCGGTGCGACGCGTGTATGAAGATCTGTTTAAGGGAAATGCCGCCGGTTACGAATTTTGGGGAAATCCATCATACCCAGTGCTGGCTGAACCAGAAAGAGCAATTAGAGGGAGGAGCCGCAAATGAGTAAGAAGTTAGTACAGGTGGAGCATTTACAACAGTACTTTCCTGCCGGCGGGTTCGGGAAGAATAAGAAATATGTCCAGGCGGTAGACGATGTATCGTTTTTCATATACAAAGGGGAAACACTTGGGCTGGTTGGGGAGTCCGGCTGCGGAAAGACGACGACCGGGCGTACGCTTTTGCGTCTGTATGAGCCTACCGGGGGACGTTTTGTATACGGCGATCAGGTGATTTTTGATGTGGCGCAAAAGCAGTTTGCAGATATGCTCCCTTACCGTAAGAAGATGCAGATTGTGTTCCAGGATCCCTACGCTAGCCTGGATCCCCGCATGACGATTGGGGATATTGTGGGCGAAGCCATTGACGTACACAAGATGGCGGCAAATAAGCAGGAACGTTATAATATTATTATAGAGATGTTAAGGCGCGTGGGATTAAATTCCGAACATGCCAACCGCTATCCGCATGAGTTTTCCGGCGGGCAGCGCCAGAGGGTCGGGATTGCGCGTGCGCTCGCAGTAAGGCCAGAGTTTATTATCTGCGACGAGCCAATTTCTGCGCTGGACGTGTCTATCCAGGCACAGGTTATCAATATGTTTGAGGATTTACAGCAGGAGATGGGGCTGACATATCTGTTCATTGCCCACGATCTTTCGGCGGTGAAGCATATCTCCAACCGGATTGGCGTGATGTACCTGGGGCGGATGGTAGAGCTTGCGGATAGCTACGAGCTGATTACGCGTCCGCTGCACCCGTATACCAAAAGCTTAATATCGGCGATTCCAATTGCTGATCCCAAGGCGGCGAAGGCAAATAAACGGATTATCTTGGAAGGCGATGTGCCAAGCCCATTAAATCCCCCGTCCGGATGCCGGTTCCGGACAAGGTGCCCATATGCGGATACGGCCTGCGCCGAAAAGGTACCCGAATGGAGAGAGGTAGAGCAGGCCATTTTGCAGCGTGCCACCACATTGATAAGTGTAATTAGCGCTATTTGATAAACAGCTGCAGCTATTGCTGCAGAGTTTATAAATAATTTTACAGGAGGAAATACAATATGAAAAAGAGGGTTATTACACTCTTCTTAGCGGCCACTATGGCGTTCGGGCTTGCAGCCTGCGGCGGTGGCGGAGACAATGTTGCAGACAATGTGCAGTCAGATAATGGCAGTTCAGCGGATGACGGGGATCAGGCGGCTGGTACGCCGCAGGCAGCAGGGGGAAAAGTACTTTCCGTACAGGTGGGCTCCGACCCAGAGACAATTGATCCTGCATTAAACAGCGCGGTGGATGGCGGTAATATGATCCTTCATGCGTTTGAAGGCCTTTTGACGCTTGACGAGGGCGGCAACCTGGCAGAAGGGCAGGCCGAGAGCTGGGAGACAGACGAGGAAGGCTTAACCTGGACCTTCCATTTAAGGGACGGGTTAAAATGGTCAGATGGTACAGATTTGACTGCCAATGATTTTGTATATAGCTGGAAAAGGGTGTGCGACCCAGAGGTGGCAGCGCCTTACGCAGAAACGGTGCTCGGCATGGTAGAAGGCTATGCGGACGCGGTCGAAGGCAATCTGGATGCATTAAAAGTCGAAGCGCCGGATGACAAGACGTTTGTGGTGAAGTTAACAAGCCCATGCCCGTATTTTGGCAGCCTTGCGGCATTTGCTACCTTAAGCCCGGTTCAGCAGGGTACAATTGATACAAACGGCGATGCCTGGGCGATTGACGCAGGCACCTATATTTGCAACGGGCCGTTCTATATTTCTGAATGGAGGCCAGGCGCTTATATTATGATGAGCAAGAACCCGAATTACTGGAATGCAGACGCAATTAAGCTGGATGCCATCAAATGGAACCTGATCGAAGATCCAAATGCATCCTACAGTGCGTACCAGACGGAAGAGATTATGATGATTAAGGATGTTCCAACGGAGGAGATCCCTTCCTTGTCCGGCAGTGACGAATTTTATATAGATCCGATTATCGGCACTTATTATCTGAGCTTAAATACTCAGAAGGAGCCGTTTAACGACGTCAATGTCCGCAAAGCGTTAAGCCTTGCCATTGACCGTGACTATGTTGCGAATACCTTAATGCAGGGGACATATACACCTGCTTATAACTTTATTGGGCCGGGCTGGTTAGATACAGATGGCACTGAGTTTATTAGCAAAGCCAATGGCGGGCAGCCTTATATCAGCTCCGATCATGATGCAAACATAGAAGAAGCCAAAAAGCTGCTTTCGGATGCAGGGTATCCGGATGGACAGGGCCTTCCTACGATTACCTATTCTACCAATGATGCAAGCTACCACAAGGTGGTCGCTGAGTATTTACAGCAGGCATGGGCGGAAATTGGCGTAGACTGCCAGGTTGATATTGTGGAGTGGGCGAGCTTTACACCAATACGGCGGAACGGCGATTTTGACTCTTCCCGTAACGGATGGGTAGGGGATTACAGCGACGCTTCCAATATGCTGGATTTGTTCTACTCTTCAAACGGGAATAACGATGGTAAATTCAGCAGCCCTGATTATGACGCGGCTATGGACATTTCCAGGACGACGTTAGACGCAGCGGAGCGTTCGGAGGCATTGCATAAAGCGGAAGATGTTTTACTGGAAGAAATGGGATGTATCCCTCTGGCATATTATAATGATTTCTGGCTGCAGAGGAAAGAGCTTAAGGGTTCTTGGCACGGGACGAACGGGTATTGGTATTTTATGTATGCCGATATTGACGACGGTACGGGATCTGCAGAGGATGAAGCTCCAACTGAGGTGGAGCCTGAGGCTTCTTCGGAAAGCCTGGAACCTACTACAGAAATTTTAGAAGATACTACGGAGCAGCAGTAATAATGGATTTCGAGCATAGGGATTGATGAAAGGGCAGGAAGTGGATTTGGCTTCCTGCTTTTTTGTGGTTGTTCCGTATCTATTACTAAAAAAAATACTTTCTATTTTATTAAAGGTATTGTATAATGAGAAAATCAGTGGTAAAAACCGGTCTTTGTCATATCAGACAAATATCTCAAAAATAAAACGGAATAAATGGATAGGAGATAAATAAGAAATGAGACAAAAATATGAAAGCCTCCCCGTTACAGAGCTTCGGGGCGTGGCAAAAGCAAGGGGATTAAAAAACCTGTCTGGCTTAAAAAAAAGCCAGCTGGTGGAATTAATGCTGGCAGAAGACGAAAAGGATTTGAAGAAAACAAAAGAGGAGCAGGAGGAAGCAAAAGAGGAGCCGCAAGAAGCAGATGAAAAAGTAAATTCAGCAGACAGTACAGTCCCCGTGGGAAAAGATGAATTAGACAGCGGGATTGCGGCATATGGTATTTTGGAAGTGATGCCAGACGGCTATGGGTTTATCCGGTGTGAAAATTATCTTCCAGGGGAAAAGGATGTTTATGTATCTCCGTCGCAGATCCGTAAGTTTAACTTAAAGACGGGAGATATGATTAGTGGAAATACGAGGATTAAGACACAGCAGGAGAAATTTAGCGCCTTGCTGTATGTAAACAGTATTAACGGATTTCATCCTGGGGTAGCCCAGCGCCGTAAGCCCTTTGAGGATTTGACCCCTATTTTCCCTAACGAAAGGATACGCCTTGAGCAGCCTGGGGCATCCATTGCCATGCGGATTGTAGATCTTGTTTCGCCTATTGGCAAGGGGCAGAGGGGCATGATTGTTTCACAGCCCAAAGCAGGTAAGACAACTCTGCTAAAGCAAATTGCAAAGGCGGTTACCAAGGGCAATCCGGATATGCATTTGATTATTTTGCTTATTGACGAACGGCCTGAAGAAGTAACCGATATCAAAGAAGCGATTGAAGGAAAAAACGTTGAGGTGATTTATTCCACTTTCGATGAGCTTCCAGAACACCATAAACGCGTTTCTGAGATGGTAATTGAGAGGGCTAAGCGACTGGTAGAACACCACAAAGATGTGACGATCCTTTTAGACAGCATTACCCGGCTTGCCAGGGCGTATAATCTTACCGTGCCCCCGAGCGGGCGTACATTATCTGGCGGCCTTGATCCGGCAGCCTTGCATATGCCAAAGCGCTTTTTTGGCGCGGCAAGGAATATGCGGGAAGGGGGCAGCTTAACAATACTGGCATCTGCGCTGGTGGATACTGGGAGCAAAATGGATGACGTAATATTTGAGGAATTTAAGGGTACAGGCAATATGGAGCTGGTGTTAGACCGCAAGCTTTCCGAAAAGCGCGTGTTCCCGGCGATTGATATTGTAAAATCAGGGACAAGGCGTGAAGATCTGCTGCTGGATCATGATGAACAGGAAGCGGTGGATGTGATGCGTAAGGCGTTTAACGGGGCAAAGCAGGGGGATGCAGTGGAATCTGTATTAAATATGTTTGCAAGGACGAGGAATAACAGGGAATATTTGCAAATGGTCAAAAAGACTAGATTATATTAAAGGGGAATTTGCGGCGGATGTGGCGGCAGCTTTTTAAGAGAAGGGATGACGATGATAGTATTAAAAGGAAAATATAACGAAGCCAAAATTTTTACGGATATTGTGGACGAATCGTCTATTTCACAGGTAATGCTTTTGCTAAACCAGGAATTTGTTTCTGGCAGCAAAATCCGGCTAATGCCTGATATCCATGCCGGCGCAGGCTGCACGATTGGTACGACGATGACGATTACCGATAAGATTGTCCCCAATTTAGTCGGCGTAGATATCGGCTGCGGCATGGAAACCATTAAAATTAAAGAAAAGCATTTAGAGCTTATGAAGCTTGACAAGCTGATTTACGAAAAAATACCGTCAGGGTTTCATGTGAGGGAAAAAACGCACCGGTATTTTGATAAAATCAATTTGGAGGATTTGTACTGTTACCGCCATATTAATCCGGCAAGGGCAGAGAAAAGCTTAGGGACTTTAGGCGGCGGCAACCATTTTATTGAAGCCAACCGGGATGATGAAGGCGGGATTTATGTTGTGGTGCATTCCGGCAGCAGGCACTTAGGGTTAGAGGTGGCGGAGTATTACCAGGAAGAGGGGTATAAGGCCCTAAATGGGTGTGCAAAGAAGGATATTGAAGATTTGATTGCCAGATTAAAGGAGCAAGGCAAAGAAAAGCAAATTCAAAAGAGTATTACATCATTAAAAAATACGAAGCAGACGGATATTCCAAAACAGCTTGCTTATGTGTCTTTAGATTTGTTTCACCAGTATATCCACGATATGAAAATTGTACAGCAATACGCGGACTTTAACAGGCGTGCGATGATGGATGAGATTATAAAGGGAATGAAATTGCATGTGACAGAGCAGTTTACTACCGTTCACAATTATATTGACGTGGATGAGATGATTTTAAGGAAAGGCGCTGTTTCGGCAAAAAAAGGGGAAAAGCTTTTGATTCCGATCAATATGCGGGACGGTTCTTTGATTTGTATTGGCAAAGGGGAGGAGGACTGGAATCAGTCTGCCCCACATGGCGCAGGAAGGCTGATGAGCCGTTCGGCGGCAAAAGAATCATTTACAGTTTCTGAATTTAAAAAACAGATGGATGGGATTTATACGACGTCGGTCAATAAAGATACGCTTGACGAATGTCCGATGGCTTATAAGAGTATGGATGATATTGTGGCAAATATTGGGGATACAGCAGAGATTATAAAGGTAATAAAGCCGGTTTATAATTTTAAAGCAGGCGGTGAGTAACGCTTAGAAAAGGGGGATTTATGGGCGTATGGAAACGGGCGTGCCTTTATGTAACGCGCAAATGGGTACGCAGTATCCTTTTGTTCGTTGTTTTTTTGGTGATGGAGCTGTTCCTTTTGACAGGCCTTATGATGAGGGAGGGCGCAAAAAAGGCAGTAGATGACACGCGGCATACATTTACTACAGGGCTTACGATTGACTGGATTATGATGCCGAATGCATATGATTTTTTGGATGAGCACATCAACGAAAAAGGCGAGCTGGTAATGAAAATCAAGCTTCCGTTTGTTAAGAAAGAGCATATTAAAGAGCTTCTTGCAATTGACGGGGTTACTGGGTTTTATGCAAAGACACAGCAGGTAGAGGCATATACGGGCCTTACTGTAAAGCCGGGGCATCACGCGTGGCTTTTGGACTTTTTGGACGGGAAATATTCAGAAGAATATGAGGGGGAACGGGAATCTTTAGAAGAATTTCGCGGTTCTTCAGAGACAGAGGCGCATTATAACCGTTTTATTCCAGTTTATGACAGCGAGTGGCACCCTGCATTTGTTAATGGCGCCTTAGAGCTTGTGGAAGGGAGGCATGTGAGGCTTGGCGATGAAGGGAAGGCTGTTATATCGGATGTGGTGGCACAAGCAAATGGCTTAAAACCAGGGGATAAGGTGAAGGCGCAGAATTCTGATATTTTTACGGGGGAGCTGTACGGGAGCATTTATGAAACGGAGATTGTAGGAATTTACCATGTTAATTTTGAACAGGAAATAACAAAATGGACATATGAGGATGACATTTTGGCCAACACACTGTTTTGCGCCCCTGGCATTGAGTATTGGTCCAGGTATGAAAACCAGATTTATACGGGGGCGGACATTATTGCAGAGGAGTCGGAATACAATATAGGCTCTATGGTATTGTTTGTGGAAGATCCTATGCTGCTGGATTCTGTAAAAGAAAAATTGCTTGCCTTTGATGCGGTTGACTGGAAGTATTATAATATAGGGTCCTATGACAAAGATTATAAAGACGCTTTGAAGCCGCTGTTTACGGTAAAAAAGCTTTCAGGCGTGCTTATAGCCGTCATAACGTCGGGGGCGCTTGTGATTCTTTTTCTGATTTTTACAATGTGGATGCGCAGCCGCAGATATGAAATGGACATTTTTTCATCGGTTGGGATTACGAAAAAAAATATGCTGCTGCAGTGTATGTTGGAATGCTTTTGCATCGGCTTGCTAGCATTTTTGGCGGCAGTATTATTAGCGGGCCCAGTGTCTGAAATGATGGGAAATGGACTCCAGGCATATTTATCGTCAAAAAGCAGCCCGGATGCGTATGAGGTTACTTTTCAACAGGGTACACAGGCGCTGGAGGTTGACAGGCTGCCGGCAAAAGGCGGGCATTTAGCATATGAAATTACCCCAGGGAAAATAATAGCCGTATTTTTGGTTATGGCACAAACATCAGCTGTGTCTGTATGTATCGCCTTTTTGCGTATGTTCCAGGCTAGGCCGCACAGGCAAAGGCATAACTGAGCCTTACACGGATGGCGTTTGTAGTTTCCATCATCTTGATTTTTATGGTAAATTCATATAAAATTTATTCAGATGCAATTAACCAGAATGTTAAAGCCTTAAACGAATTCTATTATAACAGGAGGAGCTTTATGAAGATAAAAAAGTGTTTATCATTAGTTTTGTCCGCGGCTTTGGTAATGACAGGTGTGCTGCCATCAGCTGTGGCGGGCGCACAGGCAGGCATCGTAAGTGAAACGGCAGATACCAGGCAAGAAAACGGCAAAAGCCAGGGCAGTATGATCTATATGCAGGCAACCGAATTATCCCAAGATGTTTTTGGGGAGCTGCCCGATCATGATGAATTATTTGCAGCTTATGTAGACGGGCTTTTTTTGGGGGATCATTCTGCTTCTTTGTATGCAGATTTTGGAAAAGAGAAGCTTGATGGTATTAATTTAAAAGCTTATGAGGTTCTAAAAGGCAGGATTGGGCAAATTGCATCAGGGGAAGCTGCAGATTCAATAATAACCTTGAATTTAGCGGATCTTGGCATAACGAAGCAGGTTTGGACGGCAGAAGAGCTTGGGGTGCCGCAGATTAGTGTAAACGAAGATGGAAATGTATCGCAGGAGGTAATGGACGCCCTGATGCCAAAGCTTCAGCCTGATTTGAGGGAGGTTTTGAGTTATCTCTTGGCAGACTGCCCATGGGAGCTGTATTGGTATGATAAGACAGCCGGAGTGCGTTCTGAGGCTGGGATAAGGTATGCCGTGGCGCAAGAGGTGAATCCGGAAGATAATACCAGTTATTATGTTTTACATGTATCAGAATTTGAAATGAAGTATTCATTTGCTGTAGCAGGAGAATACAGGGAATCAGAAAATACCTTGTATAAAACCGATGTACGTTTAGCCCAGTCTGCAAAGGATGCGGCTGGTAAGGCTTCAGCTATTGTTGCCGCAAATGCAGGGCTGAACGACTATGAAAAGCTAGAGGCATACAAGGATAGTATTTGCGGGCTTGTTTCCTATAACCATGGGGCTGTAGAGAATAATTCGGCATATGGCAACCCCTGGCAGCTGATATGGGTATTTGACGAAAATCCGGATACAGGAGTTGTATGTGAAGGATATGCAAAAGCATTCCAATATTTGTGCGATATGTCTGTATTTCGCAGTGGGGATGTAAAGTGTTATACTGTTAACGGAACGATGGGTGGCGGAACGGGCTTTGGCGGGCATATGTGGAATATTGTTACAATGGAAGATAATAACAATTATATTGTAGACGTTACTAATTGTGACGAGGGCTCGGTTGGCTCACCGGATAAATTATTTTTGGCAGGCGCACGGGGCAGTGCCACAGGAGGATATGCTGTTATAGTTTTGACAGGGGCGCCTAATGCGGAAGGATATACAGTTACATATGCATATGATAGCGAAATGCCCGGAATGTATGGGGATATTTTAAATATTTCTGATACAGGGTACGAACCGCAGGAAGACGATGGGGATCACGGGCTTTATGGCAAATTTGGCGATACAATAGACTGGTCAGTGGATCTGGATGGAAAATTACATTTGGTAGGGACCGGGGATATGCCCAATGTGGACTCTGCAGATCAAATCCCATGGAACGCCCATAAAGATAAAATTACTGAAATCTTGTTTACAGGCAGTATTACAAGCATTGGCAAGTCGGCATTCTCTGGCTGTACGGGCTTAAATCGTGTGGATTTGCCGGAAAGTATTACATTAATTGGTGATAATGCGTTCGATGGCTGCAGCGGTATTCAGGAATTAACGATCCCGGCGTCTGTTGTAGAGATAGGCAGAGACGCTTTTTTGGGATGCAGTTCATTAAAACAAGTGAAGTTTTTAGGCGCGTGCCCTCAAGGTATGGAAAATGGCGGGTGGACTGGCCCCTTTAAAATACTTTATCCTATTGCCAATAAGCAAAGCTGGCAGGATTTTTTTAAAACAGAAACATTAGGGGATGGTATTACAGGTGAAGAGTATTGTTCTGTCCATGCAATAGAGACGGTAGTGGCAAAGCCCGCAACCTGCACGGAGGATGGGATCAAAGCACACTTTGTATGCCGTGGATGCAATACATATTATTTGGACGTATTTGGCACAGAAGAGATCACAGAGGAAGAAACAGTCGAGACTGCGCTTGGGCATACGTTTGTGTGGATCGTTGAAATTCAGCCAACAGCGTTAACCGAAGGAAAGCGGTATGAAGAATGTACGGTGTGCAGGAGCAGAGGAAGGGAAGAGGCGCTGCCGCCGCTAGGGGGGCATGTACATACTTATGGAGACGATTATGAATCTGAACCATCCTGTCATTGGCAGGTATGCACAGAATGCCAGGCAGAATCAGAAAAAGTGCCGCACAGCTTTGGAGCCTGGTCAGTCAAAACAGAAGGAAGCTGTTTCGTACAGCAAACAGAGTCCAGAAGCTGTTTGCAATGCCGTTATGAGGATATCAGGGTTACAGGCCTTTGCCATAATCTAACAGAAATAAAAGAAATAGAAGCAACCTGTCAAAGGGCAGGGCAAAAGCGGCACTGGGAATGCAGCGGCTGCGGCGGGTTATTTTTGGATAGTGAAGGACGGGTTGCTGCAAGCCTGCAGGATCTTGAAATTCCAATGGCTGCGCATAATACAAATAAAATAAATGCCAATGACCCAACCTGCACAAAGCCAGGTAATATCGAATATTATACCTGTACTGCATGCGGTGGGATTTATAGAGATATACAGGGGAACGAGAGTATCTCCATTGAAGATACCATTATTACTGCAAGGCATAATTATGGGGAATGGATAACCGTAGAAGAGCCTGGCTGTACCAGAAATGGACTGAGGGAGGGCACCTGTAGTGCCTGCCAGGATGTACGGACAGAGGAAATAGAAGCGCTTGGCCATACGATGCGCAAAACAGAAGCCGTCTCTGCGACCTGTACCCAAACAGGGAATATTGAATATTATACCTGTATTAGATGCGATAAGGTTTATTGCGATAAAGAAGGGGCAGTAGAGATTTTGGCTGAAGATACGGTAGTCGCTGTGATTGGCCATACATATGGCGAGTGGGTAATTGTCAAGGAGCCGGATACGGAAGAAGCCGGGCTGCGCCAAAGGGAATGTGGCGTATGTGGTTTTGAAGAAGCCGAAGAAATCCCTGCATTAGGCCATAACTGGGAAGAGGGGTATACCATAGACATTGAGCCATCCTGTGCAACAGAGGGCAGGCGTTCTATCCACTGTAAAGATTGTGGCAAAGTAAAGGATATAGAAGCAATACCGGCATATGGCCACAGATTCGGCGAGTGGATTATTGTTACGCCGCAGGCCTGTACACAGACTGGAATCCGCCGCAGGACCTGCAGTGTGTGCGATTATGAAGAAACCGGCAATATGGCAGCTTTAGGCCATAACTGGGAAGATGCCTACACGATAGACCATTTGCCCACCTGTACAACAGAGGGGCTGCAGTCTGTACAATGCGCAGTATGTGGTGAAACCAGGGCAGAGCCCATCCCTGCCGCAGGGCATAATATGGTAAAGACTAAGAAACAGGAAGCGACCTGCACATCAGATGGCAATATCGAATATTATACCTGTTCTATTTGCAGCAGGCTGTATTTGGATGCAAATGGGGAGCAGGAGGTAAGCGAGGCAGAGGTTAAGGGTTCCATAAAAGCAAAGCATCAGTATGAAACGGTAATTGTCCCTGCAACCACTGCTCAAAACGGCGCGGCATACAACAGGTGCGTTTCCTGCGGCATTATAGCAGACACCAGGGTTATCTGCTGCCCGAAGACAGTTACACTGTCCGCTGTTTCTTATATTTACAATGGGAAGCCTCAAAAACCAGCTGTAATTGTTTATGACAGCAAGGGGAATGTGATCCCACAGAGCAGCTATACCGTAGCTTACAGCAATCATAAAAATGTAGGCAAGGCATCTGCCCAGATTACGTTTATAGGAGAATATAGAGGGACAGTCACAAGGACATTTACAATCAAACCGAAGGGCACGTCTGTTTCTAAGTTAAAGGCAGTGTCCAAAGGCTTTACAGTTTCATGGAAAAAGAATAAAAAACAGACGTCAGGATACCAAATCCAGTTTGCTGCCAAAAAGAATTTTAAAGGCGCAAAGATAAGGACATATGAAGGCGTTACGAAGGCCACAGTTTTAAAATTAAAAGCGGATAAAAAGTATTATGTCCGGATACGGACATACAAGGCTGTAGATGGCGTCCGCATTTATTCCAACTGGTCGAAGGCAAAGCAAGTAACTGCCAAGAAATAAAAGGGCTAAGGACTTTTAACTGCCTGTTGCAATAATGGGCCGTCTGTGCTATACTGGCATACAGAAAAATGAGAGAGGTGAAAAGATGGAAAAATAATCTGCTTTTGAAACATGGTATGTTGGCCTGACAGTGCGCAATGCACTGTTGTTATCCATGCTGCCAAAAGTAGGTTATGGATTCCATATCCTCTCTTTTTTGTGTGCAATAAAAGGGGTAATATGCAAAATCCGCCTATTTGGCAGCAGGGAATGTATGTGATAGGAGGAATGCATAATGGCACAGATAAATGTTGCAGATCTTACCTTCAGTTATGAAGGCAGCTTTGATTGTATTTTTGAAGGGGTTTCTTTTTCCATAGATACAAACTGGAAATTAGGATTTATTGGCAGGAATGGGAAAGGGAAGACGACATTTTTAAATATTTTGCTAGGCAAATACGATTATGCCGGCAAGATCACATCTTCCGTGCGCTTTGATTATTTTCCGTACCAGGTTACGGATACGATGATGGAAAGCTGTGCATCAGACTGGATGCAGGAAATTAAGCCAGGATGTGAAGATTGGCGGGTGCTTTGCGAACTTGCCAAATTAAATACGCCTGCCGAACTTTTATACCGCCCGTTTTCATCCTTAAGCCAGGGGGAGCGCACAAGGGTGCTTTTGTCCATTTTATTTTCAGGGGAAAATGAGTTTTTGCTGATGGATGAACCGACCAGCCATCTCGACCGGGAAACAAAAAGGCAAATTGTAAAGTACCTGGAAGAAAAAAAGGGGTTTATACTGGTATCCCATGACAGGGAAATATTAGATAATTGTATTGACCATGTATTGGTTTTAAACCGCAAGTCTATAGAAGTCCAATGTGGAAATTTTTCTTCCTGGTGGGAAAACAAGTGCCGCAGGGATCATTTTGCGGAAATGGAAAACGAAAAGCATTTAAAAGAAATTTCCATATTAAAAAAAGCTGCCAGTGAGAGCAGGCACTGGGCGGTTCAAAATGAACAGGTAAAAATCGGGCGGGATCCGGTTAAAGAGCATGACAGGCCGTTTGGTTCAAGGGCTTTTATCGGAGCAAAAACAAAAAAGATGAACAAGCGTGTAAAAAATTATGAAAAGCGGATAGAAAGGGAGCTTTTGGCAAAGGAAGGGCTGCTTTCCGATTTGGAGCGGCCCGCCCCGCTTAGGTTAAACCCGCTTGTATACCACAGCAAACGGCTGGTATATGGGAAAGATGTTTTAGCCGGGTACGAAGATGGCAATAAAGAAGTGTTAAAAAATATTTCGTTTGAACTGCTGCAGGGAGAACGTGTTTTTTTGCACGGGGCGAACGGATGTGGGAAGTCAACGTTTTTGAAAGCGCTGCTTTTAGCGCATGGCATAAAGCAAGAGGACCGGTTTTATATCAAAGGGGAGCTAAAGTTGGGGGCAGGGCTTATTGTCTCTTATGTCAGCCAGGATACGGGATATTTGAAAGGCGGGCTAAAAGCATTTTGCAGTAAACAGGGGCTTGAGGAACCGTTGTTTTTTTCCTTGCTTAGGCAGCTTGATATGGAGCGGGGGCAGTTTTCCAAAAAAATGGAAGATTTTTCCGAAGGGCAGAAGAAAAAAGTATTAATTGCGGCAAGCCTGGCTACGCCGGCGCATTTATATATCTGGGATGAGCCGTTAAATTATATTGACGTATTTTCGCGTATGCAAATTGAAGAGCTATTATTAAAATACTGCCCGACTATGATTGTAGTGGAGCATGATGTGCGGTTCCGGGAAAAGGTGGCAACACGTATTTTGGAATGGTGATCTATGCTGCAGCTTACAGATGATCCGTTTAAAAAAACGGAATGTTGTCCATACTTTTACATATGATGTAAAGGAAGGTAGGGACAGGATGAAAACATTTGAAGAACTGTATCAGGAAATTATGGAACAAGAGTTAAAAAACGGCAGGAAGCTTTCAGAGGAATTCGACGCTTACCCTATGGACTGCCTGCTGCATCCAAAAGATTATGCGCCTGTGATCCAGGCCAAAAGCTGCGATTCCTGTGAAGGGGAAGCAGACTGCCAGAAGGGCTGTGTTTTTGACGCAATCAAAAAAATAGACGGCCGGATCTATATTGATCCGCAAAAGTGTACAGGCTGCGGAGTATGCGTAGATGTCTGTAAAATGGGGCGCCTAATTGAAAACAGGGAGATTTATCCGGTTATGGAGGCGCTGTGCGACCGCAGCAGGGAAGTATATGCGCTGATTGCCCCGGCATTTGCCGGGCAGTACGGGGCAGCTGTAAGTGCGGGGCAGCTGCGCTCTGCGTTTAAAAAGATAGGGTTTACCGGAATGGTGGAGGTAGCCACATTTGCGGATATCCTTACTCTAAAAGAAGCGCTTGAATTTGACCAGCATGTACTCGGACAGGGGGATTTTCAGCTGACAAGCTGCTGCTGTCCGGTCTGGATTGCAATGATACGCGATATTTACCAGGATTTGGTTGGGCATGTGCCAGGGGCAGTTTCTCCGATGGTTGCAGCCGGGAGGGTTGTCAAGCAATTGCATCCGGATGCCGTTACGGTATTTATCGGGCCTTGCATGGCGAAAAAAAAGGAGGCCAGGGAGCCGGATGTGGCGGATGCAGTGGATTTTGTACTGACATTTCAGGAGGTGGAGGAGTTCTTTCGTGCAATGAATATTAATCCAAGTGAACTTTCTTCCGACGAGCGGGAGCATTCTTCGCGGGCCGGGCGCATTTATGCGAGGACGTCTGGTGTCAGTGAAGCTGTGAGGTCTACGGTAGAGCAGCTAAATCCGGACAAAAAAGTCAAGGTGAAGGCCGAACAGGCGGACGGTGTTTTGGCGTGCAAGGAATTGATTGAAAAGATCCAGAAAGGGGAAACAGACGGAAACTTTTTTGAAGGCATGGCGTGCAGCGGGGGCTGTGTCGGCGGGCCAAGGGTCATGATCCCTAAAGGAGAGGGGAAGGAGTTTGTAAACAAGTATGGGGATGAGGCAGTATATAAGACGCCGCTTGAGAACCCTTATGTGAAGGAGCTGCTTGAGAGGATGGGATTTACGGATGTAATGGAATTTCTGGAGAAGTCAGACCTTTTGACACGCAGTTTTTCACAAAAAATTTGACGAAACTATTGATTTTTTGGCAGAATTTCTATATATTTATATTAAAGACGGTCAAAGAACCTGTCAAAAAATATCTGTAAAAATCTTTTAAGGAGGAAATCAAATGTCAAGAGCAAAAAAGTCAATGGATGGTAACACGGCTGCCGCACATGTTGCGTATGCCTTTACGGATGTTGCTGCCATTTACCCGATTACGCCTTCCAGCCCAATGGCTGATACGGTAGACCAGTGGTCTGCAGCAGGGCAGGAGAATATTTTCGGGAATCAGGTGAAGGTAGTGGAAATGGAATCAGAAGCAGGTGCGGCGGGCGCGGTTCACGGCTCCCTTGCAGCAGGCGCTTTGACAACTACCTTTACAGCATCCCAGGGGTTATTGCTGATGATCCCGAATATGTACAAGATTGCAGGCGAGCAGCTTCCGTGCGTATTTGACGTATCTGCACGTACCGTTGCGACACAGTCCTTGAATATCTTCGGCGACCACAGCGACGTATATGCCTGTCGCCAGACTGGTTTTGCTATGTTATGCGAGACAAACACACAGGAAGTTATGGATTTAAGCCCGGTTGCACACTTAGCGACCATCGAGGGCAAGGTTCCGTTTATCAACTTCTTTGACGGTTTCCGTACCTCTCACGAGATTCAGAAGATCGAAGAGTGGGATTACGCAGATCTCAAAGAAATGTGCAATATGGATGCCGTAAAAGCGTTCCGTGACCATGCGCTTAATCCGGAGCATCCGGCAATGCGCGGCTCCCATGAGAACGGCGACGTATTCTTCCAGCACCGTGAAGCCTGCAACCCGGTATATGACGCGCTTCCGGCTATCGTTGAGAAGTATATGGCAAAAGTCAATGAAAAGCTTGGCACCAACTACGGCCTGTTCAACTACTACGGCGCCGAAGATGCAGACCGCGTAATCGTAGCGATGGGTTCCATCAACGACGTTGCGGAAGAAGTGATTGATTATATGACCGCAAAGGGCGAGAAGGTAGGCCTTATCAAGGTTCGTTTATACCGTCCGTGGGTAGCGGATGCATTCTTAAAAGCGCTTCCGAAGACGGCTAAGAAAGTAGCTGTTTTGGATAGGACAAAAGAGCCTGGCTCCCTTGGGGATCCGCTGTTCTTAGACGTAGCCGCAACCTTACGTGAAGCAGGGTTAAACGATGTAATATTAACCGGAGGACGTTACGGTTTAGGTTCAAAAGACACACCGCCTTCAAGCGTATTCGCAGTATACAAAGAGCTCGAAAAAGACGCTCCGAAGCCGCGCTTTACAATCGGTATCGTAGACGACGTGACGAACTTAAGCTTACCGGAAGTAAAACCGGCTCCGATTACGGCTGCGGAAGGCACCGTAGAGTGCAAGTTCTGGGGGCTCGGCGGCGACGGTACGGTAGGCGCAAACAAGAACTCTACCAAGATCATCGGCGATCATACGGACAAATATATCCAGGCATACTTCCAGTATGACTCCAAGAAAACAGGCGGCGTTACCATTTCCCACTTAAGGTTCGGCGACAAGCCAATCAGAAGCCCGTATTACATCAACCAGGCCGACTTTGTGGCATGCCACAACCCGGCTTACGTAAACAAGGGCTTTAAGATGGTACAGGACGTAAAACCGGGCGGCGTATTTATGATCAACTGCCAGTGGTCTGACGAAGAGTTAGAGCACCACTTAAACGCAGACGCGAAGAAATACATCGCGGACAACAACATCCAGCTTTACACCATCAACGCCATTGACAAAGCAATCGAAATCGGTATGGGCAAACGTACCAATACGATTTTGCAGTCTGCATTCTTCAAACTGGCAAACGTTATGCCGATCGAAGAAGCAGTTGACTTTATGAAAGCAGCAGCAAAGAAATCCTACGGCAAGAAAGGCGACGCGATTGTAGAGATGAACTACAAGGCAATCGACGCCGGCGTAGACGCAGTACATAAAGTAGAAATTCCGGCTTCCTGGAAGAACCCGGCAGCAGATCCGGCGAAGAAGCCGTATACAGGTATTCCGAAGACCGTTAAGATGGTAGAGGATCTTTTAGATCCAATTTCCATCATGGATGGCGACAGCCTTCCGGTTTCTGCATTTGCAGAGAACCCAGACGGACAGTTTGAGCTTGGCGCATCCGCATACGAAAAACGCGGTACGGCAGTAACCGTTCCGACCTGGGACGCTGAGAAATGTATCCAGTGTAACCAGTGCGCATTCGTATGTTCCCATGCCACCATCCGTCCGTTTATGTTAAGTGAAGAAGAAGTAAAAGCCGCTCCGGCCAATATCAAGCTTGCTGATATGAAGCCGAAGGCAGGCGAGTACAAATATACCATGAGCGTATCCCCGCTTGACTGTATGGGATGCGGCGAGTGTATCACCGTATGTCCGGTAGGCGCAATCTCCATGGTTCCGCAGGAATCACAGGCAGACGAACAGCCGGTATTCGATTACTTAGTAGCAAACGTCGGCAAGAAGCCGGGTATGCCTGCGGACAACACCGTAAAAGGTTCCCAGTTCAACCAGCCGCTCTTAGAGTTCTCCGGCTCCTGTGCAGGATGTGCCGAGACCTCTTATGCACGTTTGATTACACAGCTGTTCGGCGAGCATATGTATATTTCCAATGCAACCGGATGTTCTTCCATCTGGGGCGGCCCGGCAGCAACCTCACCGTATACGGTAAACAAAGACACGAAGAAAGGCCCGGCATGGGCAAACTCCCTGTTTGAGGACAATGCAGAGCACGGCTTCGGTATGCAGATTGGCCAGAAGGTACTGCGTGAGCAGGCAATCGCAAGCGCCGAGAAATGCGCAGCCTCCGATAAAGCAGGCGAAGAACTGAAAGCTGCATTTGCAAAATTCATGGAGACAAAGGACGATACAAGGGCCAACGGGGCTGCAGCGGACGCACTGGCTGCAGAGCTTGAAAAAGCGGCACAGGCAGGCTGCCCGGACGCAGCGGCTGCCCTTGAGAAAAAAGACTACCTTGCTAAGAAATCCATCTGGATCTTCGGCGGTGATGGATGGGCTTATGATATCGGCTTCGGTGGGTTAGACCATGTACTTGCTGCAGGCGAGAACGTAAACGTTATGGTATTTGATACCGAGATGTATTCCAATACAGGCGGCCAGGCTTCCAAGGCTTCCAACATTGGCGAGGTCTGCCAGTTCGCGGCTTCCGGTAAGGATATCGGCAAGAAGAGCCTTGCAGAAATCGCTATGAGTTATGGTTATGTATATGTAGCGCAGATTGCGATGGGCGCAAATATGGCTCAGGCAGTGAAAGTAATCGCTGAAGCGGAAGCTTACAACGGCCCGTCCTTAATCATCGGCTACGCTCCGTGTGAACTGCACGGCGTAAAAGGCGGCATGAACCACTGCCAGGATGAAATGAAGAAAGCGGTTGCTTCCGGTTACTGGAACCTCTTCTCGTTTAACCCGGCTCTTAAGGCAGAAGGTAAGAATCCGTTCACGTTAACCTCCAAACCGGGCGACGGAACCTATCAGGAATTCTTAAACAACGAAACACGTTACAGCCGCCTGACAAGGGCATTCCCGGATCGCGCTGAGAAACTCTTCGCAGAGTCCGAGAAGGCTGCAAACGAGAGATACGAGCATCTGCTCCGGTTGGTAGAGCTTTACAAATAAGATAAGGATTTGACAAAGGCACAGCCCTGTGGAATATGGGGCTGTGCCTTTTAAAATAAACGGCTTTTGAAAGCCCCAAAACGCATTTCGCAGCAGACAAGCGATTTTTGGCTTGTCCTTTTTTATATGTTATGCTAAAATATTCAAAGCGTTGAGAAAAAATGAAAAAGGTATATGGAGAGGCGGTGCATTACATGAAGACATTTTCAATCACAGATATTGGGATGTGCCGAAATATGAACCAGGATTATTGCTATACATCAGAGCTGCCGGTCGGGAATCTGCCGAACCTTTTTATTGTGGCAGACGGCATGGGGGGCCACAATGCCGGGGAGTTCGCATCAAGGTATACTGTGGAGACGATGGTACAAAAAGCGAGATCGTCTTTACAGGCACATCCGTCTGATATTATGGAGGAGGCTATCAAAACGGCAAACGATGGGCTGATTAAGAAAGCGGCCCAGGAGCCAGCTATGTGGGGCATGGGGACGACAGTTGTAGCGGCTGTGGTCGCAGGGGGCAGGCTTTATGTAGCCAATGTCGGAGATAGCCGCTTGTATATTGTCAATGATGACATATTGCAGGTGACAAAGGATCATTCTTATGTGGAAGAAATGGTGCGGCGCGGCCAGCTAGGCAGAGAAGCTGCGAGAAGGCATCCAGATAAGAACATTATTACACGCGCAGTCGGCGCTGTAAAAGATATCCAAATTGATTTTTTTGAAGAGGATATCAGATACGGGGATGAAATACTCCTGTGCACAGATGGATTAACGAATATGATAGAAGATGAAGATATACGCAGGATTATAAAAGGGCAGAGGGACGCTGCGGAAAAGGCAGAATGTCTGGTGAACACTGCTAACCAAAACGGCGGCAGGGATAATATAACCGTAGTTGTCATCGACCCGCTTTCCGGTGGAACATAATCCACCGTTATGGGCAAACAGAAACAGCTAACAGTCCAAAATGGAGGGAAATATGTTAACAATAGGGATGTTTGTAGCGGAACGCTATGAAATTATGGGAAAAATCGGCGCTGGCGGCATGTCAGACGTGTATAAGGCTAGAGATCATATTTTAGGGCGTTTTGTAGCTATCAAGGTGTTGAAACAGGAGTTTTCCGAGGATGTGAATTTTGTGGTTAAGTTCCGTACCGAAGCGCAGTCGGCGGCGGGGCTTGAGCATCCGAATATTGTCAATATTTATGATGTCGGAAGTGAAGCAGGCATGCATTATATTGTAATGGAGTATGTGGAAGGCGTCACCTTAAAGACCTACATCGAGAAAAAGGGGCAGCTCACATACAAAGAAGCCGTCAGTATTGCAATCCAGGTCGGCAGGGGAATTGAGGCTGCCCATGCAAAAAACATTATCCACCGGGATATTAAACCACAGAATATTCTGATTTCCACGGAGGGAAAAGCAAAAGTGACGGACTTTGGCATTGCCAGGGCAGTTTCTAGCAATACCATTAGCGCAGATGTGATGGGATCCGTGCACTATGCGTCACCAGAGCAGGCGCGTAACGGTTTCGTAGATGACAAGAGCGATATTTATTCTCTGGGTATTGTCATGTACGAAATGGTGACCGGGCGTGTGCCGTTTGACGGGGAAACTACGGTTTCCATTGCCATACAGCATTTACAGGAAGAAATGACAATTCCAAGTGTCTTTGCACCAGAGCTGCCTGTCAGCCTGGAGAAAATCATTTTAAAATGTACCCAGAAAAGTCCGGACAGGCGGTATTTAAATATCAGCGAGCTTTTGGCGGATTTAAAGCAGGTGCTTGTCCGCCCCAATACTGACTTTGTAAAAATATCGGACGGCAGCCAAAAGAAGACAAAGGTTATTGACGAGGGCGAGGTCAAGGAGATAAAACATGCCAGGGCGATTGTCAAAGCCGAGCGGCCACCAGAAGAAGAGGAAGAGGAAGAAGACGAAGAGGGGGAAGATGGGGAGGAAGAAGGGTTTTTAAACCCCAGGCTGGAAAAAGCAGTGACGATTGGCGGGATTATTGCAGCGGTTATTATCGTTTGCCTGGTCGTTTATTTTGTCGGCAATATTTTTGGGATTTTTGGCGGAGGGCCTACGCAAAAAGAGCCAGAGACAGAAAAAGAAGGGCATACTTTAATTAATACGGAAAAAGAAAAGGCAGAGCAGGTTACTATGATCAAAGTAACTGGCAAAACCTTCGCAGAAGCAAAAAACGAACTGTATGAAATCGGGCTTGGCATTCGGGAAGCAGGAAGCGAAGCTTCCGACGAGTACGAAAAAGGCCAGATTGTGCGCCAGGATGTTGCGGAAGGCGAAAAGGTCGATAAAAATACAACAATCCTTGTCTACGTCAGCACGGGGGCGGCCGAAATCGGCGTGCCCAACGTAGAAGGCTATGACAGTGATGCGGCAATGAATATGATTGAAGACGCAGGCTTTGCCCCGAAACGTGATTATGCGTACAGCGATACCGTAGCTTCCGGTAAAGTCATCTCCCAGGAGCCAAAGGCCGGGGAGCCGGCGAAAAAAGGCGACACCGTAACGATTATGGTCAGCCAGGGCAAGGAAGCTGTCGTTGTGCCGGATGTGTACAATAAGACACAGGAGACGGCAACGAATGAGCTGGCGCAGGCAGGGCTTGTTGTGTCAAGCGTATCTACGGCGCATAGCGATACTGTGCCGGAAGGGAATGTTATGGAGCAGAGCATTGCCGCCAACAAATATGTAGACAAAGGGACAAATATATCAATTGTTGTAAGCGCAGGGAGCAACAAGTCGTATTATTTCTGTAAGGCAACTATTTCACTGCCGCCTGGACGGGAAGAAGATGTGGCATCTGCAGACATTACACTGGTAGGTTCAAATGGCGAGCAGCTTCAAAGCTGGCCGGGAGTAAAAAAATTCCCAGCGACGATTGCCAAATCAGATATCGAAAACTGCGACAGTGGAACTATCAAAATCACATGGTATTTAAAAGACGGGACTTCAAACAACCAGTCACAAGACGTCATATTTACCAAACAGTAAACATCAGGTAAGTATATGAAAGGAAAAATTATCAAAGGGATTGCCGGGTTTTATTATATACAAACGGCAGAATCTGGCATTTATGCCTGCAAGGCAAAAGGCATTTTTCGCAACCGCAACGTAAAGCCGCTTGTCGGCGACAATGTAGAAATCGACATTTTAGACGAAAATAATAAGGAGGGAAGCGTCACGGAAATTTACCCCAGGAAGAATGAGCTCCTCCGTCCTGCCGTCGCTAATATTGACCAGGCGCTTTTCATCTTTGCGGCTGCGAAGCCAGAACCTAATTATAACTTGCTGGACCGCATGCTTGCCATGGCGCGGTTTCTTTCTGTTCCCGCTGCTATCTGCTTTAATAAAGCGGATTTGCTGCAGCAGGATGCGCTTGGCCTGATGGAAGATATTTACAGGGCTTGCGGCGTCCCTGCCATTTTTACAAGTGCATTAGAAGAAAAAGGTATTTTGAGCCTGTCTAATATATTACAGGGAAAAACGACCGCTATTGCCGGCCCCTCCGGTGTGGGCAAGTCCTCACTGATTAACCTGCTGCAGCCCCAAATTCAAATGGAAACAGGCAGTGTCAGCAAAAAAATAGGCAGGGGAAAGCATACGACTAGGTATTCGATGTTGATCCATGTAGCAGGTGATACTTATGTGATGGATACGCCTGGGTTTGGGTCATTAGACTTGCCGCAGCTGACAGAAGGCGAGCTTTGGAAGTGTTATGACGAATTTTTACCGTATGAGCCATATTGCCGTTTTCAGGGGTGCAGCCATATCCATGAACCCGGCTGCGGCATCAAACAAGCGCTTGCAGAGGGCAAAATCCATAAGCAGCGCTATGGGACGTACCTTAACATCTACCAGGAACTGAAGGAAATAAGAAAATATGAGGGCAGAAAATTATGAAATGTTTATCACCGTCGCTGTTGTCGGCTGATTTTGCAAGCTTAGGGGATCAGGTTGCGTTGATTGACCAGGCAGGCGCACAATATGTACACATTGATGTCATGGACGGTCTTTTTGTACCAAGTATCTCTATTGGGCTTCCAGTGATCCAGTCTATCCGTCCGCTTACAGATCGGATATTTGACGTGCACCTAATGATTACGGAGCCAGACCGCTATATCGACGAATTTGTAGAAGCAGGTGCGGATTTGCTTACGGTACATGCTGAGGCATGTACGCATTTAGATCGTACCATCCAGAAAATCAAAGAAAAAGGCATCCTGGCCGGAGTTGCCATAAATCCAGCGACTCCGGTTGGGGCGCTTTCGTGCATTTTAGGCGAAGTAGATATGATCTTACTGATGTCTGTAAACCCGGGGTTTGGAGGGCAGAGGCTGATTCCCTATACCATTGATAAAATAAGAGAATTACGCAATATGCTAGAGCAGCGTGGGCTTAAAGTGGATATTGAAGTCGATGGCGGCGTTACACTGGAAAATGTCAGCCAGGTGACAGAGGCAGGGGCCAACATTATTGTTGCAGGGAGCGCAGTATTTAAAGGTGATGTGAGCGCAAATGTGGAAGGGTTTTTGCGCTATCTGTCAGGGCAGGGGAAGGCATGAAGAGGGCCTTAATTGTAACCGGAGGAACAACAGATACTGGGTTTGGTCGCCGGTATATAGCAGAAAATGGATTTGACTGGATGATCGCGGCAGATTTAGGGCTTAATTTTTTTTACAAAGCCAAAATAAAGCCAGATTGGGCAATTGGTGATTTTGATTCCGTGGACGGCGGGGTTTTAAAGTATTTTGAGTCACAGGAAGGGCTGGGGATAACACGGCTTATACCAGAAAAGGATGATACCGATACCGAAGCGGCGGTACGTCTCGCGATTGCGGAAGGCTGCGGTGAGATCCACATCCTGGGGGCAACAGGAAGCAGGCTTGACCATATGCTTGGCAATGTGGGGCTGCTTGGGATTGGGCTTTTGGAAGGGGTCGAGCTGTTTTTGGCCGATCCACAGAACAGGGCACGCATGATAAATCGAGAGGTTACAATTACAAAGCAAGGGCAATATGGAAATTTTGTATCACTTTTGGCAGTGACACCGGAGGTGACAGGGGTGACACTCTGCGGAATGAAGTACCCGCTTAAGGATTATACAATGAACTGCTTTAGTTCCCTGGGGATTAGCAACGAGATTGTGGAGGATGAGGCGAGGATTTGTTTGCGGGATGGGGTACTGCTTGTAGTTGAGGCGAAAGATGGTGCATAATGGATAAAAGTACAGGGAAAGCTGCCCCCCAGTGCGCAGTATATTATTACATAGACACACCCTGCCAAACCTTATCCCCTGCCCGTCAGGGCGCCCTCACCCTGCAAATACTCCACGATGCATTTTTGTCCTTCTTTGGTATCCCATTACAAGAAAGCCTTATAAAACGTACCTCTTATGGCAAACCTTATTATGACAGCCCCCAGGAGTATTTTTTCAATATCACCCACTGCTCAGCCGCCGTAGCCGTAGCAGTGGCCGGGGTTTCTGTAGGCATCGATATAGAAGCGCCGCGCCCCGTTAAATGCCGTACAGCAAAAAAATGCTGTAATAACCGTGAATTGGAGTATATATTTAAATCTTCAAAGCACCTCCCAGACAGGGCGCAGGATCTGACGGGAGAAGAAGCTAAACGTTTTTTATCCCTTTGGACGCTAAAAGAAAGCTATGTTAAAATGACAGGGGATGGCATGCGGATTCCATTTCAAAGTGTTTGTTTTGATATCACTGCTTTTAAGGAAACCGGGCAACATATCATAGAATGGATAAAGCCAGGGCAATACCAATCCTGCCTGTATACACCGGGAAATATTACAATTGCTGTTACCTTGCAGCAAAAGCCGGATTTGCTTGCATCTAATGTATTGTGGTATCGTTATTGTGGTGAATCGTAGGGGTGGGTGGCAAAGGGGCCGTCAGTCAGGGCAGGGCATTGCTTTAAATCGAACGGAATGCTTAAGAGCCCCTACACCCCATCACAAGGCCCCAGTCTCATACCCTGCCCCATGCCTGACGGCCCCTTTGCCATCCACGCCCATAGTTCCGTAACCCCAAATCGTATTCAAAATTCATTCCCCCAACCACGCTTGATCAAAATCAAGCATCTAATTTACCCATTCTTATCCCATCAAACACTCTAAAAGCCTGTCATTATCTTCAGGCTTCATCACACAAAACCTCACAAACTTCTGATCCAAAAATGGAAACGTAGAGCAATCCCGTATCATCATCCGCTCCCGTATCGCCCGCTCAAACAAATCCTGCGACCGTATCCCATCCTTTAAAATCTTTGCCAGCATAAAATTAGCGCTTGGTTCATAAACCGCAAACTTTTTACTATCCTGTAAAACCCTGTACATCCGTGCCCGTTCAGCCGAAATCAGTTTTCTAGTCTCCCTGATATAGCCCTGATCTGAAAACATAAGCTCACCCGCAATTACAGCCAGGGAATTGATAGTCCAAGGGTTTTGCCTTGTATTTATAGACTTGATTAAATCCCGGTTTCCAGTAATTGCGTATCCAAGCCTTAACCCAGGAGAAGCAAAAAATTTTGACGTTCCGCGCAGGATAATAATATTATTATAATAATGGGTTAACGGCACAGATGTAACTGCGTCCATATCTTCCGCAAATTCTACATATGTTTCATCTACCATTACAAAAATATCGTATTGCTTGCAAACATCCAGAATCCTGCGCATCTCCTCACGGGAAACAGATGAAGAAGTCGGGTTGTTCGGGTTGCAGATTACAAGAAGGTCAATGCTCTCGTTTAGGTGCCCTATAAAATCCAAAAGATCCAGGCAAAACCCATTTTCTTCTTTTAATGGATAATAGTGGGTCGCCCCTCCGCCCAAAAAGATTTCCCTTTCATACTCAGAATAGGTGGGGCCTAATACCATCGCCTTTTTAGGGCGCTCTATCTGGATAAAGAGAGAAATTAATTCCGTCGATCCATTCCCTACAATAATATTTTCAAAATCCGTATGCGCATATTCCGCAATGCAGTGGCGTAAGGAGGCATACTCCCGGTCAGGATATGTTGTAATTGCATCTAAGTGGGAAGCAAGTGTCTGTTTTAAATTTGGCGAAATGCCAAGTGGATTTACATTAGCAGAAAAATTCGTGATTTCTTCTTTGCGGATTCCGTAAATCTGCTCAATTTTTTCCAGGTCACTGCCATGGAAATGGTCTTTATGTTTTAACATATTGAAATACCCCCAGTTGAATTTACAGGATAGATCGTATATAATACCTGTATCAGTAATTATAACTGTTTGAAATAAAAAAGCAACCGAGAATCAGGAGGAAACGTGCAGAAGCGGATAAGAGAACTTGCCGAAGGCAGGATAGAATGTGCAAAGCCTGTTATAGAATTTTCTGTGAGCAGGATAGAACTGGAAGTCCCCGAAGGGGAAGATGTTTCTGGGGAATTTACTGTCGCCAGTCAAAACCAGGTTCCGGTGCGTGGGATCGTATATTCCTCAAATCCCCGGATGGAATGTAAAACGGTAGGTTTTGAGGGGGAAGAGGTCCGGATACAATATTTGTTCCATAGCGCTGGGCTTGTGGAAGGCAATATCCAGAAAGGGGAATTTACGGTTGTATGCAGCCAGGGAGAGTACAGCCTTTCTTTCCTTGTGGTTATGACCAGGGTATATCCGGCCTCGCAGACTGGGCAGGTACGGAATGTGAGCGCTTTTGCCAAACTAGCAAAGGGTAGCTGGCAGGAAGCAAAAAGGCTGTTTTATTCCCAGGCATTTTCAAGCCTGTTTGGGGCAAAAGAAGAGAAGGAACGCCTGGCGTATGAAGGGATTGCCAGCGGTCAGAAGACCGACCTTGGATTAGAGGAATTTTTGCTGGCATGTAGCTTAAAAGAGCCTGTTGCCATTGTGGCATCACAAACAGAATTTACATTTTCGCAAATAACCGAAAAACGAAAAGAAGACATTACGCTGACCAAAAATACATGGGGCTATGTAGAACTGAATATAACATCCGATGCCAGCTTCCTTGAGGTTCCCAAACGGTGGATGTCAACAGATGACTTTTTGGGGAGCGAGGCAAAAGCTAGCTTTTACATAAACCCGGCTAATATGCATGCCGGCAAAAATTTTGGCAGAATCACCATAAAAAGTGTACGCCAGGAAATAACAATCCCTGTCTGTGCCATATGCAGTGGGAAAGGCGTACAGAAAGTGGCAAGGGAGATAAAGGAAGCACGCATAAAGCTTTTACAGAGCTATATTGCCTACCGCTTAAAACAGACTGTAACAGGCAAATGGGCGCAGGAAACATTAAAACTGTTAGATGACTTAATTGTGCGCCAGCCAGGGAATGTGTGGTACCGGTTATTAAAAGCGCAGACATTTTGGTTAAATCGGCAAAGGCAGGAAGCAGAATGGATTTTAAATGAATTCAAACGGAAGTGGAAAGATAAAAAAAGCCCGCAGTGGGGATATTACCTTTATATATGTACCCTGATGGACCGGGATGAGCCGTATATTAACCGCTTGACAGATGAAATCGAACAGATCTATTTAGAGAACCAGGAAGATCCTGTATTGTTCTGGTGCCTGCTATTTTTACGTGAGGATTATTCACAGAACCGCTATCAGAGGTTAAAAGCTATAGAGGCACGGGTTATGGATCGGGTAAACAGCCCTGTTTTATATGTGGAAGCTTACGCTTTGTATTTAGCAGAGCCATACCTTTTAGGGCGATTTGGTGGATTTGAGGAAAAAGTATTAAATTGGGCAAAAAAACACGAAGCTCTGACAAAAGAGATTGCAGAGCAGGTAAAACAGGTATTTCCAGATCGGATTATGTACAGGGAACGGACACTATTGCTTTTGGAGGAGTGTTACGGGATTCTGGGCGATGATGAAATGCTCAAGGTCATTTGTGAATATTTGATCCGCAGCCAGATATACGGAAAGCGTTATTTTTCTTGGTATGCGCTTGGCGTAGAGAAGAAATTACGCATTACCGGGCTCTATGAAGCCTATCTGATGTCTATGGACGCCAGGGGCGTGCAGGAAGTGCCCCAGATCATTCAAATGTATTTTAAGTATAACAACCAGTTAAGCTATCGGTTAAAAGCCGTCTTATATGTCAATATTATTGCGTCAAAGGCAAAGCGCCCTAATGTATACGAACAGCATTACAAGGGTATGGAAAAGTTTGCATATGGGCAGATGTCGCTTGGCCATGTGGATGACAATTTAGCGGTTGTCTATGAAGATGTGCTGTCCCACGGGATTTATTTTCCAGAAGCCGCGGATGCAGCAGGAAGTGTTTTATTTGTACACAGGCTGACCTGTTTTGATCCGCGCGCCGCAAAAGTTATCATCCTGCAGGATGTGCTAAAAAGCCCTATCGTGGTATCTATATTAAACGGCGAGGCATATTTTCCGATTTATTCCAACTGTTACAGCATCTTAGTGGAGGACAGTTACGGGAACCGTTACAGCAGCGGCATTCCCTACCAGTTAGAAAAACTGATGTATCCAGGCAGGCATTTAAGGGCATGTATGCGCAAATCGCCTTCCACCCTGCCGTGCCTTTTGTATTATTTTTCAAACCGCAAGGCGCAGGAGCTGTTTGAAGAACAGGATTTACCCTATTTTTATGCATTTATGGCAAGCGATAAGGTAAACCCTGTATATAAAGCAGCCTTGTTCCCCAAGCTTTTCTGCCTTTTATATGTATTAGACCGGCCCTTAGATATGAAAAAAGAGTTAAAACAAGTGGACTTTTCTTACATGAAACCAAAAGACAGGGGGTTTGTACTTGAAATCTGCATTGAAAAGCAGCTGTATGAACAAGCATACCAAATTGCAGAAGCCTATGGGCTTGAGCCGATTGCGGCAGCTTTACGGGTGCGCCTTTTAAACAGCCGTATACAGCAGCTTGAATTTGCAGAAAACGAACTGCTGGTAAAGTACTGCGCTGATACATTTTTAGCTGGCAAATACAATGACGCTATGCTGGAATACTTGTGCAGATATTACCAGGGGCCCATCCGGCATATGGTGGAGGTTTTTAAATGTGCACACGGCTTTTATATCAGTACGCAGGAGCTGGCGGAGCGTATTCTGGTACAAATGATGTATACAGATGGGTTTGTCGACTGTGTTGACAGTGTATACCAAAGCTATGAAATGGCAGGCAGCCCTCTGTTAAAAAAAGCATACATGACCTATTTTTCACATCACAGCTTTGTAGGCGGTATGCTGTTGCCGGAAGGTTTTTATAAAGCTCTGCGCGATTTTTGGAAGGACGGCTACAGGGTAGATGCAATTTGCGAGCTTGAACTGCTGAAATATTATTCCATGCATTCCGATATCCGGGCTAAAGAAGAGTACATTGCGGAAGCGCTTCTAAAAAAATATATGTTCCAGGGCATCTATTTTGCCTTCTATAAAAACCTTGGGAAACAGCTGGTTCAAAAATACCAGCTTTACGATAAAAGTTTTATTGAATACCATTCCCAAAAACACAGCCGCGTGAGGCTCCATTCCATACGTGTCGGGCAAATAGGCGAAACGCAGGATAAGCCGGCCATAGGGGAACATAAGGAGGATACAGGCGCTGTATATACTATGGAAGATATGGCAGAATCTTACGATGGGATTTTTGTGAAAAAAGTGGTATTGTTTCGTGGGGAAGCGCTTCAGTATTATATTTCGGAAGAAACGGACGGAAAAGAGGAGATGGCCGAAAGCGGCATGCTCTCCTATCAGCCTATGCAAGGCAGCACGCCGGAAGGGCGGTATGAAAAACTCAATGGAATCATAAAGCAAAAGGCACAGGGGCACATGGACAGCTTCCGTGCTAAAATGCTGGAATATGAACAGTTAGACAATGCCGCAGAGCGGCTATTTACAATAATCTGACGGAAAACAAGGGGAGGGGAGCCATGGCAGAGAAATATATCGGCATAGACATAAACGACAAATTCGCGATGGTAAGCCAATATACGCACGGGATGTCAGAGCCGGGCACTTTTAGTATGGTAACTGGAAGTGAGATTTACCAGATTCCGGTATGTATTGCAAAAAGCCAGGAAAACGGCAGTTTTATCTATGGGGAAGAAGCAAGGGCGTACGCCAGGCAGACAGGGGCATCCTGTATAGAAGGGCTTTTAAAAAAAGCGCTTTCGGGGGAAACGGCAGAGCTTGGCGGGCAAGTATACGAAGTAATGGAATTGTTGTTTTTATTTGTAGAAATGCTTACCGGGCTATTGCTGCAGGATGGGGAGGGGCAGCGTCTGGACAGGCTTGCTATTGCCGTAGAAAACATGAACTTAGAATACCGCAGGCTTTTTAAACAGTTTGCGGCATGGCTCAAACTTCCGCCTAGCAGGCTGATCTTGATTGATTACAGGGAAAGCTTTTATTATTATGCTTACAGCCAGCCCTTGGAGCTGTGTGCGCACGATACAGCGCTTTTTTATTATACTTCCAAAAAACTGCTGCTTTGGCAATTGAGCCGTGACAGGAGGGCTGTCCCTCAGATAATAGACATCCGGGAAGGGCGGTACCGCGCTATATTAGAGAACCGGGACGAAGAATTCATGGAAATTATAAAACAAGCATTTTCAGGCAGGCTTGTATCGGCCGTTTATTTAATCGGGGATGGTTTTGACGGCGGCTGGATGAAAAAATCCCTTTCTGCTATCTGCACGGGCAGACGGGCGTTCATGGGCAAAAACCTGTTTAGCAAAGGTGCATGCTACGCCGCAGCTGCCAAGGCAGGGAAGGAAGAGTGGCCCTATATATACATGGGGGATGATGAGATCAAAGTAAGTATCAGCCTGAAAGTAAACAACAAAGACAGGCAGGAGATGCTTCCGTTGATTACAGCAGGGGATAATTGGTACGAAGCATTTGGCGAATGTGAAGTTATCCTGGATGGGAGCCCTTCTATTGATTTTTGGATACAGGCCCCTAAATGCAAAAATGCCGTTGTAAAGTCTTTGGAACTGGCTGGCATGCCGGAGCGGGAAAGCCGCCTGACACGCCTTCGGATTACCTTAAAACCAGAAGCAGTAGACAAAATCCTCATCTGCATCCGTGACATGGGTTTTGGTGGGTTTGTCAAAAGTTCGGAAAAAGTATGGGAACATGTACTTAGCATATAAAGGGGGATTGTATGGGAGAATTATTGCTGTGTGGCCGGGAGCTTGCTTCTGTGCCGTATTATATTGAGAGCATATCCTTAAATGTGTATTCCCTGGAGGAAATATGCTATTATTTAAAAGAATATATTGATCTGGTGGAGGTTTCCTTTATGGACAAGGAGCTGATCCGCTGGATTGGGCAAGAGCTAAAACAGGGGGAACTGGCAGATAAGCTCACGGAACTTAAAGAGCAGGGGGGCAAGCTGATAGAATTTGTAAATGCCATCGTATCGGGCTGTAATTACTGCACGCCCGAGGAATACAAAACTATGGCAGAGAAATTGGCTATTTTTGAGAACAAGACTGAAATTGAGTGCAAAAAGATCCGCGCCGACCGTCTTTTAGAAAAAAAACGCTACCAGGCCAGTATCCTGGCATATCAAAAGCTCTTAGAGCATTCCGGGATATCCGGGGCATTTGCTGGGGACATTTATCATAACTTAGGAACAGCATATGCAGGCATGTTTTTGTTTGAAGATGCTGCGGAAAGCTATGGGAAAGCATTTCAGAGGAACCAAAACCCCATTTCAGGCAAACAGCGCCGCGCTGCATTGCAGCTTGCAGCGGGAATTGTGCCGCAGGCGCCGTCTGCTTCTGAAACGGATTACCAGATTCCGGAGGATGCATTGGAAGCATGGAAGGAAGCGTATATTAGGCACAGCAAATAAGAAAGGGCAGGTTATGGGACTTTTTAAAAGAAAAAAGAAGCAGAGAACACAGCCGCAGATTAACCGCGCTGCGCAGCCAAAGCGTTTATCGGAAGAGGTGTCGCAAGAAGCGGCGCGCAACCGCAAGGACATCCAGCATTATATCATAAACTGCTGTGAACAGATTATTGAAGCCAAGAAAGAGCTCGAAGAAGAAAAAGCGGAGTATCGGATTGTATCAGATTATTTAAATGATATCCAGACACTGGAGGAACTGCCAGATGAAGATCTGGCAGAAATTCACAACGCGGCGGAAAATGTGCATAAATTAGACCGCCTGCGTGACGAATACCAGAATGCTGAGAAGAAGATTTCCGATTCGCAGTTTGCGCAGATGCAGCAGGAAGAAGACAAAATCCCGGGCGCTATCTTACGCCTTCAGACCAACGAGGCCTATCAGGCAACTGTAAAAAAAGATATGAACTACCTGGAAGGCGAAAAAACAGAATGGCATTATAACAAACTAGAGCTGATTCATCAGCAAAAAATATTAAAGCTCCTTTCTTTTGTATTGTTTGGGGTATTTGCAATGAGCGTTGTGATCCTGATTGTCTTACAGGCCGGATTTTACCAGGATACCCGGTATGCATGGATATTTGTATTATTTGCCGCTGCTGTCAGTGGGTTTTGTATTTTTATAAAAATGACATCCAACCAGACCGAAATCAAGCGTTCCGAGGTAAATATGAACCACGCCATTGAGCTTCTCAACAAAATTAAATTTAAATATGTAAATGTTACAAATGCCGTAGACTACGCACGGGAAAAATACCGTGTCAAAAATTCCTATGAATTAAACTACGTTTGGGAACAGTATTTAAATGAAGTCAAAGAGCGTGAAAAATTTGAAAAAACCAATCAGGATCTGCAGTATTTTAACGACAAGCTAGTTGGGCTTTTAAAGCGTTACCGCCTTTACGACGCCGAAGTCTGGATTAACCGTTCCCAGGCCCTGGTAGACAAAAACGAGATGGTTGAAGTCAAACATAATCTGATTGTACGCAGGCAGAAGCTGCGATCGCGCATTGAGTTTAACAGTAAAAGCATTCGGGAACGCCGGTCAGAAATCGACAGCATTTTAAAGAAGCAGAATATCAATACGCCAGAAATCCGGGGAATCATTGATTCCATCGACCATTTGCGCGTAGGATAAGGAGGAAGCATGGGAAAGAAGGAAAAGGCAGAAGAATTATTTTTGCAGGGCTATAATTGCGCCCAGGCAGTTGCAGGCGTTTTTGCGGAAGAAATGGGGATGGATTTTGATACCGTGGTCAAGACGGTATCGTCTTTTGGCGGTGGAATGGGCAGGATGCGTGAAGTCTGTGGGACGGTCACCGGGATGTTTTTTGTGGCGGGTGCGGTTTATGGCTACAAGGATCCCAAAGATTTTGCAGCCAAAAAAGAACATTATGAGAGGATACAGCTTTTGGCGGCAAGGTTTAAAGAGGAAACGGGGAGCATTATCTGCAGAGAGCTGCTTGGGATGGAAGGAAGCGACAAAAGCCCTGTACCACAAGTGCGGACGGCGGAGTATTACCAAAAAAGGCCGTGTGCGCAGATGGCAGGGCTTGCGGCTGGGATTATGGAGGAATACATGGCCCAAATGCGGCAGGATGCGATTTAGAGCGTGTCCCCAAAATCATTTCAGCCATCTGTATCCCCCGCTTAGCGTGATATTTGTACCATCAGATTGAGCATTAGTAGTTCAATCTGCATAAATTCGGTTAACGTAGTCCGCTACGACTCCCTCATTTGGTGCAAATCTCCCACTAAGTGTGGAATACATCTGCCGAAAAGCATTTTTTAAATTAATTTTTTTGAATTATTTGAAAAAAGTTGTTGACAAACCCTGGTAAAAGATGATAGAATCATTTTTGTTCTGGGCAGCAGAACAAATGCAATAAACTGGAGAAGTATCGAAGTGGTCATAACGAGGCGGTCTTGAAAACCGTTTGTCCGAGAGGGCACATGGGTTCGAATCCCATCTTCTCCGCTAGAGCGTGATAAGGAAATGTTTTTGGCAGGTATATTTTACATTTGATGTAGGATACAAATTGCAGAAATAGTTTTTTTGAAAACGCTCCAGGCCGCATTCGGCGGTTTACAAATTTAGATTGATATCATTCGGAGAAGTACCCAAGCTGGCCGAAGGGACACCCCTGGAAAGGGTGCAGGTCGTTAATAGCGGCGCGAGGGTTCAAATCCCTCCTTCTCCGCTCGCAGAGCCGATGAAAATTTGTTTTTCAGAAATCGAAAAAAGTACTTGACAGCAAATGCAATGGATGCTATACTGTACGAGTTGCTTGCGAAAAACAGGCAATGCGAAAAAAGTAAAAAAATGTAAAAAACTTCTTGACAAGGCACATGCGGTATGATATAATAAATGAGCTGTTGCTGAGTAAGAACAGAAAATGCACATTGAGAACTGAACAGTGGAATAACCTTGAAAGATTCAAAGAGAAGAATTCTTTAAGAGAACA
>QXXL01000350.1 GCA_009911505.1 Lachnospiraceae bacterium | reverse complement strand
CGGAAGCTGCCACAACCCTAATTATAAAGGAAATATTTTTTTAGCCACAAGTGTTACAAAAAAGCTTGACCACTACAACTGTTATCCCTTGCTGTGGAAATGAACGGATTAAGTTTCGCAATTCTCCGATACCAATCGGGTCTAATCCGTTTGTTGGCTCATCCAGAATTAACAAAGATGGATGATTCAGCAATGCTATTGCAATCCCCAACCGCTGTTTCATTCCCATTGAGAATTGTCCTGCCTTTTTCTTTCCTGTATTTTGCAAATCTACAATTTTTAATACATCATTTATTCGCTGCTCTGGTAAGCCTAACAAAATAGTCCTTACTTTTAAATTTTCCAATGCCGTCAAATTTTCATATAAAGGGGGATTTTCTATCAAAGCCCCAATATGCTTTAAGTCCTGTCTGTTCCATGCATGGCTGGAAAATTCAATCATGCCAGATGTTGGACGGAGCATACCTGTTATCATCTTTAGGATTGTAGATTTTCCTGCCCCGTTCGGACCTAATAGTCCGTAAACACTTTTTTCCCGTACGTGGATTGATACATCCGTTACAGCTGAATGTTTTCCAAAATTCCTACTAAGATTTGTTGTTTTCAATATGAAATCCATAGTGTTCATTTCCTTTCTTGATTTTGATAGGAAAAGGGTACTGTACAGTTTTGAAGATTTCATAAAGATATACCATTTTATTCAACATTTTATATACAGAGGGAGCAAGGAAATATCCTTGCCCCTGATTATTATTTGCAATATATAAATCTATGAATGATATTGTCAATACTGGTTGACACTTTTTTTGCAAGGATATCAATGCCTAAGCAGCAGTATCCAGAGATTCATAATATCTCTGCCGCTTGACCATAGGAGGAAGCCCCTCATTGGAAGAGCATATTCTCCTGTTGTTCCAATAACTGATGAAATATCTCCAGATGAGGGTTTTCAGTTCCTCTACTGTCATTCTTTCTGTGTCATGCCTTCCATAGATGAGTCCTTCCTTCATCCGAGCCCACATGCTCTCGCAACGGGCATTGTCATGGCAGCGTCCGCCGGCGCTGTTCATGCTCTGGCGAATGCCATACTTTGCTACTGCCCTGCGGTAGGTCTCACTGGTGTATTGAGATCCACGGCCAGAATGGATGATGGCTCCCCTGAGCGCCGGGTAAGACCGGACCGCATTGGTAAGCGTACGCTCGCATAGTACGGCTTTCATGTTTGTGTCCATTGCCATGCCCAGAACTGCAGCATCGAAACAGTCAAATATGGCGGATACATAGAGTTTTCCATCTTTTGCTTTGATCCCGGTTATGTCCGTGATACATTTTTTGAGTGGTTCACTGGAGTTGAAATCCCTTTTCAGCAGGTCCTCAGATTTACGCGCCTCACGATCTGCTTTGGTGATCCCATTTGGTCTGTGTTCCGGGCGATGGCTCAGCCCGATCTCTTCCATGATGCGGTAGACAGTGCATTCACTGGGAATGCGGACACCTTCCGGCTGTTTTAAAAGAAGCGCCTGATACATACGGATCCGTCCGTAAGTGTCGTTGCATTCATCCTCAGACACGACTGTCCTCATGGCATCAGCTAACTGCTGGTATTTCCACGGACGGTCTTTGTTTGCCAGATATTTATAAAATCCCTGCCGCGTTACTTTCAGCGTCCGGCAGTAGAAAGAAATCTTTCCCTTTATAACGCCGTCCTCGGTTTTTATGGCAAGGAACATCATTCTCTGCCTTTTGCGACTTCCGACGGCTGGCGGCGAAAAAAGCGCTTGCCTCTTCCAGAAATTCGTTTCCCCTTTCAGGCGGCGGATTTCCTTTTCCTGCTCCTTGACCTGTCTGCGTAGGAGGGCCAGTTCTTCTGCAAGATTCATAGCAGTTTCCGGAGTATGTGGGCCGGAACCGACATTCAGCCTTCCTTCTCTGGCAGCCTTTGTCCACGCATAT
>QXXL01000349.1 GCA_009911505.1 Lachnospiraceae bacterium | reverse complement strand
TCAGGGATACCTAACTCGGCTGCAGCTTTTGCACCGCCAAGCTCTTTTGCTAATTTTACGGCTTGGATTTTATATTCCATGTCGTATTTCCGTTGTTTTTTTGCCATTGTAGTTGCCTCCTTGATTCTCTTTGATTATACATCAAATCCTTGAGTATAAGGTGTCAACTAAAATGATACAACATCATGTATTGTAATGTCTGGTCACAGCCAGAAAGTGCAAAATACATGGAATGGAATATTACTACAAGCGAAGAAAATGCCAAAATAAGAATCATGAAAACCATCGCATTTCAGAAAGAGCATGATACCTATCTGGTTTATGAAAAAGCAACCGGTAAGGCGATTGGATTTGCTGGTGTAGAAAAAATCGAACCTTACATCTATCAAGAAGCAGGGATATGTCTGGGGCCAGATTACGTGGGAAAAGGGTTTGGCAAGCAGATTCTTCAAGTCTTGATACAATATTGCAAAGAAGAATTTCGTGCAAAAAAGTTTATTTATTCAACAAGAGAGGAAAACAGGGCTTCCAATCAATTAGCAAAGTCATTTGGATTTACAGTGATTTCTTCAATACCTAAAACAGACAGCAAAGATGGACACAGTTATAATCTTTTGCAATATATCTTAAAACTATAACTGCCCATTTGGTAGGGCTGAATAAACAATGAATAAAAAGTTGAAGGAGGGGCAAAATGCCATACATTACAGTTGAAAGCGGCACTTTATCTGATAAGCAAAAGGAACTGCTGATAAAAAGATTGACAGAAGTATCTTCTGAAATTATGAATGTGCCGCAGGAATTTTTTGTGACTACGATTAAAGAACTGCCGGATAAGAACTTTGGAATTGGCGGTAAAACGATTGATAAAGTGAAAGCGGAATATATGCAGGCACATCAATCTTAATGGGAAGGGATTGGAGATAATGGATAACTGGTTTACAATAGATAAGATTGATAATGAAACCATAATCATAAGTGAATACCGGCATTGGGAAGAAACCCACTGTTATCTGTTGAATGGAAAAGAGAAAAGCCTGCTTATTGACACAGGGCTGGGGATTTCCAATATATATGATGAAATCCGTAAACTTACGGATAAACCGATTGCGGCGGTTGCCACGCACATTCACTGGGACCATATCGGCGGGCATAAATATTTCCCGGAATTTTATACACACGCAGAAGAATTGGACTGGCTGGACGGGAAATTCCCCCTGACAATCGAAACTGTTAAGGAAATGGTGGTTGACCGTTGTGATTTGCCTGACGGTTTTCATGTTGACGATTATGTATTCTTTCAAGGTATACCAACAAAAGTATTAAATGACCATGATGTAATTGATATTGGCGGCAGGGAAATTGAAGTGCTGCATACGCCCGGACACTCTCCCGGACATTTATGTTTTTGGGAAAAAGACAGGGGATATTTGTTTACCGGCGATTTGGTCTATAAAGATACCCTGTTTGCTTATTACCCCTCCACTGACCCGGAAGCCTATCTTGCTTCGCTGGAAAAAGTTGCGGCACTGCCTGTAAAAAGGGTATTCCCTGCACATCATTCGCTGGATATACAGCCGGAAATCCTAATCCGCATGGCAAATGCATTCGGCCAGTTAAAGGCAGACGGGAAGCTCCATCATGGCAGCGGTACATATCATTATGGCGATTGGGGCGTATGGCTGTAAAGGGGATTTATAGAATAAAAGGCAAAGAAAAGTGAATATGGAACCTCTCAAAATGCCGTTGCATGGACAAAAACCCAAGCAACGGCATTTCCTTATCTCCGCTTCATCCTGCTCAACGGGGAATCCTTATATGCCGGAGTTTTCTTCATAACATTCTTCAAAACTGTGCGCTTCTGCTCCGACAGCTTCTCATACCGGATTTGAAGCTGCGTACACATAAGGGCGGTGAACACATCCAGATAGGAACCCGGCACGGCCAGGGCCTTCTTTGCGTCCTTGATTATCTTCATGCCATTGGAGCCGTCCGGCGCACTGTCCATATCGTCCTTGTGCGCTTCCCTTATGGCATGGAGGATAGTGTCCCAAGTCCG
>QXXL01000348.1 GCA_009911505.1 Lachnospiraceae bacterium | reverse complement strand
ACCTGCATGGTTTCCAACGCCTTTAACGCAGCATCTTCCTCCACCGGCTGATATTGGGAAAGGACTTGCCCCCGCAGGACTTCCAGAAGGCTGTTGAAGTTTTGGAAGTGGGCGGTTGCCACACCATCTACATAAATTTCCGTGTCCGTCATCAGGGTAACAAAATCCTCATGTGTGGCAATCTCACACAGCAGCCGGTTGTTGATACGCCCG
>QXXL01000347.1 GCA_009911505.1 Lachnospiraceae bacterium | reverse complement strand
CCAGCTCCACAAGGTTTTTGTGGCTGATTTCCTTGAGTTCGTCATTCTCATAGCTTCCCAAGGCTGATTTGGAAATCTTTGTAGCCGCCGCCAGTTCTTCTAATTTTAAATGCCGCTCCGTCCTTAAATCCTTTAACCGCTCCTGAACCGTTATCCCCTGTTTCATGGTTTCCTGCTCCTTCCCTGCGGCCAGCTTTTGCCGCCATCCCCATTGTACCACATATCCATGCCGGGCGCATTTCCCTTTGCTATTTTTTCAAAGGCGAAAAATGCGCTTTTGATTTGCCCGGATTTTCAGAAATGCAAAATGCACAGCTGATTTTGCACCCGTCCGGCAGAAAGCCTTTTCCGCAATCGTGGAATTTTTCAGATTTTGGGCTTCATTCCTGATTCGTGGACATACGGCGCATGGTACAAAAATGTCATATGATATAGGCAGTTCATCGATGGATTATTCCAATCGAATGACCGGCCTGTATGGGATATG
>QXXL01000346.1 GCA_009911505.1 Lachnospiraceae bacterium | reverse complement strand
CTCTCAAGCATTAGAATACCAAAATCAAATGGCTCTCAAGCTATAAAACGGTGGCTCCGAAGCGTTAGAATATTCAATTGACTTCGTTGTTAGAAATTCTTGACTTTTTTATTCAAACCCATTATACTTATAAAAAGTTGTTGACAATTACGAAGAAATATGGTAATATATATAAATTTGTTAATTTATTATTATAACCTATTATTTTTATTTTGTCAATAGCTGAGGGATTATTATTAGCACATTTGTGCATAATAAAGAATACAATATAATATGGTGGAGTAGGTTTAACAAATAGTTGAAACCGAATAGGAGGAAAATTTATGGTTACCAAAAATGTGGAAGTTTTTTCTGCGCTTGATTTTTTAAGTACTTTGTTTTCTATATTGAAAACAAAAAATGTAAATGTTGTTTCTAGTGAAAAGTTGTTAACTACTATTGGGAAATATCGAAACAATTTCTTAGGATTATTTATTGATATGGATATAAATAATAATTGTGGTACAGTATATTCAAATGATTTGGAAGAGGGAATTTCAATGTTACAAATATTGGGAGCAATCAGTAAATCAAATCCCAAATATGAGCGTATTATTTTAAAAATGAATAAAGATTCCGCTAATGAAATTATTGCCAAGTGCCCACAAAAGTATTTAATTGAGATCCAGGATTTTTCAGATATATTTTTAAACGAAGAATAAAAAATGAGGGATGAAACAGTGGAAGAAAGGTTACAAGTAACAATTGATGAAACTATTTATAATGATTTTCTGAATAGAATAAATATAATTGTTCAAAATTATTTAAGCATACATGCAGGCACTAAATATTATCAATTTTCAGAAGATAAGGTAATAAATGATCCTATATGGGGGTGTGTAAAATTTTATAGTTGGGAAGTATCTATCATTGATACTCCATTATTTCAACGTTTAAGAGATATTTATCAAGTGGGACTGGGGGTATTTACATATCCAGCAGCTAGACATTCTCGTTTTGAACATTCTTTGGGTGTAGTTGCAATAGCTTCCCGTATGATTGAAAGTTTAAAGTCGCAATCACTCGGATTTATAAATATTTCTGAGTATGAGGTCATGGATGTGCGGCTTGCGGCTTTATTACATGATATTGGCCACTGTTTTTATTCACATCTTTCAGAGGCATTTTATGGTTCTCTACCAGATTTTATTAAATTAACAAAATATTTTAATGGGAAATGGGGCGTAAAACCTAAACCACACGAAATATTCTCTTACATGATTATTAACACTGATGCCTTCAAAAAATTTATTGAAGAAAATAATATTTTAGACAATCAGTACATAGCAGCTTCTGGTGGTTTAACCGATTTGATGATAAGAATTGGCAATATGATTATCGGGATACCCAATCAAGGGCGGAGAAGCGAACATAAACAAAATAAAAAATACTCTTTCTTAACTAGATTAATTAATGGTGACATTGATGCAGATAAACTTGATTATATAAAACGTGATAGCTATACTTCTGGATTGCCTTTAACTTTTGATATTGAACGACTTTTATATAAAATGACAATAAGGGAACCAGACAATTCCAATGAATATCAGTTAGTCGTGGATATATCTGGAATAACGGCTGTTGAAGAAATAACATTTAGTAAACTAATGTTAAACAATTATATTTATCATCATCATAAAGTTTTAGCAACAGAGGTAATGGCAAAAGATATTGCACTGGCACTAATGGAATTAGGGGTTATTAACCATCCTTGTGATTTTTTAGAATATACAGATAAAGATATAGAATCATTAGTTGGAGATAAAAGAGTTCCATTTAACAGTTATGGTTGCACAAGTAATCTTGGTTATTTTGTAAAACGTGTAAAAGATAGGTATTTACCTAAAAGATGTTTTGAAATAAATAGTCGTGCTTTAGAACCTAATTTTTCTGAAGATCAAAGAAAAGCTAATGAAAGAGAATATGTAGAAAAATGTATTACAGATTTAGAACATACAAATGATAAATATGACAAAATGGCGATACTTGTCAATTTCGCAGCAGATTTATTTGAATTTAATGATACTCAAAAAAGTAATATTGCTCAATATAAAGATTTTATTTCCACTTTTAAAGGCAAAACATATCAAGAATATACGGAATGGATTCGAAGAGATATCTATGAGAATATATGTGAAATTTATAAAAAAATCAAACTGTCTTATCCTGATTTAGGGATTAGTTTGTTTGATGTCCATGTTGTAGTTCCTAAATCAATAGATGAACAAATGGTTTTTGCAACACCTATTATTTACCGTAATTCAAAAGAACATACTCCTACTGATATGTTATCCTATACAAAAAATTGGGCACAAGCATTTAATTCTAATAAATGGAGTGGCTATGTTTTTGTCAGTTCTCATATTGATACCACTGTTGCTTTTATGGCTTCTAAAATTACGTTAGAAAAACATATTCCAGGGGTGAAGTTTAACAATCCGGATTACTATGTAAAGCGTTTAAAGGATTCCCTATTAAAAAAAATAGGACAATTATATTAAATACAAATAGTTTGCAACCCGTTGATTTATTTTGTACACATCAACGGGTTGTACTATTATCATCTCTCTAAATTATATCTGTATTTGAGTCAATTTTAGTTATTAAATATCTTCTGCTGTATCTCATTTTTCAGCATACGCTTGATTTTGTCGCTCATGGTTTCCTTGCTCGTCTTGCTAAAGTGAACCCGCACAATGTAGGTCGTCCGGCCAATCTTCTTCACCAGTGCGGGAGCGTCCTTAGCCGGTGCTGTGGTGGTAGTGTTCTCTATAATTTTCTCGCTGCCCATAAATTCTCCTTTTCATGCAATCAGGTTTTGTTATTCCTTACTTACAATCTCCTTCGCCGCCGCTTTGGTCGCCCTGGCTCCTTCCTCCCGGAAATTCTTACCAGAAAAGAGAACCGGCGCACACCGTTCCAGTATGCGGTCATAAATCCTTGCGTGGGCAAGGTCTGGCGGGTTCTTGATTTCTTCCAGTTTCAGGTTTGTTGTGACAATCAG
>QXXL01000345.1 GCA_009911505.1 Lachnospiraceae bacterium | reverse complement strand
ACTCCTAAATCATCAATGACAAGCAGGCTGTAATCGTCCAGGCTGGCGATAAAGGCCGCCCTGTCCTCGGCAAACACACCGGTCAGCCGGTTCAGGATAGACGGGAAATTTGTCATCAGTACCGGCACGTCACGGTCAAGCAGGGCATTGGCGATACAGCCTGCAAAAAAGGATTTCCCGGTTCCCACGTCACCAAAGAGCAGAAGGCCGGTATTGTCCCGGTACGCCTCCTTCCAATGCTCCACATAGGCGTGTGCCTTCTCCATGACGGGATTCTGTCCGTTATCATTGGCGAATGTGTAATCATAAAGGTATCGGTCTTGAAGCCCCTGTGCCTTCCGGCGCTTGATACGCTCCATGCGCTCCCTCTGTTCCTCCCTGGCTTTCCGTTCCTCCTGCGCCTTTTGCTGGCAGGAACAGAGGCAGCGGGGCATGAAATAGCCGGAGCCTCCGAACCTGGGCACAACAGTCTGGCGGCTACCATGGCATTTCTTACAGTGGATAAGCCCGTCAGCCGGTTCTATGTATTCGTCCCCGGCAACTTCCATATCCCCGGCGGCCCGGTCAATGGCCGCCCGGACTTCTGCGGTAATCTCTATCATATGGTTTCTCCTTCCTT
>QXXL01000344.1 GCA_009911505.1 Lachnospiraceae bacterium | reverse complement strand
CAGCGCCGGATTGTGGCGGCATGGTTTTTATATCCTTTTCCGCTGGATTCCATGTACTCGGACAGCCGCTCAATGTACTGTTCCCAAAGAGAGGGAAGTTCCGTCTGGAGTTCTGCCAGTTCTGCGGAAGATAGAAATACATTCCGGTATCTCCCATAAGCGTGTGTTATATCTCCCTCTCTATACTCTTATCTCTAATCTCTTTATCTCTATACTCTAATATAGGCGGACATTTGTCCACCCGGCCATTGGACGGACAAATGTCCGCTTCCCCGGA
>QXXL01000343.1 GCA_009911505.1 Lachnospiraceae bacterium | reverse complement strand
ATGCGCTCCTTTTTCTTCCGCTCCCCCTCGCTGGACGACTGGCCGATCAGCAGCTGGATGTCGCTCATGTAATAGGCTCCGTCCGTCAGTATCTCCACAAGGCCAAACTCCTGGAATATCTTCAAAGCCCGCTCCACCGTACCTACCTGATGCCGGGTAAAGGTGGCTATGGTCTGCACGGTATGGGGCAGGCAGTCATTCAGC
>QXXL01000342.1 GCA_009911505.1 Lachnospiraceae bacterium | reverse complement strand
CAGGATGACCATGGTTTCGCTGTTATAAAAATTCTCTTTCAGCTTGAGGTAATAAAATCGTCGGTTCTCTGTCATTTAGTTGCTCCTTTGGTTCAGAATGGGTTATTTCGGCTCCTGTACGCATTTTAAGGCGGCTTTTGGGGTGTCGGTGATAAAAAGTATTGCCTCCCCTCCGACACGCTCCGAAAGTGCTTGATTTACAAGGCTTTTTCCGCTCCTAAAGCGTGACATAAGTGCCTTTGTTTCCGTTTCCGCTCTGTGGCGTGTTTCCGCTTCATACGGGCGGCACATTCCCTACAGTATTTCGCCCGGTTGAATATTCTAACGCTTCGGAGCCACCGTTTTATAGCTTGAGAGCCATTTGATTTTGGTATTCTAATGCTTGAGAG
>QXXL01000341.1 GCA_009911505.1 Lachnospiraceae bacterium | reverse complement strand
GCTTCCCTAACCGCATTGTGCAGCGCTTCCGAATATCTGGACGTCCCAAAGCTCATATTGATAATCTGGATTCCATTATCTATACACCAGTAGATGCCTTCTATGATCCGGCTGACAGGGGCTTTGTTCATCGAATCAAGCACTTTTACAGAGTAAAGTTCGGCGTTTGGGTTCACACCCTGCACTTTATTCTGCGCAGTACCGGCAATAATGCTGGCAACTCCTGTACCATGGCCGCTCATATCTAAAAACATCGGCGACATGTTTGCTTCTTCCGGGACAAGGTTTACGGAACCCTCCAGTTTAATCCCCAGTACGGTATCAACACCGGAATCGAGCACTGCAACTTTGATTTTTACCGGA
>QXXL01000340.1 GCA_009911505.1 Lachnospiraceae bacterium | reverse complement strand
TCACGCATTTTCATTTTAAGGGCTGTCACCTCATCGCGTGAAAGCGGCGGGTTTGTTTCCCAGTCCGGTTCATCCAGTCCGTTTGCTTCCATTTCAAAATCCTCTTCAACAAAAAGTACGCCATTTTGTTTATCCAGCTGATCCGCTTCCGATTGGGTAAGATCCGCTAATATAACATTGTTTTCTTCCAAGGTTTCATTTTCGGTAATCGCTTCATCCCCTATTTGATCCGCGGCCTTTGTATAAGCCCTCCTGTTATTCGTAAAGACCATATATTTTTTTGTCCTGCCGCGATTGGCTGCCATTACATTTCCGTATGGCATCATTGTAAATAATAACGCTAAAGCAACTAAAAAACTAACGGTTCTTTTTAAATTAATGTTTTTTGTCATAACCTATTCCCCTCCCTGTAATTTCATACCTGCAATTGACTTCTCATCTTTTTTGAGAAGTAACCTTTTTTCTTCATCTATTCCCCCTTTCTTGTTTTTTATCTTATCATAAAATAATTGTCCGTGCGGCAACATGTAAAAAATAGGCTATGTTTTTGTCATAATTGGATTTAATAGTTTTAAATACTACCTCTTGTACCCCAAACAACCACGAGAAAATATACACTTCTTAATTCTAAGTATCTAATTTTAGAAGGCAATAACAATCAACTGCAAATTTTTTCCGCTTTTAGAAACAACCGTCAAATACGTTAAGCTTTCACAAAAAAAGAAAGGCCAAAAAGCAAAACCCTTCAGCCTTTCTTTTCCAATATACTATAACCGCCTTCTATGGCGGCTTACAACAGCTTTTAAATTCATTCATTACTTTTAGAATCCCATTTCTGGATTATAGGTATGCCATCCGTCCACATAAACATAACATTTATATTCATCATACCACACTTTGTACGCATCCGCACTGGTTTCCGGTACATATACCTGGCAGTCGACCGGAAGCGCATCCTCCTCAAAGGATTTTGGTATGGACACTTTCGGCGGGACATTGCCTGTAAAATATACATTACGGGCTCTGAGCGCATCAAATGCCGGAGCCGTTACATGTTTCAGACAGCTCGGATAAACCAGCTTTTCCAGGGACATGCCCCCATTAACCACGCTGATATCCGGTATCAGCCTCTCTATCTGTTCTGATATGCGCAATTCCCCGTTCTCATGCAAAATGGCAACGGCAAGGCTCTTATCCGACTTCTTATAAATACACTGTCCGTCCCGTACAAGTTCTGGGTTGTTTTCCGATACCGTGACGTCCTTAATATGGATATTTTCTGTCATATAATACATGTTAAAGGCCATTTTCTCAATTTTAGTGACAGAGTCCGGAATATGGATTACCGAAGATGCCGCGCTGCAAAATGCATAGGATGCAATTTTTTCTACCCCATCCGGAATTATAAATTCCTTGCCCTCTGCCGCAGCAAATAGCAAAGCTTTGTTTTTTTACGAATCAAACAATTCCCCTTGACCTCGAATGTTTTATTCTTTTTGGACAATTTGATATTCTTTAAGGCCGGACAGCCCAGCAGTGATTAAATTTTGTAAATCCAGGCTTCTTTTCCGTTTATAGAAGGGTGGATGTAATAGGTGAACGCCCCTTGTGTCTGCACTTCCTTCTTTTTATTACCCCATACCCCTGTTTTGGCTGCAGCCTTCGTATTCGCAGTAGTCATAGCCAGCATTGCCAGTAATACGGCACAAAATACGGTGATCCGTCTTTTTTTCATAATGCATTCCTCTTTCTTCATTAGGCAAGGCCGGCTTTATATCTCCACAACCATCTTAATTCCAATAAATCAAGACTTTCAAGAACTGTAGGCTTTCCCTCTTTCTTTAATCTGGTCAACCAAATCGGCGTTGCTTGTTTGCCAGGGGTATCCATTTCCCCGCGGTTCCATTTGGTTTGCTTTCAGAAGGCTATTTACGGATTGTAAGTATGCCATCCTTCCAGGTAAACATAGCATTTATTTTTTTTATACCATGCTTTGTACACGTCCGCACATGTTTTGGGTACATATACCTGGCAACCAACCGGAAGCGCATCCTCGTCTACAGATTTCGGCTTGACGACTTTCGGCGGAGTGCTGCCTGTAAAATATACGTTATGGGCCTTAATCGCGCTAAACCCCGGCGCTATCACACGTTTCAGGCTGCCCGGATAAACCACCTTTTCCAAATAACCCTCTTCAGGCGTATCACAATTAACCAGGCTAATATTCCCTGTCAGCTTCTTTACCCGTTCGGATATCCGCAGTTCCCCTTTATTATCCGGAATGGCAACAGCAAGGCTCTTATCCGATTTCTTATAGATACACTGCCCATCCCGTGCGAATACTCGATTATATTCTGATACCTTAACATCCTTGATATTGATATTCTCCCTCCAGGCGTCCCTGTGGAATGCCCCTTTTTCCATTTTGGCAACTGAAGACGGTATATGGATTGCCGAAGATCTGGTACTGCCAAACGCATAAGATGTAATCTTTTTTATCCCATTCGGGATTGTAAATCTTTTACCTGTTGCCGCTGCAAAAACCAGAGCTTTATTTTTTTTGCGGATTAAGCAGCTTTTTTTGACCTGGAACTTTTTGTTGTTTTTGGATAATTTGATGGTTTTTAAGGACGGGCAGCCCCACAGTGACGAATTTTGAAACGACTCCATCTGTTCTGGCAAAACGATGGTTTTTAATTTGTCGCATCCATAAAAGGTAAAATCTTCAATTTTCTTTACCTTTCGGGGAAGCTCAATCGTCGTTACAGAATTCATTCCGCTTAAAGCAGCACGCTCAATAACTTCCACTGTGTCCGGGATCCGAATAGTTTTCAGGGCCGCCACCGCAGGAATGCTGCTGCCGTCCCAGTTATGCCATGGCTCGATATACGTGCCAAATAATGTCGCATATGCTTCACGATCATCCTCACTGCCACGATCCAGGCATCCAAGCCTGGTAACATTTTTACCCTGGATAGTTTCTGGAATAGATAGGGATCTAACATTCTCCCCCTGTATCTCAATTTTGTAAATCCAGGCTTCTTCTCCGCTTTGGGATGGGTGGATGTAATATGTAAATGCCCCTTCTGTATATACTTCCTCCTTTCCTTCATCCCATACGCTTGTTTCGGCTGAAGCCTTTACATTTGCAGCAACCATGATCAGTGTCATACATAGTGCGGCACAAAATACAGTCATCCATCTTTTTTTCATAACACATTCCTCCTTTTTTGTTAGACAATGTCAGCCTGATATCTCCACAACCATCGTAACCCCTTGTAAAAATTAAGGGTTTCAGCAATTGTAAGCCTTTGTCTCTTTCTTTCATTCAACCAAAATTTTACGCCGAAAACCCTGTCAAGGCCGGGCTGAAATCCCGTTAACTTCAACCTCGACAAGGTTTTCGTAAGTAAAATTATGATCATTTACGACCAGGGGAAGGGGTTCTATTTATTCATGCTCCGTTTTCTACAGCCCTCAATAATGTTAACACCCCAACCTCATAAATTCTTTTTAATCATTAATACTGGCTGCAGCAACTCTACTAAGCTTATAATCACAACCACTTTGAACCATGTATGTATATAATTTGCTTTTTCTATAATTATTGTTGTCATCTGCGTATTCTGGAGCATCCAATCCGTCATTTATTTCAACCCAATCACCATAATTATTAACCAAAGCACAAGTGACAACGCCTTCTATTGCATATTTTGCAGAATCATATCTTCTTTTAACTTTACTTATATCATCTGCTCCAAGAATTGTCCCGCTTGAAGCAACATTCCCATGAATTATTTCCTTGTTATTGCTTTTTCTATACATATCATGGGCAAAAACATCACCAACATAATGCATAGCCATTCCCCATATAAAATATTTTCGGTTTTTTGCATCTACTGTCGGGTCTTTTCCATAATTTTTTCCTACGGTAGTCCCATACTTCTGATCTACATAGTTGAAAATCTGTTGCCAGGTCTTGTCAAAAACCATATGAGGTGTTCCATTTTTCATGACAAAAGTGTTCCTGATTACTTGATATATGCTTGGGTTGGACATTCCTGGTATTGATTGCCATTTATCGTCTGTAAATGTAGACGTATTTCCGGATTTTAATGCTATTCTCGAAATAAGCTCATAAACTGCGACATAGTTAGCAGCTGCATTTCCTCCATGCCAGCCAGACAATTTTTGATTCCCAAATGCAGTAATCCCGTCTGGATAAATAGCCCCAACCTTCATTATTTTACATTTTTGACTGGTTATGGACGTGCTATTTTCAGTAAATCCATAATCAACAAGCTCTTTATGAGCTTCTTT
>QXXL01000339.1 GCA_009911505.1 Lachnospiraceae bacterium | reverse complement strand
ATAATTCTCATCATCGCTTATGTACTCAAAGGTTTCAGGCTCTTTGGTATTTTCGGGCAATTGTTCTTCATTTACTGTAGCGCCATCAAAGTTCTCTGCAAATTCATCATATATTGCCAGCGCATACTCTACATCCAAAAGGCCGCAGCCGTCTCCATTTGCAATGTTCTTCGCACTATAGGAAAGCAACTGGCGGATAAATTCATTGGA
>QXXL01000338.1 GCA_009911505.1 Lachnospiraceae bacterium | reverse complement strand
ATTGATAGATAATCCACTGTTATCCGTCAGTTTGGCGAGATAAAAAGGGTATGGATAATTGATAGTTATCATTTGAAATAGATGTCAAAGAATAGTCAAATAGTATCTTTTAAACTAATAAAAGTTTGTTCCTGCCATATTAAATCTCATAAGATTTTTTATCATTATAGTTTGCCTCTTATTTTTAGAAATTTTTATATTTAGGAGAAAATCAATGCTTTATGGAAATTTAGTGACTGAAAATATTAAAAATGAATGGCGTAAAATGAATCAACATAATGAAACCACACTGGAATATTGCCGGAACATATTTTTACATACGCTTTCAGTAGGGATTAATACATATGGCCCTCTTCAAATAATTGGCTTTGGCCAAAAAGAAGAAGGTTTGCTAATAGGTTCATATTGTTCTATTGCACGTGAAGTGGTTTTTTTATTAGGTGGTGAACATAATTATAATCTTTTATCAACATATCCTTTTCGTAATAAAATATGGGGAGAGACAGAAGCAATTACCAAGGGAAAAATTATTATTGAGGATGATGTATGGATTGGTTATGGCTCTACTATATTGTCAGGAGTGCATATTGGTCAAGGCGCTGTTATAGCCGCTGGCAGTGTGATTGCAAAAAATGTACCGCCATATGCAATTACAAACGGAGTACGAATTTTCAAATACCGCTTTGATAAAGCTACAATTCAAAAATTATTACTCTTTGATTTTTCTTCTCTTAAAAAAGAGGATTTCATAGAAAATAAAGAATTTTTTACTAACGATACATTTGCAGAAGAATTTTTTCAAAGTTCTTTTTATTATTCTCATTTAAAAAAATAGATATAAAAACAATCTTATACGATTCGATATTTCACTACATAAAAGAAAGAGATAGTTAATTATGAAAAATTACAATGCAAGCATAATCATTCCTGTATATAATAACTACATAATTTTAGAACATTTTATTAATCATTTAATAAAGGCAATACCAATGGATGAATACCAGATTATTTTTATTGTTGATGGTTTTGTCAATGAGAATATTAATAAACTTTTAACCGGACTTTCGAATAGATTCTCTTCTGTCAGTTCTTATTTTTTAAAAGAGAGCCAAGGGTATTCTTATGCAAATAATATTGGACGAAAATATGCAAAAACAGACCTATTATTTTTTATGAATACAGATATTTTTTTGGATAAACATTGCCTTGAACGTATGATTAAGGCATTATTTTCGAACCATGTGCAAGCTGTTCAACCACTGCTCATTTATCCACAAACAGACAAAGTACAAAGTACAGGCCATATTTTTGGAGATGGCTTTAATTACCACGCATTAAAAGGCCAAATGCTTAATCACAAATTGGTTAAAACATCTATGATACGACAAGCCCTGTCCCTTGCACTATGCTTAATTCCTGCTAGGATCTTTGACGAGATTGGAGGATTTGATGAATATTATTATAATGGTTTTGAGGGTTTGGATTTAACATTGAAGATTACACAAAAAGGATACCGTTGCTGGTACGAAGCGTCTGCACAGGCATACCATATTCAAGGGGGAAGTAGAAAAGTATTACATTTGAACGAAAGTCAGCAAGCGGCACATTTTTGGGCAAAATGGGGGAAAGAAATTAAAACTGATATTATCGAATTGTTAGCAATGCAACTTCCGCAAAAAAGTGCTGAATTATGCTATTCGATTTTTGACTTTACCAACAATCGCTCTTGGCCTGACATTTTGAGCAATTTACCATTAAGGTATGAAAATATTATATATAAAGTTATATTTGCTAACGAAAATAATATCGATCTTTTTCAAGCCTTATCCTACCAAGCCTATACATATCCTGGTCCACTAATTTTTCTTACAACTTCTTTTGAAGTATTAAGAAAAAATACGCTTTGGATAAAAAACAGAAATAATATGAAGGACTTATATTTTGATCTGGCAGGAAATGCTGGTAAACTAATAGAACTCGTTTATGGTAAATAAAATTACCACAAGCGAACTTCTAATGGAAATGCATCAGTACATTTTCTAAAATTGAAATCGACTTTTCTATCCATAAGGGTTGATTTAGGCATTGATATTTGATAACTATTTCCTATTGTGGAAGCAAGACTATTTTGAATTTTAATATGTTGAAGGGCTGTATTATCATCTTTTTCCAAAAAGCAAATTGCAGCCATAAGATTACTAAAAAGAAGCCTTGTTCTTGGAAAATCTTTTAATTCTAGTATTAAACTGACTTTTAGAAGTAAATTTCTTGCAATTGTTAAATCACGATTATATATACGTATTGCAGTACGCTTTAATAAAGAATTGGCATAAATGTGGGTGTAGCCACTAGATGCAATAGATTCACTTACTTCATCCAAATATTTAATTTGCTTATTTTCTAAAAGACATTCCAAATATCTTAACTCACTTTCTGTATCTATTAATCGTCTTTTTTCACTGGGAATTATTTTGAATCTTTCATAGGCCTCTTTCATAAGAGAGATTGCCCGATATGGATTTTGCTGATATATTCCCCTTGCATAATCAATATAATAATAAGCCTGATGACTTTTATTCCCCAATTCAGATGCCAATTTATAATATCTATCAGAAATATCTGTACCTATCTTATATTCATCACACAACAATGCAATCATCATACGGCGGTTTAAAGCGTTTAAATAAGCCACCTCAAATGCAATAGAATGTTCTCTTTTTATTTTGAAATTATTTTCATATAAAAAAGTATTTATTTCCGGAATTACATCTTTGATTTCTAAAAGATAGTATTGAATATTAAATATTTGAGCTTTAGCATCCCATAAAAAATCTAATGTATCATCCTCCATTTGAGAAAAACCGTGATCATATACTAGTGAAAAATATTCTTTTGACTCAGAGAGTGAACCGCAATGGTCCAAACAATCCGCATATAAATAAAAGAGCCAAAGTTTCTCTTTTGTCCACAAACTTTCATTTATATTAGGATACTTAACTTTGATTATTTTTTCGCACAACAAACTCATTTTTCCATATTCAGTCCTTTTATAGTACTCATTTAATGATAAAATACCTTTTTCTAAATACAAATTTTTATTTTCTGGATTTAAGATAAGTAATAAAGGAAGAACTCTATAAATGTCTATATATGGGTTATCTAGGTTTTTGAAAAAAAATTCAGCTGTGGTTTTGTTGATGTTTTTATATTCTGATGATCGACATAATTTCAAAAAAATATTTTTATAGATATCGTGTGAAGGCAATAAATAATCATTTTGAATATCAATAATTCCGGCATCAAATAATTTGTATATTCTTTCCAGTGCACGAGAGGTATCTTGTTTAAATAAATTGATACTTAATCCCGATTGATAAGCGTATATTGGAAAAATAATATCAAAATCATCTGAGTAAAAATTAAATTCATCCCATTCAAGCTGGTAATCAGTTTCACAAATTTGTTTATATATTTGCGAAATTTCAATTTGCAAAAGAGCTTCATTTGCCCCATTTATCTCAACAAAACTTTTTACTTTTCTTAACAATACACACAAAAGAAAAGTGGAATTGCATTTGGCAAGAATTCCGGAATAATAAACAATGTCATTAATAAAATTGAAATTAAGCTTTAAAGAAGACTTACATTCATTTATACTTGGCATTCTAAGGATATATGATTTATATGTATTTTTTTTCATTTCACTATAAACCATTTCACAAGAGAATTCATTATTTCTACCTGCAAAAAGCAATGAGCTAAATGAAGATTCTATACAAAAATTCTTAATAAATGTACTCATTAAAACTTCATATTCTTTGGGTATTTTATGTACATCATCACAAACAATTATTAAGTATTTATGACATCCGGAATTTAATAAAGAAATTTTATCAGTTAATAGATACTTTTGTATATAGTGTATAGCTAATAGAGCCGAGGTGGCATTATCCTTTTTTGTCCCTTCGTAAATTAATTGAAGTTCAGATAACATTAAGGGTTTATTGGATTCTGGGATTTTTTCATACATTTTGCAAATTTCGTTCCAAAAATTTTCTTTAGAATAATCTATACCAAAATTAATCGCCAAAAAAATAATGCATAGATTACGTGCACAATCTTCAAGTGACTCGGTAAATGTCAAAAATAAGAATTGATTATATAATTTATATTTACACAAAAGAGTATTTAACAGGTATGTTTTTCCAACACCTTTCGCCGCATATAAAACAAATAGGCGATTTGCAGATACATTTTTTTGTAATTCTTCTAATAGTTCTTCTATAATTTTTAACTGGTTATTATATATTAGTTTGGGAATAAAGTTTTTATGGACAAAATATTTTTTGCATATACAACTTTTTTTTTTGCTATATAGATCGTTTACATGAAGTTTAAAACTTATATCACCGTCATCTCTAAATCTTACAATATATTTAATGCATATAATGCCAACAGGAATAAATATATTATCAATATCAACTATTTCATATGGAAATAGTTGTATAGATTCTTCTGGAGAAATATGAATATTCAAATTTGTTTTATAATTGCTTTCAATTAGAATCAATAATAAATAATCTTTGTTAGAATAAGTCTCATATATTTCATGCAAAAGACTTTGAGAAGATGAAAAATAATCAACAATATAAAAATTAAGTTTAAGAGATTTTTCTCTATTTTTTATATACTCTAATGAAAATGGCTTTAAACAAGTCGGAATGAATTGAGGATTCTCATATAGCCACCATTCTAATACTGCATTATTGATATACTCAAATTTTTCGTATGGAGGTGTTTTTAAGCATTCTGCTCGAAAGATATACTTAAAAGGAATCCTGGCATTTGTAACAAATATAAGATGTTTAACGTTTTTTGCAAGTTGTCCCGATATGATTGTTTGATCCCATTTTTCACGTGACATGATTTTTGTTGTAGAACCGGAATGTTTTGCCTCTCCCCAGCCTTCCCATTCAAAACCATTGTTATCAATTTCTATATAATAGAAATCATGATTATCATCATTTTGAGGAGGTGTTAGATTCCATGCGTATTCTTTATATTTAGATTGTGCATAAGCCAAAGCAAGTTCTTCAAACTCGGCACTAGTCATTTTATTCCAATCTATCATATAGGTGTCTCCCATATTTAATATAGAACTTTGATTATTCTTTATTTTCCAGATGTTAATAATAGTGCAATATTTTTTATATATACAAATCTAACAGATAACTATCAATTATCCATACCTTTTTATCTCGCCAAACTGACGGATAACAGTGGATTATCTATCAAT
>QXXL01000337.1 GCA_009911505.1 Lachnospiraceae bacterium | reverse complement strand
ACACCTTATACAGAAAAATAAAGTGCGCAGTTAGATTTGCTGTATTTCTAACTTACACACTTTATTTTACACTCCCGGAATTCTTTTTACAGAATCTCCAGGATGTTCTTTTGTTATGATATGCGAAACTTATATTTCTTCGGAACCTTCATCGTATCCGCTAGCTGTAATAATATCTTCTTCTTCAAACCAGATGATTACAGATTGCGGTGTTTCATATTTCATCATAGGCATATTTCCCCCTTTCATTGCAGTTGGATTTCCGCCTGCCCTTGTTCTTCTAAAATTTCTGAAACAGCTACTTCCAGGACAGCTACTGTTTCCCCATTCACCTCGCCTGTGTTGACAACCCCAGTAATACGCACCCAGGAGCCTTCCTCTGGCTCCCCAGGTAAATATTTTAACGGCAAGCCCATAGGGGTTTTGCCTTCCCCATCTACGATGGTACGGGTAAGGTAGGGAGTCCCGTTATTTACGGTATAAGAACCTTCTATCTGGTATATTTGCCCAGCGTATTCATCTGTATTCTCCGTAATGGCCGAAACCATTTTAATATAATCATCATCCATAACTACATGAAGATCATCGCTCAACAGATCCAGAAGTTCCTGATCCGTAGCATCCGGGCCAAGCATAGCTTCCTGTGAACTATTTTCACTGTTTTCAACTGGCGCTTGTGTATCCACATCGTTATTGCTAGGTGTACTCTGTGTCTGCGTATTAGTGCTGCTGCAGGCAGCCAGCGAAAGAGCCAAAAAAACACATGGGATAAACTTTAGAAATTTTCTATTCATAACTGATACATCCACCTTTCATGTTCTTAAGTAAAATCCTCCGGGCTGCTGGCAGCAGCCAAGACAGCCAGTTTTACTTTTCTATAAGACTGTTAAAACTTCCTGAAACCATGTCGCCGTAAAAGGTCTTTGTCTCGCCGTCTTTATCTGTTACAACGACAAAAGCCCTGCCGTAAAGTGTCCTGTCTGCACTTGCTTCGCTGACAGTAATTGTCATAGCGGCTCCTTTTAAAGAGGGATCTGACAAATCAACATCCTTGCTCTTTACGAGGGTCGGATTAGATTCATTTGCTTCTACGGTTAAAATATCTCCATTATAACCAGCTGCAGTAACATAAAGGAGCCCTTTCCGGACTACCGTATAATTACTGTCGGCTACTTTGATATCTGCATTGAACCTTACTTTACTCTTTGTGCCCTCTACATATGCCGTTACGGATGTCGTTGTTGCAATTGGCTTAATACCGCAGTTGTTTGTACATACGCCATTGACAAAATTATGGCCAAGAGCTGTACCTTCAAATTCCTGGGTAGGTTTATCTGGGTTCTCTTTAGCACAAACGCTGCAAATTGATTTAATCATATCGTTTGTTTCGCAGGTGGCATCGATTAGTTCGTCCTGATAATCATGTTCCCCTGTTGCCGGTATTGCTTCAGGCTGTCCGATATCTTCATTGCAAAGAGAGCAGTGTTGTACTTTAGAACCTGCTTCACCACAAGTAGCTTCTTTTGTTACCTTCCATGTAAGGGAATGGGTAAGTGCCGGAATGGTTTCCTGCTGTTCCAGAATGCTTTCACATGTCGGGCATTTTTGCCCGTCTGTCAAGCCATCTTTCCCACATTCTGCGGGTGTACCTTTTATTATTTCAGGCTCAACAGCATCTTCGCATGTTCCGCAATATGCAAATCCTGGCATAATGACTAATATTTCGACAGTCTGGCATACGCTGCATTTCCGGATACATGCACCGTCATTCTCTGTAAAGTATTCATTTCCCCATCGATGGGCTGCCGGGATAGGTTCTATTTTTGTTGCATCGCAACGGGAACAGGAGTAGGACTGTTTGCCATCTGTCGTACAGGTGGCGTCTACTGTACCGTCAATATTTTCTTCCCAATCATGGCCTGCATCTGTGGTATCTGCCGGGGTATCCTGTGGTTCTGTATAAACTTTTTTACATAATTTACATCTTGTACCTGCACGCTTTCCGCCTTCAACGCAAGTTGCCGGGATAGCGCCGAACTCTTCCATCTCTGCTTTATGTGGAGGATCGATCTCGCTCAAATCAACAGGAGGAAATGTTTCATCTGGATCATTGTTGCATGTTACAACTACTTTTCCGCCTTCCTCGCAGGTAGGCTCTGTGTATGTTTCTTTCAAATCGTGGCCAGTAGCCGGGATGGGGGCTTCAATGGAGTGCCCTTCTATGTCTTCCTCGCAGATACTGCAAGTATAAGTTCCACGGCCTGCTTTAAGGCAGGATGGGGCGTCGATTACAGCAACCTGATCCGGATGTGCTTCTGCAAACCCTTCATCCACGTTGCCATCTAAATCTTTATCATATTCATGGCCTGCCGGCTTACCAACAGTTGTCAGGTCCCCGTCAACATCGCCGCATACACTGCATATTGTACCTAGCAGTATTGGGGTAGTACAGGTTGCTTCACGGAACGATTCTTGGAATTCCAGGACATGATCTGTCTGGATGTACCCTTCTGCTTCGGCAACTTCTTCACCAAGAAGCTCTACAAGATCCGTGCTGTTGATGATCTGATTGCATGAACTGCATGTTTCAATCGCTTTTGCATTTCCCTGGCAGGTTGCAGGCTCTATGGAACTAACCGGCGTGTGCGGCAGTTTTGGAATGGTTACTTTTTTGAGGTGCCCAGAAGCCAAATCGGCTGCTTCATCGTTTTCACTGTTACAAGAATGGCATGTATAAACCCCTGTACCTACTTGTTCACAGTCTGCTGCTGTAGCTTCCGCATATGTAGCCCCATTGCTTTCCCAATCTTCATCAATTTCACCATCGCGGTTCTTGTCATAATCATGGCCATTTGGAGTGCTTCCTTCTACGTCCGTATACTCAGACTTTTGGCATACGCTGCATTTTCGGCCTGTTTGAGCGGGTTCTGTGCAAGTTGCGTTTTTGTTGTCATCTGCCCATGAGTGCTGGCCTGTAGCCGGAACTGTCTGTGTTTTTACATGGCCTTCTACGCCTGTTGCGCAATCCTTACATTCATAGGTGTAGGTAGTATCTTTACAAGCGTAGTTATTTGGGTTATCTGAGGTTCCTTCAGTAGTAATATCAAAATTGTTATCCCTCTCATAATCGTGCCCTTTTGCATCAGTGGGTACGTCTTTGCTCTTGTTTTCTGTACCTTCTTTACATATGGTACAAGTATAAGTGTCGATCCCTTTTGCTGTACAGGTTGCTTCTGTTTTTGTTTCAACAGTAAAATCGCAGCCCTCTGTATAATCCAGCATGTTTCCATTGCCATCTGTGTAAGCATGATGGGCTGGTATAATTTCATTTTTTGTCAAATCACATGTGGCGCATTGATATTTCCCGATACCATTGACTGTACAGGTTGCTTCCCTAAAAATACCGTTATCTTCCAACATCCACTTATGGTCTGTCTTTGCAAAGTCTTTACACTCTTCTTTTGCTGCTTCTTCTGACAGTCCGCTGCTGATAAGTTGATCAAGCATTTCCTGGTAAACGTCTATTGTTTCTATGACATCAGAGCAGGTTTTGCACCTTACTTTTTCCTGCGCATTATGCTGGCAGTCTGCTGGTATTTTGTCAGCTTCTGCAGGGGTGTCAACCGGTGTATGGGGAAGCTTTTGGAGTGTTTCTTTTTTAATATGCCCAGAAGCGATATTAGCAGTCTCATCTGCCCCTGCCTGGCATGAATTACATGTATAAACTATATAGCCATTCTCTTGACAAGTTGCAGGATGTGTTGCATCTACCTGATCCGGATATGCTTCTGCAAACCCGTCGTCTACCTGGCCATCTCTGTTTGTGTCATAATCATGGCCATTCGGGACGCTGCCCGCAACATCCTGGTATTCAGAATCCCCACATACGGAGCATGACCAGCCTGTTTTAGCAGGTTCTGTACAGGTTGCATCTTCTGAAACGTCTGTTTTTTGATGCTCTGCTGATGCTGGTACTGTTTTTGTTGTTGTTTCTTTCTGGCATTTCGCACAGGTATATGTGTAAGTAGTTGGCTTACATGGATGTGTATTGTCAGGATCGCCTTCTGTTTCTATATCAAATCCTTCTGCATCAAAATCATGCCCAGTAGCTTCAACTGGCTCTGTGTGTGTATCCTGGCATTCGCCACAAGTATAAGTATCCGTACCGGCCTCTGTACAAGTAGGGGTTTTTGAATGTGCAAGAGTGAAGTTGCCCTCCCCTTCTTTCAGTAAATTATGCTTTGCATCTTCATATCCATGATGTGCCGGGATAACTTGATAGGAAGTTGCCTTCTTACATACGGTACATGTAAATTTGCCAAGTCCATTTACAGTACAGGTTGCCTCACGCATGACGTTTGTGCAGCTGCCTGCAACATCGTATACATGTTTATTTGTTTCGGCAGGGATTACTTGTGGCGCTGTTAAAATGACCTGGCAAACAGAACATTTTACACCTTCTGTGCTTCCATCTGTCCCACAAGTAGGTTCCACAGCAGGAATGGTTTCCTCTGTATGCCCGGTAGCCTCAATAGATTCTGTTTTTGTGAAGTCACATCTTGAACATGAAATGGTTTTTGTACCATTTTGGGTACATGAAGCTGGTGTTGTAATTTCTTCTTGCTCATCATGTCCGAGTGGATCGCCTTCTTCGCGGTATTCACCCCGGATATCTTGGCATACAGAACATACTTCTGAACCAACTTTTTTGGGTTCTGTACAGGTTGCGGGAATATCTTGTGCCTGATAATTGTGCAGGCCTGTTGCTGGGATTACTTCCACCTTATCTTCGGAAGTACAGCCTTCCCTTGTACAATGCCATGTTTTGCTTCCTTCTTCACCACAAGTTGCTGCTTCTATTGTTGGAGTGTAACTTGCGTCGTCAGGATCCTCGTATGTATGGCCAAGGGCTTCTGTTGATTCATCTTCACGCCAGCTTCCTTCTTTCTTTGCATGGCACACGCTACATTCAATATAATAGCCGCCAGCTTCCAGGCAGGTTGGTTCCTGCCGGGTTTCCTGTGTGCTCCAGGGATGCTCAAGCATTGGGATTGGTTCAGTTACGGTTCCCTTGCTGGGGCAGTCTTGCCTCTGGCAGGTATACTTGATAGATCCTTCTTTTGTACAGGTTGCTTCTTCTAGTATTTCGCCGTCATCCCCTTCAAAATCATGTCCAAGAGCATCGTCTACTATGTATTCCTGTGTCTCACAACTGCTACATTTGTAGAGGCTAACACCTGCCTTTTCACAATTGGCAGGCCTTACGTTTTTAATTAGTACCGAAAAGTCGTGCTCATGTTCTTGCGTGTCTGTAGACTCTTCTATCGGTTCCTCGCTGACAGCTTCAATTGCGGGTGTAGATGCATCGTCCAATAATGCCGATGCATCTACTTCTGCTGCGAATCCGGCCATGTTTGTGGATAAGACCATACTTAATGACAGCATTACGCTTGCTAAGCGCTTAAATTTCTTAAAATTCATACTGT
>QXXL01000336.1 GCA_009911505.1 Lachnospiraceae bacterium | reverse complement strand
CCATGTAAAACCGGCAGCTTTGAAAACTGCCGGTAAGAAAATTTTATAAAACTTACACATTTTTCTTGACAAACCCAGAATTCCCCAGGATGTTTTTGATTTTATTTGAGATAAGCTGTTATCCCAAAGGGATAGTTAATCATCACCCCATCCATCTTCTGTTTCTTTTATGCCGCTTGTTGCGACAACGTCTTCGATGTCAAATAAAACAACCTCAGCTACAGGAGTTTCGTAATTTAACATACCTTTACACCTCCTTTCAACCACACTTTTATTACAGGGTTTCAATTACCGCTACATCCAAAACAGTTACTGTTTCACCGTCAACTTCACCTAGGTTGACTATACCGGTTACACGGATATTTGTGTTCTCTTCCGGCTCATCTGCTACATATTTCAGTGGCAGGCGGCTGCTGCCGCTTTCGTCTGCTTCCCTCATAACATATAGATTATCGCCGTCTTTTGCAAAGACACCTTCTAGTTGGTATATCTGGCCGATATAATTATTTGAATTCTCTTTAAAATCCGTAACTGTCTGAATATAGTCGTCGTTTGAAACCACATGGATATTATCGCCTAAAGCCCCTAACAGCTCCTCGTCTGTCAAGTCCAGGTCCGCTAGCCCTTCCTGGCTGTTATTTTCATTGTTATCTACGGCTGCCTGTGTATCCGTTACACTTGAACTATCCTCTGCCACATTCTGTGTTTCGGGAACCCCTTGAGGTGTTTCCTGTGTATTTGAACCACTGCAGGCAGCCAGCGGCAAACCCAAAAAAACACACAGGAAAAGAGCCAGAATTTTTTTATTCACCATCTGCATCTCTACCTTTCGTTTAAGATACAGAACCATCCCCACATGATATCTGTTCCCTTTGTGGGGATGGTTCCGCAATTCAATTTATCCTATAAGACAAATTATTTTGCAGTATTTATAATGCTGTTATAAGTTGTAAGCTTTACATCACCATAAATAACTCTAGTTTCTTCACCGCCTACAGGGCGTATTACGACATATGCCCTTGCTGCGATTTTCCGGTCAAGCTGTGTCCCTACATTAATATTTACCCGGACACCATCCCAGTTTTGTTCGGAAATTGAAAATCTTTTACATGCTGTATCCGTACTGCCGTAATCCAGCAAACTTTTTGCGTCCTCTTCATTCATCGTTGCAAGCCTACTGGTTGTTGCATATAAGATACCCAGCTCAACCAGTTCAAAGCCTTTGTCATCATAAATCTTACCTGTTGCAGTCAGGCTTACCTTCCCATCAGCAGCTGTTGTATTAGTAGAAATTTCTACGCGGTAATGCTCGCATCTGCTGCAGAGGTCATTACTACCCCAATCATGCCCAAGCGGTTTTGATCCTGCAATGTTTGCCCATTCTGTTGTAGTCTCACATACTGAACAAATCCTGCGCGCCTGCATTGGTTCTGTACAGGTTGCATTTTTTGTTTCTGCGGACCAGGTATGCTCTTTTGTATTTTGAAACTGTTCAATTGTACCATAAAGATCCTTGCAGGTATTACATCTGCGCTGGCGTGTACCAGGTGTCCCGCAGTCGCCTTCTGATGTTACTTCCCAATCACCCTCGTGATCCAGCTTATTAAGTGGTTGCGGTTCAACAAACCATTCGTTACATAATGGGCACTGTTTTCCTTCCGTACTTCCAGCAACGGTACATGTACTTGGCTTGGCAGCGATTGTATTTGGTTTAACTACTACATATGGTTTTGCATCATCTTGGTGCTCTGTAGATGTACATATTTCGCAGTCTGTCAGCATCTGCATAATTTCGGTTTTGCTGCAAAGGCTGCACTCATGGTAAATCAATCCTGGCATTTTTGACATATTTACGCAATACTGGATTTCCGGAGTTTTCCACTGGTGTACACCTGGGATAACACGGTAATCTTTAACCGTAGGGTGGTAGGTACACCGGTATACTTCCAAACCAGCTGTTTCATTTACGCAGTCGGGCTCTTTATTAGCCGGATCATCCAGATCGTCTTCCCAAACATGATTTTGCGGATCAATAGGAATGATTTCTTGTTCTACGTCCATAGTTTGACACCGCTCACAGCCATGGCCTTCTGTCAGCCCGGTATCATGGCAGGTTGCAGCTACAGCCGGGTAAACAACCGGTTTATGCCCTAATGGTGGCTGATCCGGAATTTCGCTGATATTCTCATAATTACAATTTTCACAAGTCACCTCAATACGGCCTGGATTTAAACAATCAGCGTCATGGATATTCCATGAGAACGTATGGCCAGCTGCTTCTATGTCCACTTTGACTACATGTCCTTCTGTTCCTGCATCACAGTCTGGGCATGCGTAGTATTTATAGCCACCCTCCAAACAAGTTGCCGCATCTTCAATAGCTTCGGTTATATTTTCTTTAGTTAATTCTTCTGCTGTTGCCGGACGCAGCTTTGCTGTATCGATGTCACCTTCTTCCCTTTCGTATACATGCCCTTTTGCCGGGGAACCGTCTGGTTTTTCTGTCGCGTCTCCCATAACCTCTCCACAGTATTCACAATATGTGCCTGTTTTTTCTGGTTCAAGGCAAGTTGCAGGTATATCTCCAGTTATTTGCTTATGCGCATCAGGATCAATGGAAATGGTTTCTTTCTTGTAATGATCTGGATCAGCTTTGTCACATCCGTTGTTTGTACAATAATAATAGATATGTCCAGCTGTAGAACAAGTCGCTGCTTTTTCTAATGGTTCTCCATTAATGTCAGAAGGTGCTGACACTTCCTCAGAAGCTTTTTGGCTGTAATTGTGTTCCAATGCATCTAATGTTTCACGTTCCAGTTCCCCACAAGTCTGGCATATCTTATATTTATAACCATCTTTTCCGCAAGATGCCGCTTTTGACGGTGCATCATCTTCTCCCTCATACTCATAATTGCCATCTGGAGCAAAGTCATCTGCTGTTGCATCCCTCAGATCATGGGTAGCAGGGGTAATACTAAATTGTGTTGTGCCACAGTCGCCATTACTGCAGCCAAAGAGTGTGATGCCTGTTTTTCCTTCTTTACAGTTTGGCTTGTCAACTACCTGTATTATCTTATCGTATTTGTGATCTAATTGATCCTGCTCAGTCTTTCTAACAAGCACATAATCACACACTTTACAATCATCTACAAACTGTGTACCATGTGTGCAGGTTGCCTTAATCTCTTTATGTTCCAGATCGTGTCCTGAAGAGTCTATTGTTTCTCGTTTCAGGTACCCTTCTGTCTTATCACAATCTTGATTTGAGCAGATATAGTAAACATGCCCGTCTTCCGTACAGGTAGCGTCACTTTCCACTTCTTCTGTAATATTCGCTTCACGTAACTGATCTGCCGTTGCCTTTTGTTTTGCTGTAAGAGTATTGTGGCCTGATAACTCTTCTGTTCCTTCTGTTACAGTTGTATCTGGTTTTTGTCCCTTGCAATTAGTACAAAATTCACCTGTTTTTGAGTGTTGTGTACAGGTTGCAGGAATTTTAATAGGTTGATAGTTATGTTGTGTTGTTTCAATTGATTTTGATCTAACAGCCGTGCAGCGCGTACATTTATAATACTGATGCCCTTGTTGCGTGCAAGTTGGAGCTTTATAGGCTGTATCCTCAATTTCCAATGTATCTAAATCTGACTGTTGCGCTTTATCGCTATCCGGCCAAGTATAACCTTCCGCCGCAAATGTATGGCCTAGAGCCGGAACTGTAATAGCGGTTCCAACGTGCCCTGTCGCGCCTTCTTTGCATACCTGACATACTGGAAATACCGTTCCTGATGTGGTACAGGTAGCGTTTTCACCTTTTTGTGTATTGCTCTCTGTAGCTTCCCAATCTTCCAGCTCATAGTCATGTTTTACAGGAACCATTTCCCATTCTGATGTGTTGCAGCCTTCATTCTGGCACTCTTTCAGAATCATACCGGTTGTGTTAGTATCGCAGCTCATTACCCTGTATGTGGTGTTTTCCCAGTTATGGCCAGCTTTTAAGATACGGTAATCTTTGGATACATTGTATTCGCCGCATCCCGTCCTTTTACAGGTAAGTGTCAGTTTGCCTTCCGTAGTGCAATTTGCAGCTGTAATTGCAATGCCTTTTTCAGCATTTGAAGTAATGCCTACAAGGTCTTTTGCTTCTATGGTATTATCTTCTTTTACTGCAATATTACCATATGTATGCCCAAGCGCCGTAACAGGTTCTGTATATGTGCTGCCATGCCCATCTTCATCTTCCCCTTCGTCACAGTCTTCCCTTTGGCAGGTAAATGTTTTTGTGCCAGCTTCTGTACAGGTTGCTTCATCGCCTTGGAGTATTTCACCATCGTTAAAATCATGTCCAAGGGCAGATACTGTTTTTTCAGCATTCTTTTCAGCAGCTTCACCATCACAACCCGTATTTTTACATTCAATGGTAACCTTTCCTCCTGCTGTACAGGTTGGCTTTTGCACAGTGATCCCTTTTTGGGCATCACTTTCCATAGCTGCAACTTGATCTGGAGTAAGGCTTTCAAGATCGATTGTGCCATAAGAATGTCCAGTAGCCGGGACTGCTTCTGTTACAGGTGTGCTACACCTTGTACAAGTCCCTGTTTTTTCTCCGGGCTGTTTACATGTAGGAGCCTGTGATACATTATAGCTTTCTATTGCGTGGCCAAGCATTGGAATTGTTTTGGTAACTCCATCTTTATACTCACACTCACCGTTAGTACATGTAAAAATAACGCTGCCATCTTGTGTGCAGGTTGCTGAGGTTACGGCTATTCCCGGTTTTGTAGTTAATGCCTGTAATTCTGCATTAGTTAACGTTTCAGGGTCAATATCCCCAAATGTGTGTTTTATAGCTGGGAATGTCTTCTCCTGATTTTTGTCCTCATCTTCACCATCACAATCCTCGCGTTGGCACTCTAGAACGATAGAACCAGATGCCTGACAAGTTGCATGCTGTACGGTGATCCCCTTATCAGCGTTAGATGTCATGGTGTTTAACTGATCTACCGTAAGCTCGGAAATATCTGGTACATCAGCTTGCCAAGAATGGCCTTTTGCTGGCGAACCTTCTACCTTTGATGCTGGATCATATTCGCCGCATCCAAATTTACAGAATTTGGCGCTTAGCCCTGCTTTAGTGCATGTTTCAGGTACGCTTGTTACTGTGTCATTCCAAATATGCTCCTCTTTGGGTAATTCTATTTTTTTTGTATGGGTTGGATCTTCCTCTGAGCATCCATCCCTTTGGCACGTTAAGGTTTTTTCACCAAATTCTTTACAGGTTGCTGCTTTTGTAATCTCCCATTCAACATCCTCTGTATGCTCAAAATCATCATAATCTTCTGCTGTTTCATCGTAAGAATGCTTTAAAGGAGAAGTAACCTTTGTCTCCATTTCCCAACAAGTGGATGATGTACAGCTTCTACCTTCCACACCTTCTACTGTACAGGTAGGAGCTAAAATGGTTTCCCATGTCCCCCAGGTATGCTGGTGGCTTTCATCTGCCTGTGCAGCTATATCACTATCTGGAGAAGTTATTTCTGCTGCAAACCCGGTTACGTTTGTGGATAAAACCATAGCAGCAGACAGTGTTAAGCTTAACAGGCGCTTAAATTTCTTTAAATTCATACTGT
>QXXL01000335.1 GCA_009911505.1 Lachnospiraceae bacterium | reverse complement strand
TTAGTTGTAAAAAGCTAAAAATTCCCTGAAAACATGAGGTTTTTAAGAAAAATAGGATTGTAATACTTTACAATACCAGAATTACCGGGGGAAACAAGAGATGTATTTATTGGAAGATATTTCTTTTCGGATTCCATCCGTCAGGTAGCAGGATATTATGGCATGAGTGAGTCCAAAGCAAAGAGTATGTTGTACCGCACCCGTATCGGATTAAAAAAATATTTGGAGCAGGAGGGATTCTTTGATGAAGCGTGAAGACATCAGTGATGCATTAGGGTTAGTGGATGAAAGTATGATAAGCCATGCTCTTATGGTAAGAAGAAAAAAGAAGAAGTTGCGGTCAAAAAGAAATAATATATGGATAATGCGATATGCTGCGGCAGCAGGTCTTTGTCTGGTCTGTGCAGGTGTTGCAGCCATTTGGTCTGTATTACGGCATGAACCGGAAAGTGACCTTCCACAGAATGGGTATTGGGTACAGGAACAGCCTATACAGGAAGGTCCAGAGCTCGAAATGCCGGAGCAGTTTGCCCCAATATCTTCCCTGCTTGCATCAAATAGCGGGAACTTTATGACACAGCAAACAGAGAAATATGCAGCCGTCCCCATAGCACAATACAGCGGGTTTTATACGGAGGTTCCCTCGGCTGGCAGTTCCGTGTTAGCAGAAAGTATGGGTAAAAGTATTGACAATACCGGGGAATGGCACTATGTTTCGGGACATTCAGACCTGCAATATCTGATCCGGAACGATGGGCAGGAGAGTTCGCTATGGAAATTCCAATGCTTCGATAGCGGTGAATACCCATACGATGATGTCCTTAAGCTGGTATATCGGATTGATTCCGCAGATGCGATTACAGAAATAGAAGTGGCGCCTGCAAGAATGGATAATACAGATGCAGGAAAGAAAATACAGGAAGAGGTTGGGACACGAAAAATAACCGACAGGGCCGCAATAGAAACAATATATGAAATGCTGTCCGGCATGACCTGCTATGGGAGCGGCCAATGGGAGAGGATTGATTACGGAGATGTGGAAGCGGCGGGCGATGGTCAGACACCATCCCATGAAGCGGTGAGGCTTGGGCGGTATTTGTCAATAACTACAGATTATGGGAACGTAATAGATGGCTTGAAGTATACAGCGGTGTCGGATATGTTTTACGAGTTTTCAGGCATTGCCTACAGCCCCCTGACAGAAGAACAGGCTGCAAGTATATGTGAAATTATCGGAATCATGGAGTATGAGGGAGAAGACCGGCAAAGCCATGAAGTGAAGACAGAGGATGCCCAACAGGAGAAAGAAAATTCAGATGACGGAGCAGGCACGGCCCTTTGGGAAAATACAAATACAGATGTAAGTTTGGAATATGTGACGGAGCTGCAGACAAAAGTGAGCAGTGCCATGATGAACCACGAAATGCCATTTGTCATATCATCCTCGGTCTATGAGAATCCATACAGGCTCCATGTTGTAGTGACATCAAACGCAGAAGAGGATTTGCAAAGGCTCCGGGATTTGGACACTATAGGCGGGGGTATGGAAATAGAGTATGTTCCTGAAAATACCAACAGCCGACAGGATTTATATGAGCAGAAGAATTAACAATCCTGCTCTTGGCTTTAGTGGGAACGATATTCTACCGAAGTAGTATGAAACAGTCTGGGAGGCTTACAGGCAAAGCACGGAAAATCTGAAATCCTATATGCTGCGCCAGTGGAGTCTTATCGGGGGAATGGCCGGCATGTTCAGGGAGATGGAATGATATTCCCCAATTTGATAGGTACTACCCCAAAAGTAACTGCTTGCTATTTTGACAACGATTCCTTATACTGTCAGCGGAGGTGACAGGCATGGTTCGTTTTTACATAGTCAGGCATGGGCAGACGCTTTTGAACAGCTTAGACCGGGCGCAGGGATGGGCTGATTCTCCGCTCACCGAAGCAGGAATGCAGATGGCAGCTGATATAGGGCAAAAATTAAAGGGGATTGATTTTGGTGTGGTTTTTACCAGCGATATGCTCCGGGCCGTGCAGACGGCGGAGCTGATCTTGGAAGCGGGCGGAAAGAGTGGTGTGCCAATAGAAAAGGACGCAAGGCTTCGGGAATGGTGCCTGGGGTGCATGGAGGCGGAGAATAATGCGGTTTTCATAAAGAATGTATCGGACTGGCTGGGAGGGGTATCCTCTTTTGCAGAGTTGAATCAGCGGCTTCCCGATGTGGCGGATGTCATCTATGAACATGACACGACAGGAATGGCGGAGCCGTTCCAGACAATAGAAGAACGCCTGAAAGCCACATTCGTGGATATTGTCCAAAGGCATGGAATGGAGGAAAATACTAATATTCTGATAGTGACCCATGCCTTTGCCATAAAGACGATATTCCACCTATTTGCGCCAAAGCAACTAGGCAAAGTGGGGAAGGTAAAAAACGCATCAGTTTCCCGGCTTGTATTTGAAAACGAGATTTTCTTCTTGGAGCCGTATATACAGTTGTAAAAAGAACAGCAGGAAAGCCAGTCAAGGTTCTCCTGCTGATTTTTTTGTGCAGCATGGCGGCTGGATGTCCAGCCCGTCCAAAAAGCCCGCGCCCCAATCGCACATGGCATCCAGTACGGGAATGATGCTCCGTCCAAATGGGGTGAGGGAGTACAGCGTCCTGGGCGGCTTGTCCGGGATGACTTCCCGGTGCAGCATCCCGCATTCTTCCAAATCATGTAACTGCTGCGACAGCATTTTGGGTGTCGCTTTCGGGATCATGCGCTGCAGCTCCATGTAGTGGAGCGGTTTTTCTATCAGATACCAGAGGATGAGGGGCTTGTATTTCCCGCCGATCAAAAACAGCGTGGCCTCCACCGGGCAGTTAAACTGGTCTTTTGAATATTCCATTATCTGTATCCTCTCCTTTTTATAGCTACCCTTTTGGGAAGTATCTACCCAAAAAGTGCGTACTTGATTTTAGCTATCCTTAATGCTAACGTCAATATACCAAAATTGTCAAGGAGGTTCTGAAAATGGTGATAGACAGCCACGAACATATCATGTTTCCCGTGAAAATGCAGTTGGATAAAATGGATGCGGCGGGAGTGGATAAGACGGTATTATTCTGCACCGCGCCGCACCCGGAGATAGCCGGGACATTGAAGGAGCTGGAAGAAGAAATGGCAGCTTTGAATAAGATTTTGGCAGGAGCCAACAGTAAGGAGGATAACATCCGCCGCCTGAAAAAGAACATCTCGGAAGTTGTGGAGGCAGTAAGGGAATACCCGGAACGCTTTTTGGGATTCGGCTCCGTTCCTTTAGGGATGGGGCTGGAGGAAACGGAAGAATGGATTGATGCACAGATTACTTCCAATTCACTGTATGGAATCGGGGAGTTTACGCCCGGAAACGAGCAGCAGATCATGCAGTTGGACACTGTATTTCAGGCATTGATGGCTACAAAGATTTATCCAGTCTGGGTGCATACCTTCCACCCGGTCACGATGGACGGGATAAAACTTCTGATGGCCTTATGTGAAAAATATCCCGGCATTCCCGTTATTTTCGGACATTTGGGCGGCTCAAACTGGATGGAGGTCATAAAATTTGCGAAAGGGCATGGGAATGTATACTTAGACCTTTCGGCGGCTTTTGCCTCCATTGCCACAAAAATGGCATTGGCCGAACTGCCGGAAAGATGCCTGTACAGTTCAGATGCACCTTACGGGGAACCATATTTATACAGGCAGCTCATCGAATTTGTAAGCCCGGACAAGCGGACAACGGAAATGGCATTGGGGGAAATAAGAGGTAATATGCTTACACGGCGGTTTGCGTTTCCACTATATCGGACGAATGGCGAAAAACTTTAGACCTGTTTTTGAAATTTCCGTACTGCATTTATGCCTTTCGCTCCATTTTATATGCCTTTCGTTCCCTGCATCCCAAAATAACAGAAAATCTGCCGATAAATTAAGTGACGGCTGAAACGGAAATCCGAGGTGATGAATTTTGAATATAGCAGTGGTCGATGATGAGGAAGCCATCAGAGAGCAGATTGGCGGATTCATAAAAAAACGGAATCCCGGTTTTGATATAAGCGGTTTTGCCACGGGGGAAGGGCTGCTTGCGGCGGGAAAGGATTTTGACATTATCTTCCTCGACATACAGATGGAGGGCGTGGGCGGCATTGAGGCGGCGAGGACCCTCCGTCAGTCCGGCGTGGATGCGGTGGTCATCTTCATTACGGGAATCAGGGAATATGTGTTTGAGGCTTTTGACGTGTCGGCATTCCACTACCTGCTGAAGCCGATTGAGGAACAGAAGTTCATGGAGGTGCTTGGCAGGGCGGAGGAGGAAGCCGGGAAAAGGAAAGGGCAGAAGGAGCGGCAGATATTCATACGGGCGAAGAACCAGGGGTATACACTTAACCTAAACAGCATCTTGTACATTGAGAGCAGGGGGAAGAAGGTGGAGGTCCATACCACGGACATGGAGGACATCATAGAGTCATATGCCACGATGGATGAACTGGAAGGGCAGCTTGGGGATGGTTTTTACCGCTGTCACAGGGGTTATCTGGTCAACATGGCGTACATAGCGAGGTATGACAGCGACAGCATCTTCCTTTCTAGCGGCGAGAAAGTTTACCTGACAAGGAAGAAGCATAATGAGTTTGTAAAGGCGTATATGTGGTATTTGCAGAATGGAGGGGTGTCCTGTGTATGAAGTGGTGAGTGGCCTGCTGGAAGTGTTTTCTGCCATGTTCCAGGGATACTGCCTGCAGTATTTCTTTGGGAGCTTTCTGGAAGGAAGGATAAGGAACCGGCGGATAGGCGGTCTGGCAGCCGCAGTGCTGTATGGGGGCCTGCGGTTAGGGATGGGACTTATCTTACCAAAGGGCTACACGAGTTTTTGGGTTTTCATAAGGCTGGCAGTGATTCTGTGCATCGTATCGGTGGCTGTATTGGTTTTTTATAAGGCAATAGGGAAGATAACCTTATTTCTTGGAGTCACATTTATTGCTGCGAGTGAAATGAGTTTTTTCCTTGCACATATGTTTTTTGAATTAGGAAATCATCTGTTCCGGCTTTGGGACTGGTGTTTGGAAAATGGATATGTTTCGTCCTTAAATTATCCAAAAATTGTAAACACAACTATTATATTCAACCAGATTTTACTGTATGTAGTTGGAGCGGTATTGTTGTATTTTACTATGAGAAAAATTGTGCAGGATTACCGGGAAAAGGACTATGCCATTCACAGGACAGAATTACTGTTCATCCTCACGCCGGGACTGACCGGCCTGATGGTATGTACTTTACTGCGTATTACGATTGACACGGCGGAGAACGGTGTGCCGGAGACACTATATGACAGATATCCATCACTGATGGTCATAATGCCCGTTATCCTGCTGCTGTTACTGTTTTCCATTCTGTTTGGGGTAAAACTCTTTCAGGACATGATCTGCTGGAACAGGGAAAAAAGCAGCCGCATTATTCTGGAGAAACAGGTCAGCAGTCTGCAGGAGCATATGGGGGAGATGGAGCGTGTCTATTCCGGGATACGAGGGATGAGGCATGACATGAAGAATACGATCTCCGTCATCATGCAGCTTGCGGCGGGGAAGGAGGATGGGCTGCAAGTATATCTGGAGGAACTGAACGAGACTATGGACAGACTGGAATTCCGGTTCAAGACGGGGAACACAGTCGTGGATACCCTGCTGAATATGAAATACCATGAGATTGCCATGGTACTATGTCAAGAAAAAGTACAAGTTAAAAGTGAACTTTTCTTAATAACACTCCATTTTATGGGTTTGTCAAGAAAAATGTGTAAGTTTTATAAAATTTTCTTACCGGCAGTTTTCAAAGCTGCCGGTTTTACATGG
>QXXL01000334.1 GCA_009911505.1 Lachnospiraceae bacterium | reverse complement strand
CAAATCTACTGTGAAATATTACATTTTCAAGGTTCTACGAGTATTCAGCCATAGAAAACTCTATGTTTTGACCCCAGCATCATGACATTGACTGTTTACGGGCTTTGCGGCTTAGTTCCGACTATTCGAACTCGACTTTTCCTAACTAATTTTGTTTAGGAATTATTCTCTGTCGAGTATGTAAATCTTTTGATTATTTGATATATCCATATTATCCTGCCTATATGGGCTAATGTTATCATTTTGTTATCGCTGTTGATAACACTGGCTGTGTAACTGCAGATAATAGCTATATGCTATGGTTTAAATTATAAGCGATTTTGCTAAGAAAATCAACTATTAGTTTACGTGTCTTCAATCAGATTTTTCTTCAGCGCAGTAAGAGTTTCTTGGTTCTTTTTCAAAAGTTCAAGCTGTCGGTATGCCTTTTCCCTTAATACCTTTAATCGTTCAATATTAGATAAACCTTGTCTTATCAAATCAGCATTAGTATCTTCCAGATTGATAAGAACAACCAATTCCTCTGCAGAAGCATAATCTCTGATATTAGGTGTTTTTCCACTTATCCCTTTTTCGTTTCTCCATTGTGCCGCTGTCTTGCCAAATAACGCCATATTCAAAATATCTGCTTCTGAAGCATATGTATATGCCATCTCCTGCGTAGACAATGTTGGTGTTATCAGAAATTCTTTTACTGCATCTGTATGAATACGATAATTTATTTTTGAAAGTTCCCTCTTAGCATCCCAACCAATCGCTAATCGGTTTGCTTCATCTTTCTTTAACCGCTGGTAGTCCTTGATAATATAGAGCTTAAATTCTGGTGAAATCCAAGACGCAAATTCAAAAGCTATATCTGTATGGGCATATGTACCTCCGTATCGTCCCGATTTTGATACGATACCGATTGCGTCTGTTGCCTTTATCCATTGCTGCGGTGTCAGCGTAAACGCATTATCTCCCGACTCCGCTTTAAACCTATCGAATTCGATAGGTTTAAAATTTGAATTGTGAATCTGTTCCCACAAACCCAAAAATGAGATTGTGGAATGATTGCGCATCCAGTTCGCAACCACGATAAAAGCATTATCTGGATTTTTATATTTCGCTATATCTGTAAGAGAAATGTATGCATCCTCATTCACAACATCACCCATTACTCTGATTTCTGTTCCATTGGCATCTATTTTCATGTTTTTCATTATTTAATCGCCTCCCTATATAGACAATTCTCCTACAGCGCCAATATCTCATCATTTCTTTTCAGTTCATGCCCATAAAAAAACGTCATAGGCTTTTCGCTTTTCCATGTAATAACGCTATTGTTATTTTGATAGCCACAATAAGCTCTGCATTTGCATTTCGTCACCACATTTTTATCTGTAATAATATTAAATTTTATTTCTATCGTTAATCTATTGTTCTCAGACTTAATATTACTTTCAAATTTCTCCTGAGCATTTCTTGAAACAAGCAACGTACAATTAAATGCGATGCAGATTCTAATATCGCCGCTCTCGTATAACCTTCCCGAATATTTTTTAACCATAATGTAGTTTCCAATGTATTTCTTTGATTATCGCCAACAAAGAGCGTACAATCTGACACATAAATCAAAGAGGGAGTTGCCTGCATGGATTCTGAAATTTTCTTAAGGTTTATTTCTACACTATATCCTGACGGGCATACGTCTTCATTATCAATTTCCTGCAAAATTTGTTCTGTATGCAGTTCATAATCTACTGGCATAGAAACCTTTGGTTTAATTTGCACCTCATCAATCAGCACCATACAACTATTTGCAGCAATATAATTGTTGTTCTCCATCTCTTTTAATTTCTCATTCTGCCAATATGCAACTAAACTTAATACAAAAGTGCTTATTGACCCCACCATTGCACCAACATAATTTAGTGCATCCCCAGCAGACCATTCAGCACTGAAAATCCCTTCTGTTTTTATTTTAAATAGCACATTAACCACAAAAGCAATCGCTATTGCCCCACATATGGCGCAAAAACTTATTAGCAAATACTTCTTATTTTTCATGCTTCCACCTTCTTTATGACCTTATATTTTCCTACTAAATTTCTATAATTTTTCCATTACTATAACTGACAAACCATGATGTATTCTTCTTCATTTTCGTCAATGACTTCAAAACCTACTTTTTGATACATACGAACCGCATAATTTGCCTTCTGCACAGAAAGAGATGTTCGCTTATAGTCTTTATTCTTTAAAAATTCAAGCATATCTCTCATAAGTGCTGTACAAATTCCTAAATTCCTATATTCTTCTTGTAGTGATATAGCAAATGAGGGCGTTTCATCATCAATATGCCCGTAATCATCCATAATACGCACCCAAACTGCGCCTACAATCTTCCCTTTTACTTCTGCAACTAAGCACCAATCATCTTCTTTTCCAAAATCCTCAACATATACTTGCAGCTCTGGCTGCTCAATTATAGATTTTGGCGGCTTGTCCATGCCCTCTGGAATAAAAATTGCTTCATACAGAAAATCAGATAATATTGGATATTCATTTTTTCTGATTTCTCGAATTTTATAATCCATATTTATGCAAAACCTCATATATGTTAATTTAACAAACAAAAATTAATACTTTTTAAGCTCTGCAATAGCAGCATAATGCAAAATCTCAAATTCATTCAGCGCAATTCGTCCAAGGAGCGTCATATGCTCTTGTTCCCACATCGAAATCTCTTTCTGGGTAAGTGAAGCGCCAAGCCCACGGCAAGCCTTCATTCTTCCATTCCAGCTTTCACGGGTAAACGGTATTCTTAGAGTAAATTCTTCATGATATACAAGCGCAAAGTTTTCTTTATAACAATCTGGTATGTCTATTGGATGTTTCGTTTCTCCTGCACCACTCCAATTTGGATTATATTTTAATACGAGTTTTTCACTGGCTCCTGCAATCTCATCCTCAAACGGCAGCCATGCCATATATAAAACAAGAATACTTCCCCCTTGTTTCAGCATACGATAAAACTTAGGCATAACAGTTTCATGGTCAAAATACCAAAAACACTGACAGGCTGTAATTACATCAAAAGAATTATCCGAAAAACTTATATCCTCTGTTGATATAACATGATAATCTATATCCATACCCTTTGAGAGAATTTTTGCTTGTTCAATTTGGTTTTCTGAAATATCCGCAGCCGTCCACTTCGCCCCATATTGATACATATTTCTAGGAAGAACCCCCGTTCCTGTTCCAATATCAAGGACAGTTTGTCCGTCCAAGCATAATTTACGGTCAACAATCCTTTGATAAAACTCTTGTGGATAAATATCACGGAATTTCGCATAATCTAAAGAAGTTTGCCCCCAGTCAAAGGGTTTTCCGCTATCTATGTCTTTGTTTATTATCTTCATATCATTATCTTCCTCAATCTTAATTTTCTTTATATGCAGCATTACGATAAATTTCTTATATGCCTGTTTCAACTTATAATTCTTTTCCCATACAGAGAGACTCTGGCATATCTACATACGCACCATAATTAGGAATTTGCTTAAATCCTAACTTTAAATATACATGACAGGATTCCGCTAAAAGTTCTCCTGTTTCCAAAATCATTTTCTTATATCCCAGTTCTTTCGCCCACTCTATTAGTTTAGAAACCAACTCTGTTCCTATGCCCTTTCCTTGTTCAGTTGGTATGACAAACACTCTTTTTAGCTCTACTGTATTTTCATCATAAGGACGTATCGAACCACCACCAATCGGATTATTTCCCCGATAAACAACTATCGCTTCGTTTATTTTATCAATTAGGTTATATTGAGCATACTTATCCCGTTTAATCACTTTTCCAACTCGCAAATCCAAATCCTCATCAAGTAACCTGCAATTTTCTATAAAATCTTTGTTATTTCCATCGCATCTTAAAAATATAATTTCGCTCATCTTTATCTTACCTCCAAAAATCCCCAATTTCGCAGTCTAATTTCTTTTTTTCAGTATACATGAATTTATAAGATTTTTCAATTCCCCGAACTATTTTTGCTTAATTGAGAGGCACTTCCACATACCGTAGAAGTGCCACCTATCACTTATAAATAGATTACCTCGTTTTCCACAATTTCCCTCGCACAAGCCCGAATATTATTCATTTTTTGAACCCATAAAAGCTGATTTTCTGCCTTTAATTGCTCCGTTACTCCATGCTTGCCGGCATACTCCTTTACCAGCCGAAAAAACATATCCTCTGCCTGTTCATCTACGCTTGCAAGGTATTCATTCAGCCTGCCGCTTGTCAGCAGATTGAGATAAACGAACTGTTTATGCTCTTTAAGATACCGTAAATGCCGCTGTTCCCAAATACCAATCAGCTTTTCTTCTTCGGGAGGTAATGCAAGCTCTGGGAGGTAATAGTCGCCTTTCTTTGCATACCAAAGACCGTTACTTTCATCATAAATCCTGTTTTCCATAGTGTTTCCTACCTTTCTTCTTTGTTGTTTTTAAAGCGTTTTTCACGCTGTTTTGATTTTTGTGCTGCTTTTGCCTGCTCTAAAAGATTGTCCATCTGCTTACTTCCAAATGCCTTACGGAGCAGCTTATAATCTTTGTTTTCTACACGGAGGCTTTCATTTTCCCCTGCCAGTTTCTCATTGGTTTTCCTTAACCCCTCATTCTCACGGTGGAGGTTGCTGTTTGTGACATTCAGCCGATAGTAGCTGTCCCACGCTTCAAAGCACCTTATAAGAGCTGTTTTAACAAGCGATTTCAGCTTTTGCGCCAAAGGCTCTGCCACTTTATTCTTATAGGACTTTGCAGACATGAACCCCTGCGGCTCTGGCAGCTGGTACTCTGAAGAAGTGTCAAGCGCCTGTTCCAGAGTTTTTAGGTTTTCCATGCCTTTGTCGTAATTCTCCACCCTGTCCGACAATACTTGAAATTCCTCTTTTTTCTCTGAAATCTGCCCTTCAAGTTGGATGACCTCTTTTTCCCGTTCCTGCTTTTTATAATCAAGGACAGACAAATGTTTCTCATGCGTGCCTTTATGCTCCCATTC
>QXXL01000333.1 GCA_009911505.1 Lachnospiraceae bacterium | reverse complement strand
CGGCAAGGTTTTCTTTTTCGGACTGTACCCACTGGCTCCACTCCGTATCGCCACGGGAGCCGCCTTTGAATCCCTGCGCCGCCAACGCCTGTTTCAAAGATACCCTCGTATCAAGCCCGCGCTTACTGCCAGTCGTGAATGGGACAAAATCAATATGAAGATGCGGCGTTGCTTCATCCATATGGATATGAGCGGAAAATACATAGAGATTAGGGTTCCTCTCTTGGAATCCATGATAATATTCATCTAAAATCTTCCTTGCAAGCTGTCCGTTCTCACTTCCTGCACCCATATTTTCTTTATCCCCAATCTGCAAAATCAGTTCATGGAACGGCTTTTCCTGCTTTGAGTTCCGTATCTTCTCGTAATAATCGGCAATGCAGCGGTCTGCCCTTGTCTGTTTCTCGTTATATCTCTGTAACGCTTCATCGAATAGCTTATGATACACTTTCTTTATATTCTCATTGCAGTAATCTACATTAAGGTGTGAACGGTCACCATCCACATTTTCAGCCTTAAATTTGCGGCTGTTATGGTTGACCGAGCCTTTCCCAACCATTGCGCTAATCGTCCGTCTTATAAAATCACTCCCTTTCTTTTCGGCTGGTAGGCTTTGTTACTTTCCCGAAAGTAACGCAAAGGCACTTTTGTCAGCTGTGCCAACAAAAATGCAACCTGCAGGCAGGTTTTGCGCTCTCCGAGGGGTGAGCGTGTGCCAGTGGCACACAAGCTGCGAACCGACCGAGTCGGCAGACGAGACAGGGCGGCTTTTTGTAAAAAGCCCCCTGCACCCCGCAAAAACTTTAATTTTGCTCACTCCCAACCGAAAAAGAACAT
>QXXL01000332.1 GCA_009911505.1 Lachnospiraceae bacterium | reverse complement strand
CTTTTGCCCCGCCAATTTCCTTTGCCAGCTTTACGGCCTGTATTTTGTACTCCATGTCATATTTCCGTTGTTTTTTTTGCCATTTTAGTTGCCTCCTTATTTCTTTGATTATACATCAAATCCTTGTGTATAAGGTGCCAACTAAAATGATACAACATCAATAAAACTGGACGAAGAAGCGGACAGGCTTGCAGAATCTTTCTTTTATGAGATTGAAAAAGAGATGGGGGATGCTTCACCAGAGTTTAAGGCATGGCTTGGAAAATTGCACGGTACTACTATGCGGATAGCACTTTCTTTACACTGTCTGGAATACATTGAGGAATCCGGGGAACACAAGATAAGTGGTGAAACAATGAAAAATGCCATAGAGATGGGGCGATACTTTAAGGCACACGCAGAAGCAGCCTATAACATTATGGGACTTATGGATTCGCCGGAGGTAAGGGATGCTAGATACCTGATGAAACGTATTGATTCTACGGGATTGACGGAGATTAAATTGAGAGATTTACAGAAATTGTGTAAAGGCAGGACTGGCATGGAAACAAGGGAAGGCATGTTGCCCGGCATTAAATGCCTGATAGAGCATGGATATATTCGTGTAAACAAAGAACGATTAGGGGGACAAAATCCCCAAAATCCCCAAAAGGGTGGCAGACCATCAGAAATTATCTATATCAATCCAGAGTATATCAGACAAAAGGAGCAGAAATGAAGTGGGAAAAGATAGAGTATCCGTGGAAAGGTATAAATATACCTGACAGCGAGATTGATTCACGCATGAAATTATGATGATTTTGTAACGTATTTTGGTTTTGACCGCATGGCAAGGGTTGAAAGTGTCGGCAGCTATGAGCGTTTGCTTTATGGCAGGCACAGCTATAACAATGTGGCAAATAGCTGTTATTATCCGCATGGATGGAAGGAGCCGGAGAACGTGCCGGAGCATGACCACGGTTTACTGTTTAAGAAATCCGGCACAAGCCAGATAGTGTATGTGAATCAGCCATACAGTTTTGACAGAACGAAGCTTGAAGAATGGTGCAATGAGCGGAGTTTGATTTATGTCATTTGTGATAAGAAATACAGCTTTTACTATCCTGATAATACGGAGATGGTGCTTGTAATGTCGAATGATACATACATTGAGTATTTTGACTTGCCGGATTGGCCGTTACGGTGGGATTTGTTGGCGTGAAAATGATTGTTGGAGGAAATGAAACAATGGAATATAGCAATGCACAGTTGTTAGATATGCTTCTGGAATTGGATGCAGAAGAAATTGTAAAAGTTGATGAAGAATTTAAGGCAGAACACCCGGACTGTCCTACCCTTTCATTCATTTGCCACATGGCATTAGGAATGAAGCTGAAAAAGGATTATACAAATAGGGGTGATTTGGTTGCGCTTATTCAGAAAGCAAAGGCTGAAAAGAAAGGTTCTCTTGAATGATTATGTTGTACCCTGCTGCCAAACTGCCATTATCCGGCAGCAGTCTTACAGCCGGAGAATGCCGCAAAATGCCACCTAAAAAAAGAGCCTGCCCATGCAGACAAGCCCCGAACGCCTATAACAATCATAAGATTGGAGGGCTTGAAATGTCAAGAAGAAAGCGCAGGAATGGTACAAACACAATGCAACGCCGGAGTTATGCGGAGTACGGCATTGGGCGGCAGCGGCTTGAAGAATTACAAAGCGGATGCAGAACCGGGATATATCCCCCTGAAATCCTGAAAGCGGCCTGCAAAGAATTTGAATTTATAGAACCGCTGATATTATTGTCTGTCAGGCAGGGCAAATCTTTTGACAAGCTGAAAATTTTGTGGGAACTGGGGGAAATGGAAAGACCAGCCGTCAGCCGGAGCGGTTTTTACAGATTCCGGCGGCGGTTTTTCGCCAATTTGGATAGGGAACTGAAGGAAAGGGGCGCAGAACGTGAAGCAATATAAATACGGTATAGGAGAAATAAAACGCATGACAAAGAGTATGATTGTTTTGGTTGATTCAAGGGAGAAGAAGAACAGCCATATATTAGGCTACTTTGACAAGCAGGGCATTTCTTATCAGGTTGGGGCGTTGGAATACGGCGATTATTCGTTTATGATTCCGGCAGCGGCAGCAGGCGAGGACATATTTTTTCACCGGGATTGCGTGGTGGAGCGCAAGGCATCCCTGGAGGAATTGTCCGGCAATCTGACCGGGGAGCGAGAACGGTTTGAAAAAGAGTTCCTGAAAGCCGGGAATGACGGGTGCAAGGTGTATCTGATGATTGAAGCCCCCGGCGGCTACTCTGACATTATCGGGCATAAATACCGCACAGAGTTCACGCCTGCTGCCTATATGGCATCTTTAAAGACCTTTGAACACAGATTTGATGCAAACATACAATTCATTTCCCCGGAATATGCCGGCTATTACATAGTTTCCACTTTCCAGTATTACGCAAGGGAGATTTTAAAATAGCCAGTGTCAGCAGGCCGCACTTGAAAAGAGGGTGCTGCTAAATCGGCGGCAGGGGTGCGGCGGAATTATC
>QXXL01000331.1 GCA_009911505.1 Lachnospiraceae bacterium | reverse complement strand
GGGGATATGTGGTTATTGTGTAACGTGGCGCAGTAACTACGGAAAGGAAATATTATGTTTTGTGTTATTCAGGAAGTGGAAGTAAAGACAGTTCCGGCAGGAGAGCCAAAGGGCTTTGTAGTGGATGAAACAAAGATTACATGGGATGGGGAAGGATATACCAAATACAGCTATCATTATGCCAGTGAACGGTTTGAACGCCCTATCAGGAAATCATACCGCATAAGCGTACATGAGAGTTACCGGGAGAATGGGAAAGTCAAGAAGAAACAGACCGTAATTTGTACAGTCGGGTATTATGATATTGTGGACTGGGGCGGTTGGATTGGAGATTTTATCACTGGGGGGCTGAAAGCGAAAGCGGATATACTGGGGCTTACAGAAGATGCGCTTTATGAATTGATTTATGGGAAATGGCAGCCTATTGTTGACCGGGTACTTGCAGAGTTTCAGCAGACAGAGGAATACAAGAGAAAAGAGGAAAATCGGCGCATACTTAACGAGCATAATCAGCGTGTGGATGCGTTCCGGGAAAAATACGGCGTGGATGGCGAATATTATAG
>QXXL01000330.1 GCA_009911505.1 Lachnospiraceae bacterium | reverse complement strand
CGCTGCTATGATGTGTTCGGCAAATTGCGCAATCCTGAATACCTGAAAAAGATTAAGGCAGATTTTAAGGCAAGAAAAGAATATGAGCGCAGGAGCCGGGAGCAGTACCGTAGTTATTATGAGAATTTCCGTAGTAACTACGGAGGATATAGTGGCGGTAGTTATTGCGGTACTGCTGCCAGTAACTACAATGAAGCTGACAAGGCCATGCTGAAAAAGTTTTACCGCACATTATCAAAGGCATTTCACCCGGACAGTAACCCGGATAAGGACACAAGCGAGGAAATGAAGATGCTGAACCGCCTGAAAAGTGACTAGGGAGTATAGTTTTTTGTAACGGTTTTTCTCTGATTTATCCCCATTATTCATAGATTTAACACGGTTTTTCCCGGATAAATGAAAAAATGGAATGTTGGAAAATGTTGGCATTTTAGAGGATATAGGGAGTTTCTAAACACTACATATGCGCATGGTGGATAGTTGCAATTAGTGGCATTTCCCCGGATGTGGGGAATTATGTTACACGGCTATATCTAGGCACATGGCAGCAGTTTTTCCGTACTTTTTCAGACAAAAGGCGGCAGAGGGGGAAATATATAAAATGCGCAAAAGTGCGCACAAAAAAGAGTTTTATTCGCTGAATGTTGCGAAAAGTGGAATAAAAAAGAGTTTTGCAACACGATAATGCGCAGGAGGAAAGTTCGAGAAAATTCGAGCAAAAAAGAGTTTCTTTACACGACACACGCACGAGGGGAAAAGTGCAAAAATGCACAGAAATGCACACCAAAAAAAGAAATTAATGACACAGTATAGGCGCAAGAGGAAAAGCCTTGATTTTCCGGGTAAAACTGAATTAGTGGACACGATACGCGCGCAGGAGAAATCGTGCGAAAAGCGACACAAAAAAGAGAATGGTTATTGTAACGGCACTATGAGCCGGGAAAGGATAGGCGCAGTATGAGATTGAACGGTAAAAGAATTGTGGAAGTCATGGAGGAAAAGAGCCTGACAGAAGAAACGGTGTGCAGCAGGACGGGGCTTTATCAGAAATCTTTCCAGTGGATTGTAAAAGAGGGCTTTA
>QXXL01000329.1 GCA_009911505.1 Lachnospiraceae bacterium | reverse complement strand
GGCCTGACGGTGGGGGAAATCCTGCTGCCGGAAATCACTGGAAATGTGGAGAATGTGATTGAGTTCGTAAAGGACAGTGAGGGGGCAGCCGTTACATTCTGCCAGGGGCGGTATAAGAGCCGCATTAAGAAGCTGTCAGCAGAACGCCCGGAGGAATGCGAGATAGTAGCGGAGAATCAGGACGGCAGCTTGTGCGCCCATATCCCGGTTGCATGGATAAAGATAAACCCTACAAAACAGCTTTCAGAGGAACAGCGCAGAGAGATAGCGGAGAGATTCAAGCGGAAATAGTTTCAAATGCCTTATAGTAGGGTTTGCAGAGGGGCAAATTCGGCTTGAAATGGCGCAAGGGTAGAAATATAAGGG
>QXXL01000328.1 GCA_009911505.1 Lachnospiraceae bacterium | reverse complement strand
GCGAAAATAGGCTTTTAAAACATGGATAGACAGAGAAAACCGCCCTTGTACTTTTGGCGAGTGTCGGGGCGGTGTTCCTATCAGGTTTGGAAGTGTGCGCCTGCTGCCCGGTATCTGATATTTGGCGTGTGGCAGCAGGACAAGGGCTTATTGTCTGCCGGACATGGGGATTTGCAGATAATCAATCAGGGCAGTTTCCAAAAGCCGTGAATAGTTTACCTTTTGTTCTTCTGCAATCCTTTTCAGCCATGCCGGGAGAGTGATGTTTGTCTTGATGCGTTCATTATCCTTTTTCATGCGGAATAAATCAGGGTGGATTGTAACGGGCATTACAACATTTCCCTCTGTATCTTCTTTGGAGAGGTTCACGGATGGAGTGGGGATTTCCTCATTGTCACATTCCATACTGTAAACATGGAGGCTTGCGGCTTCTGCTGCCATGCGTGCAGCTTCTTCCAGATTATCCCCAACACTGATACATCCGGGTAAATCAGGGAAGTAGATGCTATATGAGCCGTCTGTTGATGGTTCAAAGACTGCAAGATAAGTTAAATTCTGCATAGATTACGCTCCTTTCTATGATAAGCGCAGGCAGTAGGGCTATTTAAGCCCCGCCTGCTTGTAAATGCTGTTTAGTGTTCCCGGTTTCAAGTCCCCGTTGTGGTTTGGTACTGTGACTTTTCCGGGCTTTGTTGGGTGCTTTAGGCTTATGTGGGAGCCTTCCTGATTGGTGGTGTACCATCCATCTTTGCGAAGCACCTTTAGTATTTCCCGAACTGTCATATTGTGTCCTCCTTATATTATGTATTATACGCCTTTTTTATGCGCATGTCAATAGTTTTTGCGTATAAATTATGCGTATTTTACAGAACATAGGTATAGAAAACAGACTGGCAGCAGGAAATAAGGGAATCCCCACAAATGGGGAAAGCGTAAAAGTGCGCTGTCCTGCTGCCGTCTTACTTTTTATCAGACGTTACATAAACAAGGCAGAGCCGCTAAACAACGAATTTCGTCCTTTAAAGGTTCGATCTGAAATGTAACCTTGCAGAGCATAGCCACCAGTGGCAACGTACCCGGAATTTTCCGGGAGCAGATTTGAACCCGGACGGGCATAGCCCCGATTTTCCGGGGAATATATGCGGCTTTCCTCTTTTGGAATGAGCAAAGGGGGATCTGATTTGCCCCTGGTACTATGTCAAGAAAAAGTACAAGTTAAAAGTGAACTTTTCTTAATAACACTCCATTTTTTATCCAGCCAATC
>QXXL01000327.1 GCA_009911505.1 Lachnospiraceae bacterium | reverse complement strand
GTAAACCTCCGACAGCTTATCCCGGTTCTGCGGCTCCTGCCTTACCTCTGTTTCAAAATCCTGCTGCATTTCAGAAAATATTGTTCCTCTGCTCCACCGTCTTAATGCCAGTGATCCGCTCCCGGTATCGGTCATAAAATGCTGTGACGGCAGCAGGACACCCCGGCGCATCCGCTAAACTGATAACTTTATTTCTGTTCATCCGGCTTTCCTCCCTCCGGCAAATAAACCTCGCCGCTCTCTAATTCGTATCTGTCCGCACAGAAAAGCGCATCAGAAGAAAGACAAACACCATACCAATTATCATAGAATAGGGGGTACACTTCCCCATCATTGCACAACGCATATAGCAGCACTTTATATTTGTACTCGCCGCCATCCGTATCCTTTACCACTGCATACATATCATGGTTACATGGTATAATCTGCCGGATAATTGGCTTTGTGCATTGTCTATTCCGTTCTGCTTTCACTTTTCTTTCCTGAAACTTTACATTGTCCTTTCCGAAAGCATCCGTCAGAATGGAAATATGCGCTTCATCAAAGCTGTAACTTCTCAATTCCTTGCAGCCTTTGGTACTCGCATCATATACCTTTACAATGGAATCTCCCGGTTTTTCATCCAAAAGTGCAAACAATTTTTTCTCATTCTCGGAATACTCCGATTGACTGCCAAATTTTATCCATACTTCTTTTACGCACTCTTTCATAGCAACACCCTTTCCGGCACATCAAAAGTGCCACTGATATTTTATTGAAATCCGTTACCAAAACCCAAAAAGGGCAGAAGGGCAGATTTTTTTCGCCGTTTTCCTTTATATGTATAAATACCCCATACCGCATACTTTTTTATAAAATCTCTAAAATATATCTGTATAAACTGCCCTTTTGCCCTAAATGCAGTAAATACAAGGCTTTGAGTGGGGCAGATATACAAAAAACTGCTGCCCTAAAACTGCCCTAAACGCTCCAAAATCTGCCCTATCAGTCAAAAGGTAGTTCCTCCTGATACCCCTCCGGGATTTCAATAAATCCGTCCGGGGCAGTTTTTGGGGCAGGCATGGGGCTGTTTTTTTCATCAGAAATGCCCTTGAAATATCTGTAACCGCCAGTCTTGAAATCCTTATACCCCTTTACCCTCAAACTCTTGTAAAAATTATTCTTTGTAAGGCTCTGGCGGTCTGTATCTTCACAATACTTTTCATAGCGGCTATACAGTTCTGTCCGTTCGCTCCTGCTGCCCTCGTCCAAAACACACGCTTCAACAAGGAACGCCTGCACTGTGTCACTGTCCATGCGTAACTGTGCAACGGCTTTTTCAGATTCAGCAGAGGTTACAATAATTTCTTTCTCATACATCCTTTCAAGTGCCTGCACCGAAAGCCATAGAAAATAGTCAATTTCTTGCAGCAGTTCATTCAGCAGATTAGGGTTCTTTTTCTCCGGCACTCTGTTCATTGGCAGCACCAAAAGCCGCCGATAAAATCCGTTCGTTTTTTCAGCCTTTACAACTGGCAGCTCATTTGTGGAAAATATCAGCTTCGCATAATTCTTGAAAGAAATTGCATCACGCCCCTTTTGCTCCGCTCTAAGCGTATCTTCCCCCAAAACCTTTTTAATGATTGCAGTATCTTCCAGTGCGGATATTTCCAAATCTGCGCAACTGTTCAGCAGCTTACCCATAAGCCCGAAACTGGCGAACCGCTGTTGTAAATCGGTCAGACTGATATTTGACAGATTCCGGCTCCCAACGGATGCCTCCATCAGCCTTATAAATGTGCTTTTTCCGCTGCCGCCCTCTCCAAGCAAAACAAGAAATTTCTGCTGCCCTACGTCCTTTGTATGCGCATATCCTGAAAACTGCAAAAGCATTTCCCGGCTGTCCGGCTCCGGGCAGATAAACTTTAAAAATTCCTCTGTCCTTTTCCCCTCATGCACCGCCCCCGGCTTGTACTCATGCGGTATCTGATTGATAGCTTTATATTTTGGGCTGTGCGGCAGCAGGCGTTTTTCCTTGCAATCGTACATCCCATTTTCAAAACATATCCAGTGCGCCGGATAGCGGTTCAATTCCTCGAAAGACACTTCCAGGGATATATCACAAAGAAAGCGGTCATATATCCTTTTCAGTGTGGTACTTTTAATGAACTGCGGATATATCAGCTTGCTAATCATTGTTTTAAGCCTTGCGCCGCTTGCATCAGCCTTAAAATAGCCGCCGTCATAAATATAGACCGTACCGCCGCACACAAATAAATCCTGCTGCCCTTTTATGTATTTAAAGATAGCTTCATCAAATACGCCTGTCGGAACGCCTTTATTATTCACAAGATGAAACTGCGACAAGTCCGGCGTGTTTCCCTCTGCCCTTTTTTCTGTAACGGCTCTGTCCTGCTGCAAAAGACTCTCAAACTCTGCCTTGCTGTGTCCGGCCGCAAAGTAATCTGATATATCAGCTTTGGGAATGTCCGGCACTGGAACAATTACCTTTGCACTTTCCGCTATGCCCTGCAGATCACTCTGAATAGTATTTGCGACACGCCGCCCCGGTTCGTCATTGTCGGCCAGTACATAGACAACCGCCCCTTTGCAAAGCTGCGCCATATCTGCCGACCAATCATTCACGCCCCCAAAGGAAAACGCCGTATAGCCTTGTTTTGCCAGTGTATCAGCGTCTTTTTCGCCCTCCGGGATAAATATAGGCTTGCCCTCTGAAACTGCCTTATTTATGGCTTGTACGCCGTCAGGCGCATAGACAGCGCATAACTCTTTCCGTGTGCGCCCTCCCAGTCCGTAAGTGAACCGCTCATTTGCCAACGTGCCATATATCATTTTCTTTGCCTGCATCCGCACTTTGGTAAAAGCATAGCTGCCGTTAATAGAAACGTAATTGTAAACCGCTTCAATTTTCTTTTTCTCCCGGCTCTCAATATAGGCCTGCCAACTGCTGCCAGTCCGTTTTTCCTGATAGAATAAATCTGATTTTTTCAATCCTGCTGCCGATAGCACATTATCAATGTCACATCCTGCATGACAGTGTATAAGGACGGAATCACGCCCCTTTGTGACAGTAAGGGAAGCCTGCCTATCATCATGCGCCGGACACTGGCACTGTGCCTTGTCCTGCTGCCTTTTTTTCACTTGAAAATGTGTCAATACTTCATCATAGGTCACTGTTTCGCCCCCGTTCCGTCAATAGATTTCATAATGCTTTCCATGATGCTTTATTCTCCTGCTATTGCATCCATGTACCGCCGAATCTTATCAACTTTATTTACTTTGCGGTTTCCTATCCGGCATATTGCGCCTGCATCCTCCGCTATCTTCCTTGCCGTTGGCAGACCGACACCAAGCATGAAAGCAAGTTCCTTGTCAGATACCGCTATGCGCTTTTCTAAAACTGCAACGTCAAAACTCTCTGCGTTTGTTTTTCTCATTTTGTCACACTCCTATAAAATTTTTATGTTTATGTTGCCTTTTGTCCTCGTTGGTGCTAATATAATCTTAAACCAATCATTAAGAATAGTAAAACAACTGATTAAGTATTTTTTTATTCATTTTAAGGGAGAATATAGGGCATGAATCAAGAAGAATTAAACATAATTTGCGGGGAAAGATTAAGAAAATGTATTGAAGAAAAGAACATGAAGCAAAAAGACGTTGCCGCCGCTGCGCACTTTACAGAACAACATATCTCCAACATAGTAAAGGGAAAGTGCAAATTAACCACCGATACCGCAAGGGCTTTATCAGATGTATTGAATGTGAGAATGGAATACTTATTGTGTGAGGATGATTTTATTACAGATACAGAACGCATTATTTCCAATATGGACAGCCTGGAACACATAACAAAGAGTATTTGCACAATTCTTGACTGTAAAGGGTACAGCTTGCACCATGACAAATACACGGAAAGCGCCGAACCATTCAAGACCATTATCCTAGATTCAAATGAAGTTGACGGCAGATCGGGCGGCGCATTAGATAATCTGATAGCTGAAAAAATGGAATCAGCTACCGAACAAACAACAATAGCACTAAAGCATCCAGACGGCAGAATTATAAGGATTTCATCAGAACATTTTCATACTTTGCTTTCAGACATTGAAAATTATATAGATTACAAAATGCACATGGAATATGAGGACATTCGCAACTATATGTTGGAATCTGATAGGACGGGAAAAACTGGAAATGGCAGCCCCTGATATTAGTTCAATAAATACTTTATAGCCTGCTACCCTCCCCGGCTTTTTATTCGCATATCTAAAAGAATTGTTGTAATTTTGTTGTAAAATGCCATTTTCCGCACATTTTCAATATTGGAAAACCCTTTATTTATCAGTGTTTCAAGGTTTTTTTGTGCCTTTTGTAGTAACATATTGATTATACAAACAAATATATTATTCCTAAGTTTAATCGGGTAACTAAAATTTTCATTAATAAAATGCGTAAAGGATTTAGTAAAAAGATTACAGAATCGGATACACCGTATTTAGTAAAAGCCGCAATGAACCATATGTTTGGTTCAAAACCATAAAAATGTTACAATTATATGGATTTTATAGCTGTCAGAGTAATATTGGATTTATTCAGCCAGTATATACTACAGGCATGATTTCCAGATACTAATTATTTAGGAAACAATACGCTATATAAATTTTAAATGCCACTTAAAACAATAAAGGTGGATTATTTAGGGGAATTAGGTAAGGTGAAAGCGGGATTCCATGCGCTTTTGTATGGCTTTAAGTTTGACGGTATCAAATTGTATTTCTATTACAAAATAAAGAGCAGAGTGCCACTTTTACATCTATGAGTGGTTACTCTGCTCAATAATTATACTTTTTTACTTTATGCAAATAGAATGAAGTATCTGATAGCAAGTATAATTACGACTATAAATGTTACAAATGCAATTTCACCAACTATCAAGAAAAAGCCTTTGACAACTGGCATAATTCCTACAAATTTTCCTTTATAATAAAATCCCCTTAAAACAATACTAAAAAGCACAACGGCAGGTATTGTTAGTATAACTGTACCCATCATTTCTACCAATCCTATACAAAGAAAAACTCTCAATCCTAATATGTGATACGTTTTAATTGATAAATTTTTTTTAGATTCCTTCTCACCATGTAATAATGTTTGTTTTATCATTTCCAGTATTTCATCTAAAGACATACTTGAATATTCTTCTGCCTGTTTTCTTGCTTGGCTTTGTTCCGTTTCTCTAAATGAACTATAAGTATCTCTCCATGTTGATGATTTATTTTTATACATACGCAAAATATCATCATACTTTTTACGAGATGTTTCGTTTGATAAAATTTCATATGCTTCTGATAATTCTTGGAACCTTTCTTTTGCATCAGGCGATTTGTTTACATCTGGGTGCATCACTTTTGCTAATTTTCTATATGCTGATTTTATTTCATCTTTTGAAGCGTTAAACCTTACTCCGAGCAAAGAATAATAATTTTTTATTTTATATGATTCCATTTACCTAACCTTTCCTCAATAATTATCTCTAAGTAGTTGCTATACGTTCTTTGCTCAAAACATAAGTTTCATTCTTTTATGCATCTGGACGTCCTTGTGTTGTTCCACAAGCATTATAACTTTCCAAAAGTTTGTTATAATCATTTTGACTATCTAAAAAGTAGACCGTTCCTGCTGATAATCTTTTTCCTGCCATTGGAGTATAAAAATTTTTGCAATGGGGACAGGTAAATAAACGTTTCATCCTATATGGTGTACCATTCACATTGATTCGACTTTCTTCTCCTATTCTAAATACTGTTTTGTACATAGATTGACCGCAATCTGGACAGATATAACTACTTATATAAAAATTATTAGTTAAGTATGGACTAGTATCCATTGATGGAAACCCTTCTCTAAGGCTGACATTACGTACTCTCCAAGTTTGTTGTGTTATAACATTTCCAAATGCATCTGTAAATGAATTGAGAAAATCAAAAAAACCCATGTTTACTTTACCTCTACTTTCTTTTTTTGTTTGTCTATATAAGTACAAAAAACTTATACAGATTATTCTAACACAAATGCTTTGATATTACAATCAGAATATGTAAATACTTATATAGGCAAATTAGGAGGTGCTTAAAATTGAAGGAAGATATTGACTATGGAAAGTTAGGAATCCGAATCAAAGAAATGAGGCTGAAAAACAATCTCACACAGGATAACCTTGCACAAATGGTAGACTGCAATACTTCGCATATTTCAAACATTGAAAATAATCATACAAAAGTAAGCCTGAATGTTCTGCTCGCTATCGCAAACGCCCTCAACACCTCGATAGACTATCTTTTATCCGACCAGTATGAGAACAGCTCCCTTGCTCTGGAAAATGAGTTATTGAGGGCGGTTAAAAACTGCGATAACGACAAAAAACTAAAAATACTAAAGATGATAGAAATATTATGATTCTTCCAGTAAGGACAACAGCATTTTAACCATATACTTCATGCCAAGATAAAAGGCTTCTTCCTCTGTAAGCAAAATGGCATAATATACGGGAGTGTAAAATAAAGTGTGTAAGTTAGAAATACAGCAAATCTAACTGCGCACTTTATTTTTCTGTATAAGGTG
>QXXL01000038.1 GCA_009911505.1 Lachnospiraceae bacterium | reverse complement strand
CAATATCCCCACGGCTTTTGATTTTCTGTATAATGGAATCTATTTCCCCTGGATCCTCTACCAGAAATTCAACTGATACATGTGTGCCATTGGTTTCAGACCCATCCAGATTTTCCTGCAGCTTTGTATAGGTATACATGTCCGTATAAATCACATTCTCTATATAACATGATTCCAGCATAGTATCGGAAGCTGCCATGCTGAAATTTGCATGGAACAGCCCTGCTATTTCCACTTCAACCGGGCTTCCCAACGTCTCCATCGGATCGTCTGAAAAAGAATAGAACCCCCGCTTCGTTTGCAGCGTAATGGTATCCCCTACAGAAAGATGGTTCTTATCTGCCAGCCAGTCTGAAATCACCACTTTTAAACGGTCTGAAACCGTAATGTTACGCCCTTCTGTTATGGCAAGGGCACCCATCCTGAAATTTTTATGCATGTCTCCATTCCTACATGCATTTATATCTACTCTATGGCGCAGAAGCATCAGATATTCTTCTGAATTTGGAAGAAGTTCATTAGGATCTGGATCCGGATCTGGCTCAGACGCTGCATATGCACCTGGCTTTAATGTTAAATCTGTCCATCCGACATGTGCTAAATCAACCGTATAATCTTTTACACCATCCAAAGAAAGTATTTTCCCAATCACTTCTTCCGTAATCCTTGGACCGTTATAGAAATAGCCGCCGCCCGCATTTCCATAATCCACATGTTCCCAGTACATCTTATTTTCCACATTTGCCTTAAAAACAAACCCCGACGCCATGCTTTTGCGCAGCCTGTCTAATTGGTTTTCTGCGCTATTTTTAAATGAAATACCAATTAAAACGCTAAAAGACATACATAGAAAAATACATAGCAAAAGAAAAATACGTCTCTTTTTCCGACCAAGATATATTGCTGCCCTTTTAACACAATTCATTAGCATCCCCTCTTCACTTGATAACATAATATCTATCTTTTAAGGAGACCAAAAAAACAGGTCTCCTTATCCATAACACCATACAGCTCATCATTTTTTACTATGCAATATAAGGAAAGGCCTTTATGTCTTTATATTACCTTCCTCTTTTCCATACAGTTATACGCGTTTTACTGTTTAATCGCCTCAAATGCATTATAAGTATATCTAAATTCTTTCATATAGTTATCATAATATGTCTCTCGGCTATTTGAACAAAAACACTCATACGGATAATCACAAGCACACTTATTATTTGCACACAATCCTAACATCGCCTCGACGGTTTTCCGTTCTTCATAAAAGTTCTTATTTAATTTTTTCATATATTTGTTCCTCCTTTATAGATACTGTATGGCAAATGGCTCCGTTTATCTCAATAATTCCAGCAGCGCCTCACTCATTGCGTCAATTTCTAAGACTTGGTATGTTTGCCCAATCAAAATATTTACTGCTGGAACATGCAGCTTTCTTTCCAACGAGTCAAAAATATATAAAAAATCTACAGGGCAAATATCCACATCCAACAAATTCACTTTTTCCGAATCCAACTGAATTTCTGTTATTTCATATACTGTATTCTGGATCAGCCTTACAAGATCTCTTTTTTCATAGTTCACATTTTCCCCTCCTTATATGGCGTCCGGATTTCCCTTTAGCCTGTCAAATACTTTTTGTATAGCGTCTTCTGTTTTTTTTGTTTCCCACACACCTACAAATACATCCGGTTGATTTACTGCGGTTTCATAGTGTTTCTGCAAATACTCTTCCTCGAGAAATAAATATGCAACCTGCTGAAATTCCCGCATTCTCTCAAAAGTTGTTCTTCCAATAGACACCATATGCACAGGAAAACCAAACCGTTCCCTATAGTGAAAAAGCGTCCTTTTCATACCGTCCACATCCAATTTAGACAGGAAATAGGTACATAGTACAGCGCTGTCAACAGAGACTGCGCTGCCAACAACCAATGGATATTCTGCAAAATGGTTATATTCATGAGCTGAAAATTCTGAAATCCCTTCTGGCACACCGATCACGATAACATCTGGTTTTTCAGCAACAGAAATTTGATAAACAAATTGATTGAACCGGATTACTTTTTCTTCAAATGCTACATGTTTATCATATAAAAAATCAGGCGTCGTATATCCTCCAAATAAAGCTCCCAGGGTATTTGAAGATATCCAGGCAGACCGATAGCCTTCCTGATCTAACATAGATTTTATCAAAATTTGATTTTCAAATTTACAGCAGCTTTTTCCCATTCCAAAAACAGCTATAATTGGAGATTCTATGATGTATTTTACTCTCCCCTGAGCAGGTTTCTTTATTATCTTAGCCAAGTCAGATTTTGGCTCATTCCGCAATATAGTGCAAAACCCCTTGTATGCCCCCAAGTCCAGTTTCTCCGCCGCTAAAGATGTTACAATGATTTGCTTTCCTATATCAATAGCCGATTGGATCACCTCATAGTATTTATCCGTTTCCGATTCCCTATAATCATCCAGCAAAAGTACGGCGTCACACTTATGAAGCATTTCGGCAAAACTCCCGTTGCATCCCAATTGCTCATTTACTGCTTTAACAGCCAAAATATCTTCCTGAAACGAATGAACGCCTATAATAGAATACCCTTTTAATTTTGCAGCTTTTTGTGCAAGCAGCCCCATGTCTGGATGGTAAGGGAACAATAACAGCTTTTTCATTTCCGCATTTCCTCCGTTTCTACTATATACCCAAATTCTTTTAATACGCTTTGTTCATATAATTCTACTTCCGTCGCTCGTTTCTTCTCTGCACAAAGTTTAATTTTCTCTTCTCTTCCAGGCTTTTCCTTACCGTGAAATTCTATTTCGTTTGAACACATGGAACAACGCTGTAGATTCCAACATGTCTTGCATTCCGTTTCCGTTATTTTCCCAATATTTAAAATATCTCTCATTTTATCTAGACGAAATCCATCCTCTATGGAACCAATCTGATAGAAACTTTGATTTTCATTGACGCGTTCACATGGGAAAAGCGCGCCGTCATAACGCACAAATAATCGTATAATCCCTGGCATACAAGGCCCTCCCGGATGTATGACTGGATCAAGTTCTATCCTTTTGTGTAATGCCTGCTTTAAAATTTTAGCATTTTCTATAAATGTATGAACAAGTGGATTCACATGTTTTTTGTCTAGCTTTCCAACCAAGGAAAAAAATGCTTTTATATATTCAAACTTCTGGATCTGAAAATAAGACTTCTGGAAATTCAGCTCTTTTTTTAGATCTTTAAAAACCATTGTATTATATCTGATAGCTCTTTCATCAATAATATCATTTACTCTGAAATATTCCATTACACACCCCAAATCCATATATGGATTTACGGTAGTGAAAAATCTAACTGAGTTCTTTGTGTATTCTGGATAATTCTGCGACATATTTTGTAAATTTTTTATAATGATATCAAATGATCCTGTACCATCTGGAAACCTACGGCAAATGTCATGCTCTTTTTTTGAACCGTCTAAGCTGATTGCAATGCTGATGTTATTCTCGGCCAAAAACTTTACCCGCTCGTCCTCAAGCAATGTTCCATTTGTTGTAAGGTTAAAGTATATTTTTTTTCCTTCGATTGTCTTTTTAGCATAATTTACACATTTTTTGATCAGATCAAATTCCAAAAGCGGTTCACCGCCATAAAACCCAATAAAAGCTGATGGAGTATCTATACTGTGTTCCAGGTAGAAATCTATGGCCCGTTTCGCCGTTTCAAAGCTCATCCAATTAGCTGAATGCACACGGTTTTCTTTATAAATTCCAGAAAAGGCACAATATTCACACCGCAGGTTACACTGCTGTGTCACCTGCAAGATCAGCTGCTGCAGCCGCCTTTTTGCATTATGCTCCATGATATCCGTCTGTGGATGATATATCTCTTTCACCACATTCGGCACAAACATCCCCTGTTCTTGATACCGCGCAATCACACCGCTCTTTTCTGTCGGCAGCTCTCCCTTTTCCACAGCCTGCAATTCCTGAAACTCTTCCCGGCTTAATGTAATCACAGAATTTGTATGTCTGTCATATACATAATAACCACCATAAGTCTTATACGTTCTGAAAATAATAGGATTCGTATCTGCCATGCCCTTCCTCCTTTGAATTTTTTGAATATCCTTATTATAGTATATTATTTACTTTATTTCAACTATTTTACTTAAATAGTATATTTTATATTTAAATATTTTTTATATATTTATATATTCAAATTAATGATTTTATATTTACTTTTATACATCTTTCTATTATATTATAAATTAAAATTATATTGTTTATTGAAAGGAGAATTTTCAATGAGCCTGCGAAATATTTACAAGCTATTCAAACCCTATATGTCCGCCATCTATTCCATTCTTATTTTTTCTATCCTTGTGTCCCTCATAAGTGTTGCCGCGCCATTTGTAAACCGATTTATGATCGACCAGGGACTGTTAAGCGGCAATATCCATGTGGTTTTCATAGCTATCCTCCTGCTACTCCTTCTGCATACATGCGACAATACGATACAATATTTCCAGGCAAAGCAGGAAATACTTGTAGCCAATTCTTTTGGAAAAGACCTGAAAGTAAAGGCCATGCGCCATGGCTTAAAGCTAAACCCGGAACACTTTAAGGAACAGGGGTTTTATAAAACTATCGGGGACGTCCTTTATGATATCAGCAGCCTTATGGGGATTACCAGCAGCAACTTTCTGATGCTTTTTCTAATTATTTGCAAAGCAATCGGCGCTGCAATTGGGCTGTTCCTTTTAAACTGGCAGCTTGCCCTGCTGATGCTGCCCCTTATTTTCATTAAGATTGCATACAACATATGGATGCGCACCAAATCAGAAAAACTGGGGAAAGAATCCATGGAGGTGAATAAACAGTATAATACATGGTTTTCTGATCTCTTATCTGGCGCCATCGATATCAAGCTATGGAATCTGCATGAAAAAAAAATAGCGGAATATGGAGAACATGTTGACAATATGAATGAAGCCTCGAAGAATATGTCCCTTTTTACTACAAAAAACACACGCATGATGCAGGTGGTAGAGCTTGCCTTTATAAACCTAATGTATCTGCCTGGCGCCGCCCTCATTCAAGACGGCAGGCTCACCCTTGGCAGCCTGGTAACATTTATTACATTTTCCTCTTATTTACTGATTCCAGTTGATGCCATTATGCATCTACGGTTGATTTTAAAACAGATCAAACCATGTGTGGAAGATATCCAGAAATTTTTCGCCTTAGAAGAGGAAAATTATGATTCCCACCTTCTGCCAAAGCCTGAGATTTCTAAAATTGAATTTAAAGACGTTTCTGTTTCTTTTGATAACCGCCGCATCCTGAAAAATATCTCTTTTGAAATAAACAAAGGGGAAAAAGTCGCTCTGGCAGGTGACAACGGCAGTGGTAAAACTACCCTCCTGAACCTTCTTTTGGGCCTGCACCGGGCATCCTCCGGCGAAATCCTGATAGACGGCATACCGATCCAGGAATACAACATTGAAGCATACCGAAAAAAAATCAGCGCTGTCTTGCAGGATGTCCATCTATTTGGAGGCACTGTCCGGGAAAATATTATCCTGGATGATAAAACCTCTTTTCATCCAGACAGATTTCCAGTATTTTGCACTGAAGCAGTCCATAAATTAAAAAAACAATTTGATACCGCAGTCGGAACTGGCGGGACAAAGCTATCTGGTGGGGAAAAGCAGAAGGTTGGCTTATTACGCGCATTAAACCGCCCCACTGAAATTCTTGTATTGGATGAGGCATCTTCAAATTATGATAAGGAATCAGAAGAAGCATTCAACCTTTTTATCAAAGAAAATACCGACTACAACTTCTATTTCATCATAACGCACAGAAAGGAGGCTCTGGCATATGTAGATAAGGTAATATTTCTCTCCCACGGAAAAATTACACAGATCAAACAAACCTCCCAATAAGTAAGACAGGCCGATATTTTTTCAAAATTATACTCAAGCTGAGCGAAAGATTAGTTGAAGCCATAGCCTATCATATGTTATAATAAAATACACAAAAGCATTTTTCATTACAGGGAGGTGAGCCAATATGCCCACAAATGAAAAAGAAATTAACTGTAATTTATTCGATCAACTATCCATTCTTGAACGAATTGAAGCTGTGACAACGGATGAGGCCGCGCTAAAGCAAATAGCAATCGAGCGGCGGCAAATAGAACGTAAACTCTATCAACAGCCGTCGCTGCATAGAGATTAGCTGCCCCCATAAAAAAGAGGATGCAAACGCATCCTCTTTTAATATACATTTATATCCTTTAACTCCGCCTTTAGCTCCTCTTTTAAAAAAGCTGCCGCTTCTTCGTACCCTACGTCCCAATCCGTATTAATCACCTCTAAAATCATATTCAGGCTGTCATGCACTACCCCGTCCTGCGGCGTTAATGTCCGAGCCTTAATCTGCGGCACAATCTTTTCCATATAGTAAATCCCCAGATCCTGCTCCCCAAACCAAGGGCTTTTATAGCTCTTTAATTCTGGCGCTTCTTGATAAGGCTTTTTTGCGGTCGTCAAAAGGGCTATCTGGTTAATTGCCCTCGCCCCTTCTGTAGAAAGCGTGGCAAACTTCAAAAACTCCCATGCCAGCCGCTTATCCTTACAAGTCTTTGAAATCCCCATAGCTGTGCCGCCCAGGTTGGCATTGCCTTCCGGCGCGCCCATAAGCCCCCAGTGACCTTCTGTCTCCCCTTTTTGGTCGTAGGACTGAATCGTAAATTGTACAGTCCATGTCGCGCATGTGGTAAAAATATGCCCGTCCCCATTAAAAGCTTCATTCCATGCCGGGGTCCACGCCGCCAGATCATCTGAGATACTCTCATCCCGGAACCGGCAGATTAGCTCTAAAGATCTGCCAAACGTTTCCTCCACATTGATCGTGCCGTCCTGTACCCATGGGATCCCCTGCTGCTCTTGGATAAACTGCCTTAAGTCGCTTAAAGAAAACCACATATGGACACTGCCCCCGCTTTTTTGGTAAACTTCCTTTCCCTTTTCAATAAAACTCTCCCAGTCCGGCAGCATGGCTTCAAGCTGAGCTGGGTCATCTGTCCCAAGATACCGTTTTGCAAGATCCTTGCGGTATGCGAGCCCTGCCGGGGACAGGGACTGTTCAATACCGCATACGTTCCCTTTTGTATTGACCATACGCGGGCGCATATACTCATAAATCTGGGAAATATCAAAACAATACGGTTCCTGTTCTAACGGCTCCCACATGTCCAGCTCAAAGACTTCGCCCCTTGAATCGATGACAGACCACGCAATATCTGGCAGCTCGCCTCCTGAAATAAGGGCAGTTTCATATTTCTGGGGCAAATCCTTATGCGCAACAGATATATACTCAAATTCCACGTTGGGATATATTTCCTGAAACGCTTCTGTAACCGTACTGTAATAATCATCGTCCCATCCCCACATGGTAAGCGTGCCCTGGTAATCTGTGGGGAGCGGCTCACTGTATGGGACAGGCTGTGGGTGCATCTGGCGCTGGCCAGTGCTTTGCTTTATCAGCGAATCATCTGTCCCCGTACATGCGTTTAGCAGCACTGTGGCGGTTATAATCATCAGATAGATATGTTTTTTCTTCATGAATTCCCTCTACAAACGGCAGCCGCAGCGCCACCCTTGTGCCTCCTTTTTCTCTCCTCCCAATCTCCATATTATATTCCTCCCCATACAAATACCAGATCCTGTCCCTTACATTGCGGATCCCGATATGCCTCCTGCTGCCCTTTCCAGACGAAATTTCTTCTCCGTTTTTAAACCTCTGCAGGCAATCCTCGCCAATTCCAATTCCATCATCTTGTACAACAACGTAAAGCACACCCTCTTTCTTTTCTACATCCACCCACACTGTCCCAGCCCTCTCAGCAGGCAAAATCCCATGTAAAATAGCATTCTCCACCAAAGGCTGAATCACAATTCTTGGCATTCTGCACACTTTTAATTCTTCACTGCATGTAATCTTTGCCGTAACCATACCCGGATAGCGGTAATTCTGGATCTCCAGATAGCTTTGGGTCAGCATAATCTCCTTTTCCACCGTTGTTTCCACATGCTCCCCGCCAATCTCAAGCGTATTGTGCAGTGTATCAATTAATGCGTGGACAATTGTTACCACATCCTGCCCCTTTCCCGCTGCAGCCAGATATACAACCGTATTTAACACATTGTACAGGTAATGCGGATGAATCTGGGACATCGTAATATCATATTCCATCTTGTGTTTCTGCCGCTCATACAGGATACGTTCTTCCTCTCCTTTTTTTAACTGCTCTAGCATATGTCCAAAGGAATTGTAAAGCGCTTCTATTTCGTCTCCTGTATGCACGGTTTCAATGGTTTGCATACAGCCATATTTGACCGTCTCCATCTGCGCTGACAGCTTTGTAATCGGCCAGATCATCTGTTCCATCCGGCGGGAAATAAAAACCAGGATAAGGCCAACGGAAAACAAAAACGAACAAAGGAAAAACCAAAGGACAAAGCTGCTCCTTTCCCAAAGGTAGCGGTCTGTAATAAGCGTACCGAGCCGAAACCCCGTCCCTTCAATGGCGTCGCAGACCAGGTAGCCGTTATCTGTCCTCCGGAGCTCTTCCTTCTGCCCTGCCAGCTCTTCCAGGCACACAGACAGTTTTCCGTCAGGATCCTGCCCATACAAGATATTCCCATGAGCGCCCAGCAGGCAAATATAATTCTCAGCGCCTGCATATGTGCGGATTGGCTCCAAAAAATAACCCAGTTCAAATTCAATATACAAAGTCCCCCTGCGCTGCCCAAAACGGTATTTATCATACATCTGCATCTGAAAACACATCCGCTGGTTTTCTCTGCGTCTATTGCCTCCATAAGGCTCTGAAAAAGCACCGTCCTCCTGCCCCAGATAGCCTGCAATTTCTTCCTGTGCCAGCTTTTCGTTAATATAAGCCGTATCTATGCTGTCGTAGCTGCTGCCGTAGCAGGTGCCGTCCTCCATCCTGATAATCATGTTTTTGATATAACTGCGCAGGCTGCCGTAAAAAATCAGCCGTGCCGCCACTTTGTCGCTGCGTCTCTGTTTTAGATAGGCGCTGCCCGAAACGTCCTCTTCCAAAAGCTGCTGCAGCTCTTTGTCAATTAAAATACTCTTGGCAAACTGCCTGATATCTCCGGCCATAAACGTAAGCTGCCCCGAAACCTGCATGAGCCTGCTGCGCTCGCCAGAAATCTTCTGCTCCCTGACAACCCTTTCAAAATACCAGTAGCCTGTAAGCGAGCTGATAACCATAGAAACTGCCAGAATAAACGCAATATTCCCTAAAAGGCGCCACTTTAACCGTCTTTCCTTTCCTCGTCTTCCATCCATTTCCTGTACTCCTGCGGTTTCATCCCAACTGTCCTTGCAAATACTTTGGCAAAATACTGACTGGTAAAATAACCTACCTGTTTCGCCGTTTTAGAAACGGTGCAGTTTTCTTCCGCCAACAAACGCTTTGCCTCTTCCATCCGTACATTTGTCAGGTACTTTAAAAAGGTAATGCCAACTTCTTTTTTAAAAATCTGCCCCAGATAGACGCCGTTCATCCCAAACTCTCCGCCTAACATGTCAAGGCTTAGCTCCTGTTTATAATTCTTGTGTATGTAATGGATCATGTCCTGTACAACCCTTGAAAAACCATCTGTCTCCTGCTGCATTAGCTTTTCATGGACTTTTGCAAAGCTATGCATGTAATAAGCCATCACTTCCTGCATAGTATAAAGCTTTTCCCCATTGATACCTTCCGTAATATGCTCCGCCGCGCAGATTTCCCGCAAAAGGCTATTTAAAAGCGGCATTAGGGATTTTATAATGTCAAGCCGCCCATCCTCCCCGGGCCTTAAAAATAATTCCTTTACCATCTGCGCCGGATCGCCATTTTTCTCATATACAGCATCCTTTAACCCGCGGATCTGGCCTCCCCAGAGGATTTTGCGCTCTGACGGAGAAATGTTAAAAAGCGGCCTTGCATGATTTGCTTCATAAAAAAAATCATGCCGGATCAAACGGGACATCCTGCGAAATGTCCCGCTGATAGCATGTTGTGTAATTTCCCCGCTGTAAAGGATGTCAAACGCACAATCCGGCAATTTTTGCAAGCTGCTGCAAATCTTAGCGCATTTGCGTTCGATAAGCCCTGTTTCTGTATGGACGCTGACGGTGTGCTCAATCCGGTAGAGCGCCATCCAGTTATTGTCAGTTATCTGCGCATCCGCAACATAAAAAAGCATTTCATCCAAATCCTCTGTGAGCACACCATACAGCCCGTCCCGCTCTTTTATATGCCATTTTTCTTCTAAAAATTCTCCGTCCACCACTGGGCGCCTCTTATGCAGCAGCAATAAAAACAGGCGGTTTCCCAGCTTTTCTTCTTCTAAGTCCTCTGTATCTGGCTGGTAAATTAACTGTTTGATGAAATACTCCTGATAGATCCGGTCACGCTCCCGCTGCCTTTTCAAATGCTCTGCAGCGCGCTGTAATTCTGCCACTAAGAGCTCCTCGCAAAGTTCATGCTTTAAAAGATAATTGGCTACTCCGTAGAGGATAGCTTTTTTTGCATAGTCAAAATCGCCATATGCGGAGAGCAGGATAATAACAATGTCTTTATTTTTTTCTTTCAGGCGTCTAGTAAGCTCTAAGCCGTCCATAGCAGGCATACGGATATCAGATATAACAACATCGGGTTTATCCTTTTCATACAATTCAAGCGCTTTGTTAGCGCTTTGGGCACAGCATGTAACACAGTAGCCGTAACGTTCCCAGTTTACCATATTTTTTAAATAATCCAAAGCCAGTACTTCATCGTCTACAAGCATAATATTTAACATATAGCCATCTCCCACTTCATTTGGGCTTTAGAGTTTTGTACTGCCGGTAAAAGCCCCCTTTGCCCCAACACCCCGTGCACGCAGTAATCTTCGATATGCTTTCAGCTTTTTGGATGGCACTTTTATTTTTACTTTCCCGAAAATTCCCTTAAAAGCATTTTTTCCTACTGTTTTATTGGTCAGTTTTTTGGTTTTAACCACAATATTCTTTAAATTTTTATCACCGTAAAAGGCCTGTTTTCCAATCTTTTTCACACTTGCCGGAATAGTCAGCTTCGTCAGTGACGTTGTTTTATAAAAGGCCTTTTCGCGGATGTCTGTGACATTCTTTCCAATCGTTACTGTCTTTAGCTTCCTGTCATTTTTAAATGCACCCGCCCCTATCACAGTAACCTTGTAATCCGCCCCATTTACCTTAACCGTATCGGGAACCACATATTTTGTAACGCCTTTCCGTAAGGTTCCCAAAAACGTAACCGTACCTTTTGCAGCATTAACAGATGTGACCTTATACCTTCCATTGGAAGCTTCATCCTTTACTACACTGCCCGCTGCATAATTAATATCCTCGTTATTTCCTGATGCGTCGGGCTTTGGGGGAATATTATTCTGAGCGCCAGGCTTTAAGTCCTGCTCCTTTTTCTTGAATCTTGCCGTCAGGGCCACATCTTCCATTACAGTAAATACATATTCTGCTTTTTCAGACACCTTTTCCTGGCCCCGGTACCACCCTGCAAATTCGTACCCTTCTTTGGGATATGCAGTCACAGTTACCTTGCTGCCTTTCTTTGCCTCTAAGCTTCCGCTTACGCTCCCACCCTCTTCGGCTGTTACTGTAACCTTCTTCTTTTTTGCCGGAATTTTAAAGCTAGTAACAGAATGTGGGGCAAGCGTGGCATTTAAGCTGTGCCCTGCTGCTGTTATATTGCTTTTTTCCACGTCCACCAAAGACGGTTCTGCAATGGTATTTTCGTCCTCTACGCCTTCTGAGGTGAGCTGCCAAACTTCGATTTGTTCACCGTCCAGATTTCTGCCGTCAATTTTAATTTCTACCAGGGAAGGATCATTTTTACGGTTATTTACTGCTGTCACAAAGACATTTCCTTCTTCATCCTTTGTAGAAAGGGCTTTTATAGCCGGGACTTCGTAGCTTCCGCCATTTAATTCAAACGTATAATATGTTTCATTCCCGCGCAGCGTTTGACCTACCTGTTCATTCCCCGTCATATTATTAAAAATAGAAAAGGCTTTTGCAGAAGGCGTAGATACAAACCTTAACGCTCCGTTTTCATCATATACTGCCTGGATGACACACTGGGAACCCGTGCCGAGATCATCTGATTGATATGGGTAATCTACCAGGCAGTGTTTATTCAGATATGGCGTCCCCAGCCCAATATAGTCTATCATCTCATTTGCTATATAAATTGCATGGCCAATCGAGCGGATAAATGCCGAATTGTGCCTGTATATGCCAAATTCGGAAACAACCGGGACTTTTCCTTCCCCCATAGAAGCAATCAGCTCTTCTACTCGGCTGATATTGTGTTCTAAGGAACGCCCCAGAAGCTTTTCATAAAACAGCGGATCCGTCTCACTGATATTAATGTATCCGCCACCGCTTCCGCTTGTTTCGCTGTAAGGATGGATCACAGCCCCGTCATATTTGTTCCCGGCATTTTTTAGTTCCGTAATTGCCGCGGGCCGTTCCATACAGGAATATACAAAAACCTCCATGCCAAGCTCTTTTGCAATTTCCTTTAACCTGTCATAATATGCCACAAAGCCGTCCTGCATCGTCCGATAAGTAATTTTAATTGCCTGCCCGCTTGGAGGGATGCTTCCGTGAACCCCATCCCCAAATGTAATCCTGCCCGTCTTTTCATCGAACTCGCAGACCGCCTCATTCCCGCACTCCTCCAAAGAAGGGACAATCCGCCATTCCACATTATTGACATAAACAGACGCACTTTGGGGTACAACCGGGTCAAACCTCGCATAACGTACCTGGTTGGGGCTTCCGTCACTGTTTGCGGCCGCATCCCGCCAGTCTTCTTCCTGAACAGTATTTTGTTTGGTAAAAGCCATTTCCCCGCCATTTACATAAGCCCTGGCCATTGCATTATAATCAGAACTGCCACCGCCGGACAGCCAGTAATTTTGCCCCCACAACCCCATTTCGTTGCCAATTTCAAAGCGGGTCACGCCATAAGGCTCTGGATGCCCGTTTGCCGCACGTACCTCTGCCCAGTCTGTTCCACCATTGGGATTTGTAGCATCCCCGTCTGCTGGGGCATTGAGATACTCAAACAAATCTGCCGCGTCTTCCGCACTCCCCTGCCCCATTGCATAAACCCATACTGCTTCTGCATCCAAATCATCATAAATCCACCCCATAGCTTCATCTACGCCAAAATTAGGGGTAATCGGACTTAAGAGGTTCCCATGGATCGTCTTTTTTCTGTCCTCCAGAGGCCCTATGGCACGTTTCCAGTCATACAAATTAGAAACCGTCCCTCCCGGGTAACGTATGGATCCAAATGATGCCTCTTTTACATATTGTTGAAATTCTTCTTCTATTTTGCCCTCCTGGGCATTCCAGGAGCTATAGCCGTCATTATGGTATCTGTGGTTAATGCCAAACATAGCATCCGGTATGTCGCGTAATTTCTTAGAGGTATCTACTTCAATGGAGATTATGACAGTCTTTTTATACGCTTCTACTGCCGATATAAGCTGGTTTATCATACCTTCAAGCTGTTCAAACGACGCATCGCTTCTTTCCAGCAATACTTCGGCTTGACGGATGTTTGTAAGAAGCTCTTCTTTTGCTTCTTCTGAGCCGCCTTCTAATGCCTTAGCGTCCGCTATCTGCTGCCTTAACTGCTCTTTTAGCGTCTCAGTTTCAATGTCCTGGCCAAATTCCTCAAATATAGCCTGCACCGCATCCGCACTTATTATTTTATTGTAATAACGCAGCTCGTCCACGCTGCCCTTCATTGCAGACGATGCCGCAGGGTTCTTATGCGCCCCTATCATAATATCTGTGGCCGCATCCACAAAATCCCCTGTTAATACGCCCTCTTTTGCCAGCCTGCCGTTAATATAAAACTGAGCCTTCTTTGTGGAATGGCTGCTTGTAAATGCAATATGGTTCCATTCCCCCAATGCAAGCTGCCTGTCGCATACAACGTCGCTGCCCGTTAAATACGTTCCAAGCTTTTGATCGGAAGTATAATAAAGAATCGTCCTTCCTGCAGCATTTGTATCCGACGAATCGGAAGACTGCTGAAAAAGGTTCACTTTATCACTATTTGAGCTAAATGACCCCTCGTCAAATTTTACCCATGCCATAATAGAAAAATCCTGGTTTTTAGCATTCAGCCCCATTCCCGCCTCATTCAAATCTATTTTTACAAAAGAATTTTCCTGTTTACTAAAATATACCGTTCCCCCCGAGACTCCGCCCGCCTGCAAAATTTCAGCGCCACTCCCATTCTTTGACACCTGCAAATCCGATTCTAAAGCGCTATTCTTAAGCTGATCCTGTTGTGTTTCCCCGTCGAATTTCCAGTATCCCGCCAATCCGTCCGAAAGCGCCTCTGCCGCCTTTGCCGGTTCAACTCCAATATAAGGAAACAAAATCCCTGTTGCCAAACAAAAAATGATACATACTGCTATGCTGCGCCTGATTTTTTTCATACTTTCTATTCCCTCCCACTTCGCTCCGCCGATGCAGACTAACAACCCGCTTCCTCCATCTGCACAGCCTGCATCTGGCAGAAAGCCATTTTTAACCACGCCCCTAAACTACAAGATATACTTCTCTTTTATACATCTAAAATCCCCCAAAAAAACCTCTGCTGCCAGCCCCGCCCCTTTCGCTGCTTCTACGTTTCGCTCCAAATCATCAATAAACAGGCATTCCTGCGGCTTTATCCCATACTGGTTCAATAAGTATGCATAAATCCTCCCATCCGGTTTTATCATATGTACATCTGCCGAAACCACGATCCCGTCAAAATATGATAATGGTGCAAACCGGGGAAAATACCCGTAAAAATCATCACTGGCATTGGAAAGCACATAAAGTGCATATCCCTTGCCTTTTAAATAGCCGCAAAACTCTTTTGCCCCTGGCAAAGGCTCCATACAAATATGCCATTCATATACGCACCGTTTTAATGCCTCATGCATCGGCTGTGGAATCCTCGCCCGGATACGTTCATATTTTTCCTCATTTGTAATATTCCCCAAATCCCCCTCCACCCACTCTGCCCCTTCAAACAGTTCCTTGCGGATAGTATTTTTTTCTGCTTCGGACGAACAGAATAAATCCAACGGTACCTGAGGATTATAATTAAGCAGAACGTTTCCCATATCAAATACTATGTTTTTTATCATTCTGTATCTCCTTCCATTAAAAACTTTTCTTTCGCAGCCCTGCTTTAAAGCGCTTTTTTAAATTGCTTTTTGCCAGATGAGGGAGGTGTAACAGGCCAGCCGACTTACTATCATAGTAAGCTCACTTCTTATATTTTGTCAATAAAAAGTTAATCAAACAACGTAAACCGCTTCAAGCTCCCCTCTGTAAATGTATATTCCGGTGTTTCAAACGGATATCCTGCCTCTTCTTCGTAATACCAGGGGTCATCCTCACGGCCCGGATTTTTTAACACATGGAACTCTTGCGCTGGCATATACCCCTGCCCCAGTAAAAATGCTTTCCTGCCTTCTGAATTTTCGCAGACATCCAGCACAAGCACCACATGTCCAGGGCTTCCCCCCTGTAAAAAAACATCTCCGGCCTCTAACTCCTCCAACGTAGTCTGCTCTGTCTCCGCCTCCATAGAAAGCGTCCCGGCATATGCAAATACCATACGCAAATAAGCAACAAATGTTTGGTAAGAATCATCATAGGACGCCGTTTTTTCCCATACTGCATCATCCCCGTTTACATTGATCCGGTATCCTTCGCGCCATTTTACATATTCTGCCAGAAAGCCGTTGACAAAATGGAATGCAATTTTTTCATCCTGCCCCGTTTCCCGAAAGTATTCCGCATATATCCTCATAACCGAATCCGCGCACTGCTGCAAATCCTCCGGCTCAATCGGAAGGGAGAAAACAGCAGCATGCGCCGACTGGTTGTGCTTTCTTGTACCGTCATATAAAAGAACCGGGCTTTGATCCTTTTTTAACGGATACTCCCTGATAAACTCCGCCAGGCTGCCTGCTTGGGCTAAAACCCGCGTATAGCCCTGCGGCGTGCGGATACGGGTTTTTATCGTATTTCCTTCCGGAATAATAAATGCTTCCTCTAAAACCCCTCCTGGTCCAAGCTCCTGTTCAGATGCCGTTTCCTGGTATTGTGTTGCCGGAATCACTTGCTCCGTTTCCTGGCGCTCTGTTGACAAAATATCAGCCTGCCCAGACGGCAATGCTTTACTGCAGGCTGATAAACTAACTGTAGTTATAACAATGAATCCCAAATAATATAATTTTTTGTTCAATATACTGCCCTCTTTTTCAATCCATCTCCAACTCAATAGTACCATTAGAAGATCCCATTTGCAGCTCAAACCGCAAGTCGTCAATAGCCTCAATACACCCAGAAATATTTGTTAAAATATCCTGTCCCCAGAAATGGACAGGCACCCAATCCATAGCTATTAACTTTAAATCAGCCTCCCTATCACGTGCCATATTACGTTCAATTTTTCTAATCCAATAATCCTTATTCCTTCCAAGCCGCTGCTTCTTTATTTCCCAATTATATCCATGGAAAAATTCACTGTCACAAAAAATAGCAATTTTATATTTTGTTATAGCAATATCAGGTGATCCAGGCAAAGCTTTATAATTTTTCCTATAACGGTAGCCCTTATGCCATAAAGCTTTGCGCAAAGCCAATTCAATTTTTGTATCCGTACTTTTGATACGGCTCATAGTGCGGCTCCGCTGTTCAGGTGTCATCGTATCCATAAATCCCCCTTCCATTGGCCGAATTAGTAAACCAGCTAAATCTGCATTAATATAACCATAATACCGCAAAAAACTGTTAAATGGAAGGCCGCATATTCTTGCTGTTATAATGATAAAAAGGGCATCCGACGTTTCATTACAGTGCGTCTAATGCCCTTGGATTTTCATTCTGCTTCTCCATTTACCATGAATGACAATTCACAGTCAGATGCCTTATTAGATTGTGTTTAAACAATGCTTTCTAACACACAAAAAAACGTAAATAAGAAACCCTCTGCGGGCCAGCCAAAACCGTAGTCAGGCAGAGGGCAGGGTGTGCGGCTGGGGCCTTGTGATGGGGGTTAGGGGCTCTTAAGCATCCCGTT
>QXXL01000037.1 GCA_009911505.1 Lachnospiraceae bacterium | reverse complement strand
AATGCCCTGCCACGGATGGCAGGGCAAACCGTAACCGCGCCATGGACGGCGCGTTTACGGTGGTTGCGTCAGCATGAAAACACAAAAATGGGATGCTTTAGAGCCCCTTAGCCCCTGAACACAGCCCCAGCCGCACACCCTGCCCTCTGCCTGACGGCCCCTTTGCCACCCACCCTCCCCCCCACATATCCCTACAATACAAAACCATATCTAAAAAATAAAAAACCGCAGAAAATGTGCCCCCAATACCAACACATTCCTGCGGTGTCCAAAATATCGCTATAAATCCCCTAACCCTGTCACATCACCTCACCTTAAGCGCCGCCATAAGCGCCTTCGATACCGCACTTCCCACTACAAAACAAGCCACAGCCTCAACCACTCCATTTACACCAACAAACGCAGCCACAAATGCAAACGCATTTGTAACCCCAAGCGCCCCTGCAATCCCCTGGATATATTCCGTCTGGTAAAACAGCAGCACTAACGTCCCCATAAACAGAACCGTATTCAATACCGGCCCAGCCAGGTTCGCAATCACAACAGACGGCCCGCGCAGCTTCCCCGTCTTCTTAAGGCCCTGATAGATACAGCCCGTCAGCCACCCCATTAAAATTCTGGGCACAACACAGACCACACATGTAAACAACGGCTGAATACTCAAAAGGGCAGCCCCAAACTGGCTCATCCCAAAGCACTGTATAAAGCTGGTTATCCCAAACACAGCGCCCAGAACCGCACCCGCCGAAGGACCAAGCGTAACCGCACCTACAGTTACCGGAACGACAATAAGGGTAATCTCAAGCCCAAGCGTCCGGATATAACCAATCGGCGTAAACGCCAGCAAAATAATAATTGCTGTCAAAAGGGCCATTTCCACTAACTGTTTTGTTGTAAATTTTTTCGCATCCATACTTGCCCTCCTCTTTAAGCCCCCAGCTCATCCTGAACACTGCCTGCAGCAAGCCTGCCTGCTGAAACACTTTTTCTATTGCGGATTCCGGCATATATCGTTCCGGAAATATTATGCCAAACTGAAAAAATCGCACCCGGCAGCGTTGCAAGCGGATTTGCAGCAAAATTTGCCGCTGCAAGCGAAATCGCCAGTCCGCTGTTTTGCATTCCAACCTCAATGCCGATAGCAGTCACCTTTTTTTCATCCAGCTTCAAAGCCTTTGCCGCACCTGTACCCAGCACAAGCCCTACCACGTTGTGGATAGCTACAACAATCATTACAAGCGCACCGCAGGTTAAGATCTTTTCGGCATTGCTTGCCACAATCCCTGAAATAATCATAACAATTGCCACGACAGATACCAACGGAAGAACACCGCGTATCGCCTCAATCTGTTTCGGAAAGAGACGGTAAATTAATATCCCCGCCAATACCGGAACCAATACTACCTTTACAACCGACATCATCATCGTCGCCAGTGACACCGACACCCACGAGCCAGCCAGCAGATAAACCAGGACCGGCGTGCACAAAGGCGCAGCGATTGTGGATACAATTGTCATTCCAACCGACAACGGCACATCACCGCCTGCTACATAGGTAATAACATTGCTTGCCGTCCCGCCCGGGCAGCAGCCTACTAAAATCACCCCCAAGGCCAGATCGGCCGGCAGGTTAAACAATTTTGCCAGCGCAAATGCTGTAAGCGGCATCACCGTATACTGCAGCACACATCCGGCAAACAGCTCTTTAGGACGCGTAAATACCACCCGGAAGTCCTCTGCGCGGATCGTAAGCCCCATACCAAACATGGCCACGCCCAAAAAAATGGTTGTATAGTTTGTTGCCCAGGAAAACCCCTTCGGGCAAAAAAATGCAATCACAGAAAATATAAGAATAAAAACTGCAATATTGGATGACATAAAGTTACATATCTGATTCATTTTTTTCATAAAAATCCCCCTGTCCTGCCTGTTTTGCTTTCCAGATTCCATACAAACGGTTTAAAAGCCTTTCAGCGCATTCTTCCTTTGAAAGCATGCCCAAATCCTCTTCTCCATCCCGGGTAATTAAAACCAGATGGTTTGTATCTACGCCAAACCCAGCCCCGGTTTCCCGGATGCTGTTTGCTGCAATCAGGTCTGCATTCTTTTTGTCCAGCTTTTTTTTGGAATTCTCCAAAATATGTTCGGTTTCCATAGAAAAACCGCAAAGGCACTGGCGCCCACCCTTTTTGGCGCCAAGCTCCGCTAAAATATCCCTGGTGCGTTCCAGTTCTATGTAAAGCGTGCCTTCCTGTTTTTTTGTTTTCTGCTCATTTACCTGTTTTGGGCGGTAATCGGCCACCGCCGCGGCTTTAATAATTATGTCCTGTGAACTGAAACGGGCCATGACCGCCTGGTACATCTCTCCGGCAGTCGTAACAGAAACCTTCTGCACGCCTTTAGGCGCAGCCAAATTGACCGGGCCAGACACCAGTGTCACCTGTGCACCGCGTTTTGCCGCTTGCCCGGCAATTGCATAGCCCATTTTCCCCGTGGAATAGTTTGTGATAAACCGGACCGGGTCAAGGCTTTCCCTGGTAGGGCCTGCCGTAACCAGGATATGCAGGCCGGACAAATCCTCAAATCCCCCAGCCTCTTGGCTGCCGTTTCCTGTTTGCCGTCCCGTCAGCTTCTTTACAACCGCATCCACAAGCACGTCTTCCCTGGGCAGCTTTCCAATATCCTCCACGCCGCATGCCAGATGGCCTACTTCCGGTTCAATAAATTCATACCCGAATGACTTTAAGCGCCTGATATTTTCCTGCACAATGGGATTGCGGTACATAAAGGCATTCATAGCCGGTGCAACCAGAACCGGGCAGGTGGCCGCAACAACTGCGGAGGTCAGCAGATCGTCAGCTATACCGTATGCCATTTTTGCCAGGATATCCGCGGATGCCGGAGCTATAAACAGCAAATCTGATTTTTGCCCCAGCGTAATATGTAAAATCCCCTCTTCTGGCTTCCTATCAAATGCATCCGTAAGGCACGGCCGTTTTGTCAGCGTTTCAAATGTCACTGGCGTGATAAACTGCCCTGCATTCTGGGTCAGAACCACCTGTACGTCACAATGGAGCTTTTTTAACATGCTTGCCACATTAGCCATTTTATAAGCGGCAATACTCCCTGTTACGCCGAGCACCACTTTTTTTCCTGTCAGCATAGCGCCCTCCTATCTTTCTGTCAGTGCGCCGTGCTTTTCATAGTGCGCAACAGAGGTAATTTCATTTTTATCATTTACAAAAACCACCTTGGGCGGATGCCCCTTTACCTCTTCTGGGGCCATCTGGGCATAGCTCATGATTATTACCTTGTCCCCAGTGGAAACCATACGGGCCGCCGCCCCGTTTAAGCAGATAATGCCGCTTCCCGCCTCTCCGGCAATTACATAGGTTTCAAACCTCGCGCCGTTGTCCACGTCCGCAATCTGCACCTTTTCGTATTCATAAATCCCCGCTGCTTCCATCAGCCTCTCGTCAATGGTAATGCTCCCCACGTAATTTAACTGTGCCTGTGTCACGGTTGCGCGGTGGATCTTGCTTTTTAACATTTCCAGTGTCATATCTGTCACCTGCTTTTCATTCTATATTGGCCGAATGGCCTATACTTCTATAATAAAGTTATCAATCAGCCGTGTCGTACCTATGTAAACCGCCACTGCAGCAAGGACCCTTCCCTTTGCTTTTGCAAGCGGCTGTATACTGTCCGCATCCACCAGTTCCACATAATCAATCTTGGCTAACGGTTCTGCTTCTATGATTTGAGCCATTTCGCGTACAATCACATCTGGCTGCCGCTCACCGTTTCTGACCATAGCTTCTCCATGGAAAACAGCCCTCGAAAGCACAAGCGCTGCCTTGCGCCCTTCCTCATTCAAATAGGTATTCCGGGAGCTTTTGGCAAGCCCGTCTGCTTCCCGCACAATCGGGCAGCCTACAATCCTAATATCCATATCTAAATCCCGCACCATCCGGCGTATAACAGCAAGCTGCTGTGCATCCTTCTGCCCAAAATAGGCCTGATCTGGATTAACAATATGGAACAGTTTGCACACCACCGTACAAACGCCCCGAAAGTGCGTCGGCCTGCTTTTGCCGCACAGCCCTTCACTTACCTTTTGCATTTCGACATAGGTAGAAAAACCGGATGTGTACATCTCGTTTGGCTCTGGATGGAAAATCAAATCAGCCCCTGCGGCTTCGCAAAGCTTCTTATCCGCTTCAATATCACGCGGATAGGTAGACAAGTCTTCGTTTGCCCCAAACTGGATCGGGTTGACAAAATCACTGACCACGACCCGGTCATTTTCTGTTACCGCCCGGTCAATCAGGCTTTTATGCCCTTCGTGCAGATATCCCATCGTAGGCACAAGCCCAACCGACAGGCCCTGCCCCTTCCATTCCTTTACCTGTGCCCTTACTTCTTCAATCGATCCTGTAATTTTCATAATGCTCCTTTCCTGCGGCTTTTTCTTTGTCATTTTTGCAAATAAAAAAGCCTGCACATTTCCTGTCCAGACACACAATGAAATATCCTTATACCCAAAATGTGCCGTCCGTGCGGTACAGCCATTTACCGATAAGAATGTAGATTTTTTGTTTTTGTATGCCATGGTACAGTTCCTCTGGATACTGTCCTCGGTTATAGTAACATACAACCCATGGGATTGCAAGAAAACCTTATAAATTATTGCATTTATATCTGCCAAAGCCTATAATACAGATAATACAAAAAAGGAGACTTTGCTATGAGCACACCAAACTTAACCCTGTTGACCGATCTCTACGAAATGACAATGATGCAGGGCTACTTCAAATCCGGCATCCAGGAAACCGTTGTCTTTGACGCTTTTTACCGCACCAACCCCAGCGGGGGCGGATACGCAATCTGCGCCGGATTAGACCAGATCATCAACTATATTAAAAACCTTCATTTTCCAGAAGAAGATATCTCCTATTTAAGGAGCCTGCACATATTTGATGAAGACTTCCTTTCCTATTTAAAGGGCTTCTCATTTTCCGGCGATATTTATGCCATTCCAGAAGGCAGCATTATCTTTCCCAGGGAACCTCTAATTAAGGTAATTGCCCCTATCATGGAAGCGCAGCTTATCGAGACTGCTATTTTAAACATCCTCAACCATCAGAGCCTGATTGCCACCAAGGCCGCCCGTGTCTGCTATGCCGCCAAGGGCGACGCCGTCATGGAATTTGGCCTGCGGCGTGCCCAAGGCCCGGATTCTGGCGTATACGGTGCAAGGGCTGCTATCATCGGAGGCTGCAAAGGCACCTCCAACGTACTTGCAGGCCGTTTATTCGACGTACCAGTGCTTGGCACCCATGCCCATAGCTGGATTATGAGCTTTCCGGACGAATACACCGCATTTCAAACGTACGCCCGGCTCTATCCGTCCGCATGCACGCTTTTAGTAGATACCTACGACACCCTAAAATCTGGCATTCCTAATGCGATCCGTGTCTTCTCTGAAATGAAAGAAGCAAAAATCCCGCTGATAAATTACGGCATCCGCATGGACAGCGGGGATTTAGCATACCTTTCCAAAAAAGCACGCCGTATGCTGGACGAAGCAGGATTTTCTGACGCCGTTATCTCCGCATCCAATGATCTGGACGAATACTTGATCCAGAATTTAAAATTTCAAGGCGCTATGATCACATCCTGGGGCGTAGGCACCAACCTGATTACCTCCAAAGACAATCCCGCATTCGGCGGTGTCTATAAGCTGTCCGCCATAAAAAGCGCGGATGGAAGCTTCCTCCCCAAAATCAAGCTTTCCGAAAACACCGAGAAAGTAACCAACCCAGGCAACAAAACCCTTTACCGCATTTACGACAATGATACCGGCAAAATCCGCGCCGACTATATCTGCCTGGACAAAGAAACCTTTAACTCCGAGGAAGATCTGCTGTTATTTGATCCCAATGAGCCCTGGAAGAAAACACGGCTGGCGGGAGGCAGCTACCATATGCGCAAGATGCTTATACCTGTCTTCAAGAATGGAAGGTGCGTATACCACTCGCCCAGTGTTATGGAAATCCAGGCAGTTTGCAGCAGGGAGAAGGATACACTCTGGGACGAAACCAAACGGTTTGTCAACCCAGCCAAAATTTACGTCGATCTTTCCGACAAGCTTTACGAAATGAAAAAACAACTGCTAAACCAGATGGCCAGCGTATAACCCAAGAACCCTTTGCCAATCCCCCTGCGGCGCTTTTCTTTGCCGCAGGCTTTTGGGGCTTTTTAGCCCCTCATCTTTCACTTTCTTTTCTCATCCGCATAAGAATTTTCCTCTCCATCCGCGACACCTGTACCTGGCTCACACCCAAAACCGCAGCCACCTGCACCTGTGTCATTTCCTTAAAATACCGCAGCTCAATCAATTCCTTCTCCTTTTCATCCAACCCCCCCAAAAGCTGCTCTAACAGCAAATGGTTTAAAAGCTCTTCCGTCTTTGGCGTCCCGCCCCCGCAAACCTGATCCACCAGATAGATTTCACTGTCATCCGACTGGTACACCGGCTGGTAAATTGATGCGACTTCCTCGTTTGCCCCAATTGCCTCCACAATATCCTCCACACAAAGCCCGATTTCCTCTGATATTTCCTGAAGCGTAGCATCCCGCCCATATTTCTGTGACAATGTATCCGACGCTTTTTTTACCTTCCATCCGTTCTCCTTCAAAGAACGGGATACCTTCATCATGCTGCTGTCCCGTAAAAAGCGCTTAATCTCCCCCATAATCATCGGAACCGCATATGTAGAAAATTTTACATCATAAGCCGTTTCAAATTTATCAATTGCCTTCATTAACCCAATACAGCCTATCTGGAACAATTCCTCCCGTTCGTGTCCACGGTGTTCAAACCTCCTAACAATGCTCCACACCAGGCCCATATTATCTGAAACCAGCTTGTCCCTCGCTTCTTTATCCCCTGCGTGTGCCTGCTTAATAAGAGCTATCACCGCATCCATCCTGGTTCTCTTCTTCCTTCTGCCCAATTTTCTTTGTCATTGTCACTTTTGTCCCTGCGCCTGGTTTTGATTCGACCTGTATGTCGTCCATAAACGCTTCCATAAACGCAAACCCCATACCAGAACGTTCTAGCTCTGGCTTTGTCGTATAAAAAGGTTCCATCGCCTGCCGGACATCTGCCATGCCCACCCCCTTGTCTTCTATGCTGACATATACCATGTCCCCTTCTAAGATACAGGTTAAATACACCTTTCCGCCCTGCTCCTCATAGCCATGGATAATCGCATTCGTGACAGCTTCCGATACTGCCGTTTTTACATCCGCAACCTCGTCCAGCGTAGGATCCAGCTGGGTTACAAAAGCTGCTGCCGCCACGCGTGCAAATCCTTCGTTCACTGATTTTGCATCAAATTCAATCCGCATTTCATTTCTCATCCCTGTTTCCCCCATCCTGATCCGCACATTGCCCTTTTGACGCGCTTGCCACCCGGATCATTTTATGCAGGCCAGATACGACAAAAATTTTCTGCAGCCGCTCGTTTAAATGCTCCGCCGACACCTCCCCGCCGCTGTACCCCATATTCTTACACCTGCCAATCAATACGCCAATACCGGAGCTGTCCATAAATTCCGTCCTCTTAAAATCAAACACTAGCCTGCGTATATGATAAGCCCCGATCAAAAGGTCAGCTTCCCTACGGAGCTGCTCCGCACAGTGGTGATCCACTTCCCTTGGCATAGAAATCCGCATACACCCGTCCTTTAACTGATATTTGCAATCCATATAATCCTTCCTTTCTGAATAAAAAAGACGTTAAGGCCCTTCCTTTCAGGCTTAACGTCTTTCGTAAATCTATTCTATTTTTATTGCTCGCCTTCTGGCTGACCATTGTCCTGCTGCCCGTCACCCTGCTGGCTCTGCTGCTGACCATCCTGCTGCTGCCCGTCGCCCTGCTGGCTCTGCTGCTGACCATCCTGCTGCCCCTGCCCATTATCCTGCGGGCTTTGGTTCCCATCCTGCTGCCCCTGGCTGCCGCCATTGGCGTCTACATAGCTTTGCGCAACACGCGCACGCTCTGTACCTGGATATTTCTCCAAAACCTTCTGATAATAAATCAACGCATCTGGCATATTGTTGTTTCTGCGGTGGGACTGCGCCAGATAGTAAATGGCATTCCCGTTCTGGTATGCCTCATCCCGCTCCACTACCTTTGCCAGCTTTTCCGCAGCCGACTGATAATCCCCCTTAGAATACGCATTGTAGCCCTCCTGATACATAACCGCCAGGTACTTTTCATTTACCTTTGCACTTACGTCATGAAAAGCCGGCGTTATATTTTCCCCGATATCTTCCGGCTTTACCCTGCCAAGCGCTTCGCCTGCCGCATCCATATCCTCCGCAAGATACGACGCATAGGCGCTAATCAGGGCCTCATACGAGCCGAATTTAGACTCTACTGCCTGGGAAGCGTCCTTTGCTTCTTTCACCTGGTTGGTCAAATCATTTACCTGGATTTCTAAAGCCGAAATGGACTGATCCTTCTTGCTGATCGTTTCATTGGCCGCCTTGATGCCTTCATTTTCCTCGCTTTTGGACTGCTGGCGGATATTCGGCAAAAGCAGAAACATAGTAATTGCAATTCCAAGCGCAACGCCAATTACAATATTTAAAATAGTCTGCCAGGCGGAATTATCTTTAAACTGCGCAGGCATGATAACTGTGTCATTGCCACTCTGGAAGGAGATCAGATCATCCTTTTTGGCTTTTTTTGACCCGGATTCTTTTAGCTTGTTTTTGATTTCCTTCTGGTAACGCAATGTCGTTGTATTATTCTCATCGATCTTTGCGGCATAGCGCAATGCCTTATTGGCCTGGTCGTATTTGCCATCTTCCATATATAAAAGCGCCAAAAGCTGATGCCCCTTTACCAGCTTGGGGTTTAGGGAAAGCACTTTTTTAAGCTGGATAATCGCCAAATCCCGGCTGTCCTGCCTGCAGTAAATCAACGCCTGGTTATATTTTTTAATCGTCTGGTTTATCGTATCCAGCCTGGATGGGTTATTTTGTATTTCATTTAAATACTGGCCTGCCACATTGCCCTGGCCCTGGTAGTTTTTGCTTATTACCCATTCACTTAAGGCCGCTACCGTTTCACCCATCTCATAATATACCAGCCCCAGCAGGTTCCGGGCATCAATGTTCATTTTGTTGAGCTTAAGGCTTTTTTTCAAGCTCTCAACCGCCCCGGAAAGATCGCGCACATTTGCCTGATCAAGCCCAATGTTGTAGAGCCCATTGGATGCCATCAATATTTTCCTGTAAACCCTGACATCAGCGCCGCATTGACGGCAGCGGGAATCTGCCGCCAGCTGCGCCCCACAATTATAACATTCCATATTTCACCTCTTTGTACATGCCCTAACTATGCTTTTGCTTCATCATCTCCAGCAAAATATCTGTCATATCGGTTAAATCCCGGTTATAAATTGCATCCTCGGCCTCTTCCACTTCTAAACTCGGCTGGAATTTTTTCAGTTCCTCTTCAAAATCGATCATATCGCCTGCACCTCCTGGTTTGTACTTACTTTTTACCACATTTGGCAGTAAATTCCTATACCATTATAATATAGTCGTCCTAATATGCAAGCGAAAAAATATTAAGTTTTTATAATCTCGCCGCAAAATGCTACACAAATCCGCACAAAACGGCGATATTGTACGGCGGACGCCTACTCCATGCCGCTAAGCTGTGCCTGTACCTTTTGCATCATCTGTTCATATTTCGCCAGCTTATCCTTCTCCTCCTGTACCTTTGACTCTGGCGCTTTGCTCAAAAACCGTTCATTGCCAAGCATCCCCTTTGAACGCGCCAGCTCCTTTTCAAGGCGTTGTACCTCTTTTTGCAGGCGTTCCTTCTCTTTTGCCCGGTCAACCAGCTCTTCCAAAGGAATATACACAACTGCATCCATAATCACTACCGATACCGCATCCTCTGCAATGCCCGCCGTATCCGCCTGTACGAAAACGGATCCTGCCCCCATCAGCCCTGCATACATCTCCTTTTCGGCTTCAAAAATCCTGCGGACCCCTTCTTTTTCCGAAACGATATACACGGCGGCTTTTTTAGATGGCGGCACATCCATTTCGGAACGCCTGTTGCGAACGCCTTTTACCAGTTCCTTACAGCGTTCTACCATGGCCTCCTCTTGCGAATAGTCCCGGCCTGTAGAATATGCCGGCCACTCTGCCAGCATAATAGTTTCCTCTTGCGGGCAAAGCGTACAAAAGATCTCTTCCGTAATAAACGGCATAAACGGATGCAGCATTTTAAGCGCCTGCGTAAGCGTTTCCTTCAATGTCCAAAGGGCCGTATCCGCAGAAACAGGATCGTTTTTGCGGTTATAGATGCGGCGTTTCGCCATCTCAATATACCAGTCGCAAAACTCATCCCAGATAAAATCATAAACTTTCTGGACTGCAATCCCAAGCTCAAATTTGTCCATGTTTTCCGTCATCTCTTTCGCCAGGCGGTTTACTTTAGACAAAATCCACTTATCTTCGGTATATAAATCTTCTTTTGATGGAACGGCAAGTGCGGTATCGCCAATATTCATCATAATAAAACGGGAGGCGTTCCATACCTTATTGGCAAAATTGCGGGAAGCTTCTACCCGCTCCCAGTAAAAACGCATATCGTTACCCGGAGCATTGCCCGTTACTAAAGTCAGGCGAAGCGCATCTGCGCCATATTTATCAATCACATCCAGCGGATCGATACCGTTGCCTAAAGATTTGCTCATCTTTCGGCCCTGCGAGTCACGGATTAAGCCATGGAACAGTACCGTATGGAACGGCGCTTTCCCCATCTGCTGATAGCCGGAGAAAATCATACGGATCACCCAAAAGAAGATTATATCATATCCCGTTACCAGCACGTCATTCGGATAAAAATAATCCAAATCCCCAGTTTCTTTTGGCCAGCCTAAAGTTGAAAATGGCCATAGTGCAGAAGAAAACCATGTATCCAGCGTATCTTCGTCCTGCCTTACATGGCTGCAGCCGCATTTGGGGCATTGCTGCGGCTTTGTTTTGGAAACCGTCATTTCTCCGCATTCCTGGCAATAATAAGCCGGAATACGGTGCCCCCACCAAAGCTGTCTGGAAATGCACCAGTCACGGATATTGTCTGTCCAGTTAAAATAAGTCTTTTCCATGCGCTTGGGCAATAGGCGGATTTCACCGTTTTTTACGCCTTCTACAGCAGGCTTTATCAATTCGTCCATCTTGACAAACCACTGCTGCTTAACCATCGGTTCAACCGTTGTGCCGCACCTGTCGTGTGTCCCTACGTTATGGGAATGAGGCTCTACTTTTACCAGGAGCCCTTGTTCTTCTAATCCTTTCACAAGGGCCTTCCTGCATTCGTAACGATCCATCCCCGCGAATTCGCCGGCGTATGCGTTCATGGTCGCATCGTCGTTTATCACTACCACTTCCTCTAGCCCGTGGCGTTTCCCTACTTCAAAGTCATTGGGGTCATGGGCCGGCGTAATTTTTACACAGCCTGTCCCAAATTCCTTATCTACATATGAATCTACAATCACTGGAATTTCACGATCCGTAAACGGAAGCTTTAACGTCTTTCCAATAATATCCTGATAACGTCCGTCTTCTGGATTTACCGCCACCGCCGTATCGCCAAACATCGTCTCTGGCCTGGTTGTCGCAATCTGCACAAACCTGCCCTCTTCTCCCACAACCGGATAATTGATATGCCAGAAAAAGCCGTCCTGCTCCTCATGCTCCACCTCTGCATCTGAAATCGAAGTCTGGCACACAGGGCACCAGTTGACAATCCTGGAGCCTTTATAAATATAGCCTTCCTCATACAGTTTTACAAATACTTCCAAAACTGCATCCGAACACCCTTCATCCATCGTAAAGCGTTCCCTGTCCCAGTCTGCCGATGATCCCATTTTTTTGAGCTGCTTAATAATCCTGCCGCCATATTCTTTGCGCCAGTCCCAGCATTTTTCCAAAAAGCCTTCCCGGCCCAGCTCGTCTTTGTCAATGCCCTTTTCTTTTAAAGATTCAATTACCTTTACCTCAGTCGCAATCGCCGCATGATCCGTACCTGGCTGCCAGAGTGCGTTGTAACCCTGCATCCGCTTATAGCGGATCAAAATATCCTGCATTGTATTGTCAAGCGCATGCCCCATATGCAGCTGCCCGGTAATATTGGGCGGCGGCATGACAATGGTAAACGGTTTTTTGGAATTGTCTGGTTTTGCATGGAAATATCCGTTTTCTTCCCATTTGCGGTATAAACGCCCTTCTATCCCTTTGGGATCGTATGTCTTTGCTAATTCTTTGCTCATCTTCATTCTCCTTATAAAAAACCCCTGGAAGCATACGCTTCCAAGGGCAGGCTTATACAACACCCAGTTTCTTTTGCCTGGTTTTTATTCTTCTTCCTCAGTGTCCTTCTGGACGACCGCCGCCACGGCGCTAGTCACTGCAGAAACAACTGTGACAACAGCTACAACAACCACAAATAAAACAATCATACTTAAAAAAATCAGTAACCCACTTTCTGTCATACTCTCTACTTCCTTTTCTTTAATTTATAAAGCGCTTGTATTATAACATACATCCTGTCGTTTGTGAACAGGATTTTAGGGTTTTTGGAAGGAAAAGGCATTCCTAATAGCTCTTCATTGCATTAATCAGGCGTTTCAGCTTTGACGCATAATCCGGATCTGTCGCCCAATTTCCGCCTCCAAGGTCTTCCACATATTTCGCTGTCCCCCGCCTTGACGCAAGGTACACAAACCTGGGATCTACGCATTCCTGGTTTAGGGGCTCTTTGGAAGCATACCCCTTTAAATGCTGCACCTGTGCGCGGATACCAGTCCTGACATCCGGGAAAGTTGCGCCTGCCGCCCCGTCGTCGGTAGCGCCTAAGCCAGAAAAATTACACTGTGTTGCACTAACCTGGCCATAAAACTGTAAATAGCCGGTTTCCAGGCAGATCTGGGCAAAAATAACCTCTGCTTTTACACCTTCCCCTTCACTTTCTTCTAATACAATTTCGCAAAATTTTTCGATATTTTTTGCGCCCTTATCCTTATAAATACCGGATGGGTAGGACTTGCCTGAAGCATAGTATAAAGCTGCCATCTGGTCTGCCGTTACACTCGTCTCCCCCATAATCTGATAAAGCATAGAAGCGCTTTTAACCTCGGATTTGCTACCGCTGCCTGCGCTAATAACGCCCTTTTCCTCTGAGTACGCCTGTACGCGGTAATAATAAGTCTTTCCAGAAACTACATTCTTGTCTGTATAAGTCTGGATAGATGAGGCCTTCCCTGGTACAATAGCAATTTTTTTATAGGAACCATTCTTAGAGGAAGCCCGAAATATCCTGTATTTTGTCGCTCCTGCCACCTTGCCCCATTTTAACAGTAAATGCTCCTGGGCTGTTAGCTTCACAGACGCTATTTTCACCTGCTTTAAGGCACGGAAGGACGCCGTTTTAGAATAGCCGCTGCTAATCCTCGCGCCGTTTAAGTTGCCAATGGCGCTGATTTTGTAGTAATATTTTTTGCCGCTTTTGACGGACTTGTCAACATATTTGCGTATACTGCCTTTCACAGTGGCAATTTTTTTGAATTTGCCTTTTGACTGTACGCTCCGGTAAATCTCATAGGCCTGGGCATTGCTCACCTTCCGCCAGGTAATCTGCATTTTCTCGGAAGAAAGGGACGCAATGGATGTAATAGCCGTTTTAGCAATGGTACGCCCGCGCACAGGGGCAGAAAACGAACCGGTACCCATATGGTTCTGGTTGGTAGGGCGTATCTTATAGTAGTACGCTTTACCCGGTACGACATTTTCATCGGTAAAACTACAGCTCGCCTTGCCGGACACCCTGCCAATTTCTTCATAGCCTCCATGCTCGTTGACCGAACGGAAAATCTGGTAGCCTGTGCTGCCTGTAGAGGTCTCCCAGATAATCTGCATTGCGGTTGGCTTTTTGACAGCCACTTTTTTAATCGCGGCTTTCTTAGGCGTTTTTACCGTAACAGTACTTTCTGTTTGAAACATTTCTTTGCCGTTTTCCCGGCTAATTGCAACGATTTTATAAGCATATGTAACACCGGGGCTGATACCTGTATCCCGATAGGCGACAGAAACAACCTCCTTAATCCTTTTAAACCCGCTGTCCGCAGGCCCTTTCCGGTAAATGGCATAGCTGCCTGCCTCATCCACAATGCCCCAATTTAATTCAATTTTAGTGCTTGAAACCGCCGTAGCGGTAGCCGAAAGCGATCCGGCAGCAAAAACGCTCTCTGGTATGCACGCTATTAAAAACAGCACGCATAAATGCATATATATTTTTTTCCATACTTTTCTCATTGTCTTCTCCTGTTTTACAGCTTTTACTTTAACGGAACCACCCCGGATACCGCTGGAGACGGCTCCCCATATACGGGGTTTCCGCCATATGTGCCCACCAGGGCAACTTTATAATAATAGGTTATGCCCTTTTCCACTGCAGTATCTGTATAATTTACGGTATTCGGGCCGGCTACTGTTGCCAAAAGGGTATATGGGCCGCTTAATACAGTGCTCCGGTATATCTGATAACCCTGTACATCCCCTACCGGATTCCAGGCAATGCTAAGCTTTCCCTGCGGATTGACTGTTACAGCCGTAATACTAGCCGTCCCTATGGGATAACCGCCCACTTCATTGCTCATACCGCTTTTGTCAGTAGTTTTGTAGCTTTTTACAGTTGCTTCGATTTTATAGAAATACTGCGTCCCCATCCGCAGGCCCGTGTCAATATAGCTGACGTTTGTGCCTGCTGCGGTTGCGATTTTCTGGTAATTTCCACCGGATGCCTCGGATCGGTAAATATCATAGCCAGTGGCGCCGTCAACCGGGTTCCAAAATACCTGTATACTGTTTGAGGAATTGCCGATTGCAGCTGTCAGCTCAGGCGCCTTTGGGATCCATGCGTTGCGGATCGTAGAATAAGAGCCATAACCGACTATGCCGTTTACCTTTTTCCTGGTCCTGATTTTGTAATAGTAGCGTACGCCTGGCGTCAGCTTAGTCGCTTTATAGGACGTTTTCTTTGAAGAAACCTTAGCCAGCTTTTTATATTTGCCGTTCTTTGAAGTGCTCTGATAAACCACGTATCCGTCCACACCACTTGCCTTTTTCCACTTAATGGTCTGGCTGGTTGATGAATTCGTGGTAATTCCCGTAATCGACGTCTTCTTAATGGTCTTGGCTGATGCCGTATTGCCAAACCCACTAACACCTTTTACATTGTTATTATAATTATACGCCTGAACTTTATAATAATAAGTGGTATTTGCTTTCACGCCAACGTCGTCAAAGCGGTTAACCGTGCCACCTTTCACTGTCCCGACTTTTTTATATTTGCCCTTTGCAGAATCGGCGCGTTTAATAATGTATCCGGCCGCTTTATCATCTGTTTTCCAGGAAACGCGCAGCGTATCCGTTGCCTGAGATTTTACAGCTATGCCCGTCGGTATCTTCGCTGTCCGGCCCGATACAATTTCACTGTACTCACTGTATACAGCCGTACCGTCCACCTGCCCGATAGAGCGGATTTTATAGTGGTACAGCTTCCCGGCTTTTACGTTTTTATCTATGTAATTGACACGGTTGATCCCTGCTACAGTTGCAATTTTCTTGTAGGTGCCCTTTTTCTTGGTTGCACGGTACAATTCATAATTGGACGCATTGTTAACGGTCGCCCAGCTGATTTCAAGCGTCTTGCTGTTTTTCGATTTAACAGAGGTAATCACCGGGCTTTCCATCGTTGTACCGGAAGCGACGGTGCTGTACTTACTGTATTTGATACTGGTTCCGGATTTGGTAAAGGTACGGATCTTATAGTAATACGTCGTCCCGGGGACAAGCCCTGTATCCCGCCAGCTTGTTGTGGCAGCGGAAGTGATTTTGGCCACCTCTTCAAATCCGTCCCCGCTTGTCTGGCTGCGGTAAATGCAGTATCCGCTTACACCGACAACAGGGGTCCACGTCAGATCCATAGTTGTACCGCTCTTGGACTGAATGCTGTTAAACCCAAGCCCTTTATTCAATCCAAAATACTCGGCAATCCCAGTAGCGTCTGCTATCCCAAGCTTTTTAAGCTGTGCATCCGTACTCAGGTATTTTTGGGCGTCCGAAGCATTAGAAATAAACGCGTGTTCTACAATTAACCCTGGAATCCCATTTTCCTTACAGCGTTTGATCACGCCGTAATAATCCGCCAGGCTGCCGTCTGGGTATTTTGTGCCGTTTTCTGAGTTGCGGATATGGATACCGCCGTTGGCAAGCCCCAGCTCCGTTAGCTTGGATAGAATCACATTGGCAAGCGCCTGCCCCGTTGCCCCGCAGTTGGCATTGTAATTGGCATTTGGGTAATAAACGTTCGCACCATAGGGTACGGAGCTGGTGTTGGAGTTGTTGTGCAGGCTTACGAACACATCCGCCTTTTTGTTGATTGCCACCTGTGCTCGGTCTGCTAAAGAAAGGTAGGTATCGTCATTTCTGGTCATATATACGATGACGCCTGCATATTCCTCCAACTCTGCCTTGCAGTACTGTGCAATTTTCAGATTAACTGTCTTCTCCACAATACCATTTGCCATAGCGCCTGGGTCAGAACCGCCGTGCCCTGCATCCAGTACTACTACAAGGCTCTTCATGCCAGTCGCATCGACGCCTGCCCCTTTCCTCATGTCCGCCATGCCAGCGCCATCCTGCCCGCATCCGGCATCCTCTAGCGCATCGGTAAGGGTTTCCCCGGCAACAGGCTTTCCTTCCCCGTCCAGCGCCACGATATTCACTTCGGCTTCTGCTGCCAGCGCTTCCATTTCCTCGTCTGTCAAAAGTACGTCGTCTGGATTTGTCTCGGCTATCTGATCCACTCCGTAGGATGCATCGATCCCCATTTCTGCAAAAGTGGCTACGGCTTCTTTGCCGTCTGCCATATAGGAGATTCCCTCCAGCCGGTATTCCCCCTGCCCATCCTGGTTTTTGTATTCTATCTCAAACACAGCAAACCCTTCCAGAATCTGGGTAGCCTCTGTTTCAAATACCTGCCCGGTTTCTATGTTCTGGTAAGACAGGGCCGCAGATTCAATTACAGTATCCGCATCCCCAATCCCTATCATAATCCTCTGCGTCCCCGGTGCTTCTACCATCGGTTCCTGCACGTAAACATTATTTACAAGTGCCATTTCTTCTGTAACGCCTGCCTCAACTGCTGCTTGTGCCCTGGTATCTGTATAGCCTAATCCAATGATCATAAAGCATACCATAAGCCATGCTGTCCATCTTTTCATTATTTTCATTTAAAATCCTTTCCTTACTGTATCATCTGGTTCATGTTTCCTAACAATCCGGTATATTTTTGCGGATTATTGTCCCTGTTTTACCTGCCATGGCTTCCCCTGGCTTGTCAAGCCGGGTAATAAGCACCTCCCTGACTGCCGAATCCCCTATAAAACCAACTGCCGCCTGAATCTTAGGCAGCATCGTCCCTTCTTCAAACTGCCCATCCTGCATATAGGATACTGCGTCGGCAACCGATAAAACATCCAGCGGCTTTTCCTGCGCTGTATTGTAATGCAGGCAGACCTTGTCCTCGCCCGTTAAAATCACAAGCATATCCGCGTCTAAAAGCTCTGCCAGCTTACCAGCTGCAAGATCTTTTTCAACCACAGCGCTTGCGCCCTTTAGCTTGTTCGCCTGCACCAGCACGGGAATCCCCCCGCCGCCGCATGCAATCACCACCTGATCCGCATCGCTTAACACACGGATAGCGTCAATCTCCACAATATCCATTGGCTTGGGCGCCGCTACAATCCTGCGGTAGCCCCCTCCCCCTTTGGTAACATGGTTGCCCTTCTGTTCTTCCGCCTCAGCTTCCTGTGCTGTCATTACGCGCCCAATTACCTTTGACGGATGATAAAATGCCTCATCATATGGATCAACGCAAACCTGTGTCAAAACCGTCGATACCGTCTTGTAGATGCCCCGGCCAAACAGCTCGGTCCGGATTTCGTTCTGTAAATCATAGCCAATATACCCCTGGCTCATTGCAGAACAGACTGACATCGGTGTCGCGGTGTATTCCGGATGCAGCTTGCAAAATTCAGACATTGCGGTGTGGATCATACCCACCTGCGGCCCGTTGCTGTGCGAAATCACAACCTGGCAGCCCGCTTCAATTAAATCCGCTACGGCCTTTGCTGTTTTTTTGGCCGCCACCTTCTGATCCGGCAATGTCGTCCCTAAGGCTTCGTGCCCTAAGGCAATCACAACCCTTTTTTTCCTCATTAGAACCCTCCTGTTGGAAAAGCCTTAAAAAACGATTTTATTGTAACACAAATCCGGCCATTCTACAATAGCAGCAGAATGGGTTATGCCCAAAAAGTATTAAGATTATTTTAATTTACCGCCTTTTTCTCCACTGTAGCAGCCACCCCCCTATCCCAAGCACTGCAATCCATATCCCCATCCTGCCTATAATAAAATCAGATGTTTTTGCCCCTTTTGCCCGCAGAGGCTGCACCCCTTGCTTATCTTCTGGCGCCCCTACTTCCTCCACTGCCCGGACCGAATCCTCTTTTGCACCTGCATTCACCCGATTTGTCTCCTCTTTTGCGGATCCAGAAACCTGGATATGGCAAAGTGCGCAGATACTTTCGTCTGATTTAAGCCATGCGCGCACAATAGCTTCTCCTTTTTTGACGGCTTCTACCGCGCCGGATTCATCTACACTGGCCGCCCTGCCTGACGACTCCCATAGAATTTCCTCCGGATATGCCCCCTTGGGCAATAGCTCTGCCGTTAGCAGCGCCCTTTCCCCTTCTTCCAGCTCCAAAAAAGATTCGCTTAGCACAATCTGCTTTGCCCGCTGCAAGACATGTACTTTACAGCTTACTGTAAGCCCGCTCCCATCCGATGTACGCCCGGTAATGACCGCCGTACCGCCCGACACAGGAGAAAGCGCGCCTGTTTCACTTACCGATACTACAGATGCGTCCGATGTTTCCCAGGTGAGCCTTTGGCTTGCTGCCGCCGGGAATACGGATGCCTGCATGGTATATACTTCATCGCTCCAGAGGTTTAAGAAATAATTTCCTTCAATATCCTGCCCTACGCCCTGTAATATAATATTTTCCGCCTGCACAAGCTCGCCTGCGTCCGTAAATGCCTTAACCCGCGCTGTAATCCCGTATTTTGCCAGATCCTCCCATTCCCCGTCCAAAATCCTAAAACTCTGCCCTTCTTGCGTTTCATTTGTAAAGGCAATCCAGTTCCCATTCTGGTACGACTTGTCCACAAAAAAATTAACCTGCCCGCCGCTTTCTTTTTCCAGCTGGATAACAACTGAAAATGTTTCGCCCTCCTCAAGCAAAACCGGGGTATCAAGCGGGATGGTATAATACCCGGCATAGCTGGTGCCCCCCGTTACAGGTTCCAGCAATGCCGCCGTGCCCGAAGCAGGATCCTGCCGATCTGAAAGATTTTTATAGACCTGAATCCGGTAAGATACGGCGGTATCTAAAAGCGCAAAGGAAACCGCCCGCAGCGTTTGTGTATGTACTTTCCCCTGTCCCTTTACCGTAAATATATTGGCAATGCAGCCCCCGCTGTCCACTTTAGTCAGCGGGCTGTCCGGGTTAGTTGCGTTAAACGCCCCTGCCGAGCCGTCGTACTGGTAATTATAGTCATAATTGTCCGCCGGCTCAAAGTCAAACACATACGCCCTGGCGCGGTTAACGCTGGTATTGCCGGAATTGACGGAACTGTCCTCATATGACAGGTAAAAATAGCCCCCGTCCCCCCAACTTGCCCCATAGCTGTTTTTGGCAATCCAGGCGCCATCCTCCTTGGGGCGGTATTCTGCGGCAAACTTTTCTTTGGGGAAATTATCATCCCAGCCGACTACCGTAACTGAATGGTTATTTGGCTGGCTGCTGTCCAGCGGAAAATAATAGGCAAAGGTATCCCCGTTATAATATCTGTTTCCCCAGTAAAGGTTAATCGCAGCCGCCCCATACTTTAAAATCATCTGTTTTATCACGTTAACGGAATCCACATCTTTAAAATTAATCCAATAAGCATTCTGCAGATGGGCTACATCAGCATACGCCAGCCCTTCGTCGTACACTGTATCTGGAGACAGGCCTTCAAACGGGGCTGCTTCCTCCTGCGCCGCCCCAATCCAGTTTGCCAAGGCGAATGTGGAAAAAATCGTATTCGATCCGACCGCCATAAAATCCAATGCAGAAATATTATAATTGCCATCACCTTTTGTGTTCCCCAGTGGATCCGGGACTGGATGGTAAAAGAAGTATGTAAGCTGCGCTTCTGACAGATCTAGGGACGCAGCGTCATAAAGCCCTTTATAGACCAAAGATTCCTCCCCGGCAGCAAGTGACGAAAACGCCCAGCAGGTATTTGCGCGCTGTGGCGCACTGGGGTTACTTTTGACAGCTGCCTTGGATCATATCTGCTTTGGGGCAGATCTGGCTGATAGGACGCTAAAGCGGAATCTTTTCTCAACAGGCGGTAAAATTCTTTCGTCTTGGAAACAGGGGGATCACCCCTTAACGCTTCGATCTCCTGCGATATCTCCGGTATTTCGTATGCTTCCTCCTGCTGCGCAGGTACTGCACACGGCAGAAAAAGGCATATGGCAAATACCAGGGCAAATATGTACGGTTTCATGTTACACCACTTTCTTTTACATAATTGTAGTTATTATATTATATTAAGATTAAAAAATAAAGAAAGAGAAAGAAGAACCTTATGCCAGATTATCCAGAATTGCCCATAAAGGAAAGGGGGATGGAAACCCACCCCCCTTTGCCTGGCAAAAGCTACCGCTTCGCCCCCAGTACGATTTCTAAGACCTGCTCTACATACTCCCCGTTTTGCGCCCTCTGAATCGTCACCTCCACCGTAGATCCCGCTTCAAGATATTTCATAAGCTCTTCCATCTCTTGCGAAGATTTAATATTCCTTCCGTCAAAACGGGTTATAATATCGCCCTGCATCAGCCCAGCATTTGCCGCGCCGCTGCCTTCTACCACCTGCGCTACAAATACGCCTGCCGGCATCTGGTACATATCCGATACGCTTTGTGTTACATCTACGCCGGATATCCCTAGATAAGCCGTCTTCCTGCCCGTTACAACCTCCCTGGTGATTAACTGGCGTATAATCGGAATGGCTGATTCTGCGGGAATGGCGTATCCCATGCCTTCTACGCTTGTTTCGGAGTATTTAACTGAATTAATCCCAATTACTTCGCCGCTTGCATTTAAAAGCGCCCCCCCGCTGTTTCCTGGGTTTATTGCAGCGTCGGTCTGCAGCAGCTCGTTGGTCACTGTGCTGCCGTCTGTTTCATTTGTTACGGTCACTTCCCTGTCTATCGCACTGATTACGCCTGTTGTTACTGATTGCCCGTACCCCAACGCATTCCCAATGGCAATTGCCATCTGCCCAGTGGACAAAATCTCGGAATCCCCAAACGTCGCCGTACGGATATTCTGCCTGGTATCCTCCTCAATGTCTGCCAGGGCGACACTGACAACCGCTAAGTCACTGCTTGCGTCCGCCCCCTTTACATGGGCGCCGACGGATTTGCCGTCATCAAATAAAACTGTTAGAGACTGCGCCCCTTCTATTACATGGTTATTGGTCGCAATATAAAGATTCTCCTCATCCTGGCTGACGATAATACCAGAACCACAGCCCTCTTCGTTTCTATATTCCGGCATCCGCCCAAAGAAAAAATCTGGTATCTGGGTTTGGGCAATTGTAGTGATGGATACAATAGACGGCATCACTTCATCGACAATCCCGGATACATCTGTTACCGCGCCGCCCGACTCCTGGCTGCCTGCGCCTGCCGGACGGCTGGAAATACGGTCTACTGCCTCAGTACCCTCCGAAACATTTAGATCCCCTCCGGAAAGGGTTTCCTCTGCGTTCCCCCCGGATGTATTTTTTCCAGTTACCCCGGCAAAAAAATGATTCGTCCCCGCAAAAGATGTTGCCGCTACCACGCCAAACGTAAGGCCCAATGCCGCACACTTCATTATTTTTGAAAATAGCCCGCCGCCTTGTTTGGCAGGCTCTTTCGGTTCCTCATAAGCCCGGTAGAAACCGTCCTCCCCCTCAGATGGAACATTATCCTGTGATCCGTAAGAATAATAATCAACCTGCCCTGTTTCCCCATCCTGATATCCGTTTTCATTTTGATATCCTTCCATAATACCGTACTTCCTTTCTGTTTCTATCGTTTCATTTGTTGTTTTCTGCTGCAAGTTTACCCCGAATTTGTGTTGCTTTTGTGAAAATGGCGTGCAAAAAAGGTGAAAGATCTTTGCAGACCTTTCACCCTTCTATATAAAATACTATTCGTCTTCCTCTGGAACATACTCAGGGTCAGAGCTGGTATTGTCGTCCCCTGTCAGCGGGTTGTCAAACCTACTGGTTGCTTCCGTCGTACACCCTGTATAATTTACAATATAATCGCTGATTTCATTAACTGCGGCAGAAACTGTATTTTCCTCGTTAAACAGGTATTCATGCAGCTCCTCCACATTGGTCTTTAAATCAGTTGGCACCACCAGATCCCCTTTGGAGCCGTAAACTCCGGTACACAGCTCAAACGGCCAGCCGTGGGAATCTTCTACTTCATAATCCATCAGGCTGCTTGCCAGCTCAATCAGCCCTCCCGAGGTATAGCTTGTGGAAACCTCGTCAAACATCTTGTCGATTAAACTTGTCAGTGTCCCAATGCCTACGCTTTTGGTTTTTTCAAACATCTTCATAAGCACTTCCCTCTGGCGTTCAGTACGTTTAAAATCAAGCCCTGTCGTATACCGGATACGGCAGTAAGCAAGCGTCTGTACCCCGTCTAAGGTATATGTGCCGCCCCCTTCAATCCTGCTGGAGCTGCGTTCTGCAACCTGGTTGATCTCATCAATATAATTATCATTCATAATCTGCGCTTCCTGATCGGTCAGCGTAACCTCTACGCCGTCAATCAAATCCACGGCGTCCACAAGGGCACGGAAATCCACAGAGATATAATTGGTAATATCTAAGTTTAAATTCCGGTTCAGCGCGGCAACTGCGCCCCGCGCGCCTCCAGTGGCATATGCGGAATTAATCTTATTATATGCGCCCTCTTTTGTAGATAAAAACGTATCACGGTAAATGGATAACAGTTTTACTTTCTTGGTATCGTTATTAATACTTGCTATCATAATACAATCGCTGTTGCCGCCGTCGTATTTACCGTTCTGGCGGTTGTCCAGCCCAAAAATGGCGATATTGGTATACCCCTTTAATACTTCTGCCGTTTCGGAATCTAAGTCAATATCTGCATCTTTTTCTTCAATCTTGCCAGTGCTGTCTACCTTATCTACTTTAGAATATACATACAGCCCTGCTAATAATGCGCCTAAAATAACCAGCTCCACTGCGAATAAAATTACCCTGTTTTTCTTTTTTCTCTTTTTGCTCATCTCATCTTTACCCCGTCTTCTCAGGCTGTCCCTTCTTTTGAAGTATTATTTTACCAAAAAATACTATATAACTTTTTTCCTTTTATGTCAATCATTACAAATAAGAAAAGAATTGTACAATTTTCACAAAAATCCTTAATATTTCTGTAATATTTTTCGACTGAAAACTGCCCAAAGCAGCACCATGCGTTTTTTAACCATCTGCACAGGCGTCCCATGTGAAAAGTCAGAAACATTTGCCCCATGCCTGCGGTAATACAACAGCTTCTCCTCAATAAACCTGCTTTTTCCGCCGCACAAATCATTCAGCATCCCAATCCACTGGTCATGCATTTCAATTTTATCCGGGATAGGCAGAGCCGTTTTAAGAAGCCTCCTGTCAAATGCCATACAGCAGCCCATATACCGGTTTTTCAGCAAATTGCAAAAAAAACCCGGCTTTGAGCCCCTATAGGCAAAAAAAGAGGGCATCAGCGTGTTTTTCAGGGAAGCGTCCATCACGCGGGCATCGTGGCAGACAAGCCTGCAGCCGTCTTTTCCAAGATAGCGCATTACACGCTCCACCTTGCCCTCCGCCCACACATCATCCTGATCCGCCAAAAAAATATACTTCCCCCGGCACTCCTTTAAGGCATTTGCAATATTCTGCTTAATGCCTTTCCCAGGCCCTTTTAATATGCGCACAGGGATATCCTGCCCCTGATATGCTTTTAAAATAGCAAGCGTATTATCCGACGATCCATCGTCCGATACGACTACCTCGTCCCCTTTTGATAAATTTATCAAAATAGAATCCATCTGCGCCTTAAGGTAACGTTCCCCGTTGTAGGCCGCTACTGCAACCGATATTCTTGTTTTGCCCATTTTACCACCATTTTATATGCCCCGGAACAATTCTTCGTATGCCCCGGCAATTTTTTCGTAGCTATACGCCGTTAAAATCCGTTGTTTTGCCTGGCTGCCAAGGCCTGCCCGTTCCTCTTTAGAATAAGCCGACACCTTTTCTATTAATGCTGCAAGGCTTCCCGGGCGTTTCGTCCAGTAAAGGGCCGCCGTCATTCCAACCTCCCGGTTAAAGCCCACGTCCAAAAGCAGGTTCACATCTGTGCTCCCCAGCGCTTCCAACAGAGACGGGTTTGTGCCTCCGACCTCATGACCATGCAGGTAGGCGCAGGCATTTTCGCGTATTTTTTTCAAAAGCCGTTCGTCATAGACCGTCTGGCAGAACACAATACGCGGATCGACGTCAAAACCGGTCCGCTCTTTTAACCTTTTATAAAATGCATTTTCCTCTACATTGCTGATAATAGCCAGCTTTTTGCCTGTTTTGGCTCGTATAAACTCCAGAAGCATCGTTTCGTAATTATTTTCCGGCACAAACCTGCCGACAATCAGAAAATAATCCCCCGGCGCCAGCCCCCATTTGCGGTACCACGCCAAAAGCCGTTCATCCGTATCAGACAGGCTGCTTGCCCCGACGTCCGCACCATACGCTATAAAGACAGTCTTCGGCTTGTATGCCCGGTAGCAGGTTCTGATATAGCGCTCCATATTCTTAGAGTCGCAAACTAAAAGATCTGCGTGTTTTACCATCAGCCGCTCCGAAAATTTCCAGTATGCCCGGATTGGCTTGCTCCATTTCGCGCGCATCCATTCATGCCCGTCCGGATTGACAAGCAAGGTTGCGCCTAATTTTTTTAACTTTTTTTTGAGGAAGCCTGTAAACGGGCCAATCCGGCATGCCAGTACATAAACCACAGGATTTTTTAAACGGTGTGCCCTGATATACCTAAGGCAGTAAAAAGCAGCTGCCATATCGTACCAGACAGCTTTTGCCGGGCCTATGCCGGGGACCCGGATTACAAAACAATGGGCGCCCTGATATTCAAACTCATCCCTGTTGCCTGCTATACATGCCACATGATAGCGGAGCTTACGGTCTTTTTTATGCCTGGTAAGCTGTTCCACAAACGTTTCAAAACCGCCGTATGCCGCCGGAATCCCTTTACTTCCAATAATAAATATATCCCGCATCTTTTCCCTTATCCTTATGGCTGTTCTCTGAGCGCATATGTGCATCCCGTCTCTAAGCTTAAATTAATGTTGTAGCATGGGTCGGGCTGCGCTAAACGCATGTTCCATTTTTCCCGGAAACGTTTCCTTTCATTCTCCAAATTCAATGTGCCTTTTTTTCCTGCCGCTTTGTCCACCACTGCTGTCACTTCCGGCGTTACTACAGCTGCATACCCGTGCATTGCAATCCTAAAACAAAAATCCGCGTCTCTGTATATCCCGTGCAGCCCTTTTGAAAACCCGCCTGCAAGCTTGTATGCTTCCCGTTTTATCATTGCGCATTCCAAAGACGCCGCACTGGTATTTTGCGGGACAGCCGCATGCAGAAAATACCCCTTATAGGCTGCGGGAATGCCCCCGCAGGACGGGATAAGCCTGCCGTGGCTGTCATAATGATACCCACAGGAAGCCACCCGTTTGCCAGTTGTAATAAGCTTTGCCGCGGCAATGCCGTTTTGCCTCTGCTGGCAAATCGCAAGCAATGCTTCAATAATGCCTTGCGGCTTTACTTTGATATGTTTTCCGATATATAGTATATAATCTCCCTTAACCGCCTGTTCTATGCCCGGATCCCAGATTTGCGCCTGCAAATACTGGATATGAAGCTGGTATCCGGTATCTGTGCCTTTCTGCCCGTAATATTTTTTAATCTGCCCCATCTGGGCTTTATCTGCTGCTACAACAGTAACGGTATAGCTGCCCTGCAGCGCATACGCCACACGGTAAACGCCAAGGTTTTGTGTTACAAACGCCCTTCCTGGCTCTGCGCACCGCTTCAGATGCTCCTCTATCGCACGGCAGCCATTGTCAAACGCGTATTCCTTGTCCCCGCTGTTGCCCGCCGTTGACCCTTCATGAATCCGCCAATGGTACAGTATTTTGGGGACATGGCGCACAATAGCGCCCGAATCTACGCAGCGCAGCACAAAATCATAGTCCTGCGCGCCGTCAAATTCCTTCCGGAACCCCCCTGCCTGCTGCAGCAATTCTTTCGAAAAGAATAAAAAGTGGCAGAAATAATTGTTCCGCCGCAGAAATTCCAAATTAAAATCCGGCTTAAAATGGGGCCTGCTGTGTACAGATCCACTGCTGTCTATTTTATCCTCATCTGAATAAATTAACGCTTTGCCCCGTTCGCCTTCCTGATATGATTCATTTAGGCACGCTACCATCTCATAAAGTGCATTGGGAGGAATTAAATCGTCATGATCCATAAGAGCAATATAGCTGCCCTTAGCCATTTTAAGCCCACTGTTGGTATTTCCAGCAATCCCGCCATTTTTTGTCAGCCGCGTATAACGGATACGCTTATCCTCTGCGCCATACTCCGCTACCGATTGCCCTACCCTGCCAGTTTTGCTGCCGTCAGCTAGGCAAAGCTCCCAGTTCTGGTAGGTCTGCGCACGTACACAGTCCATTAACCCCCACAGGTATTCCCGCGGCGTCTCATACACTGGGACAACAATACTGACCAGGGGGGCAAAAGGCAGTGGGGCGCCCTCCTGGTGCATAATCTGTGCCTGATCCGGCAGATACCGCCTGTAGCACGAGGTATAACGCAGCATTGGCGACTGCCTCCGTTCTGCAGTTTTTAAAACCAGCCCCCATAAGCCATACCGCTTTAAAAGCCCGCGGACATAACGGTACTTATATCTGATATCCATACTCTATTCTGAGCCTTTCCCTGTAACAACAACCTGCAGTGTCTTAAACAAAATCTTAAAATCCAGCCCGATACTCCACTGGGAAATATAATGTGTGTCCAAAGCAACTACTTCCTCGAAATCTTTAATAGCGCTGCGCCCGCTGACCTGCCACATACCGGTAATGCCCGGCTTAATCCCAAGCCTTGCCTTATGGTGCAGCTCATACTGTTCAAATTCCTCGACCGTCGGGGGCCTTGTACCAACTAAGCTCATATCGCCCTTTAATACATTAAAAAACTGCGGCAGCTCGTCAATGGAAAACTTGCGCATCACCCTTCCGATTGGGAAAATCCTGGGATCATTTTCCATTTTAAACATAAAACCGCTCATCTCATTTTGCGCCATCAAAGATGCTTTCTGCGCTTCTGCATCCACATTCATGGACCGGAATTTGTATATTTTAAATTTCCTGCCGTTTTTACCCATACGGATCTGGGAAAAAAAAATGGGGCCCGGCGACTGGATTTTAATGAGCGGGGCAAATATAACAAAGGCAATCCCGCACGCAATTAGCCCTACAGCACTTCCTGCTATATCCATTAACCTTTTGGCAAACACCTGCCTGGGCGAAGCAATCTTCATGCTCGACGTTAACACCAGGTAATTGCCGTATTTTTCTACTGCTTTATTGGGGGCTAACGCATTCATATGCACCAGGTTGTAATGTACTGTAAGCCCCATCCCCAAAAGCTCGTTAGCAAGCGCCTGGGAGCTTTCTCTGGTATTGCCATTGATAAACACCTCGTCTACCACATGCGTCCTCAAATAGTCAAAACAATCATCCGCATTCGCCACCACCGGGACGCCGCATATTTTGACCCCTTTTAAATTTTGATCCACTACAATCACGCCGGACACTGTAAAGTCACAGTACTGCAGGTGCTCAAACTCAAGCAGCACTTCTTTGGCATATTCTGCTGTCGTAAGCAAAATCATAACCGAAAGATTTTTCTCGTTGCGCATCCTCTGGCGTATAATGTGCTTTACCACAAAACGTTCCGTAAAAACAAGGGCCATAGAAATCAGCCAATAAGCATAAATAACTTTTCGGGAATATATCTCCGTCTGTTTGGTCGCTACCTCATACGCTAATACACCTGCAAAAATAATTGTACAGAATGTAATACAGGCATTGGCTTCCTGAAAATGCCCCCTCCTTAAAATCCCGTTATACGGCTCGAAAAAAAACACCACGCAAATGTCTATCAAAACCACAATTACCGCGAGCCGTTCATACGGCTCCCTGGCATATGGCATATACCATCCAAAACGCAGCAGGTAGGCAATGACAAGCGATGCCTCAAGGCACACAATATCTAAAATTGTAAAATCCAGATGCTTTAACCAGCTTTTCTTTTCCCGTTTATACATAACGCCTTACCTCATTCTTTTTTGGTCCCATGTATATAAAGCCATGTCTTAGCGTACTCCCGGCGCTCCTTCTCAGACATATGCCCGACCTTCTCGTAAGTAAGCTTCGTCTGTGCCATCTGCGGCTCGCCACATTTAAAACATTCTACGTTTTTTCTTCTGGATACTACCCGGATCCAGCCGCACTTCGGACAAATGTATACTTTCATTTCTTCTTTCGTCCCCCAACAATTCATCTCTGTGTATCCGAATGGTCTGTAGCGCCATCTCAAAGTCCTGCCGGTTCTTCTGCCCCATCGTCTTTAAAATAAGGCCGGAAAAAAATGCCTGTACCGCTGCTAACATCGCAAAGCCGCACACAATTAAGGTGGGGAAATGGGGCACCAGCCCGGTCTTCGTATAATCAATAATAATCGGTATCATAAATAAAGTAGAAAGCAGTGAAAGCACCGCCGCTAAAATCCCAAAAAAATGCATCGGCTTATATGTCTGGTACATCCGGGCGATTGTGCGTAATACTTTTAAGCCGTCGGAAAACGTATTCAGCTTTGACTCACTCCCCGCCGGGCGGTCGCGGTATTCTATTACCACGTTTTCCACCTGCATATTTTTATCCGCCGCATGGATACTCATTTCTGTCTCGATCTCAAACCCCTTTGAAAGCACTGGGAACGATTTGACAAACAGGTAGCTGAATGCACGGTAGCCAGTCATCATATCCTTAATATCCGTTTCAAACAGCATATTAATAGATTTGCGCACCAGCGTATTCCCAAAATTGTGGAACGCCCGCTTATTCTCCGTAAAATACGTGGAAGAAAGCCTGTCCCCAACTACCATATCCGCATTTCTGCCAAATACCATGCGGATAAGCTTTGGCGCTGCCTCCGCCGGATAGGTGTCGTCGCCATCTGTAATAATATAACATTCCGCGTCAATATCCCGGAACATACGTCGGATGACATTGCCTTTCCCCTGCTTGTACTCATAACGGACTACCGCCCCGGCCTCCCGTGCAATTTCATCTGTCCCATCAGTAGAATTATTGTCATACACATAAATAACGGCTTCGGGCAAAACCCGCTTAAAGTCCTCTATGACCTTACGGATTGTCTTGCTCTCATTATAACAAGGTATCAGTACTGCTATTTTATCCATGCCAGATTTCCTTCCATTTTTTCATCCTGCGGTATACACAGTATAATTCTATTATAATCTGAACAGCTAAAGTAATCAACAGGGCAATCACAACTCCATCCATGGAAAAATGCTTTACACATACCACAGACGCAAGAAAAGAAGATGTCAGCCCTCCAATGCCTATTGCCATCTGCCCTTTGATTTCCTTTAACACCGTGCAGACCGGAAACAGCGCCGCATTGATACTGATTAAAAGCGTTGTAACAATTATCGGCACAAATAAGTAGGTATACGGCTCTATATCTTCAAATACCAGGGTCAAAAACCACTCCCCGAACAATGCCGACGCAATTAATGCCAGGACTGAAAGTATGGCAAATACAATTCCTACTGTTTTTAAAATCCCAAGGAAGCCTTTTCTGTCATTTTCTTTCAGCCGATCCGCAAGAGGCCGGATCAATGGAATAAAAACCGTCTGCGCGCCAACCTGTACTATCATACTTGGCGTAGCAACAGAGCTGTAAAACCCAAGTGCAGTTTCGCCGTAATAGCGATCCAAAAAATATTTTGGCAGGGAAATCGAAAGGTTATTTGTAACAGCCACAATAACAAGCGGGATCATTGCAAGCATCAGCTTTTTTAGCGCGGCGGGATCCGCCGATTCATTTTGCGGGATAAAACGCTGCGCCACATGCCTGTCATAGCAAACTGCAATAATCCCGGTAAGGGCTGTAATGCCGCTGATTGCTAAAACAAGGTTTTGTGTGGCATACAATATTCCGCAAAAGCCGCCAAGCATTAGGATCCCACGCATTATATAGGAATAACAGACATAGTCCATACGGCCGTTTTTCTGATCAATGCCGTGATATACATCCACCCATGCTTCTACGCATTTAAATAGCATGTACAACAGTATGGCGCCCCATTGATACGGGGTGTAGCTGTTGAAAAAAAGCCCTGCAAAACATATCAAAAACGCTATGGCCATTGCCAGGTAGCGTGAATGGATATAAGTACGGTCCGAGTACTCGCCAGACACATCCGCAACCTGGTACTGCCTGGTATTATAAAGTGCAAGGATGGCAAATGCTGCGGTAAAAGTCATTGCAATTGAGTATACGCCGGCATCCTGGTAACCGGAAAGCCTTACAACGAGCAGCGTAGTCAGCCATTGGCAGCCGTAGTAAAACATGGTGCCAAAACTGTTATAAAAAATATTGGCCAGGGTTGATTTTTCTTTCATTTGTTTTTCCTTTTTATTATATATCCATTGAGTAATCAGCACGGTGCAGTGTCAGATTCGGATTATAGAAGGGATCCCCCTTCTCAATTTCCTCCTGCCACTTCTCCTGAAACCGGTCTATCTCACTTTGGAACCTTGCCTGTTTCTCCTCTGTGTCCTCATAGCCTCTGGATTTGGATTCATAATGGTAAAGCTTTGCATACGGGTTAAACAAAATATCATACCCTGCCACCCGCACTTTCATACAAAAATCCACATCATTTAAAGCAACCACAAACTCCTCTTCCATGCCTCCCACTTCCTCAAATACATCCCGCCTTACCATCAAGCAAGCCCCTGTTACAGCGCTGACCTCCCTCTCGCAAAGCGAAAACGGGAAATAACGCCCGTCCCGGTCTGTCAGGCTCCACAGGGCATGTGCCGCAAAACCGCCCATTCCAATGATGACCCCGGCATGCTGTATGGTATTGTCCCCATAATAAAGCATTGCGCCGCACGCGCCAACCCCTGGCTTTAATACGGATACTACCATCTCACGTAAGGAATCCGCGTCCATAAATTCCGTATCGTTATTTAAGAACAGCAAAAGCTCCCCTTTTGCCTGCCTTGCAGCAAAGTTGTTGATAGCAGAATAATTAAACGGCCCCTCCCAGGTAATAACACTGATTCGCTTATCTTCTTCCTGGAGTGATTCATAATAAGAAAATGTCTCAGGCTCCTGACTGTTATTCTCTGCAATAATCACTTCATAATTCGTATAATTGCTTTTTTGGGCCAGGGAAGTAAGGCATAGCTTCAAATCCTCTATATGGTCCTTGTTTGGGATAATAATACTGACCAGCGGCTCCTCCTTAAGCTTCTGCCTGATATGGAAAAACCCCGGCACATCTGATTTTATGACTTCCCCTGGTATTTCTTCCAATTCCAGGTACTCCTTTAAGTAATCTTCATTTTGTATACTCTGGTTCCAGTAAAATTCTGTCTTATTTTGTTCGCCAACCACGTTAGAAAACAGTACCTTTGGGATATGGCGGATATTTACCGCCAGCCTAAATGCCTGCAGGGATAAGCCATACCAGCTATCCGGATTAAGCTTTATATGCCCCACATCCCTTACAATCTTCTCCAAAAGGCTGCGCCTTACTGCAAAACACTCCCCCAGATAAGGAAAATTCAAAAGCATCTGCATACTGGCATCCGGCTTAAAAAAGGGGCGGCAGCGTGTCTTCCCAAAGCAATTGTCTTCATCAGTATAAACCAGATCCGGCAATACCTCTTTACCGGGCCGTATCCTGCTGATGCATTTCTTATTTCTGCTGTGGAATGAATTGAACACCTCAAACAAAAAATCCGGCTGCACTTTGATATTCCGGCCGCAAAAGACAAACGCATCCCCTTCCTTATAAATATTTAACAGCGCCGTTAGCGTTCTGCCTTCTGTAATTTCTGCCAAAATGACACTCTGGCACGTTTGCCGTTCCCATCCGCCACGCTTAAAATCCGTCCCCTCGCCCGCCACAACTACAAGCGTCATGATCTGGGTTATATCGCTTTTTGCCTGTATTTCTAACATCTGCGGCGGTGTAGCGTTCTTTTTGCACCATGCCATATATTCCGACATCTGACTAACCGGAATGCCAATCTTGCGCATTGCTTTTTTTAGTGTATAAACCATGCCATAATGCTTTAAGTAATAGATGGCTTTTTGCAGTTTATTTTTTCCTTCCAAATCAAAATCGCTTATCATCCAATCTCCTATCTCTTCTGCCAGTACCGCTCAAGCGAGAGGTTTTTGTTATAAAATGGATCCCCTGCGGCAATCTGATCCCTATACGTTATCATCAGCTTCTGCGCATCTGCTGCAGATAAGCCTGAAAACTCGCCTGCCTGGGACGCCCGGCATAGCGCGTATGGGTTTAAAACCACCTGCCTGCCCTGCCGCCGCAGTAAAAAACATACCTCTAATGCCCTCGCCAGCAGGCTTTTTGTACTGCCCTGCCGCCACAGTGGTAAAAGCTTATTTTTCTTTGCCATACACGCATATCCGGATATGGCAGAAACATTGTGGGCATAATAATTCCTGCCCATATAGCCAGGCGCATCATAAGGCATGCCGCGGTTGACTTCCAGTGCGAGCATGTTGCTGGCAGGCCCTATCACAATATCGGAACTAAAAATCAAATCCTTCCTGTCAAGCACCTGCATGCCGCACAGCCCCACGTCCTGCCTTTGTGCAAACATCAAAAGCTCCTCTACAAACGAAGGCGTCACTGGCACAATCCCCCCCCAAAGAAGCAGGATATACTCCCCCGTGGCTTCCTGCATAGCGTCGGAAAGCCCTGTCATTGACTCAGCATACAAAAACTCTAGATCCCCGTAAGTGGAGATATTCCCCACCCCCGCCGCCGTCCGCGCAATCTGGCCTTTTGCCTGCCCCGGGGCATATATCAAAACCGAAACCTTAGGGCATCCTATTTCGTACCTCATCCTATAGTGGGTTTTACAAATCTGTGCGCTGTGCACCTTAGCCGGGCAGCCCCTGCGCAGCTCCGCATCCCTTACTGCTTTCCTGCCCGCTTCTATAGCATACGACTTAGAATTCAGATTCTGTGACGTAGACATATTGTGGCTCCGCCAAAAATAAAGGATTTTAGGAATATGGCAGATATTTTGGGCTGCATCTGTCAGCCGCAGGATCATGTCGTGATCCTGGCTTCCGTCATACTCAGAAAGGAACATCCCCACCTCGTCCAACAGGGAGCGCTTAAATACGCTCAAATGGCAGATATAATTGACGCCCCTTAAATTATCTACTGAAAAATCAGGTTTAAAGTGGTATGTGACAATATTTTCCAGCTCTTGCCCCTCGAAAGTAACCTCATCCGTATAGATAAAATCCGCCCCATCCCGTTCAATCCGTTTCGCACACTCATACAACGCCGAAGGGTGCAGCACATCATCATGGTCAAATAATGCCAGATACGTTCCAGACGACATACGGATACATGCATTGGTGTTTTCCGCAATACCTGCGTTTTTCTGAAGCTTTAGGTACCGGATGCGCAAATCATGGGACGCATATTCCCCTACAACCTCCGCCACCCTGCCATGCGCTTCGTCTGACGCGTCTGCCAGGCAAAGCTCCCAGTTCTGGTAGGTCTGGCCTGTTACCGAGCAAATCATATCCCGCAGAAATGGTTCCGGCGTATTATACAGCGGAACCAGCACACTGATTTTCAAATCATCCGAAAACTTACGCTCCTTTTGCTTTTTCTTTTCCTCTTCGGTCGGCATAATCCTGGTCAGGTATTTTCTGGCCTCCTTGCGCCTGGTGTAGCGGTTGTCTGTCAGGGCGCGCTCCGCTTTCTGATAGAGCCCGGACATGCCGTTTTGACGGATAAACCTGGCAGCGTGGTAGCCTTTTCTGGCCGGGTACAAAAGCGCCCAGGCAGGCGTACCTTTTAATTTGCGGATTCCGTGCCGTTCTGGTTCTGTTTCTACGTCGTCCGGGCCGTCGTCATGGGTGTATGCTAAAAACTTTGCAAAATCCCCCAAATCCGCAGAGACGGCGCCTTTTTCCTGTTCTATTTGTTTTAATAATGCCGCGTCTTGGTTTATATACATATAAACCTCCTTATTTGTTGTTCAGAGTCTTTTATAAACGGCCTGTTTCAATTAAATCCAGGCTCAATACATAACCTGCTTCATTTTCAAATACAATCCCTACGCCCTTCTCCCCCAGCGTATCCTCCCCATGCTCTTTTTCAAACTGTGTCCCCTTCATCATCACCGCGTACCGCACATCCCAGTCATAAAATGCCTGCCGCAGCTCTTTTTTTGTATGTCTCCACTCATAAAAATCAGGAAAATCATACCCGCTTGCCCCTTCATACAAATACGTCTGCCCGTAATCATTTTCTTCCGTCAAAAGCGGCACCATCTTCTCCTGCGAAAGGTGGTCTGCCACATACTGGAACAAATCAAACACCGAATTGGAAAGGCCTTCATGCCCCCTCATGATAAACGACCAGTCATGCTGGTACAGTGTAAAAAACGCCGTACTATGCATCGCGCCTGTAATCTTTTCTGTTGACGTCACAACCCGGTACTCGATTTTACCAAAGCAAAGCACCACAAACAACGCCACCATAGTACAATATGCAATCAGCGTCTCTTTTGCCTCCTGCAGCATCATAGAAACTGCCTTCGCCGTCAACACCCAGCAAAGCATCCACAATGGATAATATGTCTTATAGTAATAGTATGTCGAAACACGGTGCGTCAGCGTCAGCAGCAGCATGCCCCCTGTAAATATAAAAAACAAAAGAAAGAAAAACACGTCAGGCGTAAATTTGCGCCTCTTTAATGTGCTAGCCAGCACAAACAGCACTGGAAAAATCGTCCAGAAAAAATCCATGTACAGCTCTGTATAAATCCCTCCCGCATTAGAAAGCGCCCCTGAAATGCTTGTCCCGGAAGAAATAAAGAAACCATACAGGCAAAAATACAGCCCCATCACTGTCGGGAGCAAAAAAACGCGAAACGCCAGCGCTACATTTTTTTTCGTTACTACCTTCCCTTCCCTCTTTGCTACCACCACAAGGTAAAGCAAAACCGCCATAAAGGCAACCGGGGCAAACATCATATAGCTTGTCATCACGCCAAAGCAGCCTAACATCAGCATAAATTCTGTTATTTTACGCTCTGCCTTTGCCTCTTCATAAAGCCTGAGCGATATCACAAGGAACCCTACCATCATGCTCCCTACCGCCCAGTAGCCAAAGGAATAATAAAAGCTGAAAAACGGATATCCCAAAAAATAACAAAATGTAAGCAGCCCGGCAAACACCTTTGACGCCGCTGTCCGTGCATACCGCCGGATAAACGCCACAAAAAACAGCGTTTCCACCCACAGGAAAAAGCAGTCGCCTATGATATACCCCTTGTACCAGTCGGCAATACGCACAAACGGCTGCGCCATTTCAATAAACATGGCGTTCTGTAAATGCAGAAAATACATATTCGTCACTTTCTGGGAACGCACAATTGCCGTCGCCTCTTTTAAATGCAGCCCGGCATCGCTGTTATAATAGCAGTATAACAGCTGCGGCGAGAAAATTTTAATGCAGACCGCCGCCACTACAACCGTAACAACGCCAATCACAATAAAATCATATTTCTCCCATTCGTATTCCTGCACCATGCCTTCTCTGTGTATCAAAAACGCTGTGCCGCCTGCTAATAACGCATAGACGATAGCCATGGTATATATATTGACCGGGATATGCAAAAAGCTTATTATGCCCGCCAAAATGCTCCCCATGCAAATCGTAGCCAGAAACGACAGCACCGCCCATACAAACCCACTCATCGTCTGGCAGGATTTGCGGTACCGGTAAACCATTACGGTACAGGCCGTAATCGCTGCAAGGTACATAACCGCTCCCAAAATTGACGCATGTAACATAACCCTACTCCTTACTTTAAAATAATCTGGTTCGGCGCTGTCGCAAAGCTGTATACCGCCGCCCCCTGCTGTGCCATCAAATACGTGTTCTTCATTGTGGTAAACCGTTTGCCCCGTTCGTTCATCAGCCAGTCCGGCGCATCAAAAAACGCTGCCCTTGCGCCAATGGACTTATAAAATCCGCTCTTTAACCCGCCATTGCCGTGATGGCCCATCTGGATATAGTCCGCCTGTAAGGCATCCCCGTATGTGTCCAGCAAATAATCGCTCATATTGCTGCCGACATCCGCACAAAACAGCATAGACTCTTTCTTAGCTGTGATTTTAAACATCATTGAGCCGTCATTTAGCAGATCATTGGAAAGTTCATCCACATAATCATCATACGCGTTAAAGACCTCAAAAGCAAGCCCTTCTACTGTAAAAGTATCCCCCTGGTGCACATACGTTAACTGTGGGATAGTAAGCTTTAGCCACTCCGTGTATACTTCCGTCTCATCCCACGGCGCATTTTCCAGGCAAAGCTCTGGCGGCGCCATATCCACCGCATAAACCTTGTCAATTTTAATCTTTCCAGGCTTTTTATAAATCTCTGTAAACGCCCCTGCATGATCGCGGTGGGGATGGGTAATAATCCATGCGTCTACATGCCCGCCAAGCACTTTTACCACCTGCCTGACATAATCTGCGTCTGTAACCCAGCCCCCATCTACAACAATTAAATGCCCTTTATTATCCTGCAGCGTATAAAACATTAACTGGACGCCGTCCTTATCGCCATACTGTGTAATGAGCCACTGTCCGTCATACGCTGATTTTTCCTGTTCCATGCGGAATACGCTGTAGGAAGCATTGCCCCCCACCTTGCTTAACCCCTGCGATACTAAGACATCGGTAGTTATTTCGTCCGCAGGATAAGCGAAATAGTTGCACGCTTCCATTGACATATACCAAAGCAGGGCTTCCCAGTTTTTTGTATCACTGCTCATAATCCGAAATATCTGGGATGCATTTTCCGTTTCTGCACGGTTGCCCTTCATGACCTCATTGCCGTACGGCATCAAAATCCCCGCATCATACTGGCGGACAGTCGCGGCCAGATCGTTTACTGTGACCAGTTTCTTGTGTGAAATGCCATTCTCTAAAGCATCCCTCTCTATGATATCGCAGATATCTACCGTATCCTGGGGCAGCTTGTACCAGTTTTGCTTGCGGGCGAATATCGTACTGTTATATGTGTTAGTCCCTGTCAGTACGGTTATCAGAAGCATTACCGCCAAAAGCAGATACCTCTTCACCTTCCCTTCTGCCTGTACAAGAACCTGCACCGCCGTATATGCTGTCACAGCCGCCGTCGGCAAAAGCCAGAACATACGCCAGTAGACCTCCCCGCCAATGCAATCCATAATCAGCTTCGCCGTGACCGGAAAAAAAACGATAACAAAGAAGAGCAGCGTATATCCTACAAACAGATACCTCTTGTCTTTTTCCTTTTTCTGCACAAGCAAATATACCAGGCATGCGAAAAACAGAGCCATCTGCATGCCTGTCCCATTGTAAGAATCATACATAGACATAACTGCCCGAAATGTTTCCCTCAAAATATTCCTCCTTTATATTTCCAGCCCCTGTAATATTTTAACGGATCCACAGGTAAATCCCGCCGCAAAGTATATTCGGCAGGCAGCACAATCCCACATATGCCAAAAGGCGTATGCGTTTATGCTTCCCTGCTGCTAAAACCCCCAGGATTCCAAGCATAACGGCGCCTAAAACCACGCCCATGGAAGATACCATACAACAGCTGCACATCAGCAAAAACAAAAGCGCCCAGTCTGCCAGCCCTGCCTTTACACCACATAAAAGCCCTGTTGTTCGCACGCCCATGTAAAACACAAGCGGCAGCAATACGCCGGCTAAAACAGCCTTTCCCTGCCACAGGCGAATCAAAAGGAACAGGCCCTGCGTCCTCTCACTGTAAGCCGAAAAGACCATAAGCGCCGTGGCAATCACCAGAAAATACCCTACCTCTTCCATGCGGCTTCCCGGCGCAGCGCACGTTTCGGACGCTTCCAAAACACCTTTATCCCGGGTGCAGCAGCCATCCCCGATAAGCATCCGCCCAATCAACGCATACACCGCATAGGCCAGCATCAAAAAAACAACCATAAACACCACATGCGCCGTCACTGCCGGATGCAGCCCCGTTATTTTTGATACCGTCGCTGTAAACGCATGGAACGGAGAAAGCACATACCGCGCCGGAAGCTTTGTATAGGCCGACCCGGTATACGGGTTAAACGCAAATACTGTATCCGTCGCAAGCGAAGTGGTAGCCGACGCCACATAAAACGCATCGTCTGCATTGGTATACTGGTAGCGCAGATAGACAGCTGTCTGCCCCAGCGCAAATAAAAGCTGCGCCCAGATGCAAAGTGTAAACCTTTTAACCGCACAAACCGCCGCCCCCAAAACCGCTGGCAAACGCCTGTAATTAAGAAGCAGCGAAACCACTGCCAGAAACAGCATGCCCACGGCATAAACCCACACCAGCAAAGACAGCGTCTGCCCCAGCCACACCATTGGCAGCGCAGCTATCCAAAACAGCCCAAACATCACAATATACCCGGCCGCCACATGAAACAGCAAATTGTCCCTTTCCTGATGAATGCCAGAAATGCGGATGCGCATACCATCCTTAGGAGCTTTAAGCCCCGTCACAAGAAGCCCCAGCAGAAACGGCAGCACGCCCAAAAGCATTGCGGCCAAAACCAAGCCTTTTACCATCGTTTACCCCTCTTTTTTAAATGCCCAGAATTTATTAATCAGAAAGTTCACCGGAACGCTCATAAGCAGGTTAAATATAGGCGCCAAAAATTCCGATATATGCAGTACGTCCACCCAAAGCACCATGAAAGCGCTGTTTAAAAACAGCCCGGTAAATGAGTAGGAAATATATGTCCGCACCAGCGCTTTTAACACCTGCCGCTGTTCGCCTTCTTCCACGGTAAATACAAATTTATTATTCCAAAAAAAGGACCATAATACACTTAATACAAACCCGGCTGCCGTCGCCGCCAGGTAATCATACCCCTTCCAAACCCCCAATGCCCTAAGGCACACCAAAACACCCAAATAAATGGCATAATTGACTACCGTGTTGCTCACGCCAACCAGCCCGAATTTTACAAACTGCAAAAAAGCGGCCTTCGCCTGTGGCGTAAGCTCCCGCCGCAATATAAAAAACAACGCGGACAGGCACCACAGCGAAACCTTTTCCACCATACCCCACAATATCACGCCTGCTTTTTTCATAACCCATCCCCGCGCCGCACTGTGTTGGTTTCCTTGCAGATAAATACAGGCCTGTGTTTGACTTCAAGATAAGTCTTAGCAAGGTAGGAGCCTAATATACCGATACATAAAAGCTGTATGCCCCCTAAAAACATAGTAATACATACCATAGAAGGCCAGCCAAAGGCGGAACCGCCGTAAAGCAGCTGCCGCACAATAATAAAAACAATGGAAACTGCAGATAAGGCGCACATAAAAACGCCCAAAAATGCCGCAATCGACAGCGGCATAGTAGAAAACGCCACAATACCGTCTATAGAATATAAAAACAGCTTCCAAAACGACCACTTCGTTTCGCCTGCCACGCGCTCTACATTTTCATACTCCAGCCATTTCGTCTCAAAACCCACCCAGCCGAACAGCCCTTTAGAAAAGCGGTTGTACTCGCACATAGAAAGCAGCGCATCCACAAAAGCACGGTTCATTAAGCGGTAATCCCTTGCGCCGTCTACAATATCCGCTTTAGAAATATGGTTCATCAGCCGATAAAAACAACGGGCAAAAAAGGACCGGATAGGGGGCTCCCCTTTTCGGTTGACACGCCTTGTAGCAACAGAATCGTAGCCTTCTTCCACTATAGCCTGGTACATCTTAGGCAAAAGGGACGGCGGATCCTGTAAATCAGCGTCCATAATAGCAGTCAAATCCCCATCAGAATAGGAAAGGCCTGCATATATAGCAGCTTCCTTCCCAAAATTGCGCGAAAATGATACATATTTGACACGGGAATCCTTAGATGCAATCTGTTTGATCACTTCAAGCGTTTTGTCTTTTGATCCGTCATTGACAAAAAGCAGCTCAAATTCAATATCTGGCATATCCTGCATGGTTTTTTGCATTTCCTCATAAAAAAACTGCAGGGCAGCTTCTTCATTGTAACATGGAACTATAGCTGTTAGTTTCATAATACCCTCCATTTTAACTGTCCCCTGTAAATCGTTTTATTATACCTTGAAATGGATTGAATGTCAAATTTTGGGGATACACTCTAAATTCAAAAAAGCACCCGGCAAAATCCGGATGCTTTTTTATTCTATGGATGTTAGAATATAAATAATCTTTCCCCATCTTAAAATCTTCGTTATCGGTCCCCTTCTACAAGCTCTAGCAATGCCTTTTTTATTTGACAAAGCTTTTGCCTGGCCGCTTCGCCGCCCTCTGCCCTTACCCCAATATAAAATTTAATCTTAGGCTCTGTGCCGGACGGGCGGATGCAAAAAAACCCTTCCCCTTCCAGCCCAAAATATAGGACATTTGACCGCGGCAGCCCTGCCGGCCCTTCTTTACTGCCACAAAAATCGTACCGGATGCCTTTCTTATAATCCGTAAACCAGAGCACCTGCGCTGGCCCGATTTGCCTTGGCGCGCCCTCCCGTATACGTTCCATCATGCGCGCAATCTTTTTGGCCCCGTCCTGGCCTTTTAATGTAACAGTATAAAGTGTTTCCTGATAATAACCGTATTTTTTATACAGGCGTTCCATCTGATCGCATAACGTCATGCCCTGTTGCCTGCACCACGCGGCCACCTCGCATAACGCCATGACGGCAGCCACCGCATCCTTGTCCCTGGCATGCGTCCCTGGCAGGCAGCCATAGCTCTCCTCATAACCGAACAAAAATTCATAGCTGCCCCTCTGCTCAAACAGCTTAATCTGTTCTCCGATATATTTAAACCCGGTCAGCGTTTCAAACAGCGTTACTCCATATTCCTGCGTAATGGGCTTTGCCATTTTGCCGGATACAATTGTTGTAACAACCGCACCGTTTGGCGGCAGCATGCCCAACGCTTTTTTGCGTGAAAGAATATATTCCAATACCAGCATCCCGGACATATTTCCAGTAAAGCTTTTGTATTCGCCATCCAAAGCGTCCTTTGCGTACACGCCCAGACGGTCGGCATCCGGATCAGTAGCAAGCACAATATCTGCATCCACCTGCCTTGCCAGGGCAAGTGCAAGGGAAAACGCGTCTTTATCTTCCGGGTTGGGAGAAGAAACCGTAGGAAAATCCCCGTCTGCAAGCTCCTGCTCCTCCACCACATAAACCTGTGTAAAGCCCAGTTCCTTTAAGATACGCCTCACCGGAAGATTCCCTGTCCCGTGCAGCGGAGTATAGACGATTTTCAAATGGCCCGCCTGCTCTTTCAAAACCTCAGGCTGGATAAGAAGCTTTTTGAGCTCTTGCATATAGGCATCGTCAATCTCATCAGGAATTACCGCATATAAGCCGGCTTTTACCGCATCCTCCTTGGACATAGCCTTTACCTGCCCAAAATCTGTAACAGCGTTCACCTCTTTTATTATATCCTGATCCCTTGGCGGCGTAATCTGCCCGCCGTCTTCCCAATAGACTTTATAGCCATTGTACTGCGCTGGATTATGGCTTGCAGTAATAGCAATGCCCGCGGTACACCCCAGCTGCCGCACTGCAAAAGAAAGCATAGGTGTCGGACGAAGGCTTATAAACACATGGGCTTTAATTCCGTTTGCCGCCAGGCACAATGCAGCCTCTTGTGCAAACTGGGCAGACTTATGCCTGGAATCATACGCAATAGCAACACTTTTATTCGGGACGTTTGCCTTATGGATATAATTTGCCAGGCCCTGCGTTGCTTTGCGCACTGTATATATATTCATCCGGTTTGTTCCCGCCCCGATTATACCCCTTAACCCCCCTGTGCCAAATTCCAGGTTCCGGTAAAAACGATCCGCAATTTCGTCTGTATCAGCTGCAATCTGGGACAGCTCCTTTTTCGTTTCTTCATCAAAATATGGAGACTGCATCCATAAGCGGTATGTCTCTTGTATATCCATCATTTCCTCCTGTTACGTCCTTTTATCAAGCCACTATAGATATGATACCTGAAACACAGAAATTTTCCAATAGGAAATTATATCTTTTGTGTCTCCTCCCTCTGGTAAGCCATATGCGACAACACCATCATTGCAATCTTAAACAGCATAGCATCCTCAAATTTCCGTATATCCAGCCCGATCGCCTTCTCAAGCCTCTCCAGCCTGTACACCAGCGTATTTCTGTGTACAAAAAGCTGCCTGGCCGTTTCTGAAATGTTCAGATTATTCTCAAAGAAGCTTTGTATCGTCAAAACATTCTCATCTGAAAACACATCTGGCATTTCATCCCCAAACACTTCCCGGATAAACATTTCACACAAGCTCATTGGAATCTGGTATATCAGCCGTCCAATCCCAAGCCTGCTGTAAGATACTACTTCCTTTCCGGCATAAAAAACCTTCCCAACCTCAATCGCCATCAACGCTTCCTGATACGCTTTAGCAATATCCTTTAAGTCCTTTGCGCGGTTGCCATAGCCCACCCGTACACGCACCATTGCTTCGCTGTGCAAATTATCCACCATCATCTTAGCAAGACGTTCTAAATCCTCCTCCTCTTTTAAATCACACACATCCTTAATAAAAATAATATTCTGCTCATCTACCTCCATTACAAAATCCCTGCCCGATCCGCCAAACATCCCCTTCACCAGTTCCATCATATACGAATCTTTTTTACCATCTACTTCAATCACAAAAACAACACGCTCGGCCTGTTCTATATGGAATTTCCTGGCCTTATTATACATATCCACAACCAGCATATTCCCCAACAGGACATTTTGCATAAAATGATTCCTATCCATCTTGTCACGATACATCTCCGCCAGATTCCGGATCTGGCAGACAGCCAGCTTGCCGACCATGTACGCCTCCTCAGAAGCCGAGTGCGCCAAAAGGATATATTTTACTTCATCTTCCACAACCACCTTAAAAAAATGGTATCCTAACAGTATTTGGCTTTCCGCCATAGATTCCGCAAAAACCAAAACGGCCTCATCAAACTCCTTGCCTGGGATAAAAGTTGAAACGAGCAGTTTGCCGTGCTCATTGTAAAGCGCCGTTTCAATACGGGAAATTTCTTTGATTTCATCCAGTGTTAACTGTAATTTATGGTTTGATAACAAAGTATCGCCCTCCTTTATTTACTTTTCTAAAACCAGAAATAGCCAAGCGCCCTACGCCTGGCTACCCCCTCTTAATTTGTAATAGTCTGTTCTGTTTCTTTATCAAACACATGGATTTTCTGTGGATCCAGAGCCATCCGGACATGTGTCCCTACCCTGGCTGGCGTATCGGACGCTACTTTTGCACTCATATTCATCCCTGCAACGCCAAAGTACAATATCACCTCAGACCCCAGCAGCTCATACCCTGTCACATCCGCTTCAACCACGCTATCCTTAAACTTTTCCAAAGCCTTCTGCGAATCGCTCAAATCCTCCGGCCTTATCCCAAAAACAACCGTCTTGCCATTATATCCGCCGTCCGCTAGCTTTTTCGACTTCTCTGGCGGAAGCTCTACTTTAAATTTATCAAAGGAAAGGACTGCCTTCCCGCCTTCTATCCTGCACGTTGCATCTACAAAGTTCATCTGCGGCGACCCGATAAATCCGGCTACGAATAGGTTATCCGGCTCATTGTATAGCTTAATCGGAGAATCTACCTGCATAATAACGCCATCCTTTAATACGACAATCCTGGTGCCTAAGGTCATTGCCTCTGTCTGATCGTGCGTTACATAAATGATGGTTGCACCCAGCCTCTTATGCAGCGCAGAAATCTCGGCGCGCATCTGGACCCTTAACTTCGCGTCCAGGTTAGAGAGCGGCTCATCCATTAAAAAAACTTTTGGGCTGCGGACAATCGCACGGCCCATAGCTACACGCTGCCTTTGTCCGCCGGACAGCGCCTTTGGCTTACGTTCTAATAATTTATCCAGGTCAAGGATTTTAGCGGCAGCTTCCACCTTCTGCCTGATTTCCTCTTTCGGCACTTTTTTTAATTTGAGCCCAAACGCCATATTATCAAATACTGTCATATGGGGATATAATGCATAATTCTGGAAAACCATTGCAATATCGCGGTCTTTTGGTTCCACGTCATTTACAACTCTTCCATCTATAGAGAATTCACCGGAAGAAATATCTTCCAAGCCAGCAATCATCCTTAAGGTCGTAGACTTCCCGCAGCCGGACGGGCCTACGAAAATAATAAATTCCTTATCCGCTACCTCAAGGTTAAAATCTTTTACTGCCTCAAACCCGTTGGAATATTTTTTATAAATATGCTTCAATGATAAACTTGCCATGTTTAAACCCCTCCTGATATTTTTCTTTCCTGTTGGTATTACTTTAACAGACGCACAAGCTTCTGGCTATTCGGGAATTACACAAAATATCAGTTGGTTTCTTGTGGTTTCGACGAATTTAATATGGCTTATTTCATAAGCCCGTCATAATGACGGAGCTTTGCTGTTTTTTTGTACAAACTGGCCAAACCTATACTTTTCCAGTACTTCCAAACCCTCCCCTGTCCTCATTTTGAAGGCTTTTACACTCCTCAAATAAAACCTCCGGCTGGTTCTCCACAATACGGAACTGGCAGATCCTTTCGTTTTTCCCAATCACCGTATCCCTCGTAGCGTAAACTGGCATCCGCCACATATCCTGATCCCCGCAGTACGAATTGTCGATAATCCCGCAGCTGTTCGTCTGCAAAATCCCGTAGTTTTTAAAGGCAGAGCTGCGCGGTACAAGATGCGCCTCATACCCCTTGGGCAGCTGCATGGCTACGCCAAGCGGAATTAATGCAAAATCTCCCTTCTTCAATTCCACGCGCTCCGACGCCCGCAAATCAATCCAATCCGACTTACCGCCGATATACTTAAGCCTTTCGATTTCCTCTGAAAAATATTTAATCCGGATCGTTTCCATTTTCCTGCCCCCACTCCAGTGCGGCATATTCCGCCTTCTTATCCCGCAGCATCAGCTCCGTCACCGCTTCCCTAACTGGCTTATCTTCAAACAGTACCTGATTCACCTGCTCAATAATCGGCATCGAAACGCCGTATTTTTTGCTCAGTGCAATGGCTGCTTTGGCGGAATACACGCCTTCCACGACCATCTTTACCTCGTCCATGGCCTGCTGCATCGTATATCCCTGCCCCATAAGCATCCCCGCCTTACGGTTCCTTGAATGCCGGCTGGCGCAGGTGACAATCAAATCGCCAATCCCGGTCAGCCCGTTCATCGTTTCGGCGCCTGCGCCCATCTTTACTGCCAGGCGGCGGATTTCCGCCATGCCGCGGGTAATTAACGCCGCTTTGGTATTGTCGCCAAAGCCAAGGCCGTCCGCCATGCCCGCTGCAAGCGCAATCACATTTTTTAAAGCGCCGCCCAGCTCCATGCCAAGCACATCCGGACTCGTATAAACGCGGAACACCTCATTCATAAACATACCCTGGATATATTCTGCCGTCTGCTTAGCCTTTGCACCTGCCACAACGGTCGTTGGAAGCCCCCTGCCAACCTCCTCCGCATGGCTTGGCCCGCACATTACGGCAGCGTCTGCCGCGGGAATTTCCTGTTCTATAATTTCAGTCAGTGTCATAAGGCTGCTTTCCTCAATGCCCTTTGCCACACAGACAATAATCTGCCCCTTCTTAATAAAGGACGCCATCTGCCTGGCAGTGCCCCTGGTATAAACAGACGGCACGGCAAGCACCAGCAGCTCTTTCCCTTCAACAGCCTCTTTTAAATCCGAGGTAAAAGAAACCCGCTCCCCAAGCGTTACCCCCGGGAGCTTATCTTTATGTTCGTGTTCTTTTTGCAGCATGGCAACTTCCGCTTCCACAATCGACCATACCGTAACCGGATGCCCGTTTCTCTCCAATACGGCGGCAAGCGCGCAGCCCCAGCTTCCGGCTCCTATTATCCCTGTATTTGCCATTATGAAACTGTCCCTTCTTTCTTTTTGTGTAAACTGAATTTATTCTCCGTGCCGCTAAGCAGCCGCCCGATATTCTCACGGTGGCGGATAATCCCCATCAGCATAATAACTGCCGAAAGCACGTATATTTCCGTCTTATAGGCCTGAGTCACATTTAAAACCCCAAGCTCTCCAAAGACTACTGTCTGTATAAAAAAACTGATAAGCCCCAGAATCGAACCGATCGAAACATATTTCGTCAGCACAACCGACAGAATAAAAACCGCCAGTCCAATGGGCACTTCAATGGGACAAAACGCAATCATCATACCTCCCGTACAGGCAATGCCCTTGCCCCCCTTAAAATTTTTCATATAAAACGGGTGGTTATGCCCGATAATCGTGCCAAATCCGGCATAAAGCTGCAGCAGGCGCACGCCCTCCGGCTCCCGTCCGTGGAATAAAAGCCAGGTTAGCCCGATTGCAGCAATCGGCTTTGAAACATCCCCCAAAAGCGTAATAAGCCCCGCCTTCCATCCAAATACACGAAGCGTATTCGTCGTCCCGGCGTTCCCGCTGCCCATATGCGTAATGTCCTGGTGCTTTAGCTTTCCAAGCAAATACGCCGGCAGAATAATCCCGCAGAAATATCCGATTATAACGACAATGATCCGATTCGCCAGCATCACGTCAGCCTCCCTTTCTCTCCCGGATAATAAATTTTAATGAGGTGCCACGGAACCCGAACGCTTCGCGTATCCGGTTCTCCAGATATCTGGTATAAGAAAAATGCATCAGCTTCTTATCGTTGACAAACACGACAAATGTCGGCGGCTTAACGGCAACCTGCGTCACATAGTAGATTTTGAGCCGTTTCCCGCGGTCGGACGGCGGCTGCTGCATTGCGACCGCTTCCATTACAATCTCATTTAATACGCCTGTGGCAATCCGCATGGAATTATTCTCAAGCACCATATCAATCATAGAAAAAACCCGCTCTACCCGCTGCCCTGTTTTTGCCGAAATAAACATCAGCTCCGCATAAGGCATAAAGCTTAGCACCTGGCGTATGCGGTCCGAATGCCGGTACATTGTCTTATCGTCTTTTTCCACCGCGTCCCATTTGTTGACTGCAATAATTATCCCTTTCCCCTTATCGTGGGCAATTCCGGCAATCTTCGCGTCCTGCTCAGTCACGCCCTCCTCTGCGTCTATCAGAATCAGCACCACATCGGCGCGTTCCACCGCAGTTACAGCGCGGATTACGCTATACCGCTCCAGATCCTCCTTGACCTTGCTTTTCCTGCGCAGGCCCGCTGTATCGATAAACACATATTCCTGATCCTGCCATGTAACAGCCGTATCCACTGCGTCCCTTGTCGTCCCCGCAATATCCGAAACAATTACACGGTTTTCGCCCATTAGGCGGTTGACCAGAGAGGACTTGCCGACATTGGGCTTTCCGATCACCGCTACCTTTGTCCGCGTATCCTCTTCTTCGTCCTGCGCCTGCGCCGGAAAATGCTTTACCACTTCATCGAGCATATCTCCAAGCCCCAGCATAGACGCCGCAGAAACCGCAAAGGGCTCGCCAATCCCCAGGTTATAAAACTCATACACATCCGGCATAAATTTTTCAAAGCTGTCTACTTTATTGACCACCAGCACAACTGGCTTTTTAGCACGGCGCAGCATATCCGCCACCTTTGCATCCGTGTCCAAAAGCCCCTGCCTTACATCCGTTAAAAACAAAATCACGTCCGCCGTATCAATCGCAATCTGCGCCTGCTCGCGCATCTGGGATAATATGACGTCATTTGAATCCGGCTCAATCCCTCCGGTATCAATCAATGTAAATTCCTTGTCCAGCCACGAAGCGTCCGCATAAATCCTGTCCCTGGTCACGCCCGGCGTGTCCTTTACAATGGAAATCCGCTCTCCCGCAAGCACGTTAAACAACGTGGATTTCCCAACGTTTGGACGTCCTACTACTGCTACAACCGGCTTACTCATATATTACTCCTTTTCTAAAAGTGCATCCAGCAAATCTTGTCCGCTTGATTTTACAATATCTGCCTGCACTTGTAAAGCATTTTTCAGCTCCCCTAGCGTCATATCGTCTAAGAATACCGTCTCGCCGCTCCGAAGCATATTGCAGGGCAAAAGCAGCTTATCCCCCAAATCCTGCCCCTTTAGCTGCGCTGTCAAATCCTGCCCCGTCAAAAGCCCGGATACAGTAATCCGTTCCCCGAAAAAGTTGTTCTTTACCGCAATGACTTGCACCGAAATGCCTGGGAACTTTTCCATAAAACAACGGGTAAGCTTACGAAGCAGCGGGGCGGCCAGCATTCCTGTGGCAATTGTAACTTTGCGGCATACCCCCTCGTCTGGCCCTGCTGCCAAAAGCGCCTCCATAAACTCCTCCTCCAAAAGGCGAACCATGCCTACGCCGTTTTCCAGCTGCAAATACCCGTCGTAGCGCTCTGCCTTTGGAACCTGTTTACCTGCCAGAAGATACCATTCGTCCCCCGCATGTACAAAATGAATGCCGTAACGCTCCATACAATCCTGCTGCCATCTGTGGATAACAGACAGCACCTGCTGGGCGTCTTCTTTTGTAAACGGCAAAAGCGGGTACAGCCCGTCCCTAAACTTCGTTAAGCCGACCGGGACAACAGAAAGGCTCTGCATACAGGGGATGTATGCCGTTAGATCGCGGATGCTCTTATCCAGCTCTTCCCCGTCGTTAATCCCCTTACAAAGCACAATCTGCCCATTCATAGCAATCCCGGCCTCTTTTAGCCGCCGCATCCTTTCAAGCGCATCGCCCGCAAAACGGTTGTTGAGCATCATGCACCGCAGCTTGGGGTTTGTCGTATGCACAGAGATATTTACAGGCTCTAAGCGGTAGCGGATAATGCGTTCGATATCCCAATCTCCCATATTCGTAAGCGTAATATAATTCCCCTGCAAAAAAGAAAGCCGCGCGTCATCGTCTTTAAAATAAAGCGTTTCCCGCATCCCCTTTGGCATCTGGTCAATAAAACAGAATATACATTTGTTGCGGCAGGATCTGTAATCGTCCATCAGGCCGTTTTCAAACGTAATACCCAAATCCTCATCATAATCCTTTTCAATCTCAAGCTCCCATTCCTCACCATTGGGCTTTTGCACCAAAACGGTAATGTATTCATCGTGGATTAAATAATGGTAGTCGAATACGTCTTCTATTTTTTGGCCGTTAACGGCAATTAATACGTCGCCAGGGGCAAGCTCTAATTCTTCGGCAATGCTGCCAGGTTCTACTTTGTCTATCATGTGCACTTTTTCCATATATTATAGATAGTACCCCTTTCATTTGGATGGATATAGTTTACACCAAACCGGATAGAAGTACAACAGTTAAAAGGCATGCCGCATCCTGCAGCACGCCTCTTTTCTAATTATAATATTTCGTTTTCCTCCCAGGCCGCAATCATCGATACTGTCATTCCCTCTTTCACAACCAGCCCTGGCAGCGCCTCCCCTTCCTGAAACAAATATTTCTCCGTGCCTGTCTTGCGCACAAAATCAATATTGCCATGGTATAGCCCGTCCGTACAGTACCAATATTTCGTTTCATCCAAAACCAGCTTTAAGTGCCATCCCACAAACACAGCCCCCTCTTTTGCAAAAAAATTCCCGCGGACTAAATCTGTGCCGTCATTTTGGCAATATAATATATCATCCCCTTCTTCTGTATTCCTTTCTGTGGGCAAATACACAATAGAAAACGGTTTCATACCAAACGAAGCCCCTGCATTTTTTAACGCCGCTTCCGTTACATAATCCGTACAAAGCGTATCTACCCCCATATCCAGCAGGTATTTTGCAAAATCGGCATCTTTTTTGATGGTATAGCACATAACATATAAGCCTGCATTATGAATCCTTTGTATAATCTCCGGCACTGCAAAATTTGCCCGCATAGCAACCGCGCAGATATCGTGATCCAGGCAAAAATCTAATATATCATCCAATTTATGGACCTTGTCCCCCACCAGATACTGATAGTGCTTAAAATGGTAAATTGCATCTATCTGTTTGTACATCCTTCTGTTCATTACTTGAATTAACAACCTGTCCAGCGCGCCTGCATCGTAAGAAAAATCCTCCAACAGGGAATTTATCCTTTGCTGTAGTGTTTTACCATGTATCTCGTGCAGATCCACCTGATACACATCATGCGGCCTTTCCTTGACCAGCCTGTAAAACTGGCGGGCATCCATCACACTATGCCCGTGTACTTTTAGCCGTATTGCCTGATCGTATGTCATATGCCTAAACTCTTCAGAATATTCAACACCGATGCTTTTGCAGCTTTTTTCTTCCCATCCATGGCAAAGTATAAGGCGCATATCCTCTGTATATGAAAAATCCACTTCAAAATAGCGGTAGCCGTTTTTAAGGGCATTGTCATATGCCGCCAGCGTATTGCAATACGTGTGCCCGTCCAGCGCCCCAAATGCATGTGCCATCAACGCATTAGAATACATAGGATATCCATTCCTTATAGTTTTTTTTGTAACAGCATGCCGCCACTGTGCCTCAAGTACAATAAAAGGCGTATCTTCCCCAAACAGCCCCCCTATATCTTCGCCATCCAAAAACAGGCGCCTTGTTACATTATCCCCGGAAAGCGGCTGCCATCCCTGCCCTTCATACCACAACCACCTGCCATTTTCTTTTTTCCGGGCTAAAAACCCCATAAATTCAGCCTGTGAATTCATAAACCCATTCACAACGTTAATCCCAGACCCCTTCCCCACTTTCTGTAATGCCATATATATGGAGCTGCGCCGGCCGTAAGACAGCTCCCTTCCTTTTGTATGGCGCTGCTTAAACACCTCATTGTAACATATACCGTCCGCCCCGTTTCCAAGATACAGGATAAACGGCTTATGCCCCTGCTTCCATTCATCTATGGAAAAACCATCCTCCTGTAACAGCCTTCTTTTAATATGTTTCTTTATTTTGGACAAAAGCCCCATAAACAGTCCTCATTCTTTCATTTTTTGAATTAAGAAATCGACAATACGCCGGGACGCCCCCCCATCTGCCAAATATCCAAGCTTTGCCATAAGCCCTTCTGTTTTCTGCTCGTACTTCGCCTGATCAAACCCCTCTATACAGCGGATAAATTCATCGTTATTGCGTGCATAAGGAAATGGGAGTTCATCCATCTCAAAATACATCCCCCTGGTTTTTAAATAGTGATCCAGATCCGGCACATACATAAACGCAGGTTTTTTAGTCAGCATAAAATCTGTGATCACAGAAGAGTAGTCTGAAATCATAAGATCTGCCGCTACTGCCAAATCCTGCATATCGTGATACCCGCTGGCATCAATATAACGCGGCGTATCCGGCACCAATTTTTTCGACTTCTTTGCCACCCTTGGGTGCAGCCGGATTAACATTTTCCACGGACAGCCATACTTCTCCTCTAATTTATCAAGTACCCTTTCGTAGTCCAAATCATACCATTTCAAAGACATATCCGACCGGAACGTAGGCGCATAAATCACCAGCTTTGTCCCTTCCGGTATTTGATAAAATTCCCGCACTTCCCGTTCTATCTGCTCAGATCCATTTACCAAAACGTCCGTCCTCGCGTCACCAAAGCGTAAAATCTCACCCCTTCCGTAGAAAAATTCCTTTAAAACATGCTCTTCCATTTCACAGCCGCTTGTAATATAGTCCACATATTCTGAGTCTTTTAAATACATCTTATCCTTTTCTGGAAGTTTACGGTTTGGGTTATAACTGTGCTTGTCTTTACCTTCTTTTTTTAATGTAATCCCGCCATGGAATGTATTTAAGTAGATTGTACCCTTTCTTTTATACACCCCTGCCCTTAAAAGATCATTAAAATGGATATTATTAATCCAGACTTTTGCCGTCATCAATTCTATAATTGTCTGGTTCCTCCTTGTAATACGGACTCCAGCAGGGACATGCGCATTTTCTATTTTCATTTTACGGTTCAGCATCCATACCAAGTCGTACCCTTCATCCCTGCGCAAAAACTCTTCGCAGATTGCTTTCGGATTGCAGCCATAACCACTGCCGCCAAATTGTGTAAATACTATTTTCTTTTTATTTATAGGAACAAAATGGCCAATCAGCCATGCTTCTGCTTTTTTAAGTTTATCCTTAATACTATTTTTTTCCATAGCAATCTCCTTAGTTTTTTCAATTTAATATGGTTTTAATTTTTTTGCCGTATCATTAAAAATTTTTATATCTTTTTGCAGTATAGCAAATTATACTAAAAACCGCAAGGATATATATGAGAGAAGCTACAACTAGAACGTATTTGAAAAATGCTTTCTGACAGATGTACGACCCACTAAGTGTAGAATACATCTGTCGAAAAGCATTTTTTAAACACGCTCTACAACGAAGTATAGGGAGTGGATGGCAAAGGGGCCGTCAGGCAGAGGGCAGAGTATGCGGCTGGGTCTGTGTTCAGGGGCTAAGGGGCTCTAAAGCATCCCATTTC
>QXXL01000036.1 GCA_009911505.1 Lachnospiraceae bacterium | reverse complement strand
AAACGCGCCGTCCATGGCGCGGTTACGGTTTGCCCTGCCATCCGTGGCAGGGCATTGCTGTGGATCGGACGGGATGCTTAAAAGCCCCTAACCCCCGTCACAAGGCCCCAGCCGCATACTCTGCCCTCTGCCTGACTACGGTTTTGGCTGGCCTACGGAGGTAAGGTATGATATGGGGGATATGTACCGAATGAGGGTGCATAGCAGGATCAGGATATGTTGCTGAATTTATGCAGGTTGAACTGCTAATGTTCAATTTGATGGTACGAATAGTTTGGTAGGTGTGATTTTGGGAACATGCTTTAGTATACCCTGCTGCAATATTTAAATTCATTTTATGATGAGGGTATTCGGCTATATGTATATTCAGAAAAAATTAAAAAGATTTCTATCAAGGAAATTATGATTGAGTAACAGGGGAAAATGTATGTAAGCAAAATGGATACTCTGTCCAGTCTGCGGCAATAAAGCCCTCTCGCCTGTCACAGCGAAAGGGCCTTCCCCAAATTCTCCTTAATCTGCGTCGTAGAAACCTCCGGCGTCCGCGGCAGATAAACCACTTCACAATACTCCTTCAAAAAATCGAACTTCCCTTCCCAGTCGTCCCCCATCACAAACGTATCCACCCGGAACTCCTTCACATCCGAAACCTTCTGCTCCCAGCACGTCTCCGGAATCACCAGATCCACATACCGGATTGATTCCACCATCTTCTTACGCTCCTCATACGAAAAATAACACTTCTTCCTCTTTTGCCCCCAGTTAAACTCATCGGTACTCACCACAACAATCAAATAATCCCCCAGCTCCTTAGCCCTTCTCAGAAGATTAATATGTCCATAATGCAGCAAATCAAACGTCCCATAGGTAATTACTTTCTTCATCCTTTATCCTCTCTATTCAAAAAACCGCTCTCAATCATCCTGCGGAACATACCCTCAAGCCCCACAGTAGCCCTCCATCCAAGCCCCTGAAGCTTCGTACTGTCAAGCCTAATCACCATCTCCGGGTTATACCCAAACGCCGCCACATCCTCCGGGATCTCAACCCGGACTGCAATCGGCTTATCCGGATACAGCCCGCCCACAAGCTCTGCCATCTCCCGGATTGAAACCGCGGTATCCATATTCGTTACATTATACGCCTCCCCGCTGACCCCCTTCAACAGCACATACAAAATCGCAGCAACCGCATCCTTCGCATAACAATAACTGCGCACCGTATTTCCCTGCGTATGCAGCACAATATCCCTGCCCTCCACCGCACACCTTGCAAACTCAGCAAACACACGCCCGTCCGCATAATCCACACCCGCTCCAAACGTCTGTGAAAGCCGCGCCATCCTCACCGGCACCCCATACTCCTTCGCAAAAGAAACACAAAGGCATTCCACCATCCGTTTCCCCTCCGAATAACTACTGCGCACACTAAGCGGATCCAAATAACCATAATCCTCTTCCTTAATCCACTCCCTGCCTTCCTCCGGCGTCCCATACACCTCCAGGGAAGACAAATAAACCATCCCCCTCACCCCTTTATCCCTGGCAAACTCCAGCATATGCCTCGTCCCCCGGATCGCCGCCAGAATCGTCTCCACCGGATTCGTCACAAAAAACTTAGAGCTGGTAGGGCTTGCGCCATGCACAACAAAATCCACCCCTCCCTCATACAAAACCGGCTCCTCAATCTCCCCAAAATAAAAAGAAAGCGCCTCATCCTGCTCCACTTCACCAAACACCTTCTTCACCTTATCCCGGCTCCTAGCCATCCCCACAACACGAATACCAGCCCCCTGCACCGCATTCATCCCCAAAAGGGCGAAAATCACCTGCGACCCCAAAAGCCCCGTCGCCCCAGTCACAAACACCGTACTCCCCTTCAACAGCCCAGCCAATTCTTCATTCCCCGCCAGCTCATTCATATCCTCTTCCAAAATAGGATCATCCAATTTCAACATCCCTCTACCTCCTTTTTCCTATCCTTCTAAAATCCATACTACCACACCCCTTACACCCAATCCACAAAAACCTCAAGCCCTCCAAAACCACAACAAGCCAAAGGAAAATATACATCCAGAGTCTCCCCCATAGTCCAGCCAAAACCGTAGTCAGTCAGAGGGCAGGGTATGCGGCTGGGGCCTTGTGATGGGGTTTAGGGGCTCTTAAGTATCCCGTGCGCATTCCAGCAATGCCCTGCCACGGATGGCAGGGCAAGCCGTAACCGCGCCACGGACGGCGCGTTTACGGCGGTTGCGTCAACACCCACATACGAAAATGGGATACTTTAGAGCCCCTTAACCCCTGAACACAGACCCAGCCGCATACCCTGCCCTCTGACTGACGGATCTTTTGCCACCCCTTCACCGATGCATCCGATTCAACCTCGGTTCAATCCTGTCCGTAAGCCCAAGCCCAAACGCCTGCTCATTTTCCTTATACTGCAAAAGCCCCCGGAAAATATAAACATCCTCCGGCGTAGTCACCTTAATATTCCCCCGGTTCCCCATCACCATATGGGCTTTTTTCCCCTGGCTGCGGATAATCGTACACGCATCCACCATATTATCATACCCCGATTGCGTCGCCCGCACCGCATCATGCGCTTCCAGAATATCCTTCAAATAAAAGCTCTGGGGCGCCTGTGCCGCAAACGTCTCCTTCCGGTAAGGCACAGCCCCCACCTCTTCTCCATCCTGGCTAATTAGTATCGTTTCAAAACAAGGCGTGCACGTAATCCCGTTCCCAAACCGCTTCACACTCTCAATATTATCCCGTATCACCTCGTACGACACAAACGGCCGTACCCCGTCATGGATCAGCACAACCGAATCCTTTGCATTCTCGCTTTCCGCCACCTTAAGCGCATTATAAATTGAATCCTGGGCGGTTTTTCCTCCGGGAAGCACACCTGCCACCTTGCGCAGATGGTATTCCCCAATCAAATCCTCCATATAAGGGATGAACTGCTTAAGCACAGAAATATAAATCTTATCAATCATATCATGGTACTGAAACAGCTGCAGCGTATATACAATAATGGGCTTCCCATTTATCTCTAAAAACTGCTTGGGAACCCCCGCCCCCATGCGTACGCCGCTCCCCCCGGCAAAAATAATTGCAATATTCAAAGTATTTCACCCTCCTTCAATACACCAAGCTCTGTCCTTTTGCACCCCTCCGGCAAAAAATCCAACGCCTTACGGTGTGTGTTTTCCTCTTTTACACGTTCTAGATCTGCCTGAATATCTGCTGGAAGCTTCCCTAATACCAGCCAGTCAATTACACGATCCGAAGCGCCGCTGTCAATATAATCAAAATGATGCTTTACATATTCCTCCACCTTTTCATACTCAAAATCCTTCCTGCGAAACGCATCCAAAAATTCTGCAAACGTATAACAGACCTTCCCCGGCGCGGACTCTTCATAATCCCGGTGGAACCCGCGCGAAAAAGAGTACTGGATCTTATCGTATGCAAAGAACATCATCGGCCTGCGCATCAGAGAATATTCAAAAATGTTAGACGAATAATCCGTTACCAGCAGATCCGTTATATAAAACAAATCGTTGATCTTAGAATACTTCCCCACATCCAGAAATTTATCCTGAAATTGCTTTGGAATCGGCACTTTAGAGGACACCCAGGGATGCATTTTAAACAAAACAACGTATTCGCTGCCGCATGCTTCATACAACCCCTTAAAATCTATCAGCTCATACGGATAATGTGCAAAACGCTTACCCCTGCCCCGGTAGGTAGGCGCAAACAGCATCACCTTTTTGCCTTTTACCACCGGAAATTTATCATAAAGCTCTTTTGTCTTTTCCCTCTGGTAGTCTTCCCGCAGGAATTCATCCATACGGGGCATACCGGTTGGAAGTACCTGCTCGTCATTTATCCCCCAGACCTCTGAGAAAAAGGGCGCAATATTTCTTGAGCCCGCAATCCCAAAATCATACTGCCTGTGGCAGGATGTCGCACCCGGGCAGCCCATATGCCCCCAGCGGCTATAACCAGACGATTTAAAGCCAGCGCCTGCATGCCACAGCTGTATCAGCTTCGTATCAGGAGAGAGCCTTAGCCAGTCCAAAAGCGGCGCATGGTCGTCAATAAAAATTATACTGCTCTGCGCCATCTTCTGCATAAGCTCCACCCAGCTTTTTAAGCTCTGCGGCTCTGCGGCAGCCGAACGGGCAGAATACAAAAGACGGTATTCCTTATCCATTCCGCGCTCCCGCATCCGGTCAGACACTGCTTTTAAGTTGGAAGCAATCACCTTATTTTGCTCAGACATAAACAAAATCGTATTCTTGCGTTTTGTGGCATACAATTTGTAAAAAAACGAATACATTGTACGCAGGATATTTTTCCTGCTGCCCCATGTGCTTTGAATTGCAGCAATAATACGCAATTTATCCCTCAAATGTGTTTTTGTGGGAAATACCATGTTTGTCTGCCCCGCTGCTAATATATAAAACCGGAACGGCAAGGTATCCGCGTCTTCCTCTACATAAAACGTCACCGTATAAGAACGGGTCTGGTCAGAATACAAAAAATTCCTGGAAAACTCCGAATGCTGCCCACAATTGCCGTATCCGTTTCACAGTCCGCCATCTGGCAGTCGTCCCTGCACACAATCAGGCGGTACTCACCGGAAGGCACACAGGCGTTTTCGCCGCTATTTGTAATATTTAATTTGAGCCGGAACGTATCGTCCGTCCGGCTTACAACTTTAAATTTTGCCTGGGCGTAATACATTGCGTCCACCGCATAAAAACAGAGTTCCCCGTTGCGCTCCTTTGGCGTTTTATACTGAAGCTTTACATCAATATATAAATAAATACGCTCCCATGATACGGCTGTGGCCACTGCCGTAATCCTTTTTTCATCTATATAGTTTGTCATTGCCATGGCTTAATCCTCTTCTGCATCCTCTGCGTCCTCTGTCATCCGGGTATAAATTTTTGAAACCTCTTCAATCCCCCCAAATGCCACAATCCTTCCCTGTTCTAATATCATTGCCTTATTGCAAATGCGCTGCACCTGTTCAATTGAATGGGATACGAACAAAACTGTCGTCCCTCCTTCCATCATCCGGTGAATCCGGCGTTCACTCTTCCTGCGGAATTTGGTGTCCCCCACAGACAATACCTCGTCCAAAATCAAAATCTCAGGCTCTGCAATCGTTGCTATGGAAAATCCCAGTTTCGAACGCATACCCGAAGAATAATTCTTTATCGGCACGTTAATAAATTTCTTGAGTCCGGAAAACTTAACGATGGCATCGTATTTTTCTTCTAAGTATTTTTTGCTGTACCCCAGCATAGAGCCGTAAAGGAATATATTCTCCCTGCCCGTATACTGCTTGTCAAACCCGGCGCCAAGCTCCAATAACGGCACAACCTTCCCTTTACGGATTACCCTGCCCTCCGTGGGCTTAAACACGCCCGCAATCACCTTAAGCAGCGTACTTTTCCCGGCGCCGTTTAATCCTAAAATCCCCAGCCGGTCGCCTTTACACAACGTAAAGCTGATATCCTTTAACGCCCAAAACTCATTTTTTTTAATATCGTGCCTTAACATCCGGATGATATACTCCCGCAGATCGTCCACGCGCTCTTCGCTCATATTAAATTTCATGCCTATGTTTTCGACGATCAATGTCTCTTTTCCCATAATACACCTTTCTATATTGCCAATATAAATTCATCCTGTTTTTTGTAGAAAATGTAGGTTCCAATTAAAGACAGCCCGATCCCGTACGCAAGCGCCATCAGGATATACCCCATATCAAGCGGTTCTCCCATCATTGCATAACGGAAATTCATAATAATACAATACAACGGGTTATACTTTAAAATCCACGAAAATCCGCTTTTCATAATCCGGTCCGGCGTATACATAATCGCGCTGCAGTACATCAAAAGCATCATGAATACGTCCCAGATATACTCCATATCCCTGAAAAAAACACTGATTGTCGCCAATATCATACCGCTGCCATACGTTAAAATAAATAACAGGGCAAACGGCACAAGTGCATATAGCATGTGAAGGCTTGGCGGCTGTTTACAGTATATGCACAACGGGATAAGTACCAGCAGGGAAATACTGGTGATTACATAATTATACAAAATACTCGACAGCGGATACAGGTATTTGGGCACATAGACCTTTGTAATCATGGACGCATTGGCCCGTATAGATTTTGCCGCTGATTTTGTGGAAACCGAATAAAACGAATACAAAAGCTTCCCACAAAGCACATACAGCGGAAACTTCTCATCCCCGCGCCCCAGTAGCGTCCCAAACACTACTGTCAATACGATCGTCGTTAAAAGCGGCTCTAGAAATGACCACAAAATCCCAAGATATGACCGCCTGTACTTTAACTTGACCCCTTTTTTGACCAGCTCCCACAGCAAACCTCTACGTTTCCAAAATACTTTTAAATGTTCCATCTGTCCCTTACCCTTACTTTCTAATCAAAACGCATAACTATCCCAGTGTTCCATCCACAATCAGCCCTGCCACACGGCAGGCGGCGCTGCCGTCCTCCACGGAGCCTTTTTCTACCAAAAATTTCTTTACCTTCTCTTTATATACCAATTCATCAAAAGATGCAATATGTTTTGCCATCTGTGCATTCGTAAGCGCCACCGGAAACGGCGTTTCTTCCAGCGGGTAATAAAGCCCACGCATCGTCTCATACGCCTTATAATCCGGCGCATAAACAAACGCCGGGCGCCCCGTCAAAAGATAATCAAACACCGCGCTCGAATAATCCGTAACCACCGCATCCGCAGCCGCTAAAAGCTCCTGGATATCGGGGTATTCCGTCACATCGGCACAAAAGGGCTCCGTGGGCAAAAGCTCTGTAAACTCCTTCATCCTGGGATGCAGACGCATCAAAACCAGCCAGTCTCCCCCAAACCGCTCCGTTATACTTTGCTTTACCAGCGCAAAATCCAGCCCCTGTTCCCAGAACATACGGTCATCCCGGAATGTCGGCACATAAAGCAAAAGCTTATACCCTGTTTTCCCAAGAAATTGCTCCACCTGCGCCCTCGCCCGTTCCATCCCTGCCCCAAAAAAAATATCATTCCGCGGATGCCCAAACATCCTCACATCCTTTACATCCCAGAACGCACGGCGGTAAATGCCCGTTTCAAAATCACTGTTTGAAATCCAAAAATCCGTATAATGCGCATTTTTCTTCGCCAAAGCAAGCCATGCCCTATCCTGCGTTAAATTCCCGCAGTCATTTTCAATTTTTTTAATGCCAAACGACCCGTGCCACATCTGGATATAAAGCTGCCCTGGCTTCTTTAAAAGCCCTTTGTTCAAATAATGCACCAAATGGTAATTGCAGACCCAAAACCGCGCGGTTGCATACTCATACATAGCCTCTGGCGAACCGTATTCCACCAGCCGCACGCCGGGCGGAAACTGCCCCTTCTGCGTTTTGGGATACTGAACCATCCAGACCAGATCCCAGCCCCCATCCATCAAAAGCAGCTGGTTTGCCACATATTTGCAGTTGCCGCCATACCCCTTTCCCATATAATTGTCAAACACAATTTTGTTGGATACAACCGGAAGCTGCCCTAAATATTTATGATAATATTTCGTATAGCTTTTTTTAATGCAAAAAGGCGTGCCTTTCAAACGGTAAACTTTTTTTTCGCCCTCTATTGTATAGGAAATGATTTTTTTGGCAAACTTTTTTATTTGCAACATCAGCTGGCTCATATGCTTTTCTCTCTATCCTGGTACATCCGGTAAATTTCATGCCGTGGAAAACGATCTTTTTTCGGCGGCAGCTTTTCATAATCGCCATAAAGCCTCTGCAGATACCTGTGGATATCGCCTGGTATCAAAAATGTTTCCCCCTCAAACGGGCTTTCCTTTAACGGCAGCAGGTAACTCCTTGGCATTACTTCTGTCCGGTACCCAGCCACACCAAACAGGCTGCAGATGTCCTTGGATTCTTTTTTATTCCAGGACGTAAAAATCCGCTTTGTCACCCTCATATAGAAATCAAACACCGGATCCGGTGTAATCTTCAAAATCACCTTAGAAACAGCGCGTATTTTTTTCCCTTTATTTTTCACCGGAAGCCGGTATTCGGACAAATAATAGACCAGCGCGCTCACCATCTGCACCTTCCGCAAGAACCAGCCGTCCGGTACGCCGTCAATCGGATGGATGTCAATTTTCGCCGTATTCTGCCAGCCCTTTTTCGCATGCCGTTTATCATAAAGATAGCCAATCGGCGCTTCTGGAATTAAATGATGCTCCACCGGGGAATATTTCAAATCCCCAAGGGTATTTTTCCGTTTTTCCATCAACAGCTCCATTTTTTCAAAATCTTCGCGCATCATAGCGATATCCACATCATCATCCCATGGGATAAACCCCCCGTGCCGGTATGCGCCGAGCGCACTCCCACCCACAAGAAAAAACGTAAGCCCATGTTCGTTTGTAAACTCCCGCAATTGCAGCAGCATTTCCACCAAACGGCCCTGCAGCCCTTCTAATTCTTTCATTCCGTCACCTTTATTTCCGTAAAAATTTGCTATAAAAACATGTACGCAGCCTGACAGGGATTAAGGACATTATAACCTGCCCGCCTGCCGAAACCGCAAAATCCAAAAGCCCCGAATACCCCGTTTTATGGATTTTCCACCGCGCAAGGAATCCCTGCCATGCATAGGAAAGGCTTCCCCGACGCTCATACATCCCTGCGTCGGTACGCATATATACAAGCGTCCTCTGGATATTATACCCTTGCATGCCGCGCCCAAGCATACGAACCCACAAGTAATAATCTTCAAACCCCTTACAGTCCAGATAACCGCCCGCTTTTTGCACCGCCGACTTCACAAACATAACGGACGGATGGTTAAACGGATTCCTGCGCTTTGCAAACGCCCGTATTTTTTCATTTGTTTCCGGAACCTTACGCACTGGGGCGGATTTGGCAGGATTCCACAGGGTCGCTGCTTGCGGACTTTCGCTTTGCTGCATCTGGGAAAATCCGGCTGGAAACTCCGTAAATTCTTCCACGTTTCCTCCTACGATTGCGTACGGATACGCCGCAAATACGGCGAGCTGCCGTTCGCAGCGATCCGGCGCGCTGATATCGTCACTGTCCATCCGGGCAACCAGCTCGTGTTTACATGCGGATATGCCTTCCTGTAAGGCAATGCCAAGGCCACGGTTTTTTTTCATCCGTACAATATGGAACAGTTCAGGATACTGCCTGGTGTAATCCCGGATAACTGCGTTTAGTTCCGCAGTTAAGGGCCCGTCGCATACGATGACAAAATCGTCGGTAGGTATGCTTTGGTTAATCATGCTTTCAATGCTTGTACGGAAATATCCCGCATCCTCTTTGTGGTATACGGGCATTAAGACTGAGTATTGTTGCATTGGGGTACTCCTTTTGTGTGGGTGTGGAGAAGATTGGCGGACCCTTCCCACCCCAACCCTATCGCTGCTCTAAATCATCCTGCCTTAACGCTGTCTTCTGCCCGTCGTCTACTCCTTCGGATTTCTCCTTCTGAAATAAAATCTTTACGGTCAGTATGATTAGCTTTATATCCAGCCAGATAGAGTAATTTGTTATATAGGTCAAATCCAGTTTCAATTTGTCATACGGCACGGTATTATACTGCCCATACACCTGCGCATACCCGGTCAGCCCCGCTTTTACTTTTAGCCGGAACGGAAACTCTGGTATCTTTTTTGTATATTCCTCTGTAATTTCTTTTCGCTCTGGACGCGGTCCTACAAATGCCATATCTCCGGATAATATATTAAAAAGCTGCGGCAGCTCGTCAAAATGCAGCCTGCGGATCACTTTGCCTACCGGGGTTATCCTATCGTCATTGGCTTTCGCAAGCCTCGCTCCCTGCCGTTCGGAATCTACTATCATGCTGCGGAATTTTAAAATTTGAAATTCTTTTCCATCCTTTGTCTGCCGGTTCTGCTTGTAAAATACCGGCCCGCCGTCATAGAGTTTGATGCAGGCCGCAATTAAAAGCATGACTGGAGACGCAAGCACTATACCTAGCGCTGAAATCCCAATATCCATTGCGCGCTTTACAAACATCTGCCGGTACGTCAGCCCGTTGTTGCGGAATAACAGCAGCGGCGAATCAAATAAATCAATGCTTTCTGAATTTCGGATCATAATATCTGATATTTTGGGAATCGTATAGCAGCGGATATTTTTTTCAAAGCAAAATTTGATAAACCTGTTGCGGTCCTCTACCATAATATCCCCGATTAAAACGGCATCATACCGGAGAATCCGTTCGTAGATCGTTTCCACCCCGGCGCTTAACGCCACTTTTTCCTTCACATGGTATTTGTCCCCCCGCGACTCCAATTTTCTTATAATCGCATTGGGGCTAATATTCCCATAAATTAACAGCATTTCATGCGGCGGATAGATGATAGCGTAAATCCAGCGCATAAACAATGCCCAGATTAAAACCAGCACAAAATCATAGCATCCCAGCCGTATCATAGGCTCGCTGTTTTCTAAGAATTTCCAGTCGCCGTTTATCAGGGAAAGCTGCAGGTACGTTACGCCATTGACGCAGAAAATCGTCAGCACCTGGGAATACATGATATCCCACGTTTTTAAATATCCGACTTTAAGCGCCCCAAACGCCCTTGAAAATACGAGGATAAATACCCCGTAAAGCGCTACCACTGCCCAGTTGCCCCTGTTCCAGTATTCCACGGGCATCATATCCTTATAGTGATGAAACCACAGCCAGCCGTACATCCCCGTCTGCACCAGCACGATAAACAGCTTTGCCCAGAACATAATCATACGTTTGGTTTTTAATGATGACGCACTTCCCATAGAAACCTCTCTATTTCTTCCACATTTTCTTCAGCCTGTACTTTGCGTCAATTTTCGGCGCAATCCACTCTGCCGCCGCAAGGCTCATTGAATCAATCCGCAAATCCAAAACCAGCGTCGCCTCCGTCCCCGGAAGCTGCGTCAGCAGGATATTCGGATCATCTGTATCAAACAGGTACATATCCTCCGCCAGCTTATGCCCATTGCTGATAAAATCCATTACCCCGGCACGGCATGGCAGAAAACAAAGGCGCTTCATCTCCACCGTACACGCCTGGCTGCCCGGATCAATCCGAATCCCCTTTACATCCTCCCCAACCGGAATCTGCAGATGGTAGGTGCCGTCCAGCGCCTTACTGCGGTAAAGCACGCTTTCTTCCTCCGAAAACCCGTTTCCCCGGTCAAAATAAACCTGCAGCGCACGCCTGCGCTCCTGCTCGTCTGCAATATTTAAAAGGCTGCTGATATGGTATGCCGGTTTGCCGTATTCCCTGTATAACTGGCGTAGTGGAATATGCCCGTCCAGTACATATGCCTGAAACGCCTCTTCCATTTCCCCATAAGCCAAAAGCTCCTGTTCTGTAATGCCAGCCTTTTGATAAAACCGGCTGGCACATAGCTTCTTTCGCATCTCGGTTGTATCCACATAATACCGGATGCAGCGATATAAAAGAAAGTGCAGGGGGATTGGGAAATGAAACGACCATTCATAGTCAATCAGCGTCCATCCCCCTTCTCCATCCACCAGAATATTCGACAAAATCATATCAATGTCACTTGCAAAAGACGCCATAAGCCCTTCCGGAAGCTTTACATCCCCAAATACCCTCCGAAACTCCTCCGACATGCAAAATTCCTTTTGCTCCCTGCATTTTAAGATTTCCGAAAGTATATCCGACAAAAGCCCTGCCGCCCCATCGAACTCCCCGCGTGAAAGCATACCGTCTAAAACCCCTTCCATCGTCTGTCCATTTAAATACGCAAACTCCGCCGACTGTCCCCGTAAGCTGGCATTTTCCTGTAGACAGGCCTCCCCTGCGGCATCCTTTTGCAAACATCCCTTCCCCGCCGAAGCATCTCTCCGCACTCTGCATTCATTCACCGAAAATTTACTGTCTGCATACAGCTTGGCCAAGACGTCCGACATCTTAACCATATTTGCAATCTGGGCATCCGCTGCATTTGTTTCTGCCATCTTAACCAAATGCCGCTTCCCATCCTCCGACTCCGTAATATACGTCCTGATATTACGCGTAATCCCTCGGTCATTCGAGAACTTTACAAACAGGATCTTCTCCCCGGCGTCATTTACAACCGGGCAAGCCTCCCCCTTACCTGCTACAACCAAAAACGCATTTGAAAATTCCCCAAACTTCCCACGCGCCACCAGCGCATCCGCCGCCTTCGACTCATCAAACAAAACCAGCCGTTCTGCCTCGAAGTTCCCAACCTGGTCTATCAGTTCCCCAGCCTTTGGCAAATAAGCATCTGAATAAATACTCATGGCAAATGCATAATCCGGAAACGGATAGAAAAACTCCCATGCCAAAAAGCCGGCAGCAAAAAGCCCCTCCGAAAGCTCCTCCTTTATAACACCCGATGCATCCAGGCTGCCTTCCACCGCTCCAAAATACCCCTTCTCGCCAATCCCCTTCGCCCCTGCCAAAAACTTTAACCCATAAGCATTTTCTGCCGCCAAAACCAGCTTTCCCGTATCTTTAAGGCACCCGTAAAAATCCTGCAGCCCTGCCCGTCCCATATTCCCTAAGCAAACCACATAATCAAACTGCCGTGCCAAAAAGCCCTCTGCCGCATCAGCAGCGCAAACCACATCCGCCGACATTTCCCGCAGCTTTGCCGCAACCACATCCTCTTTACCAATATATAAAACGCTGTCCCCCTGTCCAACCGGAAGCCACGCCACAACATTCGCCCTCAAGTAAGATTTTGTAAAAACATCCATTCAGATTCCTCCAAAAAACTCCCAACGCTTTATTCCGAAGAAAATTTATGATTAACCGCATTATCCGTTTTAATAAAGCCCGCAAACAAAAATAAAAATCCGATCCCGTTTCCCACTGCCACCCCAGCCATTACAGGAACCTGAAACACAAAAAACAACAAATTCAAAATAACCGCAGCCATACCCGCCGCTTTACCAACCCTAATAAAAATATCCGGCGCAGCCTGCTGCGCAAAATCCCAATGTTCCTGGGATTTTCGTGAAGCCGGCGTATTGTAGCCATTATGCGACCCCATATCCGCCGCCGGATACATCTTTAACAAAACTCCAACTAACACCATTACAAACGGCACAATTAAATTCAAAACCAACAAAGCATACATATATCCTCCTCTACTACTCCACTGAAATCTCCGTATTCATATCATAATACCCCACCGTATTCTTCGTAGAAACCACCGTCAGGTTACAAACGTCATACAGCCTGTGGTACACCGTAAACTCCCCATGCGGATACCCCGTACACCCCAGCGAAAGCAGATACTCCCCGCCCTGCAGATCCATATTCTGCGAAAACGAAACCACCTGCACATCCCCGGCGCGCTTCGGCGTAATCTCCACCTTCTCAAACATCGTATTCGTCCCGCAAAGCTCAATCCCCAAAAGGTTCTTAAACGAAAACGCAAAAATCGGCTCCGCAATATCCTCATGAAAAAGTACCTTCATCTTAACCGTCATCTTCGATCCCTTTTCAATCACATTGCTAAACCTCCCGTTCTGATCCACAAACGCAAAGTCTACAATTTCCGCCTTCTTGCTCCCGTACTCAAGCACCTCCGGATTTACCGGCAGCGTACTGCGCCAGAGCGCTTTTCCCTCGCCCCGGTTCCAAACCGTGCGCCCGTTTTCATCCCCTTCGTCCTCCAGCTGGTTGACAAGCACCCTCTTATACAGATCCACCGCTTCCTTCGGCGTCCCCTCAAACAGCTTATGCCCCTTATTCAAAAGTATCGCCCGGTCACAGTACTTCGTAATGCTTCCCAAATCATGGCTGACAAACAGAATCGTCTTGCCCATCTTCTTAAACTCTTCAAATTTGTGATAGCACTTCGACTGGAAAAACACGTCCCCCACCGAAAGCGCCTCATCCACAATCAAAATCTCCGGGTCAATATTAATCGCAACCGCAAACGCCAGCCGCACAAACATTCCGGAAGAATACGTCTTCACCGGCTGATTGACAAAATCCCCGATATCCGCAAATTCCAGGATATCCGAAAGCCGCTCGTCAATCTCCTCGTCGGTAAACCCAATCATCGTACCGTTCAAATACACATTCTCAATCCCAGTGTACTCCATATTAAACCCGGCGCCAAGCTCCAAAAGGGCGGAAATCCTGCCGTCCACCGTCACCTCGCCTCCTGTTGGGTTTAAAACCCCGGTAATTATCTTTAAAATCGTAGACTTTCCCGAGCCATTTGTGCCGATAATCCCGACCGTCTCTCCCTTTTTAATTTCAAAGTCCAGCTTATCCAAAGCAAAATGCTCCCGGTAGCACTTTTTTTTCGTCAGGTTTAACGCATCCTTTAACCTGTCCCGCTGGCGGTTATAGAGGTGATACACTTTACTCACCTGATCTACCTTAATCGCAATATCGCCCATGAATCCTAACTCCTTACTCTTGCCGCATAACAGCCCCTCTACAGCACATCTGCAAAATGCATCTGGAGCTTTTGAAACATCCTAGCCCCAAGCCAAAGCATCGCCAGCGTAAACACCCAGAAATATACCGTCAGCCCGGGCTGCTCCCAAAAAGCCGTTTTCCCAATTAAGCTATCCCGGTATCCCTGCACAATATAATATAACGGGTTTAACATTAAAATCCCTTTAAGCCCGCCGCCAATTTCCATCGTATCGATATTCCACATAATCGGCGTCGCCCAGATCCCCACCTGTAACACAATACTAATCACCTGGCTTAAATCCCGGAAAAATACCACCAGTGCACTCGTCAGATATATAAGCCCCAGCAAAAGCACAAACAGGCATGCCGAATAATATAAAATCTGAAACGTATACAAATCTGGATAATATCCATACAGCGCATATACAAGCACGGTAAAGGCCAAAAAAAACAAATGCACAAAAACCGCAGAAACCACTTTTACAATCGGCAGTATATCAATCTGGAACACCACCTTTTTGACCAGATAAGAATAGTCTAAAAGCGCCCGCGTGCCGCCGCTTAATGCATCGCTGAAAAAAAACCACGGTACTAAGCCTGCCATCAGCCAAAGCAGAAACGGAATTGCCACACCTGCCGCGTCGCTCACCGGAGTCGGTTTTAAGCCTTTTTCAAATACAAACCAGTATACGAATATCATAATCACCGGCTGGACAAACGCCCAGATAATCCCCAGATAAGACCCGGCAAACTTTGTTTTAAAATCATTCACAGAAAGGCGGGCAATCAGCTTTCTGTCTGCTATGACCCCCGCCAGTGACAATCCCGTTCTTTTCGATCCTGCCATACATTTCCCTCTTACTGCTTCTTTGCAGCGGTATACTCCCGGATACCGCCCCATACTTTATCCTTATCTGACAAAATCAGATCTTCCTGCGTCATCCCTTCCGGCATCGGCCAGTCTACGCCAATCTCCGGATCCTTCCACAATAACCCGCTTTCGTCGTTCGGATGATAAAAATCCGTCACTTTATAACAAAACTCGGCATAATCGCTTAACACCACAAACCCGTGCGCAAATCCTTTCGGGATAAAAAACTGCTTTTTGTTCTCCGCGGAAAGCACAACGCCAAACCACTTTCCAAACGTTTCCGAGCCTTCCCTAAGATCCACCGCCACGTCAAACACTTCCCCATTTATTACGCGCACCAGCTTGTCCTGCGGGAAATTGATCTGAAAATGCAGTCCGCGCAAAACGCCCTTTTTGGAAGCCGACTGGTTGTCCTGCACAAACGTACAGTCAATTCCCGCCTCCTTAAAATCATTGTAATTATAAGTTTCCATAAAATAGCCGCGCGCGTCTCCAAATACGCTCGGCTCAACCACCTTAAGCCCTGCAATTCCGTTGCAGTCATCCGTCACTTTAATTTTTCCCATATCCGTCTTCCCTTCTACAGCCCTTCGGCAACCTCAACCAGATATTGGCCGTAATCCGTCTTTAACAAAGGCTGCGCCAATTTCACCAGCTGTTCCTTATCAATAAATCCCCGTTTGTAAGCAATCTCTTCAATACACGAAATATAAAGCCCCTGGCGTTTCTGGAACGCGGACACAAAATCCGCCGCCGCCAAAAGCATATCGTGGCTGCCCGTATCCAGCCACGCAAAACCGCGACCAAGCGTCTCCACCGAAAGCGTCCGGCGCTTTAAATATTCATTGTTTACGCTTGTAATTTCGATTTCCCCGCGTGCGGAAGGCTTCACGTTCTTTGCAATCTCCACCACATCATTATCATAAAAATAAAGGCCCGGCACAGCATAATTAGACTTTGGATGTTCCGGCTTTTCCTCAATCGAAATCGCCCGGCCGTTTTCATCAAACTCCACCACGCCGTACTCTCTGGGATCCCTGACATAATACCCGAAAATCGTCGCGCCCTTCTTCTGTTCGGTCTGTTCCGCCGCACGCCGCAGCACGCGCGAAAAACTCTGGCCGTAAAAAATATTATCGCCCAGAACCAAAGCTACGGCATCTTCCCCGATAAACGACTCCCCAATCAAAAACGCATCCGCAAGCCCTCTCGGTTCTTCCTGTACGGCATAGCAAAACCGCATCCCAAGCTGCTCGCCGCTTCCCAGCAAATCCTCAAATACCGGCAAATCCCTCGGTGTGGAAATAATCAGAACCTCACGTATCCCCGCAAGCATCAGCGTAGATAACGGATAATAAATCATCGGCTTATCATAAATCGGCATAATCTGCTTGCTGATTGCCTTCGTCAGCGGATAAAGCCTCGTCCCCGCGCCGCCCGCTAAAATGATCCCTTTCATTGCATACTCCTCTCATGCCGCAAGAAAGAAGGCTTACCGCCGTTTACCCTAACCGTAACCCTTCTTTCCGCAAAAACCTATTTATTTTGATACATATCGTCGTAATATTTCTGGTAATCCCCGCTGGTCACATTTGCCATCCAGTCCTCATGCTCAAAGAACCACGCAATCGTCTTTTTAATCCCGTCTTTAAACATCGTCTCCGGCTCCCAGCCAATCTCGCTTTTAATCTTATCCGGCGCAATCGCATACCTTCTGTCGTGCCCCTTACGGTCTTCCACATAGGTAATCAAATCCCGGCTAATATGCTTCCTTCTCTCGTCGCCCTCCGGCAGCATCTCAAGAAGCGTATCCAGAATAATATGGATAATCTCGATATTCTGCTTCTCATTGTGCCCACCGATGTTATACGTTTCACCTAAGCGCCCTTTTTCAATTACCATATCAATACCCTTCGCATGGTCGTCCACATACAGCCAGTCGCGGACATTCTTGCCATCCCCGTACACCGGAAGCTTCCTGCCGTGCAGCGCATTGTTGATAATTAACGGTATCAGCTTCTCCGGAAACTGGTACGGACCGTAATTGTTCGAGCAGTTCGTAATATTCGCCGGAAAATGGTACGTGTCCACATATGCCTTCACCAGCATGTCCGAAGACGCCTTGCTTGCGGAATACGGGCTGTGCGGCGCATAAGGCGTCGTCTCGTAAAAATATCCGCCGTCCTCGTCCAAAGAACCGTATACCTCGTCCGTAGAGACATGCAGAAACTTCTTGCCCTCTTTATAAGATCCGTCCTCATTCTCCCATGCCGCCCTCGCACAGTTTAACATCACCGCCGTACCAAGTACATTCGTCTTAATAAACACTTCCGGGCTTTTAATGCTGCGGTCTACATGGCTTTCCGCCGCAAAATGCACCACATAATCAATGTCATTTTTGTTAAAGATCTCTGCAATCGCAGCGGAATCCGTAATATCCGCCTTTATAAATGTATAATTTTCCCTGTCTTCTACTGATTTTAAATTCTCCAGATTCCCCGCATACGTCAGCGCGTCTACGTTGATAATCCGGATGGTATCGTTATATTTGCGGAACATATAATGGATAAAATTCGATCCAATAAAGCCTGCCCCGCCGGTTACCAGATAAGTTTTCATGGGGTAAACCTCCTTCTTCGTTTTTTGGCATCCTCACAAGAATTACAATATTATAGCACCTTATGGAATAAATTACAAGATTTGGGAATTTTTTGTTACAGCTCCCTCCTCTGCCGGTAAAGCGCGGTACATGCCAGAGCAAACATCATCGGCACAACCGCATAACCCGCACTTACCCCGCCTTCATTGTACAATACATACGCCGCCCCTATAAAAGTTAATATGCTGAAAAAAATGCCGAATATAAGTGTTAATTTTTTCATGCTGCCGCCCTCCCCATTCCACCCAAGCTGCCTGTCTCCCTTATCCTCTGACAAAAATCTTCAGATACACCCCCGCCGCAAAATTGCGAAGCTTTCTGATGCGCACGCTCCTTCTAATATCCGCATCCGACAATAAAAGTTCCTTTTTAAACTTTTTAAGCAGATGGATGTGCTCCTTCACATAAGCGTCCGTCTTATCCCCCGCCATCACTTCGCCCGTATTGGAATCATTACGCACGCGGAAAAAATTAAGAGGCTTATGAATAATAAACACATCCCCCTTACAAGCAAGCTGCACCCAGAAATCATAATCCAGAATATACGTATACCACGGATCAAACCCGCCCGTCTGTGCAAGCGCACTCCTGCGGAACGTATTGGCCAGTGGGGCCCCGAAATAATTCTTTACAAAAAGCCCCTTTTTTGCCACCAGCTTCCCGTCTACCAGCCCATGCGCCTGATACCGCTTATAAAATCCCTTCGGCTTCCCGTTCAGATCAAACAGCTTCGTATCGCTCTCCGCAAGCACGGCCGACGGATGCTCCAAAAGCGCGCGCACCTCCTGTTCCAGGCAATCCTCCGCCAGCATATCGTCCGCACAGATCAGCTTAATAAATTCGCCGCTGCACTTCCTTAAGCAGTTATTCCAATTCCCGGCCATACCCAGATTCTTCTCATTTTTATATAGCTTAATCCTCTCATCCCGAATCTGCTCCACAACCTTTACCGTGCCGTCCTTCGACTTATCATCACAAATCACAAGCTCCAGGTTTTGGTAGGTCTGATTCAGAATCGAATCAATCGTTTCTTTAATGTATGCGGCATTGTTATATGCCGGAATACATACGCTTACCAGTGGTAATTCCATATATCCTCTCCTCTGCCGCTTACAGGATTTCTTTCATATAAACATCCAGCGCATCTTCCCACTGCGCCATCTGAAACGCATCCCCTGCCACGAGCCTTAACATATAATTATCTAACACCGAATAAGCCGGCCTCTTCGCCGGGGAATTATACTCCTCCGTCGTCACATACTTTACAACCGTATCCTTCCCCGCCTTCTTAAAAATCGCCGATGCAAAATCCGCCCAGCTGCACTGCCCTTCACAGGTCGCATGGTACGTACCGTAATTTTCCGTCGGCTCCAGGAAATGAATCATCTTCGCAAGCTCCACCGCGCTCGTAGGCGACCCAAACTGATCCGACACAACCGTAATCATATCATGCGTTTCTGAAAGCTTCAGCATCGTCTTCACAAAATTCTTCCCGTCCCCGTAAAGCCACGCCGTGCGCAAAATAAAATGCTTCTGCGAAAACTCCTTCACAAAATTCTCGCCTTCCCACTTCGTCTTCCCATACGCGCTAATCGGCCCCACCGGATCAAACTCCGTCAAAGGCGCAGGCGACGTCCCCGGAAATACATAATCCGTAGACACATGCATAAGCTTCGCCCCCACCTTTTCCGCTGCAATACTCAAATTCCTCGCCCCAATCGCATTAATCTGATAAGCCAGATCCCACTGCTGCTCACAGGCATCCACATTCGTATGCGCCGCACAGTTCATAATCACATCCGGCCGCGTCTTATCCACCAGCGCCGTCACCGCCGCCACATCCGTAATGTCAAGCCGCGTAACGCCCTCGCCCTCCACCACATCCGTATTAATAAACGAAACATCCTCGCCCGCATATTCTTTATTAATCGCCCTTCCAAGCTGCCCATTACAGCCAGTCACCAAAATTTTCTTCATAACAAAACGTCCTTTCTTATATCATTCAAATCATCCACACCCACATCCCCCATACCATCCGTCTAATCCAAGAAAACCGTAAGCCAGCCAAAACCATAGCCAGCCAGGGGGCCCGTTTTCATCCCCCTACAGCATCCGGTTAAACAAAAACAGCCCCCTCACAACCCAGTTGTCTAACCCGCTCTGCCGGTACCATCTCCGGTCAAACAAAATCTTAAGCCGCTCCGGAAATTTTTCAGCCTCAAGAATTGCGTCAACCAGACTGTCTTTTTCCGGCACGCCGTGATAAAACCGCTTAAAATCCAAAAGCTGCTTCTTCAAATCCCCATGCCGCTTCTTCAAATCCCTCGCCTTCGCCCGAATCATCCCAATCGCAGACCCGCTTGCGCCTACTTCATTCCCTTTGTGCTGCCGGTAATAAATATAAGACGTTTCGTCAAAATAAATACTTCCCAGATAAGCCGCCGCCATATAACACCACCAGTCATGGTGGATCACATCCTCCGGCAAACGCCCCTTAATAATCTCCGCCAGTTTGCGGTTCATCAAAAGCGTGCACCCCGAACAGATACTTTCTATCACCGCATTCCCAAACCCCGGCGTTACATGAGGATTCTGCTGGCTGCCAAGCGGCTCTAAATTCTCATTCACCAGCGTCTTAGCCCCGCAGTAAAGGGCAGGCCCTTCCATGCGTTCGAGCTGCCGCACCGCCGCTTCAATCTTTTCCGGCAGCCAGCAGTCGTCCTGATCACAGAACCCTATGTAAGAAGCCTTTGGATTGCTTTCTGAAAGCAGCTCAAAAAAGCTTCTGTTTACTCCTAAGTTTGCCCCCTGGTAAGCGTGAATATTCTGATGCAGCTCCTCGTACTCCTTTAAAATCACAAAAGTATCATCCGTTGACCCGTCGTCCCGGATCAAAATATCCACATCCGGATAGCTCTGCCCCAGGATCGAGTCCAACTGCTCCCTGATAAACTCCTCGCCGTTGTAGGTAGACATCAGAATCTGTACCTTGCCCGAACCCCCGTAAGAGTCGTCGTCCTGTATTCCTGTTTCGTTTGCCTTATTTGTATGGTTATTCGCGTCACCACATATCTCACTATTCATCTTTCTTCTTAAAAACTTCTCCTTTTTTATTTTTTATCATCAAAGCCTGCTGCGCCAGCCTGGTTCTCCATACGCTCTTCCAGCAGCGCGATTTCCTGTGTCAGCCGTTTTAGCTGCTCTGCCTGCCGGGATACCTTTACCGTCAGCGAAAACAAAAGCAGCAGCGTAAAACAGAACCCAAAGAAAAACATCATATTAACCGGAAGCTCAATTCCCAGCAGATGCACCAGGTAATTCATAATCCCCGGAAACAAATCCAACACCAGCACCACGCCCCCGACCGTCAGCCAGGAAAGGGCAAACCGGATATCAAGCGTTTCTTTCCTCACCATATTGGCAATAAAAAGCAGCGCCAGCACTACTAAAGCAGCTACAATTATCTGAATTTTTATACTCATCGCGCCTTACCTCCGAACTGCCGCTATTAAAATAGCCAGAGACACCTTTATCATATAGTACACCGATTTCCGGGGTGAAATGGACGAAACACCCTCTTCTCTTGCATTCATCTGAACGGGTATCTCATCTACCTGCCTGCCTTTTTTTATAATAGCAACCACACTTTCCGGCTCTGGATAATCCTTGGGGTAGTTTTTAGCATACAGCCCAATTACATCCCTGCCTGCCATGCGCATGCCGGAGGTTGGATCCGTGATCTTCTTGCCTGTAACAAGCTTTATGAGGGCCGTAAAATAACGGATGCCAAGGCGCCTTAGACCTGTTGACTGGAACCCCTCTTTCTTGATATACCGGGAGCCAATCACCATATCCAGATTTTTGCTCAACAGCCTGTCTGCCATAGCCCCTAAATATTTGGCATTGTGCTGCCCGTCGCCGTCAAATTGTACAGCAATATCGTACCCATTACGCCAGGCATAGGCATATCCGGTCTGAACGCCTCCTCCAATCCCTAAATTGACTGGAAGATTTATAACGTGGAATCCGTTTTTTTGGCACACCTCTAATGTCTGGTCTGTAGAACAATCGTTGATGACCACGTAATCAAAATCAGGCGCATGCTCCATAATATCCCGCACAGTCCGTTCAATTCCGCCTTGTTCATTATATGCCGGGATAATGACCAGCTTTTTTACTGCTCCCCCTTTTGCGCCCGTTACAGGTTTTGCCGTATTACTCATAATATCCTCTCCAATGACATCAGGATGCCATAAACCGCAACACACTGCAGGCTGACTGCGGTAAACATATATTTCCTACCCACATCCTTTTTCAGGGAAATATTTTTACTGTAAAACAGCAGCAAAAAGATGGGGAGCAGCGGCAGAAAATACCGCCCCTGGATACCCGCAATGGTAATGGAGCCTTTCGGCGTCCAGCTCATAAACATAGATGCAAATACCATTGCCCCGGACAAGATACAGACTACGGCATACGAAATCTTCTGAAGGGCTGTAACCTGCATATGCTGCCTGCCTCTGCCGCCTTCTACCCGTTGTACGGACAAAAGCAGTAGAAGCAGCAGCCCGTAAATGGCAATCCTTGAAACAAATACATTCAGCCAGCTAAGCTGCATCCCAAGCATAGTTTCTAAAAAACCGTCACCTGACAAAAACAGCGTCCGTACCGTCATCGTAAGGAATGTCATCGGTTCAGCCAGGATTCCTGCCGCCCCATATGCCTTACCTTCCAGGTACGATCCCGCCGCCTGCTCTGCAGTCGGGCTTGCCACATACAACACATAGCTTAGCGTGCTTGATAAAAACGCAATAATGGCAATAGCGGCCATACACCCCACAAATACCCATTTCTTTTTCCTGTTGGAAAAGCGGCTCACCGGGATCAGCATAGTAAGAAGGCATAACGGCATATATGTGCCCCCCTTACAGATTGAGAGCACAATCATAAATAATACATATAACACCACCTGCCATTTTTTAACCGGCTCTTGCTTATATAATAATCCGAACAGTACTGCAATATACAAAAATGCTATCTCTATCACAACTGAATCGTAGGAATAAGAACAGCATTGCTGGATTGTCATTGGCAGGACTGCCATAATAAAAGCCGCGGGCTTTGCAAACGGCATCAGCCGGATAAACCAGTACATCGCAAGCAAATAAAACAGGATGCAGCACAGCCTGCCCAGATAAATTACCAAAAGCCCGTTTAACCCCAGCAGGCGCCCAAGCGTAAGCCCTATGATGCCTGGCAGGTATGTCACTGCAGGCGCCTGGGTATTGGGGTGTTTAACCTCTTTGACGCCCTCCTTCCTCCCGGAAGAAAACAGGCTGCCCTTTAAATCATCGTACTCCGAAAGCGAAGGCGTCGTATCAAATACCGAAAGCGCCGTAAAATCCTCCTTATCCATCCGCAGCAGTCCGTTTTCTGCCTGCCCACGCCCTGTTAGGTAATTGGAATAGTAATATGCTTCTTTTAAATGCACTTCCTCATCCGGTACGGAAAGCGGCGGCAAAAGCAGCAGATACACCACTGCAAGAACTGAGCCTGCAAACAAAAACACCTGTTCCGGCTTTAGGCGCAGCACGGCAAAGCCCAGATATGTCCCAATCAGCAGTAAATACAGCAAAGCGGCGCCAAAAACTGCCCACTGCTTCCAGTAGGTAAACTGGTACTGCGCCGTCTGGATATTTAACGTATATTGAGCTGTCCCACCGTTTATGGTGAGCGCCGCGCCGGGCACATCTGTGGTATAGCCGATTTTCAGCCCGACATCCGCCCGGATGCCGTTGACGTCCAATACAATGGTAAGCTCCCTTCCCTTCCACCCCTGCTGGGCAGACGGAAACGAAGCTACCAGGAGCTGATCGTCCGCAAGTGTATACACATCGTAATCCGCATGCATAACAGAGCTTCCCGTTTCATCTTGTATATCCAGATGGATAACACCCAAATCCAAATCTTTTTCATTGGAAACCAGGTTGCCAAGCGTATCCTCATCCAGTGAAATTTTGATACCCGCGCTAAGAAGCTGATCAGACGGGTAAATAAAAGCTTGTTCGATATGATCGCCATCCGAAAGCAGGTAAAAATGCCCTTCTTGGGCGCTTGCCTGCGTTTCCATCCGCGGCAGTACCATACGTGTCAATATGGTTGTCTTATAAACAAAAAAGGCGGCAATAATAAATATTAATGTAAGCGCCCCTATTTCGATCCGGTTTTTTCTGTCTATCCTTTGCATGTTTATCGGATGTCCTCCTATTCGCCAAACCCTTCCTCGATTAGCGTCACAAGTACTTTAAGCGCTTCTTCTTCATCTTCTCCGTCGCAGACAAGCTCTATCTCGTCGCCAGATTTGATGCATGCCCCCAGGACGCTTAACACACTCTTGGCATTTGCCGTGTTGCCCCGGTATAAAAATGTAACCAGCGACTTAAAATTCATCGCTTCCCTGCAAAGTATCCCCGCCGGGCGCAAATGCAGCCCAGTAGGGTTTTTAATTGTAACTTTCTGGCTTACCATGCAAACCCCTCCTAAATCAAAGCATAGTATTTGTAATTAGTGTTGCTAGTTTGCCCGCTTCCTCCTCAATCGCCTGCTGATCCTTTCCTTCGATCATCACGCGTACCAAAGGCTCCGTGCCGGACGGCCGGATCAAAACCCTGCCCTCCCCGTTAAACTTAGCTTCAAGCGCCGCAATTGCTTCTGCAATGTCAGCATACTCCATATAGTGTTCCTTTTTATGGTTAGGCACCTTGGCGTTGACAAGCGCCTGTGGCAATACCTCCATGATCTTCGCAAGCCCGGATAGCTTCTCCCCCGTTTCCTCCATGACCTTTAAAAGCTGCAGGGCGCTTAACAAGCCGTCCCCCGTCGTATTGTTGTCCAGGAAAATAATATGCCCGGACTGCTCGCCTCCTAAATTGTAGCCGTTCTCCAGCATATTTTCCAGCACATAACGGTCGCCTACCTTCGTTTTTTCAATATGCAGCCCTTCCTGCTCGCCCATCAGGGAAAATCCAAGGTTGGTCATGACTGTCACCACGATAGTATCATTTTTAAGCTTGCCCTGTTTTTTCATATGGTTCCCGACAATCGCCATAATCTGATCGCCGTCTACGATATTACCCAGCTCATCGACTGCAAGCATCCTGTCTGCATCCCCATCGAACGCTATTCCAATATCCGCTTTTTCATAAACGACACGCGCCCTCAACTCCTCCATATGCGTCGAACCGCAGTTGGCGTTGATGTTCGTCCCGTCTGGATGGATATGGATAGGCACCAGGTTTGCACCAAGCTCCCTAAGCGTCTTGACCGATGTATAGCACGCCGCGCCTTCCGCACAGTCTACAACAATTTTCATCCCTGACAAATCAATGGGTACCGTCTTTTTCATGAACCTGACATACTCATCTTTAATATCCAGGCGATACTCTACTTTGCCGATCCCCGATCCAGTGGGCATCGGTACGTCTTTCATATTGCTCTTAATCAACATCTCGATTTCATTCTCCAGCTGATCCGAAAGCTTATAGCCTTCCCCGTTAAAAAATTTGATTCCATTGAATTCCATCGGGTTATGGGAAGCAGAGATCACAACCCCCGCATCTACCTTATGCTTCCTGGCAAGATAGGCAATCGCCGGAGTCGGCACAACACCTGCGTAAATCGCATTTGCCCCTACGGAACAAATCCCCGCCATCAGTGCATTTGCCAGCATCCCGCCTGAAATCCTGGTATCACATCCAACTATAATCGTAGGCTTGTGTTCCCTGTTTTTTGTCAGCACATATGCCCCTGCCTGGCCTAATTTCATTGCCAGCTCAATTGTCAGTTCCGTTCCTGCTACACCACGTACGCCGTCTGTACCAAACATTCTTCCCATATTCTATTCCTCCGATCCTTTCTATGCATTTGGCTTCTTTACTGCGCCGGAATCCGGCGCGCTAATCCCGCCTGTCCCTGTATCCTTTTTTTCCGAATCCCCTTCCTCTGAATCCTCCTTTTGCGAATCGTTCTCCCCTGCATCTTCTTCTTTTTTATCCGTACCTTCCCCCGTGCCCTTAGGCACGATATCCACCGTCACCACAGTATTCTTTACCAATGTAAATTTGCTGTCCAAATTAAGCTGCAGGCTCACGGTATGCTCTCCTTCGAGCATTCCGCTAACATCAATGCTTCCAGTCAGTGAAGACGCCTCTAGTGCGTCAAGCTCAGAAGAAAGCCCTTCTAATTCTACCTCTACCGTATCCGCCAGGTACTTCACATCGTACCGGCTGTTTAAATTGCCCGCTGTAATATTAGCTGTAGGCATTTTAAATTTACGTTTTTCATGCTTTTCTATCTTAACTACAACCGAGATCTTGGCCTGCCTGCTGTCATAAAGCGTAACGCCGGACGGCAGGTAGGAAGTAATATCCACTTCTTTTTCGATATTATCCACAGCGTCTGTTAAATCAAGCACCTCTTGGGGTATCGTAATGCTGTTGACGGTGTTTAGTACGGCGGGCATCCCCTTAACCGTTACTGTCTGCGGGCGGTATTCTATTCCAAGGTATTCGTAACCATTCTGCAGTGTGCCTGTCGTCTGGAAATTTAGCGTCACTTCCTTGGTATCTAAAATGCGCACCGCGACCATGACATTTTGTATATTAAACGACAAATCCTTGCTGTCTATTTCATTGCCGTCCTTGTCATATAAAACCGGAATGACACTGTCTGTAATGTCCTGCGACATACCTTCTACATTCACCGTAGCAACCGCTTTGTCCACTGTCTCCACCACTGATGCCGGGCCAGACACACGTAAAAGTGTCGGCGATACGCTCGTTTCCCCAATGGCGTGCCTTCCCATCACATTCCCTTCTGTCTGTACAGAAATCATAAATGGCTTGGAAACCAGATCTTCCACATTTAACTCAAGGTAATTAATTTTGCTTGCTACCGTCACAAAGCCATTATAGCGCTGCGGCGTAATTTCAATTGGGACTCGGTTAAAGTTTTCAATCATCTCCAAATCCGCAATTGCCTTGAAGTCCACATTGCTCATACGCTCCAAATAAGAGCGCTTCCCACTTACCTTAAAAGTTACCGTATTGCTGTTATTGACAATCTCGTAATATTTTCCGATTTCCGTAAGGTAATCGGTGTTTTCTACTGTTACCGTCGTTGTAAAAGTCCTTGTTGTCTTCGGGTCGTCGATATTTACAACTGCCAGCCACAAAATAGCTGCAAACATAACCGCAAGGAGCTTTAAGAGTAAATTATTCGTCATCCACTTTATTGTCTTTTTTAGCATTCCTAAGCCTCCTTTTGAGCAAGCCCATACGCTTGTTTTCCGGCTCATATTTATTTAACGACTTTAAATACCCGCGCAGCCCCTCCTGGTCTAACTCCCGGATAAGCCTGCCTCCTGTGGCTACCGACACCCTGCCGTTTTCCTCCGACACAACAATTGTAAGTGAATCGCTGACCTCGCTGATCCCAACAGCTGCCCGGTGCCTGGTGCCCAGTTCCTTGCTTAACTCCATATTATCGGAAAGGGGCAAATAGCAGGTTGCGGATACAATCCGGTCCCCGCGTACAATAATTGCGCCGTCATGCAGCGGCGTATTCTTTTCAAAGATATTGATCAGAAGCTGGTTCGTTAATACTGCATCCAAGGCAATTCCGGTCCTCTCGTACTCGGAAAGCACAACATTGTCTTCAATGACAATCAGTGCACCCGTCTTGACCTTACTCATCTCAAAGCAGGCGCGCACCAGTTCATTAATCGTCTTCTGGCTGATTTTTTCTGTTTCTTCCCTGCCGATATTAAACACAGCAAACCCTTTTAAAAAGGTCTTCTGCCCGAGCTGTTCAAGCGCCCTCCTCATCTCCGGCTGAAAAATAACCACAATCGCAATTACGCCTACATTTACGGCTTTCTCCGCCAGCCACAGTATCGTATTCATCTGAAATACTGCCGCCAGCATAAAAAACGCCAGAATTACCATCAAGCCTTTGAACAGCATCCATGCCCTTGTGCTTTTAATCCACACCAGGATTGTATAGAATAAGAACGCTATAATGATAATCTCTATAATATCCACAAACGTGATTACCGGCAAATCGATCCACGTCAGATATTTATCCCGGAACAGGGAAACCCTTGTCAGCATATGTTCCATGCGCCCCACTTCCTTTCATGCCATTCCACTCCCGCCAGCTTTATCTTAACTTTCTTTCTATTTTATCTGAAACCTGCTTTTTTGATACCCGTCCCCCGCCTTTTGAGCTGAAACGCTTCACCCGTTTTTCTTTCTTTGCCACATACATTTTGGGGACTGCCTTGACATAATAATAATATTCGTCATCTTCAAATTGTACCCGCTCTGTCCTGGTATAATCCAAATTAAAGTATAAAAATTCCAAAATCAAAGATATTACAAGGCCCAACAGTGAGCTTACAATAAGGCCCACAGTCCTGCCGGTAATTCCAAGCGCAAGATAACCCGCAAACAATACAACAAAATTCACAAGCCCCCCAATAATAATTGCTGCTGTCCAGGCATAATCCACTGAAAGCCTGCGTACTACATAAACAACCGCCGTCACCATTATAAAAGCTGCCAGCGTTAAAAACATCTCCTTATTGCCCATAATCTGATTGAGCGCCACCGTCAGCTTAGAAGACGCGGTATCCTGCCCACTACTGCCAAACACAGCCTGGTTCTGCTTTACCCCATTCAGGAAAAACCAAACTACCGTTCCACAGAATATGGAAACCACCGAATATGCCTTCCCCAAAAGCCCGACTGCCATCGGCATAACCGGGCCAATATTATAATGCAGGCAAAGCGGCATTAAAACAGTATAAATCCCGTCACGGGGCGCAAACCTAAAATACAAAAGCCCCATTAGGACAAACAGTACAAATGCCACTGCTGCCACTTCAAGCGCTAAAGCATATAAATGCAAAAGAATAACAGCTGCTGCCACAACAATCATTGCCCCAAGCGGAAGAATAGAACAAAAAAGCGCTAGCACAAGCCCCACAGGCAAAGATTTCACCCTTGCCATATAACCAATATTACCATTAATAATCCAAAAAACACATGCTGCTAGCATAAATTTAAACAACGGGTTTAAATATATATCGTACTTCCCGTATGTGATTTTTAACTTTTCTTTTAACTCCAATAAAACCGTCACGTCCTGCCCCCTCCTTGCCCACAGTTACACCTGATCTTCTTCATGGTATATCCTATTGACACGTTTCAAATGAAGGTAATATTGTTTTACCTTCTGACGCCCTTTTGTATACCGCTGATGATAGACCGCGTAAGTAATGGAAAGATATACCGCCATACACGCCACATAAATTAAAATCCCCCGGATCACAGCCTGACGGATGTCTATGGAATTGATCTGCTCTAATATTTCTTCCATATAGTATAAGGCAACTGTCCCTAAAAAGATGAAATAAGCGGCCGTCCCCGAAATAAAACTTTTCAGAAGCTCTTTGGCAATATAGTCTTTACGGAAATACTGAATCATCGGACGGCAGCCGCGCCCTTCCTTTTGATCAAAGATAGCAAGCCTGGTCATTTCGCATACACGTTCCTGGTTTAACATAACATCCCCCGAATCTTTTTGGAATAGCATATTCGCTATTAGTATACCATACAACGTTTTAAATGCAAGTTTTTCCATAAAAAAAGAATCCCTGCTTACAGGATTCCAAACGCATACCATGCATTTACCTGGGATACATGGCATTCGGATTTTTTTATATCAGCCAGGGGGCGGATTCCGCTGCCCCCTGGCTGACACCCCCTAAATCACATAAGTAACTATTTCACCACAACCTTCTTACTTGCCCCAGCTGTTTTCAGCTTCCTCAAAAGCGCCTGCCGTCTCGCCTTCTTAAGCCCCTTGGGCACGGCAACTTTCAGCTTCGCAGACGTATTCTTAAACGCCTTCTCTTTCACCGACGTCAGCTTCGTCCCCTTTAATGTCATTTTCGCCAGCTTCTTACATCCAGCAAATGCGTTCTTTCCAATCTCTGTAACATGCTTGCCGACCGTTACCTCTGTGAGCTTGCTGTACCCCTTAAACGCATTCGCTCCAACCTGCACAACCGTACATTTCACGCCGTTTATATTTACAGTCGCCGGAATCGTTACTTTCTTCTCGCTCTTTTTTAAGCCCTTTGTGGCAGCTACCGTTTTCTTCGCCGCGCTCAATACCTTATACCGCACGTTTTTATACTGAATAACGGCGCCGTCTTTGATCGGGGCCTCTATAGGATCCGCAGCTTTAACCAGCCCTGCCTGTGCATTCTGCAGCGTCCCAAGGATACTGCGGATTGCCGCTGCATCGGACAACGACGACGCACCTGCTGCCGCCTGGTACGCATCCGAAAACGCCTTCCAGGAATCCTGGGTATATCCGCTGCTTCCTGCATCATAAATGGCTTTTGCCGCCGCAACCCCTGCTGCCAGCTCCGTTTTGGCAGCCGCAAGATCCTGCTGTATTTTGGCATTCCTTACACTTTGATGTGCTTTGGTTAAATTATCCTTCAACGCCCAAAGCTCGTTTGCCCCGGCTTCTGCGTTTACGCTTGTGGCTTTCTCATATGCCTCTTTAAAATCATTCCAAGCCTGATCTGGCAGGCTTCCCTTACCTGCTTCATAATCCAGGCGCGCCGCTGCCACAGCAGACGCAAGTTCTGATTTTAAAACACTGACCGGCCTTGTCACCAGCGCTTCCAGCGCTTCGCGCAGCTCTTTAGCGCCTTCATACAGCTCTCTGCGGCCTGCACCGCTTTTAGCAGCCTGCTTCTGGTCGGAATATACGCCGCTTAGCCTTGCCAGGCTCTGGGATGTATAGGCGCCTGCCTGCGCAAGCGCTTTGCCCGCTTCCCCGTATGCGTCTATAAACGGTGCGTAAGCAGATGCATAAATCACCTCTATCCTGGTATGGAACGGCTCGTTTTTACAATGGTGTACTTTTTCACCATTCTCCGTGGACGTAACCATTTTTGTGACAATGCCTTCATCCCAATCGTGCCCCGTTGCAGGAATACGATCCCCTTCGCTTATTGTTGCGCCGCAAGCGCTGCACGCCAATTCGCCAGTATATCCGTCGTCAAAGCAGTCCGCCGCACATTCCCCCCTGGTATAGGTATTGGCATGAGTACAGCCGGGGATATCCTCCCAGGCATCGTCCGTTACTTTTATTTTATAGAGGACGCCGTCAATAACAGCCTTTGTTATGCCTTCGCCAAGAGCAGAAATAGTGACTGTCCAGCCGTCTGGCCCAGACTCTGTTTCTGCCACCGCAATCATCCCATCCGGATCTAACGTAACCTCTGGTTCGCCCAACGCATCGTAGGTTCTGGTATATGTACCGTCAAGCCCAAGCTCTACATTAACAGTAACATCTTCAATCTGCGCCTGCGGTGCAAGATCTAAAATACTGAATTTGTCAAACAGGATAGAAACCTGTGTCGAATCCCATTTATTTGGCTCCCATAACAAGGCGACCGTACCGTCCTGCATCTCCGTTAAGCAGGCATACACAAATCCGGTTTCGGCTTCCGGAACGTCGATAGTATTATAAAGGGACAGGGAGTTGTCTTCTTCTACCAAAAATGTAAATATCTTGCCCTTTGCACGGGTTCCTCCAGTCGGGCATGCAACTAAAATAGCCTGTTTTCCGTCGATCGGCTTAGAATAGCTGATTGCAGTAACATTACAGGTACTTGTAGCGCTAACTTCTGTCCGTACAGATGTAGGGCTCATTGTATACCCGCCCTCATCATTTTTCGTAATATCCGCATAGCATATCCTGCCCTGGCCATTGCGTGCGAACATACGCAGTGTACCGTCCCACAGTTCTACGACTTCATTCTCGGAAGTCCAAAAGCCGCCGTTTTGAGTCCGCTGCATGTCTTCTGTCCGATCCCAGGTCTGCCCATTGTCCGTCGAGTATACCAGGCTTGCATTTTCTTCGTCTACCCCATGATCGTAAAAGCCTATTACGATATCGCCCTGTGAAGTAGTAATCCCCTGCCCTGGGGAAACCAAGAGCGCATGTTCGTCTGTGTGGCGCTTAATCTGATCTGTCAGATCACGCGGATGCTCCCACGTCCTGCCACCGTCTTTGGATGTCACAACCCACAGATAATCAATGCTGTATACATGGAATCTGGAATCCTTGTAAAATGCGTTCTGCTGGATATCTACATCCGAATTCACCTGCTTTTGCGTCAGGTTGTCAATAAATTCACCGCCCTCTACCGTATAGATGTTAAACCATTCATCTACGCCATAGCCAGTCTCGCTTCCATCTTCACGCCTTAAAATCAAGGCATATCCGTCTTCATCCAGATCTCCAACGTAATATGGGTATTTTTCCAGATCTTGATCAGACGGAGTGGTTTCTACATTATTATAATCCTCGGTCAATGCCAGGTAGCGCCCCTGATCCTGGCCGTTGTCTACAGTTACATAGCCAGTCCCAGTCCCAATCGTCTTATACATCGTCGTACTCCCAGTCGGGTTAACGTCCGCGATAAAATAAATGGTTCCATCCGGACCCTCTACAACGCCAGGATCGATAATGGTCGTCGCAGACGGCCCTGCATATCCGTCACTGTCCGGGAAAAACAACGGAAAGCTATAGTTCCATGTATTCCCGCCATCTACGGAAATAGAAGCAATCGAATCTAATCCTCCGCCGTCTCCGGTTGTCTCCCACCTGGCATCTGCAGTAGCAAGAAGAGAACCGTCCTGGAGTGTCACCAGCGCTGGGATACGGAAAAATTTACTGCCCGCCGTCCACTGTGCAAACGGCTCGCCATATGTCACCTGATCCTCCGTTGCTGGAATACTGCCTGCTTTTAACATTACCGGCTTATCCCCTTGTGCAGCCGAAACCCTCTGAGGAACTGGCGGAATCAAAGAACACGCCAGAACCCCTGCAAGCGCCATGCTAATACAACGCTTAGATACCCGTTGAAACTTCATTTTCTGATACATAGCCACCTCCATTTTGTATTCTTATATTTATGACTTATCCAAAAACCGCATCCTATCCTTATCCTTGCCCTTCGCCTTATCCTGTTTTGGCGGTGTCACAGCATACATCTTTGTCAGCGTAGACGCCATATTATTCTTACACTTATCACAAAAACGCCCAGTACGGATCATTGTGCCGCAGGTTTCACACTCAATCCCAACGGGGGACTTGTCAGAAAATGTCAGGCGTTCCTCACGCACCCACTGCTTGATCTGTTTTACGGTGGTATCTGTAGCTTCCGCAATCTCCTGCATCGTAGCGGAATCGTATTCCCGGATATAGTCCCTTACCTCAATAAACTTATCCTCCAGCTTCTGCTTGCACGCCTGGCATATCGGCGGCCCCTGCAGATAATTAAACAACCTTCCACAATTTTTACAACTTCTTACATCCATGTAAACTCCTCCTAACTGTCGCTTCCTATACTGATACAGCAGGTATACACCCCTTTTGCACCTGCATCCGTTAAGGCTTTGGCTGCCGCGTCCAATGTGCTCCCTGTCGTATAGATATCATCAACTACTAAAATATAATTTAATTGTACAATATTTTGCGTCGTTTTAAAAGCCTCTTTGAGATTATTTTTTCGTTCTATGTCATTTAAAGTTTTCTGGGGCTTTGTATCGCGCACCCGCACCAACAGCCCTGTGTCAACTGGAATTTCCAAAAGCCTGCCAAGCTCTTTTGCCAAAAGCTCTGCCTGGTTATAGCCCCGTTTTCTCTTACGCTTTTTGTGGAGTGGAACCGGGACAATGGCTTGTATGCCCTGCCGCTTTATCCACCCTCCATACCGTACAGCCAGTTCACTGGCATAGACGCCCGCATATTCCCGCCTGTCACGGTATTTAAAACGATAAATGGACTCCCTTATGCCTTCTTCGTATATCCACAGCGCCTTTCCCTGCAAAAAGGCGCGTTTTTTACGCCTGCAGTCCATGCAGTATTCTTCTCTTTCCCCCGCCAGCGGCTTTCCGCATTTCATACATGAAGGCTGTGCCACAAAGTGTAATTTGTTTTTACATGCCCCGCAAATCCCTTCCCCTGGCAGGGCGGGCTTGTCACATACGGGACAGCGCGGCGGATACAAAAAATCCAAAAGCAAGCCGTCTATCCTGCGGATCCACTTGCCAAAACTTGTCCTTCCAGTAATGTTTCATTCCTCCTTTTAATCTCATCGCACAGGCCGCTGTAGCGTTTCTGCTGCCTGTTGTTGCTTACCATAGAAAAAAACGTATTTTCATCCCCGACTAAGGTAACACATTTCCTCGCCCGTGTTACGGCCGTATAGAGCAAATTCCGGTTCATTAACATCTGCGGGCCGCTAAGCAGCGGTATGATGGCAGCCGGGTATTCCGAGCCTTGGGATTTGTGTATCGTAACCGCGTAGGCCAGTTCCAGCTCTTCCAAGTTTTTTAAAGAATATTCCACACGGCGCGCTTCGTCAAACTCTACCGCCATTGTGCCGGCAAATTCATTGATTTCCCTGATAATCCCCATATCACCATTAAAAACGCCAACGCCCTTTTCAAGGGCAATCCCGTATTTGCTGCGAATTTCCCATTCCATCTGGTAGTTATTTTTTATCTGCATAACCTTATCGCCTTCACGAAAAATATGCCCGCCATACTCCCGTTCCTTCTTATCTTTTGCGGGCGGATTTAGGTATTGCTGCAAAATTCCGTTTAAACGCTCTACGCCAAGCAGCCCTTTTCGCATTGGCGTTAGAACCTGGATGTCAAAAGGAGATGCATCTACAAAACGAGGCAGCTTTTGTGCAATTAACTGGATAGTAACCTGGATAATTTTATCCGCTTCATAACGTTTTAAAAAAAAGAAATCCATACTTTGATTGTCTAAGGAAACCATTTCCCCATCATTGATTTTATGCGCATTTAGTATAATGTCGCTTTTTGCCGCCTGCCGGAACACCTTTGTCAGCTCCACTACAGGAAATACGCCAGAATCTATGATGTCTTTAAGCACGCAGCCGGGGCCTACGCTCGGAAGCTGATTGACATCGCCGACCAAAATGAGCCTTGTCCCTGGTACAATGGCTTTTAACAATGCATGCATCAGTGAAATATCCACCATAGACATTTCATCTATTATAATAACGTCCGCCTCCAATGGGTTATTTTCGTTCCGCACAAAGCCTGTGTCCCCTTCTACACCTCCGTTTAATTCAAGCATACGATGGATAGTCTTCGCCTCATAACCTGTCGTTTCGCTCATCCTTTTTGCAGCACGCCCAGTCGGCGCCCCCAAAAAAATATCCATCCCTTCCGATTCAAAATAGCGTATAATCAGGTTAATCGTTGTAGTTTTCCCTGTGCCTGGACCTCCGGTCAAGATAAAAAGGCCGTTTTGCACAGCTTCTTTGACTGCAAGCATCTGCATGCCGTCAGGCTGAATCCCGTTTTCCTGTTCCATCTGGCGGATACGCTGTGTAAGCATTTGCCCAGGCAGGGCACACGAAAGGTTCATCTTTTGCAGCTTGTCAGCAACAGCAGATTCCATATAATAATATGAGGCCGCATAAAGGCTGCTGCCTTTTACCATTAGCTTTTTTTCTATTGCAAGATCCATATAGTGTTTTTCTATTAAGGACGCGTCTATACCCAATAAGGCGGCTGTCTTTTCCGTCAACTCTTCTTTCGGCAGATATGTATGCCCTTCTGAAGCTGCCTGAAGCAAAGTATACAATATACCGCTTTTTATCCGAAAATCAGAATCCACGCGTATACCTGCCTTCGCCGCTATCTCGTCTGCGATTTTAAAGCCGACACCCTGTATATCGTCTGCAAGGCGGTACGGGTTTTCTTTCATAATCTGATAAATATCCTGCTGGTATTTATTATAAATTTTAATGGCGAGGTTTAACGAAATTCCAAACTTCTGCAGAAAAATCATGGCCTGGCGCAGCTCCCTTTTTTCTGCAACCTGAGCGGAAATCTCCTGCGCCTTGCGCAAGCTAATCCCTTTGACTTCCGCTAAGCGCTCCGGCTCCTCTTCAATTATCCGAAAAGAGTCCCGTTTAAACCGCCTTACAATCCGTGCCGCTAAAGACATACCAACCCCTTTGATCGCACCTGACCCAAGATAGCGTTCTATGGCCGTTTCATCCTCCGGCTCGCATTCTTCCAGTTTGCGGACTGCAAATTGTTTCCCATATGTAGGGTGGTTGGTGTACTCCCCTTCCACTTTTATGTTTTCCCCTTCATTTAACACAGGAAATGTACCAACACACGTTAGCTCTGTATCCTCATACACCATCTCAAAAACAGTGTATCCGTTATCTGGGTTGCGAAAAATAATTTGATTTACATATCCTTTGAGCGTTTCCAACGTGCTTCCTCCCCTATATATAAAAATATTGGATGTACGTAATTCCATACATCCAATATCCCCTATGTCCTTTAGTAAGCCAGGTATCCCTTTATGCCATTCGGCATTTAAAGGTTATAGTTCCTCTTCATTTGTTCGTACATTTGCTGTGCAAGGCCAAGTTCCTGCTGTTCGCAGATCTGCCCTGAAAGATTTTGTATCATTTCTTCTTTGAAGTAATCTCTTAACTGTGACATGGAAGCGTCTTCCTCTTCTTCTTTGGGGATTGTCTTTTCCACTTCCTTTAATACCTGTTCTACAAAATATGCCTCAAACTCTTTGCATACGGACATCAGCTCCTCTTCCGAAGCATTCGCAAGGTTGCTGCCCAGCTTATCCTGCAACGCGCCTGCTTTGCTGCTGGCTGCCGAGACATTTGTCTGATCAATCATGGCGGAAATACCGCCTATTCCCATGCTCATCTGCGTCCCCTCCTATTGCCTGCGTTTTTAACGCCTTAGATTATTTGCCTGCTGCAGCATATCGTCTGATGCCTGGATTGCCTTAGAATTTAGTTCGTATGCCCTCTGTGCCACGATCAGGTTTACCATCTCGTCCGCAATCTGGACATTTGAGCCCTCCAGATAATTTTGATGTATCCTGCTTCGCGTAAGTCCGTTTGTCGTCAGCTCATTTTGTGCTTCGCCCGATGCCGCCGTAACAGACAAAAGGCTCCTGGACATCTTTTGAAGCCCTGAAGGGTTGGTAAACTGGTAAAGCCCTATTGTCTGGTTCATCGGTACATATGTACCCTGGTTTGTCCTGTAACCGATTGCGCCGTCGCTTGAAATCATAATGCTGCTGCTAGGCACGCATTTGGCAAAACAATCTCATTGCCATTTGAATCAAGCACCGGGTATCCATCAGAATTGCAAAGGGTCGTCCCCCGCGGGCCAAGCGCCCAGAAAAACGAGCCGTTACGGGTATAATAAATATTCCCGTCATCCCCGCGTACGGAGAAGAAGCCTTCCCCCTCAATTGCAAAGTCCGTATCATTTTCACTTGCCTGCATCTGGCCCTGCGTATAAAACGTATTGGTTGCCGCAATCCTCGTACCAAGCCCTACCTGTGCACCGACAGGCTTATTTTCGCCGTTTGCAGTCGTCGTCTCAGTCTGGAGGTTTTGGTAAAGCAGTGTTTTAAACTCCGCACGCTGTGATTTATAACCAGTGGTATTGACATTTGCAAGGTTATTAGAAATTGTGTCTACATTTGTCTGCTGTGCAATCATTCCAGATGCAGCAGACCAAAGCGCTCTCATCATATTGGGTCATCCTCCTATACCTGTCCTACTGTATTCACAGCTTTTCCTATTGTTTCATCAATTGTGGTGACTATTTTTTGGTTGGCCTCATAAGCACGTGTAATCGTAATCATTTCAACCATCTCTTTTACGATATTCGTATTGGACATCTCAAGGCATCCCTGTTCAATCCGGGCATCCGATGCACGCATCCTAGCGCCAGGAACTGTATCATAGAGGTTCTCCCCGTATTTCTCGAGATAATTGTAATCCTCAAAATCTACAATCCCTATCTGTGCCACCTGCACATTATTCTGATAAACGATGCCATCTGCGTCAATCGTCACCTGCTGGTTGGGATCTACCCTCACATAATTTGCCGCGCCGCCTGCCCCATTCCTTGCACCATTGGCATTCAATACATAATCGCCGTCTTTTGTCATCAAATATCCATTGCGGTCTACAGTAAACGATCCATCTCTGGTATATTTGACAGATGTCCCGCCATTTTTGTTACGAAACTCAATTGCAAAAAATCCTTCGCCGTCTAACGCCAAATCATACGGATTATCCGTTACAGAAAACGATCCCTGCGTGTAATCCCGGTAGGTTTCCCCCACCTTTACACCCAAATTGACATTCCCCAGCTTCTTGGTATGGAAAATCTCGGATGTATCCTTAATCCGGATCGCCAGCTCATCGTCAAATGACTGGTTGACCGTACCTTCTTTCTTATAACCGGTAGTAGACGCATTGGCGAGATTATTCGTCATCACATCCATGCGCCGCATCTCTTCCAACATACCAGTATAAGCGGTATATAACCCTTTAACCATTTACAGTCTCCTTCCCTGCTGCTCTTCCATGAACTGTTTGCCATCCTGAACATACTTTATAATATCATATCGGCAGGACGTGGCCAAAACTTTAGTCATCATCCCTTTTTCCCGATAAAAACTCTACAAACTTACCTGTACCAATTGCCACACAAGTCATCGGCTGCTCTGCCGTCATGGTATTAATACCAGTCCGATCCTCCAAAAGCTCTTCTAATCCACGCAACAAGGCCCCTCCGCCCGTCAATACAATCCCCCTGTCCGCAACATCCGCTGCCAGCTCTGGCGGCGTCTTCTCAAGCACACTGTGCACGGCTTCCACAATCTGCAGTGTCGGTTCACGCAGCGCATCTTCTGTCTCCTCAGACGAAACAGTAACTGTCTTGGGCAGACCCGTCACAAGATTGCGCCCCCGTACGTCCATCGTTTCATTATGCCCATTCGGAAAACAGGAGCCAATCTTAATCTTGATATCCTCCGCCGTCCGTTCCCCAATCAACAAGTTATGCTTTTTACGCATGTAACGCACAATAGCTTCGTCAAAATCATCCCCCGCAATTTTAATTGAAGTACTTACAACAGACCCCCCCAGAGAAATCACCGCAATATCAGCAGTCCCGCCGCCGATATCCACAATCATATTCCCACAAGGCCTTGCAATATCAATCCCTGCCCCTATTGCTGCCGCAATCGGCTCTTCAATAATCGTCACTTCCCTTGCGCCCGCATTGTATGTCGCATCTTCCACGGCCTTTTTTTCAACTTCGGTAACGCCGCTGGGGACGCATACGCTAATCCTGGGTTTACGGAAATTTTTCTTGCCGATTGCCTTTTGAATAAAATATTTGATCATTTTTTCTGTAACGGTATAATCAGAAATAACGCCCTGCCTAAGCGGGCGGACTGCCACAATATTGCCAGGGGTACGCCCTAACATAAGACGTGCCTCTTCTCCAATTGCTTTGATTTTATTTGTATCCCTATCAAAAGCGACTACAGACGGCTCTTTTAATACGACGCCCTTCCCTTTAATATAAACCAAAATACTCGCTGTACCTAAATCAATGCCTATATCTGTTGAAACCATTCTTGTTCCCCTTTCATCTTCCTGCAATTTATTGTGAACACAAACCGTGTATTTAATCATATTTTTTCATATACATCCTTATTATATACAAATGCTTCCATTTTTCAAATAAATTTTTTGGAAAATAGGAAAATTTTTCTAGAAATTAAGAATTTCTAAATATCTCGCATAATTTTCCTGTACAAACTTCATACTTTTATCACACCTTTGTCACATCCCTATCACATTTTTTACTTATGATGTACGAGTACTAGCTGATAAAGCTATTACGCTTTTCATAACTCATGCTCCTCGGATCAGATTCGGGGAGCACTCCCCGAACCCAATAAACGGACATCAGGCTTTATCTGATGTCCGTTTTCGTTGCAGGGCTTTATTTTGAATTTGAACGGCAAATCATTATACGTCGCCACATTGCAGCCTCGTTTGTTTAAGCTCCTCACAATATTCTGCTTCATTCCACAATCAATGGCGGCTACCTGATATTCCCCATTTGGAATCCTATATTGCTGAATTTCCTATCAGCGGATATGCCATTACAACAGTCTGATTGGTATAAGACGGATCAGTTCACTGCCATCAGGGAGAATCAGTTTTCTGTCAAATTTTTTCATAATGTTTACACCTCTTTATCTATACCCGATATAATTATTCAGTACCTTCATAATTTCTCTCAGATAATCTTCTTTCAAAACGGTCTTTACGAAGATCTGCCGGAGTTTTGGTTGGATATTTTCCGTTAAAACAGGCAGCGCAATAAGCTTCACTGTCAATCAATTTACCCAGCTTCTCTACCCCTAAATATCCCAAAGTATCCACTCCGATCATCTCTGCAATCTCTTCCATACTATGATGGCAGGCAATCAAATTTTCTTCCGAATCAATATCTGTGCCATAATAGCATGGATGCAAGAAGGGAGGTGCAGAAATTCTCATGTGTATCTCCTTTGCTCCGGCATCACGCAAAAGCCTGACAATACGTTTGCTGGTTGTCCCCCTTACAATCGAATCATCAATAAGAACAACTCTTTTTCCATCTATTACATTTTTCACAGGAGAGAGCTTTATCCTAACTTTATCTAAACGTTCATTTTGTTCAGGGGAAATGAAGGTTCTTCCAATGTATTTGTTCTTAATGAGGCCAATACCATAAGGAATGCCGGATTTAGCCGCATAACCAAGAGCTGCATCCATCCCGCTATCCGGAACTCCTATTACAATATCCGCCTCCACCGGATAACTCTCTGCCAAACGTTCGCCTGCTTTCATTCGTGATTTATGGACGGACACCCCATCTATAACAGAATCAGGCCTTGCAAAATAAATATATTCGAATATACATGTTTTCTGATTCTTTTCCCCACAGTGCTCCTTCCTTGACACTACACCATTTTGAGTAAAAACCAGAATTTCACCAGGCAACACTTCTCGAATAAGTTCTGCCCCTACCGCAGATAATGCACAGCTTTCTGATGCAACTACATAAGTTCCATCTGACATTTTCCCATAACAAAGAGGACGGAATCCGTATGGGTCTCTTGCAGCAATCATCTTGGCAGATGATATTAAAACCAGAGAATACGCGCCCTCTAATAAATTCATTGTATTACTGACTGCATCTTCTATACATGATGTCGTCAGACGTTCTCTCGTAATCACATAAGCTATTGTTTCTGTATCACTTGTAGTATGAAAAATTGCTCCGGATAGTTCCAATTTATCACGAAGTTCCAATGCATTGCTCAAATTACCGTTATGTGCTAATGCCATTTTCCCTTTCTGGTGGTTTACTTCGATGGGCTGGCAATTATTTCGCGTTGCTCCGCCTGTCGTTCCATATCTTACATGGCCCACTGCCAAAGCCCCTTCCGGTAAATGGGATAACGTATCTTTCGAGAACACTTCGCTTACAAGCCCTAAATCCTTATAAGAAGAAAACACACCATCATCATTTACAACGATCCCGCAGCTTTCCTGTCCCCTATGCTGAAGTGCATACAATCCGTAATAGACAATCCTTGCAACATTTTTGTTTTTTGTACTCATCACACCGAATACACCACATTCTTCATGAATAGCCATAATCCTATTTCCTCCTACGCATCATTCTACCATGGCAGATTTTGCCAGATTCCCCGGTTTATCAATATCACACCCACGACTCAATGCAATATAATAAGCGAAAAGCTGTAATGGAATCACACCCAAACCGGCTGTAAAAGTGTGTGAATCTTAGGTATCACGAATATTTCAGATGACTGGCCGCATATCAGACTTTCATCACTCTCTATAGTCTTTGCAATGACTTCTGCACCCCTGGATTTTACTTCAACAATATTAAACAAGGATTTTTCGACCAGAGGCTCATAGGTTGCAAGAGCAACTACCAGTGTTCCTGGTTCTATCAAAAATATTGTTCCATGCTGCAATTCTCCTGCTATCGAACTTCCCATAACATTTACAATTGAGAGGACCTTGGAGCCTTTTCGCTTTGCCTCCCAGAGCGCCGCCATGGAATCCAGTGTTTCCCCTGATTGGCTGCTTACAATTACAAGAGCCGTCTCTCCCAGCAATGGTTCACTGTACCTGAATTCTGATGCAGGGCAGGCTTCTACCGGAATGTGAAGAAGTTTTCCATCTCTATCAACATGAAATGCGCATATCCGCCTTTTTCTGCTGCGGAAACATCCCACTCAATCAAATGTTTCTCTTTTTCCAGCAGAAACCTGTCTCTGTCAAATATCTGAACTTGATCTGCCGTAATGACTGCCACTTCATCATCTTCCATAATAAGTAACTGTCCTTGTATGTGCAAGAAGCGCAGTAACGTCAGAGAGAGTTTTTGATCTCCAGATAGTTTTGATGATGCCATTATGGACAACCGCAATTCCTGACGAATCATATCCTCTGTATTCCAGCCGTTCCAGGCCGTCGAACAATATCGGAACCGCTTCTGCCTTTCCTGCAAACCCAATAATTCCACACATTTACTTCGCCATGCTGATATGGACTCATAGTTCCCAGATACACATTAATATACGTGATGATTATATCCATTCCTTTCTTGAATTTCGGTACTTTTTCTATATTTTTAAGCATAAAAGGCAAAGGCTCCTTTAAGTTTTACCTTAAAGACGCCTTTGCCTTCATGCACATTATTTTACCTCGTAAAGTGTAACTTGTCAATTATTTTTAAAATGGAATTTTTGGAAACCATCTGATGTTGCGCGGCATTGGATTAACATAAAAAGAACTTGAGATACTTGGTATCTCTCATGCAGGAGAATTATAAATATGCAAACCATTAGAACTTTCTATAACATTTAACTTAGAAAATCGTAAACAATTACTGGGAGGTGTGGTATAATATGAAAATCATTGATGCTACAAATTTAGATTACAGAGCTGTAAATGAAGCATTGCGCAAGACCAGTAGCGACTGTACAGTCGAAGGCTGTTGCAGCCAGAGATTTATCGCTGCAGGTATGTCTGGTAAAAATATTACCCTAAAATCCAATGCTCAGGATGCAATAGGCGACACCATGAATGAGGGAAAGATTCTAATCCATGGTAATATTGGTGATGCTGCCGGATATGCTATGCGTGGCGGCAAAATCTATATACAAGGTAATGCTGGATACCGTGCTGGAATCCGCAAATATCTGTCCGGATACTGCGCAGGCTTCGGATATTCTGTGGAAAAACGTTTATCTGATCCTTTTACAGTCATTGCACCAGACAGTAACAATCTATATAAACAAATGTATATAGCAAGCTAAAAGAAAGTAGGTAGGTTTATGAAGTATTCAAAAGAAGAGGTAATACAATATGTGCAGGAGGAAGATGTGAAATTCATCCGTCTCACCTTTTGTGATGTGTTTGGCAAACAGAAAAATATCTCCATTATGCCAGAGGAACTTCCTCGCGCTTTTGAATTTGGAATTGCCATTGATGCATCTGCCATCGCAGGATTTGGCGATGAAAACCATTCCGATCTGTTTCTCCATCCAGATGCAGACACACTTGTGCCCCTTCCATGGAGACCAGAACATGGACGTGTAGTACGAATGTTCTGCAACATTACCCACCCAGACGGAAAAACATTTGAATGTGATACCCGATCTATTCTAAAAAAAGCAATTCAGGCTGCACATAATTCAGGATTCCAGTTCTTCTTTGGCGCTGAGCAAGAATTTTACCTGTTTACTCTGGATGATAATGGAAACCCGACCAAAGAACCTTATGATAACGTAGGCTACATGGACATTGCCCCAGAAGACAGAGGTGAAAATATCCGCCGTGAAGTGTGTCTAACACTTGAACAGATGGGAATACAACCTGAAAGTTCTCACCACGAAGAAGGTCCGGGACAAAACGAAATTGATTTTCGCTATTCCGATCCACTGACTGCTGCTGACAATGCCATGACCTTCCAAACTGTTGTGAAAATAATCGCCAAACGTAATGGACTTTTTGCTGATTTCAGTCCAAAACCGCTGAAAGATAAACCCGGAAATGGATTCCATATCAATATATCTGTAAAATCCTCTGATAATACAGATAATATGAACTATATGATTGCTGCTATTCTGGATAAAGTTTCAGATATGACCGTATTTTTAAACCCAACAGAAAATTCTTATCAGCGTTTTGGCAGTAATAAAGCCCCAAGATATATTTCTTGGTCCAGTGAGAATCGTTCCCAGCTTGTCAGAGTTCCTGCTGCTGTAGGTAAATACCAACGTGTAGAGCTTCGTTCTCCAGATCCATCCGCAAATACTTATTTGGCATTTGCCCTGTTAATTTATGCAATTCTGGATGGTATTCAAAATAAACTAGAGCTACCACGCCCAGCTGATATAAACCTGTATAAATCAGATGCTGATGTTCTTGCAAAATTTGAACAACTGCCTGGCGATTTCAAATCCGCATACGCTTCAGCCGTAAACAGCAAGTTTATAAAAAAATATATACCAGATGCTATATTAGATATTTATTGCAATAAATAATTAAAACCAACGAAAAAGGAGGAGGTGTCAAATGAGTTTAAGAGAACGTTTTTACAGCATACTCATCGTGTCTGCAACAGATAGCTTCACCTCTACCTTTACTGACCTACTCCCCGAAACAAGATACTACCCTGTCCATTCTGTTACAAGTGTCAGCGCTGCCAAACAAACTCTTTCCGAAAAAACATTTGATTTTGTTATCATCAACGCTCCTTTACATGATGATGTGGGTACTCGTTTTGCGATTGACACTTGTACCACAAAACTGTCCGCTGTATTACTTTTAGTAAAAAGTGATATTCATGCCGATATCCACGATAAGGTTGCTGAATACGGCGTCTTCACTCTGCCAAAGCCAATTTCAAAATCAACCATATTGCATGCCCTTAACTGGATGGAAAGCGCCAGAGAACGACTGAGACAATTAGAAAAGAAGTCCCTGTCTATTGAAGAAAAAATGGTTGAAATCCGTCTAGTCAACAAGGCAAAATGGCTTTTAATCAGCGAACTCTCTATGAGTGAACCTGATGCCCATCATTACATAGAAAAACAGGCAATGAACCGCTGTATTGCAAAACGAACCATTGCCGAAGAAATTATTAAAACTTATTCCTAATCCCCTTACCAGTTTATTTTTACGTTTCAATTCTTATTCTGTTAATTTTCTTTTATCGTAATCCATAGATAATTCCTCCAAATTTTATACGCTTAACCATCAGCTTCCCGAAACAATCTATTCCAATGGAAGCCAGCTTTTTCTCCATTTCTTTTCCAATATTCATCATTGACGTCAATCCTGCCATAGTTTCCTCCAATCCCTAACCGTCCATGCTGTCTTCGGACAAAGATTCTACAAATTCCAGAAAACTCTCTGCAATACGGCGGAAACATCTATCCTCCAATTCTCCCAAATCCATATATATAATATAAACTCCTCCGCCCTTCAAATTGACACAAATCGGATTCGCTCCATAGTCATTAGCAAAGGGAAAATAAGAGGCCATCAAAGGGGATTTCCCTTTGAACAATAAATATTTTTCCTCCGCTGTTCCTATGGGAATGTCACAATAACGATGTTTTAATGGAAGAAAAACGTAAACCTCTGTTTCTATATCTTCTCTGGTAAGCGCTTTACTCATTTTTTCAAATATATACAGTTCCTCCGTAAATGCCGATTTTTTATTCTCTGTAACTTCCCGATAAACTGGAATTTTCTTCTCTATTAGCGGTTATATTTTGCTCCTGCATAAATCAGCAACGCCAATCCCACAACAAATCCAAATGCAAAAGCGATAAAACTTAATGCTGAATCTGTTATACCGATTATTATAGCAGTCACCAAAAGACCAATTCCAATAAAGATTACACCACAACCTGATATTTTACAAAAAACCTTTTTATCTCTTGGTGACACTTTGTCATAATGATAACTATGAAGCAAAGTGATTTTTTCCTTTTTCCACATCAAACAACCAAGATATATAATAACAAGTGCAAATACACCTATTCCAATCGCAACACCCATCGTTTCCGTCATAACAATCCCCTCCAAATTCAAAGTTTCTGTTCCCTATAAAATTAATTTATTAGGATTTACCAAATCGCCAAACAACGATTTGATGCTCTGCAACCTCTCAATAAAACAGGAATTTGCCCATCATTTGTACTTTCGATAAAAAGAGATAGAAATCAACGCAAAAATCATAGGTACACAAGCATATCCTGCATTAACTTTTCCATCATTAAAAAGGACATATCCATCCCCAATAAATGTTAAAGTGATGAATGCTATGCTTCTGTCCCGCTTTCCTATATACATGAATTTAGTAATTTTTTATAGTTTCGATACATAAGATAAATACCCAGCGTACAATCGAAACAAGTCATAATAACGTCAAGGGCAGGCAAAACCAGCCATCCTATTCCTGAACTTAAAAATGCAATGGCATACCTTTTGTATAAGCCGCCATTTTATAATTATATTCCATTATATTCTTGACTTTCGATTTTAACGTTGTATCTCCGCTCCAAAAACTGATTGGCTCTTTACTATCTTTATTGTAGACAGAAATAATTAAAAATGGAACAGCACACATCAAACAAGATACCAGTCCAATAATTCTTCCAACCATATTGAGGACCTCCATCGATCCCGATTTTCTTATCCCTAAAATGCGGTTTCTTTCCCGCTCTCCCCCCCGCTCAATGTCTATACATTTTACAAAAGGTTCATCTGCTTCGACATGATAACACCACTAAGCCTACGCTATCGAAAAAAGTGTCATGCGAAAGCCTTCTTAAGAAAGCCGCACCCCTGCACAGATGAACCATAACTATTTTAACATCTTTTACGCTTGCACGCCACCTTTATTTCCGCGAACAATGAAAAACAGCCATGCTTATATGGATATTTGACGAATGCCGCGAGAGCCAAATGCCCCGTCAGCTTGATACGGGGTATTTGGCCTTTTTCGGGATTCTTGTTTCCCCTGCGGAAATTCCAGTTTCAACTGATACTGAAACCCCTGGATCCCTTCCCGTCTCTCGTATAGTAACTCCTTCACCCCTTCCGGGATCAGGTACGCATCATAGCTTCCCATTTTGCCGTTTAAGCCTTTTACAAGCGTCTTCTGCCGTATTAAATGGCTGCTCCATGTTTCTAACTTTCCATTCTGGCGAAGTATCTTCTTTATTCCTTGCAGATTAAGGTATTTTGCAACACCGCCAAGCCCTATGCCCCTATGCCTGAATTTCCAAACTTATCAGATATAATTCGGATTGCTTCGGCTTCTTTTTCCCTGCGTCCGTTCATGGTCTGCTCAATGATATTTTCCCTCTCAATCTCTGCAACCGCTGACAGGACAGATATGAGCAGCTTTCCGCTTGTCTGAGATGAGCCAATCCCCTCTTCAATGCAGATAAGGTTTATCCCATAAGACTGAACAAACTCCAATGAATTTAGAATATCTGCCGCATTTCTCCCAAAACGTGAAAGTTTATAGACAAGGATATACTCTATTTCCAATCCGTTTTTTATATCGGACAGCATTTTCTTAAATGCGGGTCGCCCCTCGATTGACTTCCCCGATTTTCCTGCATCTAAAGTGTCTGGCTCTTTAATGACTATTACTTGTAAATTTGTTAATTCTATCAATGTTTCCTGCTTACATTTTGAACAATAAATGGGAAAATTCTTAAGTTCTGTATCTCCCCTTATTTTTAGTCTTGTTTTATTTCCGCAGACAGGGCATAACAGCCACTCTGCGTTATCTGCTACTCCCATTTGAAAAAACGAAGGGACACTCCGATGCAAATGGCAGCAAGTACCACCATAACAATAATTGGAACAAAGACGTTTTCTATCGGAAGCCCTAATGAAGCAGCTTTCAATAGTTTTATTCCCTGTGTCAATGGCAGAATATCCGCCACCTTTTGCAAGGCACTTGGCATTACCTCATACGGCAGCGTTGCTCCAGAAAAAATAAGCATCGGGAAGTAAAGCAGGCTTGCTATCACGCTCGCCGTCTGGGAGTTCGGGGAAATCCCGCCTACCATCATGCCGATGCTGAATATCGACAGCATGACTAACAGATAGCTACCGAGAAAAGCAATCATAGAGCCGCCCATATGAAATCCAAAAAAGAGTGCTGAAACGATATAAAGCAGTATAAGCGATGCCACGGAATAAATTGTGTAAATCGCAACCTGCACCGCTAAAATCATCGCAGGGCTGACAGGGGTAACCTTAAAACGCTTCAATATCTTTCTGTTTCGGTAATCAGATACTACAAGGGGCAGTCCCATAACGCCGCCTGCACAAACCGCAATCGTTGTCAAAGCACCAAAGGACTGTTCCAGAAACGTGTACGCCGCACCGGAGGAAGCAGGCTTATTACCATAAATAACGCCTAGTATAATCAAAACTACAAGGGGAATGCAGATTGCAAATATTACCATGTTCATATCACGCAGGGAAAGTTTCATTTCATTTTTCAGCATTGTTTTAAATGTTTTCATTATTGCTTGCCTCCTCATCAGAATACCACAAATACGCATCTTCAAATTTGTCATACGGACTTCCTGCAATGGCTTCTTCTACCGTTCCATAAAAAACAGCTTTTCCTTTTTTGAGTATGCAGACCCAGTCGCACAACGCTTCTACCTCGTCCATAAAATGTGAAGTCAGAAAAATTGTCATTCCTTTTTCTTTGAGGTCAGATAAGATTTTCCATACCTCCCGTCTGGCTTTTGCATCAAGCCCTGTCGTCAGCTCATCCAGAAAAACAACTTTAGGCTGTGGTATCAGAGCTAAAACAATAAACAGCTTTTGCCGCTGTCCTCCCGAAAGCTCCTTGACCATGCTTTTTGCTTTATCGAAAATACCAAATTGTTTCAGAAGCTCCCCATAGTCTGCGGCATTCCGATAGAGTGACTGCGTTACCTCGCATAATTCAGCAACCGTCACTTTGTCTTGGTAATTCGCTTCTTGTAATTGCACGCCGACATTTTCAAAAAGCTGTTTCCTTTGCAGGAGCGGGTTCATCCCTAAAATAGAAACCGTGCCTGCATCGAATTTCCTTGTGCCTAACATACATTCAATCGTAGTGCTTTTTCCTGCACCGTTCGCTCCAAGCAGCCCGAAAACCGTCCCCTGCGTGACTGACAAATCCAGCCCCTGCACGGCAGTCAGTCCGCCATATGATTTTGAGAGCTGCTTTACGCTGATGATTTCATTCATCTGTCTTATCCTCCTTTTGCTGTTGTGGCTCTTATCTTAACAGCGAAAAAAAGGTTGGTGTTAAAATGTAGGGTTAAGAAAATTCCTTTTTCATATCGGTAAGAATCTCTATCATCTTTTCTGCATTTTTTTCGGCTGCCTGCAATGATACAATCAGCCTGTCGCAAACGGAAATAATATCGGCGTCCTCTTTCGGCGTGTTCAGCACCTGTTCAATATTTGCCTGCGGATTATGCTCAAGGGCATTCAGCATCCGCAGGATTGCTTCTAATGAGTAATTGGCACAACGGAGTGACCGTATTATCTTTAGCCGCTCAATATCCTCGCCTGTATAGAAGCGGTATCCGTTCTGTTTCCGTTTTACCCGAAGCAAACCGTTCAATTCCCAATTTCTAAGTGCATCCATAGAAATATCCAGATAGCCTGAGACCTCCTTTCGTCTTAAACAAAGAGATTGCTCCGCCGACTTGCCAGATAAAATCTGCTTTGCAATCTGAATCGCTTCCTCGGCGTTGCTTTGCTCTTTCTGTATTTGGGTTCGGTATTCCTCCGCAAAACAAAGAGCCTTATCAAAATCGCCCTTTGCAGAAATCTTGACGGTTTCTACAATCTTTTTCCTTAATCCGTTCTGAAGCACCTCAATTTGAAAAGCAATGCGTGCAAGCCGAAGTTGTTCAATATGGAAATCAGTAAACACTCGGTAGCCATTCGGTTTCCGTTTCGCTTCTGGTATCAATCCCCATTCCTCATACATCCGTACGGTATTCGGATGTATGCCAATGATTTTTGCTACTTCCGAGGTCTTATATGTATTCACTAAAAATCACCTCTCTAGTATAGTAATGATGTAGTCAATAAGGCTACTTGATTAACAAGTTTCTATAAAATCAGATAACAGAAGAAAGTGTTCTTCCTTCATCAGATGTTATCGTAAATAATTATCATGTCTGATGGTTCCTGATAGACACCAGATAAAACATAAGGTATTATCTCTTTGGATAGGACAAAGAATGCCCGTCTCCCTGGGATGCTGATTTGTCAGCAGATACCTAACCCAAATAACACGCTAGGTTGTGTACCTGCCAGATTGGAAATGGATTCCTATCAGAAAGGAGCTTTTGCTCATGTCAAACAAAGTTATTTTTAATCTTGATGGATTATTTATCTCTGTTGGTATTGATGTCGGTGCTGACTTCTCCTGGATGTCTATCGCACTTCCCAACCAACAATTCGTAGGAAAACCTTATAAAATCCTACACAATAGCATGAATTCCCTTACAACCGCTGTTTCTAAAATAAAAGAAGCAGAAGGGTTGTATTCTTTGGAAAGCCGCATTTTCCTCGAATCCACGGGAATTTATCATTACCCACTCTTCTGCTATCTTCGTGATAAGGGTTTTAGCTGATCGGTTATAAATCCTATCATCACTAAGAATAGCACAAACATAAATATAAGAAAAGTACATAATGACCCTTTTGATTCTAAAAAAGCTGCTTTAGTTGGTTTGAAACCTGATTTAAAGGTTTCTCTTATGCCATCTGACCTTGCCTTAAACTGCCGTAACCTGTGTCGTGAATACTACGGCTTAATGGATAACCGCAGTGCTTATGTGAATAAGCTCCTGGGCCAATTACGCATGGCTTTTCCCCAGTACCTTGGCATTTTTTCAAGCAAGAGATTATTGATGTGATAAAATCTACAGCCCGCTTTGGCCTTACATATGCTGAAAACAAGTATAATGCCATCATTCAGGCTGCAAATGATGCCAATGCATTCGGTTACATCATTGATAGTAATATTAAACGTATCCGCCTCTATATAGGGTAATTCCCGCAAATCTGCAGGGTTCCGATATAGGGCATCCCTGCTCATCATATATTTCCTGTATCGCCAGATAAACCGTCTCATTTTGTATCTGGCTTAGAACCGCCTCCTTTCGGTTTCGTCGGGTTTTTTTAAGAAAGCGGTCTCCAGCCGGGCTCTGCGCTTTTCCGCTTGAAGAAGCTTATTATCTACACGCAGCTTCTCTAGTTCAGACATTTCAGTTTCAGGTTTTCTTCCCCCCCTTTTGTCAATAAGCCCTTCTGCGCCGTTTGACTGGTATTTCCTTGTCCATTGGTAAATCTGTTGGCAGGATACCTGGTATTTTTCTGCTGTCTGCGCATAGTCCATTTCATGCCCATACAGTATTTTACGGTTTCCACCCGTTCCCAGACTTCGGTCGATACTTTCTGTTGAACAGCTTCCCTCCAGATACTTTGTGACAGCATCTAATTCATTTCAAAAGAGTATTTTGAATGTTGTCCCATAAAAAATGCTCCTCCTTATAGTGACAGTTTTATTATTTCATCTGTCTACCTTAAGGGGAGCATGCGATATTATCGAGCGGCACTTTGCCCTCACCCTCGCCAAACTCCACTTTTACGTTGATTACGCTGTCGGGTTTTTTGTGGGGAAGCATTACAACCGTCTCCACATGCAATCATTCCGTCACTCACTGTAATAATTCGGCTACTGCTCTTTGCGGCTTACCAATCAAAGCGCGGGCTATTGCAACGCGCTGTTGCTGCCCGCCTGATAACTCGCGGGGCGTATGCTTTCTCCTGTTAGATAAACCGACAATTTCTAAAATATCCGTCAGCGACTTTTTATAGTCACGCATTTTCTTTCCGTCTAACAAAAGCGGAAGCATGATATTTTCCTCTACATTTAAGTTGGGGATAAGGTTATAAAACTGAAAAACAAAACCTATATTCTGCCGCCTTATTCGGCTCATTTTTTCGTCACCCAGTTTAGATATATCTATGCCATTCATAAAGACAGCTCCGCTTGTCGGCGTATCAAGACCGCCAAGAATATAGAGCAGCGTACTTTTACCGGAACCGGACTGTCCCATGATAGAAACAAATTCTCCCTGTGAAACTTTCAAAGATATACTTTTCAATACCCTTGTTCTGGTATCGCCAAGCTGAAAGTCTTTTACGATGTTTTTTCCCTCAATAGCGACTTTTTCTGTTAATTCTCTCATTTGACAATGCCTCCTTATTCAAATTTAATTTCTTCTACCAGTTTCATGTTACGGCTCTTTATGATTGGCACAATAGAGCCAAGCAGCGTAATGAAAATTCCTAATCCACCTGCGGCAAAAAACGTCCATAAATCCAGTTCCGGCAACATAGAGATTTTTGGTGCTGCCACAAGGAAAATTGTTTGTATTTCCATATAGGAAACAAAAATAGCGATTACTGCACCGATAAGCCCGCAAGAAAAACCCTCTATCAACGTCATTTTTCTGTTTTGGCGATTGGATAGTCCAACGGATTTATACATGGCAATCGTGCGCCGTTTCTGCATATAGTTAATCAAAAGATTGTTGATAACGCCGACAGTTGCAAGCAACAGGATAAAATAGGTCATGGTGTGCATTGGTTCTAAAAATGCGCCAACAGTTGCAAGTGCGTCTGAATTAAATTCCTCTACGGTGCGGCTCCAATTTGATGTTTCCCCAAACAAAGCCCGTATCTGTACCATAATCGCGTCGGGATCTGCGGCCGTATAAGCTAAAAAGCCATAGACTGCCGCCCCAAAGTCTGAAACGGCGTAGAAAGCTGGTATAACAGCTTCTACGTTGGTTGCCCTTGATTTGAAACTACCAACAATGATATAAGAGCCTCTCTCTGTCCCATTTGAGAGAATTATTTCGTCCCCGATAGAAAAGCCTGTGCGTTCCAAACACCCCTCACTTAAAATGACTGAACGTTCTTTGCGCTGAAAGGAAGCCGCAGCCTGTTCTAAAAAACTGTTATTCGTATAATTAAGAGCCAACATGGAACTGTACCATTCCAAATTGTCTGTACCCTCTAATCGGGAAAGTGTGGTACCTCCTGCTTTTATCGTATTCTCAAATACATAAGCAGGAAGCACTTTATCAATACCCTCCATTTTTTCTACCTGTTCCACAAATTCCGGCTCCATACGCCCGTCTGCGAAGCCTTGAAGCTCCGCACCATGAAAAACGTCGCTAATATAGGTTGTCACAAAATTTCCAACAACGCTGATCGCAATGATCGCAGATATGCTGATAAACAACAGTGTTATGTTTTGTGTCGTGTTGTTGTTGTCTTTCATGTTACGGGCGGCAATCCTGCCCTCATTCCCGGCTATCGCACCATAAAAACGCTCCAACCCCACACTTACAATACTGGTGAAGATTGGTATTACAAGTATTGTTGCTGCAATCAGTCCCAATAAAGAAAAGCCCCCTGCAAGATAAAGCATATTGCCCGACGCAAAATGCGGCAATAACGCCGATACAGCAAACAACACTATTCCCATTCCAACAATCAGAGGACGTGGAATATGCCGTTCTTCCACTGTGCCTAAGACAACATCTTTTATCGGCAAACGGCTTGCCCTGCGGACTGGTAGCCATGCAGAAAGCAAAGATACGATTACAGCAACGGCAAAGGAGAGGAAAACTCCGGGGAGAGAAATAATAACAGGAATTTCTATTCCCTGTGCTAATGAGTTTCCCATCCCTTGTAAAATAGCCTTTAACACTAAGATACCAACAGGAATACCAATCACCCCACCCATGCAGCCATAAAACAGGCTTTCTAAAAGCAAGATACGGGTTACGGCTTTTTTTGTTGCGCCGATACTGCGAAATGTACCGATTATTGGTAAGCGGTCTAAAGAAATAACTTTATAGCTGCTGTAAATAATAAAAATACTCATAGTCAGGGAAAAAAAGCTGATAAGGAAAAACGGCATAGATTTCTGTCTTGCGTCGGCGGCTATCTGCATTTCATTGACAATCTCTGATACCCGGTATTTTTCTGTATCAAGATTGCTTCGCAATTCAGAGATTAAATTGCTTGTGGTGATATGTCCGGCAGCTTCAATCAAAATTTCACTGTAACCCTCGTCCCACTCCAAAATCTCTTTTAACAATTTCCAGCACTTCAAAATCTATGGGCGAACCATTTATCTGCAAAGTAATGGTATCGCCTTTTTCTATTTCATACTTTGATGTGAACCTGTCCGGCAAAATAACCTGATAGCCTGTAAATCCCGTTATTTCATCTCCGTTTTGCAGACGTGGTTTGTTAATTTGATTTAATGCTTCCATATCAGCAGCAAGCAGATCAACAGTTTCATAATACCCATTCTCATGGTAGAGTGAAGTTCCTTCCAACATTCCCGCTTTTGCCTTTATGTCAGATAGGGCAGGAATATCGTCTAAATCTATGCCTCCCTCTATATTCTGCACAGAAACAGTGGCACTCCCTGCCATACCACGCGCCATTTTCCGCTGTGCGCTTTCATAAGACACACCAATAGAAAAGGACACAAACAGTAACATAGCGGATAGAAGTATTGACAGAAGCATAACAGCAGTTCTCGCCTTGCGTTCCTGTATGTTTGTTAAAATATACTTTAAAATGATTTTCAAATTTACACCTGCTTTCTATGCGCTATTTCAACGCATTTTCGATTGCTTTCAAAACGGTATCACTGGTAAATGTCGCGCTGGATACTGCGTCAACATCTAACGTTTGTCCGGCACATACTTCTCCGGCAATTTTTTCAGCTTGCTCCATGTAAGAATCCTTATGCTCTATTACTTCGATATTTGTTATTTCATGGTTCTGTACGCAGATTCTGACAACGGCAATTAAAATTTTATTTTGACACACGCCGATATACTCACCGTCTGCAACCGTATTTAAGTCCACCATGCCAATCTCCAAACTCTGCGGGCGCAACAGCAAGGCAAAAACGGCAAAGCACACAAAAGCCGTAATCAATATAGCTGCCGCGAATGGGAATACCTTTTTTATATTCATGTTCCACCTCCTTACCTGCAATAAAAAAGGTTGACTGTCGCTACCCTTAACATAGTAGACGGTCAACCTTAATCGCATTTTCATTCTATCTTAATTAACCTTAATCGCAGTATATCAGTTTTCCTGACACACTGGTAAACTGATAAGAAAAGCAGTTCCTATTCCGAGACTGCTGGTAACAGAAATTGTACCTCCATGAAGTTCTATAATGTTTTTTGCAATCGCCAGCCCTAAGCCTGTTCCCTCGGTCTTGCTCCCTGTATTTGTTCCGGAAGCATATTATTTTCTAATTGCCATGTTAATTTTAAGTCGTCAATCAGGTTTTCCATATATGATGCATTTTTTAGCATTATTTCTGCATATCGCCGGCATTGATCCGTTGTTTTCTCTGTATCATCACATAAAATCTCAGCATATCCTTTTATTGGGGACAAAGGTGTTTTTAGGTCATGGGTAATGTTAGAAATCCATTCCCGACGTATCGTTTCCGTTTTTTCACGCAGACGGTCACTCGCCTTTACTTCTCCGTCCAATTCATTCAAGCTTTTTTTTAAATCACGAAATACACCCTTTTCTTTGACTGGAAGATAACATCGTCCCGAAATATCCCGAATGGAAGCTGATAATCTACTGATTGCTTTTGTTATAAATAGTCCATAACCCAATCCTAAGAAAAGGACTATTGTTAATAAAATGCTGACAATTAAAATGATTAATTTTTTCCCTCCTGCAAATCGATCTCCATTTAAGTACATGGTCACTTTTTGGATATTCATAGGAAAATACAGAACATAGGCATAGTCCTTTTCGTTTCCTGTTATGATACCAATAAAAGCTGTCAAATCCTCCGGGCTTGCATTATCAAAGTGTCCCGTCTGATAAAGCAACAAAAGGTCAGTATTAGAATAATAACCCTGTGCGTTATCCGGCTTTTGATAGGCATATACTTCATTTCCGGCAGCGTCTAAAATTTGCAGCCCGACATGGGTTTCCTGTAATATTTCAATCCCCGTCTGCTTTATTTTGGGGCTGCCATTTATAAAAATAATGTATTCTGAAAAGTCCTGTGCAAAAGTTTTAGCCCAATCGCTCCGGACATTTTTACCGTTTGGATTTGGTGCAGTAATGAGCATTCCCAAAAGGTAACATACGGCAATAAGAGTTCCTAAAAGTGACAGGAAAAAAATCAAATAAATATGAAAAGTGGTACGGTAGCCGGATTGTTTCATTTAATCAGTCCTTTTCTTTAATTTATAGCCCAAGCCTTTTATCGTAATCAGTTGTTTTGGGGCAGACGGAATAAGCTATTCAAATCTGCGCTTCTGTCAGATTGATATTGCTGACGGCGAAGCTGTGCTTTTACACGGTAAACAATTTCCCGTGGGCTAAAAGGTTTTGTGATGTAATCATCACCCCCACTGGAAAGTCCAAGTATCTTGTCAATATCATCATTCCTTGAAGATAGGAACAGAATAGAACAGATAGAAAATTCCCTTATCTTTTTACACACCTCAATCCCGTCAATGTCCGGCAACATAATATCCAATATGATCACGTCCGGCTGATATTCTCTGCATATCTGAATTGCGTCCAGTCCTGTGTTTGCTTCTTGAATATCTGCAAAGCTGTCTTGACGTAATGCTTCCTCTATCAAATCAGAAATGTCTTTTTCGTCATCTACTAATAAAATTCTACTGTTCATAGCTTGCACCGTCTTTCCGTTTTTTTCTTTTATCCATAGGTTTTTCTGCTGTTTTTGGTATCAACCACATATATCCAAGCTTTGTCACGCCCGGTATACGATTATCTTCACAAAGTTTCTGCACACGCCTTTCCGAAATGCCCCATTTCGCCGCTGCTTGTGGCGCAGACATATATTCCATCATATCTTTCGTCCTTCCGTCAAATCTATTTAATCCATTATATACGGAAAGCCGAATAATATCAACTTCTTTCTATCACAGCATTTTATATGTGTTCCAAACAGATTGCCTAAGCAATCGGAACACCGACACACCCTCTGGGAGTGTCGAAAAACAAACTTAGCAAGCACTGCCCATGTCCGGACACATGGGCGAAATTCCCCATACTTCCCTACCGTCCGTATGATGAAATTTCCATAGGGAAGTATCCCTAACCCTCTTTGATTTTCTTTGCGTTTTTCTCCAGGACAAACGCATGAGTGAATAAATTGTGAACAAACATCTAATTTATCGTAAATTTGTGGTATTATTACAATAAAGGTGGTGTTTGGCAATGACAGAAATATTAAAAACAATTGAATTAATTGAGGATAAAAGACAGTAAAAAAAGGTCAGGCATAAACTGCTTGACGTTGTAGTGATTGTGCTGTTTGCAAAACTGGCTAATGCCGATGACTGGCAGGAAGTTGAAATTTTCGCAAAGTCAAATGAAGATTTTCTCAGGCAGTACATTGAACTTGAAAACGGCATCCCTTCGCATGACACAATGCAGAGGGTTATGGGGAGTATTGCGCCCGGATATATGCAGGGTGTTTATCAGAAATGGAATGAGATTGTAAACAGCAATGAAGGGGAAGCACTCAAAAAAATCATATGTATTGACGGAAAAACCATGAGAAGCAGCAAATCCAAAGACCAGAAAGCACACCATATTGTTTCTGCATGGTGTGACATGGATGGTTTCTGCCTTGGGCAGAAAAAAGTAGAAGAAAAATCAAATGAAATTACTGCAATCCCACAGCTATTCATAGCTTATATCTCCCTCTCTGATTTTTTCTCTGTCCCCTTTTCCGGGGCTTCCTTCTCCGACTTATCCCTTTGCCGGGTGACCGCCTTTTTCTCCGCCAGCTTTTCCTTTATGGAAATTCTGCCTGTCTGTTTTTCCTCCTTCGACTTCTCATTGTTCAGGACGTTATTGGTATTCAATATCCTTGAGCAGCACGAAATTTGGGTTACCCTGTCTCACCCCAAATACACAAAACCAATGAAAGGAAATAAAACTGACCGCAAGGATGCTAAATGGATTTGTGATTTATATATGTGTGGTATGGTTAAACCTTCCTTTATTCCACCTGCTGACATCAGAGAATTGAGGGATCTCGTAAGATATCGATTCAAACTCACCTGTATGATTACTGGCGAAAAAAATCGTGCTCAGAATTGTCTTACCGTATCCAATCTAAAACTTAACGATGTCTTTTCTGATGTATTTGGTAAATCTTCCCGTTCTATTACAGAACAGATTTTGCAACACGGAGGAAACGTCATAAGGAAGTCATTTTCCTTATATTTTGTAATCAGCCAGAATGATTGGATTGTAGGCAAATTCAAATCACATGGAGGAATTATAAAATGACAAAATCAATATTTGAACAGTTAGGCGGCATATATCACGAAGAAAATGGGTATCTGATTCCAGATTTAAGATTACCCGCCGAGGAAAAACAGCCAATAGTCATATGGGGGCAGCGGCATTTGGACTATCTGAAGCAATACCGCAGGGTTACATACACTAATCTTCTCACAAGTGGCAAACTCAACACCTATCTTGCCGACATTGACAGGCAGGCACAGGAACGCTCCCACAGGCTCATAGAGGGCATGAAACAGGCACAGGGCATAACAGAACAGCTAAAGAAAGAAAATACTCCAAAATGGACAAGAAGAATGTATAATATAAGGGCTTGTGCAAGGGAGATTGTGAACGAAGAAATTATTTATGTATAGTTAATCAAACGCGGCGGGAAGAAATCTTCGCTGCTTTTTAGATATATATGAGGTTAAAATTTTTGGTATAATAAAGAATGATTTTTGCTTTAATAAAAGATAAATTTATGTATTGACTCTCTCGTAGCGTAACGGTATAGGATAAAATTGGAAGGAGGAAATAATGAAAACAGTCAAAGACGTGTCAGAGATAAGCGGAATAAGCATAAGAACGTTAAGATATTATGATGAGATTGGCTTATTAAAGCCAACGGAATTGTCAGATGCAGGCTATCGCTTATACGACAATAAAGCATTAGAAAGATTGCAGGAAATTATGTTCTTTAAAGAATTAGAGATACCATTGGAAAACATAAAGAAAATAATGGACAGTCCTAATTACGATAAAGAACAGGCTTTATTAACTCAAAAGAATTTATTGGAGCAAAAGCGAAACCGGCTAAATGGGATTATTGAGTTAATATCAGACATGATGAAAGGAGTTAATACTATGAGTTTTAAGGCATTTAGTAACGAAGAGATTCAGGAAATTTTAGACCATATGTTGGGATGTATGTCAAAAGAATCACTGAAACAGCAGATACAGAAATATGGGAGCGAAGAAAAATATCGGGAATATTTAACAACAGGCTTTTCAAATGAACAAGCCATCGCAGATGTTTTTAAATGGTATGGCAGTAAAGAAAAAGCAATGGAAGCTATTATGCAGTCAACTGGTGATGTTAAGGAATTAAAGCAGGAGCAGGACAAAAATACTGAAATCTATAAAAAGTTTATGGAAGCAAAAGAAACTGGCGATGCTAATGTAGAAAAAGAAGCAGTCGAGCAGCTTGCGGAAAATTATAAGAAGATGTTTAAACTTGACAATGCCAGAAGCATACTTTTGGATTTAGCAGGTGAATATCTGCAAAAACAGAAGTTGGCAGAAGCAACGGACAGCCAATTTGGAAACGGTTGTTCTGAATTTGTTGCATATGCGATTAAAAAGTACTATGGTGTTTAGTTTCGTTGTAAACGTAGATAAATCCCTATGTCAAAAGGATTTGACATAGGGATTTTGGCTAAAGTCAAATTCTTTTGGTAGAAGCTGGGTTTGTTAAATGATAAGATTCTGGTGGTTCAGGGATACTATTCAATCGACAAATGAAGAAAGGAGGAAGAAAGTTGGAAGTTGGCGCACAAATAAAAAAATATCGCAGTAATATGGGGATTTCCCAAGAAGAACTGGCAGAAAAGGTCTATGTGAGCAGACAGACCGTTTCTAATTGGGAAACGGGGAAAAACTATCCAGATATTCGTAGTGTATTACTGCTAAGTTCTGTATTCAACGTATCTCTTGACCAACTAATTAAAGGAGATGTTGAAATTATGAAAAAAGAAATCAAGGAAACAGAAATTAAAAAGCTCAATAAATATGCAAGTATATATGCTGTATTTTTGATTCTAACGGTCATTTCATTGGTTCCATTTATAGCTTTCATGGGTTGGTATGGAATGATTCCTTGGATTGTAGTGTATGCAGTTGCAGTATATTTTGCGTTTAAAGCAGATAAAGTCAAAAAAGAAAACAATCTTTCAACCTATAAAGAAATTGTTGCCTTTATGGATGGAAAAAGATTAGACGAGACAGAGGAACAACAAGAAATCGGAAAACGTCCATATCAAACTGTACTATATATATTTGCAAGTGCAGCAATAGCTTTTATTGTTGTTTATTTGATGGCAAAGATTTTTTCTCTGTGAGCAATATAGTTTATTGGTTAAATTTCTTTCGATGAAATTTTAAGGTTAATACCCACCAAATAAAAAAACAGTGCAATGGTGGCATTCCATAAGGATGTTAAATTCAAAGACTTTGTAATCAGCCAGAATGATTGAATTGTAGGCAAATTCAAATCATACGGAGGAATTGCAAAATGGCAAAATCAATTTTTAAGAAATTAGGCGGCGAATATGAACAGCAAGGAGATTATCTAATACCACACTTGACTGTACCCGCTGAAGAAGACCGTTCAATAGGCTTATGGGGGCGGTGGCATCTGGACTATCTGAAACAGTACCTCAAAGTTACATATACCAATCTTCTCACAAGTGGTAAACTGAATACCTACCTTGCTGACAGCGACTGGCAGACACAGGAACGCTCCCACAGGCTCATAGAGAACATGAAAAAAACACAATGCATAACAGAACGCCTAAAGGAAGAAAATTCCTTAGAATGGGTACAACGCCTTAATAACATAAAGGCTTGTGCGAGGGAGATTGTGAACGAGGAAATTATATATGCTTAAACAGCAAGACAGCAGAGAGAAATCTCTGCTGTTTTTTTCGGGAGAGTTTTGTGAATATAACTGAAAACTATTTATGAATATAAGGCGAAGCTGATTGACATAATCATGACAACGGAATATAATTAAACCGATGGTTTAATTATTGAAAGGAGATATACAGATGGCACGCAGAAAAAAAGAACCAAAAAGCGTACATAGAGAAAATATTGCCGCTGCCGCTTCGGCATTGTTTATGGAGAAAGGGACTACGGCAACTTCCATGAATGATATAGCAAAAGCGGCGGGATATAGCAAAGCAACATTATATGTGTACTTTGAGAACAAAGAGGAAATTATCGGTTTTTTAGTGTTAGACAGCATGAAAAGGCTTTACAGTTATATAACTTCTGCATTGGAGCAGCAGGAGGAAACAAAGGCAAGGTATGATATGATTTGCCAGGGGTTAGTCCTATACCAAGAAGAATTTCCTTTTTATTTTAGAATGGTGTTAGATAAAATTAACATTGATTTTGAAAGCCAAGATTATTTGCCCGAAGAGAAAGAAACCTATCAAGTCGGAGAGGAAATAAATGAAAAAATAAAGGATTTTTTAGTAAGCGGCATGAAAAAAGGCGATTTGCGTGATGACATAAAAATTATGCCTGCTATCTTTCAGTTTTGGGGTATGTTGTCAGGACTTATCCAGTTGGCGGCAAATAAAGAAGAATACATTGAAAAAACAATAAACTTATCTAAAATTCAATTTTTAGAGTATGGTTTTGATATGTTGTACCATTCGATTGAAAAGGAGTGAGTGAAATGACCACGAATAAGAAATTGGTGCTTGCAATTTTAGGCAGCCCTCATAGAAACGGAAAGACGGCATCTATGATGGATATTGCAATCCGCAGAGCAGAGGAGAAAGGCTATATGGTGACTAAAATAAATCTGTATGAAAAAAATCTCTCATTCTGCATAGGGTGCCGTAACTGTATAGACACGAAAGTCTGTACGCAAAAAGATGATATACAGGAAATCGCCAGCCTTTTGCGTGAATGTCAAATAGTCTTTCTTGCGGCTCCTGTTTATTGGGCGAATGTCCCTGCCCCTGTTAAAAACTTATTTGACCGATTATTAGGAACAGCTATGGAAGAAACAAGTACTTTCCCCAAACCACGTCTGAAAGGGAAAAAATATATGGTTTTGACTTCCTGCAATACTCCTTTCCCATTTTCATGGATATTTGGACAAAGTAGGGGGGCAATACGGAATATGGACGAATTTTTTAAGACTGCAGGCATGAAACCAATAGGCAAAGTGGTTTATGCAGGTGCATCTTCTAAAAAGGAACTTCCAGAGCACATAGTCAGAAAGATTGAGAGGTGTTTGAAATGAGAATATCTAAAAAGAAAATAATTTCAGTTATCATTTTACTTTTTTTACTTATTGGTCTAATTTGTGGAGCGGTTTACTTAAAGAACGTTGCTGATTATAAACGAGCCATAGGGGAAACTACATTTGATGAAATAGATATTGCTGATGTTTCCGATGGAAATTATATCGGAGAATATGATGTGAATTTTATATATGCCAAAGTGGAAGTAACTGTAGAAGATGGGGAAATTGTAAGTATTAATATTTTGGAGCATAGGCATGAACGTGGAAAAGCCGCAGAAAAAGTTATAGAGAAAATAATTGAGGAACAGAAAATAGATGTTGATGCAGTCTCTGGCGCAACGAATTCAAGCACTGTCATAAAAAAGGCTGTTGAAAATGCGCTCAAAGGAGGACTGTAAGATATGAACGAAAAAACGAAATGGATACGCTGCCCTGTTTGTGGAAATAAGACCTGTGACAGAATTAGAGAAGATACAGTGTTAAAAAACTATCCCCTCTACTGCCCGAAGTGCAAGCAGGAAACATTGATTATAGTAAAGAATTTGCAGATAACACCCATCACAGAGCCAGACACTTTAGATGCAGAGCCGATGAATTTGTGAGAAATCACAGTTGTTGGTTCTGCTTTGTTTTATATAGATTTTAATGCAAATCCCATTTATGGTAGATAACGAATCTTGACATTTATTTTTCAATACTGTATTATACAACACTGCATTATACAGTATTGAAAGGAGAAAATATATGTCAACAATTGATTTAATAATTTTAGGCTCACTCTATCAAAGCCCCAAAAGTGCATACGAATTACAAAAACAAATTGAGGACAGGCATTTAGCCAGATGGGTAAAAATAGGTTCTTTTACAGTATACAAAAAAGTTATCCAATATGAAAAGAAAGGATTTGTCCTTAGTGAAACAAAGAAGAGTGGAAATATGCCCGAAAAAACAGTATATACACTCACATCAAGTGGGAAAACAAAGTTTCTTGAATTGATGTCTGAATTTTCGGTAAGTGAAACCAGAATATTGTTAGATTTCAACGCCGTTATTGTAAATATGTCATTGCTTGATGATACAGATTTCAAAGAATGTATGAACAATATATAGAACAGCATTTGTAAAACCAAAAACCAAATACAAGAACAAATGTCAATGCAAAAGGAAATGACTTTATTAGGACAAATGATATTGGAACAACAATATATGCTTTTAGAAACATTAGAAAAATGGGAAAAGATTTTTGAACAGAAAATTAACGGGGAGGATGAAAAACATGATTAGCTTTATCTTATTAAACCTTATTATCTACATACCATTTCATTTATTTGAGGAAGCAGTTGGAGATTTCCCTAAATGGATGTATGAACATAAATGGCTGCCCTATCATATGACACATGGACATTGGATGACAAATAATATTTTTATCTATTATCCTATGCTACTGTTGACAGTATTCATTTATATATTCAACAAAAATATGATTTGTTTTGGTGTGGCTATATTGATATGGGGACTTATCAATTTTGGAGACCATTTCTTTTACACAATCAAGGATAAAAAGGGTTCTCATGGACTAATAACAGGCTTTTTCCCTGTTTAAGTTCCAATTTAGAGATAACCGACTATTCTCATCCGTCTTTAATCTCCTGTAATCCTTCATAATATATAACTGAAATTCAGGAGAAATCCAAGTTGCAAAAGACATAGCAATATCACTATGGGCATACGTACCACCATAACGTCCCGACTTTGAAACAATACCAATAGCGTCCGTTGCTTCTATCCACTTCTTTGGTGACATTGTAAATGCATTTGCCCCTGCCTGTTTTCTAAACCCCTCGAATTCGAGGGGTTTAAAATCTGGATTATGAAGTCTTTCCCATAATCCCAAAAATTCTATAACATCCCGATTTCTCATCCAGTTTTGAATAACCGCCGTTGGATCATCGCTCTTATATCGGGCAATATCCGTCAATGAAATAAATTCATTTTCAAAATCCTGTGTATAAATACCAATATCTATCCCATTCGCATGAATTGTATCCTTAATTATTTTTCCCATTGCTTCTCCTGTAATATTATCACAAACTTTCTCAAGCATTGTAACTGTCACTTATCTTAGATATATTCCGCCGAATAGTCATTTGTTTTCATCCTCCCACATTTCCCGATACGCTTCAATATAAAATTTGATGCACCTCGGATATACATATAAAAATTTTCTACACACTTTCTTATACAACCCCAATATTTTTTCGTCACATGCAAAGTCCAGCAGATAATCAAGCAAATGTGATAATTCAGCCTCTGACACGGTTCTGCTACACACATCTTCAACCAATGGCAAATAAACCTCATAGGCTTTTTGATGTATCCCAACTATATGCTCTGCACTCTGATAAATCCTTTCATCCATTAAATTACCTCAAAATATCTAAGTGCATCCGTTATCGCTTCTACCTTCTCTTTCGGTGGACGCTTCCTCGGATGTTTTAATTCTTCTACCGCATTAGGAGCACCATACATTGTTAATCCCAAAGACCTTTTCACCTCTGCAATATACGCAGTATGTACTTTAAATCCATATTTCTTCTTAACATACTCCTGTATCATTTTATATGTAATTTTCGGTTTCGGCTGATACTTCTTTGACCGCTCTGCTATTGTATCTAAGGGTACTTTTCCCTCGCCTTCTCCAAATTCCACTTTTACATTAATAACACTATCTGGTGATTTGTGGGACAAACATACAATAGTCTCGACATGAGTACCAAATTAGAACATATCCCCACAAAATCATGGGAAATATGAGCAATTTTTTACAATACGAATACCGTTCGTGCATCCTTTTTCCCACATAATATAAGCTCCATCAATTTTGCACCACCCTGATGCAAAATTTCAATTGAGTCTTTTTTCAATATCTTCAATCGATGGCAACTTGTCCTGTAATTCCTCTGAAACATGATTGGAAAGTTTGTATTCACTTACTCCCATTGGTTTGTTTACATCTTTCAAAGCATATTCAGCTACCATTTTATCTTTACCCTTACACAGCAACAATCCAATTGTAGGATTGTCATTCGACGATTTCAATTCTCCATCAACTGCTGATAAATAAAAGGATAGCTTTCCTGCAAACTCTGGTTCAAATTCCACTGTTTTTAATTCTACTACAAAATAGCAATGCAATTTCACATTATAAAATAATAAGTCAATGAAAAATTCTCTTTTTCCAACTTGAATTGGATACTGGCGTCCCATAAAGGCAAAACCTGACCCAAATTCCAACAGCAATTTTGTTATTTGTTGGACAAGGGCATCTTCTAGCTCAATCTCTCTTAATTTTTTCACATTCGGTATAAAGTCAAAAATATATGGATCTTTAATAATTTCTTCTGCTTGCTCACTGAATGGATTAGCTAATTGTTCCTTAAAATTTGTTGTTTTATCTGCTAATGCCTGTCTGTAATACAGCCCACTTTCTATCTGATGTGACAGCACTGTACTAGACCATCCATTTTCCAGACATTGCTGTGTATACCACATATGTTCTTCTAAATTATCCGTCTTATCTATCAGCAATTTTATTGCGCGCCAACTAATTTTTGCACCACCCTGATGCAAAATTTCTTCAGATGGTATTCGACGTGCAAATTGTTTCATATAGTTAAGATTTCTAACAGAATATCCTTCTCTACTAGGATAAGTCATTCTCAAATCTTTTGATAATGTTTCAACAAATTTATTCCCCCATTGACTATATTGGAGAAGTACATTTCCTATGTTCCAAAACAAGAAATTTCGTTCAACATTTGCATTTGTCATTACCTGATACTGTGCTTGCGTAATTCTCTCTTTTATTTTTTCCAAAACATCAATATATCCCTCCATAACTATCTCTGTTTTTTTCGCCATTATATTCACCTCCATATCCTGTTTCACTTCCTATCATTATTACCCACTACAAACTTGCTCAATATTTTTATTTTCTCCACCTTTTCAAAACATCGTATAATGTGATTGGTTCATTCTTATCAATTTCTTTCCAATCTTCTTTCCAAACATCATAAACATCAACATTTTTCGATTGAGGTTCTGGATTAGGTTTCTCTAATTGAACAATCGCTGGTATTGGGCTGGCATCTCCCACCATAAGGCATTGTCCTGGTTGTAATGTAGGTAGAATATCAGCAACTGCACTAGTATTATTGGGTAACAAACTCTTTATATAAGACTGATCTGATGTATTGGTAAGTCGTAAAGCTATAAAATTATTACATTGTGCAAAAATTGTATCAGATACTTCACTAGGTCTTTGACTAACCACCATCAAGCTGATTCCGTATTTTCTTCCTTCCTTGGCAATACGTTCAATAGACTTTTTAGATGCAGCATAGTCAACACTTCCACTTCTAGGCACATAATTATGTGCTTCTTCACATACAATCATAAATGGAACATCATTTACTTCATTTCTCTCATGTTTCAGTTTTGAAAAATGAAAACAAAAATCAAAAATAATACGTGAAATCAAACTAATTGTAATAGATAATACCTCAAATGGTACCCCACTCAAATCAATAATACTAACATTTGCTTTATTTCCTAAAAATTGTTTTAATATTTCATCAAAATCATCGGATGTATAATCATCCCCATTCTCTTTTTGTGGTTTCATTAAAAACTCTAATCTTCGGTCATTAATCTTATTATCTAATCTGGAAATAAACCTATTAAATTCTCCATTAAACGGTCCACCTGATGCCTTTGTATCCTTTGTTTGTGATACTGGAATAAATTTTTGTTTTTTCTGAAAATAGGTCTTTTATCTTTAATTACCTCTATTTCTCCATTATCATTAATTATCTTCGGAACCTGTTCTTCGTTGGCGACCTTACTAATAACCTCATCATTCATGTTGCTGATGTAATTGTACACTTCTTCTATGCTAAAATAGACAGGAGTATCATATGTGACTTTCGATAATAATGGATTATATTTTTCTTTATTCAGAATTACTGCTCGTCTGAACTGTGAAATTTGATTATGTGAATTTGATTCATTACTTTCTATAAAAATAGACTCTAATTCTTCACTGTTCATTAACCAATATGGCAATTTTAATTTTTCTACATCTAAATAATTCAGTGACAATTTTTGTTCATCTGCTAACGTAAACGCAGATTTATATTCTGAATGAATATCAAAAATTATAATATGTGCATTTTTCTGCCGCATAATATTTACATTACCTGCTTCTTGTATTCCCACTACTTCCTGCAAAATTTTTGCAACCGTACACGACTTACCAGAGCCTGTGGATCCAACGACGCCTATATGTTTACTAAAAAAAGTATTTCCATCAATATTCAATTGAACTTCCTTATTTTGAACCAAATAACCTAACGGAAAAGAATATTTTTTGTTGTCTTGAAATATTTTATCCAATATATCTTGTCCTGCAATATCAACAAGTTCTGTTGGTGACGGTAATAATGTACTACCCGGTGAAAAACCATTATCATCAATTATTCCTATCGGTTCCGCTGTCATTATATATTTTTCTTTATTATCATTATCTGCAATAGCTTTAATTCCTTTTATAGAAGCAATCAAAGACTCATGATTTCCAATAGAAATTTGAAGGTATTTTCCTATTTTCAAATTATCTTTATTCTTTTCAAAGTCTTCAAACTCCATGCGTGTCGTAATTTCTAATGCAGAACTTTCTGATACTTTCCCAATCATATCTCCACCTCATCTTTCATTCTTAATAAGTATTCTATTTGACTAAAACTATTTACATCTAAAATTTCCCGATTAACATCTCTTGTAGAAAATGCGTCAGATAAATGCTCCGCTATTTGAAAAATGTCATCCTGTTTATTTCTATTTATAGCTTCAATACATTCTTTATTATCAGAGCAAATCTTAATTTTAAACTGTAACCAGTTTTCACTAACCTTTCTTTCAGGGTTTTTAATAAATGCTTCTGGATAAAAAATACTACCTCTGTATCCTGTTTCTGCTTCTATTCCCTTCTCATATAATCGGCTTATTAATCTATCCATTTTTCCTTTGTCGTAGCCTAATATACAGAAAATCGCTGGAATATGTAACTTTGGCTTACAACAATATATATCAATATAATTTTTTATAAACAGTACTATTTCTTGTTCAAAATTTTCTATTTGCGTAGGTTCAAAAACAAAGCAGCGCTTTCTATAATTCACATTCAAACATTTCCCTAATTGTTTCCTTCTGCTAGTTAAGAGTTCTTTATAATTTGATAACTCTCTTGTCCATCTTGAAATAGCTGTTTTTCTTATACCTTTTAACTCTTCCAACAATTCTTTTTTTGTTATGTTTCTATCTTCATCTTCTTTCAAAATACTTAATGATGCTATTTTCTGTATTGCATTTGGAAAAGCAATGTCATTTACATCATCATGAGAAAAACCATTTTGGCATAATAACGCTTTATTTTCTTCTACCAATTCATAATATTCTCTCCCTACAACAAAACGAAATCTATTATTAAGGAAATCATCAATATCACACAAAACTTCCAACTCATTGCTAATGAAATACTGCCTAATTTTTTCTTTCTCTTTTTTTGTTTTTCTCTCTTTGCTTACTAGACTCTCAATTTCTAGATTTTCTATTTTCTTTATATGTGCAATATAATCACATATATATTCCATATTTTTAGTATTCAGCATCTCATTTATTTCATTTTTTGAAACTGCTTTCTCTCCTAATTGTTCAGATGGGAAAAACGCATACAAAACAAATAATATTTTACTTTCATCAGAATTTGTATATGTTTTTAACATTTGCAATATAGGCTTACTCACCTTTGACCATTGAAATTTTTCAGCTTCCCCATGATACTTGCATTGGATAGCTGTAATGTGTTCCCCATTAATCTTATCAATATCTTCGATTATTCCTTCGATTTTTATAACTTCATTTGTTGATTTTAATATTTCATTCAACGACAAATTAAACTGATACATAAATCCTTTAATTGTTGAATCAGCTATTCTTCCCATCAAATCACCTTCTTTTATAATCGCTTCATTTAATAATTCCAAAATACTTCAACGCATCCTTTATCGCTTCCGCTTTCTCCACCGTCGGATGCTTCCTCGGCTGTTTCAATTCCTCTACCGCATTCGGAGCATTATACATCGGCAATCCTAACTCCCGCTTTACCTCTGCGATATATGTGGTATGTACTTTGAAGCCGTACTTCGCTTCTATGTACTCCTTAATCATTTTGTAAGTAACCCGCTCTTTCGGCTTATACGCTTCAGCTCTCTTGGCAATATTATCAAGCGGCACTTTGCCCTCACCCTCGCCAAACTCGACTTTTACGTTGATTACGCTGTCAGGTTTTTTGTGGGAAAGCATTACAACTGTC
>QXXL01000035.1 GCA_009911505.1 Lachnospiraceae bacterium | reverse complement strand
TCAATAATCGGCAGCTTAAACCGAATTGATTTAAGCCACTGACCATTGGGTTTGCGTTCCTCATAAATCTGTATTTCTGCAATCAACGCTTCAATAAGCTGTCGCCGTTCCACATCGTTCATAGCGAAATACAATTTATCAAAATAAATCAATACCTTGTAAATATTATCCCCTGTGATTTTCTCGGCTTCGATGGATGTCTTTTTCGCCCTCGCATCAATCAACTGCGATTCCAGTTCTTCTATTTTATCATACATCCGATAAAGCCTGTCATCAAGGTCTGCTTTTCTTCTAATATAATGTCTGTCGTCAGGATTGAGGTTATCAATTTCCTCAATCAGCTTCGATTTGATAGCGTAATCTTGACGGAGCTGTTTTTCATAATTAGTTATT
>QXXL01000034.1 GCA_009911505.1 Lachnospiraceae bacterium | reverse complement strand
AGTCCGTCTACCAAAAGAAAATTTTCCTGCTCCACAAGATGGTATTCATTCCGTGTCCCGTGGACTTTTTCTGTTTTTCTGCGTCCATAAGCAATTTTACCGCAATAGACTGGATTTTTCAATATCAGTCGGACTAGGTGAGCATCAAAAAGAGGGTTCTTCCCATTCTGACGCTGTATCTTGCGGATGCCGTGGTTTTCCAGATATTTTGAAATTCCATTTGAGCCAATATCCGTATTCACATACTGGTTATAGATGGTTCGGATTGCAACCGCTTCTTCCTCGTTAATTTCCAATTTGCCATTTACGAGCTGGTATCCATATGGCGCAAATCCGCCGTTCCATTTCCCCTCTCTGGCTTTCTGGATTCTGCCCTCCATTGTCTGAACACGGATATTCTCACGCTCAATTTCAGCTACCGCCGACAAAACGGAAATCATCAGCTTGCCCGCATCTTTGGACGAGTCAATCCCATCCTCCACGCAGATTAGGTTCACGCCGAAGTCCTGCATGACCTGTAAAGTGGAAAGGACGTCTGCCGCATTTCTCCCAAAACGGGATAACTTGAATACCAAGACATAAGAAATGTTATCTTTTCCTGACTTTACATCCTCCATCATCTGTCTGAATTGCATCCGCCCCTCAATGGATTTGCCCGATTTCCCCGCATCCTCATACTCGCCTACAATTTCATAGTCATTGAAATCTGCATACGCTTTCATCCTTGACCTCTGTGCGTCCAGTGAATAACCGTCAATCTGCATAGCGGTGGAAACCCTCTTATAAGTGTAAACCTTTATTCTTTCTTTGTTCATAGTAACAGCAACTCCTTTTTTACCAAAACCGTGATATTTATTTTCTGCACTTAAAATTGTATCAGCGATTCTCTGAAACAACAAATGTGCGATTTTGGTGAATATTAGAGTCGCTGTTATATTCTTTGTTATGACTGGCATCGGGCATACCGTCTATGCCCAATTCGGAAGCGTATTTCGCTATCAGATTTGCCAGCAGGTCAGCCAAACCGTTCCACTCATCATCAATGAGCATATTCCGATACACCCCCTTTATTTCTTTGTCATAGCAAGGCTAATGGCAAGAGCCTTGTCAACCCTTGCCATTATATTATCGGGCATTGTACCCATATGGTTTTTAAGCCTTTGCTTATCAATCGTCCGTATCTGTTCAAGCAGGATGATAGAGTCCCTGTCAAGCCCCTCAACATCCTTTACTTCGGTA
>QXXL01000326.1 GCA_009911505.1 Lachnospiraceae bacterium | reverse complement strand
CCTCCATCTGTTCTATTATACTTTCCTATTGGGAATTTTCCATGTCTAACTTGTACTAATTATATTCTAACACCACCTTAACATATCCTTTTTCATAAAGAAAGCGGAAGAAAAAACGCAGCCCTGCCAAATGGACGGTTGCAGTGGCTTTTGAGTAGCCGCTTAGTCCAGCGGCGTACTCCGATATGGTTTTAGCATTGATTTTTTCAACTTTTACCTGTTTGTCAATAAGGACAACCTGCATAAAACGGCTTGCAGCATACATCCGTGATTTTACAGTTGACCTGCTGTTCAGATTTTTCTGGCAGAAAACTTCAAACTCTTCCCGCAGGCTTTCTGTTTCGCTGTCCCATATGATACGCCTGCGTGGAAGGGCTGAAGGGATTGCGCCGTTTTCCTGATATTCGTTAAGGAAACGGATGGCTCTGATGAAATCCCGTTCGTCATGCGTAAGGGTTCTTTCAAGGATTTCTGGATAATTGATTTTGTAATGCAGGTAATCCAGACCATTTACTGGCGCATAGGATGCAATCCCTTTAGAGGAAAGATATTCGGAAAGCTCCCTCCATATTTTCCCATGCACACAGAGGGACGTTGAGCTGTATCCTGTGTCTTTCAGGTTCTGTTTTGTTTGGTTAATTAGTTCCTCAAGGTTCGTGATTTTTTTAGTTTCCATTTTGAACACCTCCTGTGCCAAGTATATCGTCAGGAGATGAACTGCCTATGTGTTATGTAAAGTTTTGATATATAAAAATGGGTAAATCTCTCGGTATTATGAAAGATTTACCCATTCTCTTTACATAAGTGCTTTCTCTACATAAGGATGTCCGAGCTATTAGAAAAAGGGCGAAAAAAACCAGAGGTTTATTCCTCTGGCTCTTTTGCCTTACATAATCCGTTTACAGTTGCTTCTAAAACGGAAAGCTCTCTATCATCTAATCTGCTGAGCTTTGCGTCTAAGCGTCTGCGGACAGAATTCTTTTCGACTTTCTTGTTTGGGAATATGTACTCGTCAACCGACACATCGAACATCGTAATAAGCTGGATGAACAGCTCGATGCTTGGATACTGTCCCTCGTTTTCGATAGATTGGATATGTCTGGGAGCATAGCCGATAATTCCAGAAAGTTGCTCCCTTGTCATCCCTCTGGCTTCACGGGCTTTCTTGATAGCCAGTCCTATCGGAGTAAAATCGAAGTCAAAACGATTGTTCCTTTCGTCCATTAGCTCACCACCTATACTCTGAAAATCTTACCCTTATATTTTACAGAGATGTGGCTTCTAGTTAAACGATGTGAAATCTCTTGTAATAAGAGATTATATTTCTTATGACAAGAGGTATTAAAACTTAATCATAATTATTTTGCAGAAATATGTAAAACTTCTTCCATAATCCTTGACAAGTAAACGAGCGTTTACTATAATAAAGGTAAACTATCGTTTACCAATAGGAGGGTTATAATATGATTACCACAAAAGAAAAAATTTTGATGACAGCTCTTCGCTTATTTGCAAAAGATGGATATGAGGCTGTTTCGGTAAGTACTATTGCAGGAGAACTTGGTATAACTAAAGGTGCATTATATAAACATTATAAAAATAAGCGTGATATTTTCGAGAGTATTGTGCAAAGAATGTCTGAAATTGATACAGAACGGTCACAGCATTATGAAGTTCCAAAGGAAAAATATGAAGATGCACCGATGAATTATGAGAAGGTATTGATTGAGAATATCAAAAACTTTACAGCCGCTCAATTTAGATTTTGGACTGAGGATGATTTTGCTTCTAATTTTCGTAAAATGTTGACGTTAGAGCAATATCGAAATACAGAAATGGCGGAATTATATAGTGATTGTATTACTTTGGGTCCTGTTACATATATGGAAGATATATTCCGTGAAATGATATTAAAAGGTATGTTAAAAAAAGCAGACCCTAAGCAACTTGCTATTGAATTTTATGCACCTATGTATTTGTTAATAAATATATCAGATACTTCAACGGATAAGGAAAAATTGCTAGATTTACTGAATGTTCATATTCAGAAATTTATTCAAAATAACATTATGGAGGGTTGAGAAGTAAAGAATGGAAAATATAAATATGGCTAAATTTGGTTTGCTGAACCAATACGCAGCATTTGCACAGGAGTATAGAAAAGAATATATGGTAGGAAGGATACTTTCGCAAGAAAAGGGACTTTACCGTTTGATAAGCGAAAAAGGAGAACAATTTGCGGAGGTATCTGGAAAATTTAGATATAATGCAAAAAGTACGTCTGATTTCCCTGCTGTTGGTGATTTTGTATTAATTGATTGTAATGATATGAAAGGACACGTTGTTATACACGATATTTTGCCGAGAAAAAGCGTCTTTATACGCAAAGCCGCAGGAACAGCTTATACAGAACAAGTTGTAGCTGCTAATGTTGATACGGTATTTATCTGTATGTCTCTAAATAATGATTTTAATATTCGAAGATTAGAACGGTACATTTCTGTTACTTGGGATAGCGGTGCAGTTCCAGTAATCGTTTTGACAAAATCGGATTTATGCTCAGATCTTGAACAGTTTATTAGCTCTGTTGAGGAGATTGCTGTTGGAATAGATATTGTTGTCACATCTGGAATTGAAAAAAACGGATATTGCAAACTTTTGTCTTATATTAAGGATGGAAAAACGGTAGCGTTAATTGGTTCATCAGGTGTCGGTAAATCTACACTTATCAATCGACTGCTTGGAGAAGAACGTTTGGAAACCAACGGACTACGAAACGATGATAAAGGAAAACATACGACTACACGACGGGAATTGTTTCTACTGAAACAAGGTGGAATGGTCATTGATACACCGGGAATGCGAGAACTCGGTTTGTGGAATATAGACGAAGGCTTAGATAAATCATTTGCAGATATTGAAGCATTGGCAACAATGTGTCGATTTCATAATTGCAGCCATACGAGTGAGCCTTGTTGTGCAATTAAAGAAGCCATTTTCAAAGGAGAACTTTCTGAAGAACGGTGGCTTTCCTATCAGAAATTAAAGGCTGAAAATAGGTACGCTGAAAACAGTAATGAATATTTGGCGGAGAAAAAGCAGAAATTCAAAAATATTGCTAAAATCAATAAATCTGCCCGTGAAAGATAAAGGAGAATTGAAAATGAAATATACGAAAAGCGAAAAATATAATACGCCTACATTGCAGAAAAAAATAATGGGTCCCAACCCTATTAAATTGGAGGAAGAATTACTAATCAATCATAAAATACCAGAAGGTGCTGTTGTTTGTGATTTAGGAAGTGGACAAGGTTTAACAAGCGTGTTCCTTGCGAAAGAATATGGATTTACTGTCTATGCAGCGGATTTGTGGAGTAATCCCGAAGATAATCGTAGGTTTTTTGACGATATGGGACTTGATAAAAATCAAATTATTCCTGTCAAGGCAGATGCTACGGATTTACAATTTGATAAGGGCTTTTTTGATGCCGTTATAAGTACAGACTCCTATAATTATTTTGGACGGGACGAGCACTATCTTGATGATAAACTTTTGCCGTTCCTAAAAAATGGTGGCTATATTTATATCGCTATCCCCGGTATGAAAAAGGATTGTCACGATAAACTGCCACCAGAACTTTTATTATCTTGGACGCCAGAACAGCTTGATTATATGCACGATATTGATTATTGGACTGAAATAGTAAACAAATGCAAAGGAGCAGAAGTGATTTCTGTTAAAGAAATGGAAAGCAATGAGGAAGTATGGTCTGATTGGTTGATGCAGGATAATGAATATGCTGTCGGCGACAGAAAGGCAATGGAATCAGGTGGCGGAAAATATCTCAATTTCATTTCAATGATATTGAGAAAGAAATAGGAAATTAACATTCTCAATACTTTTGCAAATGAAGTTGAGGTTGTGGTGGAAAAACAAATTATTCATGTTCTAATTATGATTATTATAACTGTTGGCTACACTTTAATTCTAAAAAAACACTGACGAAAAAATCAGCAAGCAGATTAGGATGGTAAAGGATGGGTATGTAATGACGAAGAAAATTTTAGAACAGATACTAAACATTAAGGAGTTAAATGTGATGAAAAAAGAGGATTGGAAAATAAATGGATGGCTTGATAAAAAACGCTCATGGAATGAGGAAAATTATGTTAAAAGCGAAATTTGTTTTATGCCCTGTTTGTAAAAATAAAACAAGGGTGCAAATACGGGAAGATACCGAGTTAAAGAACTTTCCACTTTACTGTCCAAAGTGTAGACAGGAAACTTTGATAAATGCCAAAGAATTACATATAACCGCTATCAAAGAGCCAGACACATTAGATGCAGAGCCGATGAACGTGTGAGCAATCACAGTTTGTCGGCTTTTCTTTTTATATAACTAAAGGTAGGCACGTCCACCAAATTAAAAAAAACGGCGATTTGGTGGGCGGTATTGCTATGCCCGAAAGACTTAACAAACACTCTCCAAACCTGTTTCAAGTTTGGAGGGATTTTTATTGCCTGCAAATAGCAATTTCCATTTTCATATATCATATCGGGGATGGGTGGACAGCCTGTTAAAAAAATCCTTGTCAGTGCAAGGGGGCTTTCTACCCAAGAAGTAGAAGTCAAATCTCTATATATAAGAACCAAAAT
>QXXL01000325.1 GCA_009911505.1 Lachnospiraceae bacterium | reverse complement strand
GCATTTTGAGCAAGGTAATCAAGCAGTTCAAAGGAAATTTTCAGACAACTTATTTACACAGATTTTATGACACAGCCCCAAAATATCTATAAACCGTGAGGGTGTGACAGCCTTAGCTGTCGCCAGATAAGGATACTTTTATGTAGGATGCGGTGCAGCTTCCTTTGAAGGACTGCGCCGTATCCGTTTGTTACGCCACAAATTTGAAGTCTTGCGGGTTGTTCCGTATTTCTTCCATCGTGGCAAGGATTTCTTTTTCCGTGGGAATATCTATCATCCCCACCGCCGTAAAATAAATATCTACCTTCACATGGCTGTGACCGCCGGATTTTTCGCTGTTGTGGACTTCGATACGCTCAATCAGCGAATTGACAAGCGTAGGGGTAAGCTCCTTGATGTCGGTCATCTCCCGCAAAGTGCGTAAGACTAGCCTTAAATCCACTACCCGCTGTTCGGCATTCTGCAAGGTCTGGCGGTTTTCTTCCACTTCCTGCGTCAATGCTTTCTGCTCCTTTTCGTAGTTCTGAAGCATTTTAGCAAAGCGTTCATCGGAGAGTATGCCGCCTGCGTTTTGCTCAAATACTTTTTCAATCAGCCTGTCGATTTCCGCTATCCGCCTTGTGCCGTCCTCAACAGCCTGCTGAAGATGTTGGTATTCTTTCTGCCGTATGGCGTTGTTTTTCTTTGCCAGCAGATACAGGAATACCGGCTCATAGCAGCGTACAAAATCGGATAAGCCGCTGACGGCTTCCAGCACAAGCTGCTCAAGGACAATATCACGGATATAGTGCATGGAGCATTCCCCTCTGCCGGATTTATATTGGGAACAGCGGAAATGCTCCTGTTTCCGTTTCATGCTCTTAGCGGCGACAAAGTGCATTTTCGATTTGCAGTCATAGCAGTAGAGCAGTCCCGAAAAAAGGCTTGTCCTGCCGGTTTTCGTCGGTCTGCGCTTGTGTTTGCGAAGCTCCTGCACCCTCAGCCATTGTTCCTCGGAGATGATGGCTTCCTGCATATCGGGTATGATTTGGTAATCTTCCTCGCTGTGCTGGATTCTCTTATGGACTTTGTAACTGACGGTAGTGCTTTTAAAATTAACGGCGCAGCCGGTGTACTGCCTGTTTTCAAGGATATATCCGACGGTCGCCTGTTCCCACCCGCAAGGGTTTTTCGGGAGTTTCTGTGCATGTTTCCTGCCGATGGATTCAAAATAGGCGGCGGGGGAAAGTATCTGTTCTTCTTCAAGCTGCCTTGCAATCTGCATCGGGCCTTTTCCCGCAAGGCACAGGGAAAAAATCTCCCTTACGGTCTGTGCCGCCGGTTCGTCGATTACCCATTGTTTTGGGTTATCTTCCGATTTCCTGTACCCATAGGGTACGATGGAAGCGATACGCTCGCCGTGTTCCGCTTTGGACTGCCACACTGCACGGATTTTCTTAGAAGTCTGCGCCGCATACCATTCGTTGAAAATATTGTGGAAGGGCATCATCTCCACGCCGTCGCCGGTCAAAGTGTCCACACGCTCTTGTATGGCGATAAAGCGGATGCCGAGGGACGGATACACCACCTGTGTAAGCCTGCCCATTTCTACCTGTTCACGCCCGAAGCGGGAGAGGTCTTTTACGATTATCGTGCCGATTTCACCGTTTTCCGCCATACGCTCCATACGCATAAAATTCGGTCTTTGGAAAGCTGACGTTAGATAACGATACTTTTGAAAACACTGGAAAATCAAGGTTTTTCGAGCGACGGACAAGCAGGGTAT
>QXXL01000324.1 GCA_009911505.1 Lachnospiraceae bacterium | reverse complement strand
TTTCTGCTATCTTTGTTAGAGTTTTATCATGATATCTTGTGACATTTACGAAATTAGGAGGTTTGTCAACAGCTCGAGCTTGCGACAAAGTTAAATCCGTTCTCCTGCCCTGTGCTTTCATTGCATCCATTTTCATTTTGTAGGCAAAGGCTTTTTCACTTGGGAGCAGCCTTTCACGGTGCAGGTTGCTGTCTACAACGGCAATCATCGCTTCGTTTCGGTCAAGGGGATAAATTAAGGCTGGAACTTCGGAAAGCCCTGCTTTGACGGCGGCATGTAAACGCCTGTGTCCGCTTATCACTTCATATTCATCTGTGCTTTCAATCGCTCTTACAATCAGTGGGGAGATAATGCCTTGCTGTCTGATACTTTCGATAAGACTGCCCATATCTTCATCATCCAGTACCTTAAAGGGATGTCCCTCAAAGATATGGAGTTTATCTGCTTGGATATTCGCTGCCTTTTTCTTCGGCGGGGTATTGGTTTTAATTTTGCTATTTGTCATCGTGCATACCTTCTTTCCCTATTTTTTGTTATAACGGCAGTTTCCGCCTGCCGTTCGGCTTCAATTACTTCTTTAAGCTTCGGTATTTTTTCAAGGACAGCCTTTGCAAGGGATAATTCTTTCCGTAGAGGTTTTATCTTGGCGGAGATTTCCCTTGCCTGTGCATTTAATTCCTCACTTTTCTTATGGCGGTTGCGGTTGTAAACTGACTGCCGTTCTTTTTCCAAATCGGAAATCTGCCCACGCTTTTCACTGATAAAAGAAACAAGCTCCTGCGGGGAATCAATGTTGTTCCCGCATAGGAACTTGTATTCTTTCAGCGTTTTATCTAATTTTACAATTTCCTGTCGCATGGCGGGGGAGAGCGGGCGGGGAGTTTCGGGGGCAATATTGTTTCCCGTAACCAGCCTGCAAAGTTCAGTCACAAGGGCGAAAAGTATCTGTATGCCGTCCATGCGCTGTTTTTTACGGTACTCGATTTCAAGCGTAAGGAGCGGCGTATAGTTCGGCTTGTGGAACGGGACATAGCCGACATGCCGCTGGTTGTCAAGCAGCCTTGCCCTGATTGCTTCGGGCGTGTATTCTTTCCCAAGCCGGTCTAAGCGGACTGCCCTCTGCCAGCCTGTCCCTTTTACGGAATAATGGGCGAAGTTTTCATCACGGCAGATTTCATATCCCATGTCCTTTAAACGGATTTCAAATGCCTTGAAGTTGGCGGACTGGGCAAGGGCGGCGTCAATATCCGCTTTCAAAATATCCCGATGTGACAGCCCGCCGTTTTGTTTCTGCCAGTATTCTTTTTTGCTCCCACCGTAAAACTCTGCGTCTTTCAAGATGCTTTTCCCGTGTTCCAAACATACGGCATCGGAGATTTCCCGTAGGCGGTAGTGGTCGGAGATGTGGTTTTCAAACTTCCTGCCCGTCTGAAAGGATACAGAGTTTACAACAAAATGATTATGGACATTATCTGTATTAATGTGTGTGGTAACAACAACTTCATACTCGTTTCCCCACATCCGTCTTGCGGTTTCCAGTCCGATTTTGTGCGCTTCTTCAGGCGTGGCTTCGCCGGCCTGAAAGCTCTGATAACCGTGGTATGCCACATTGCCGCCTGTTTTCCCGAAGCGTTTTTTCGTTGCCGTCATACGCTCATACGCACGCTTTGCGTTGCAGTTGACGCCGCTGACATACATACGCTCGTCGGTCTTTTTGTCATTGGAAACATATCGCAGGGCGGCGTATAAATCGCTGTCCACATACTTTTTATCTATGGTTTTGTCGGGATTTTTGGCATAGTCAATCACTTCCTTCAGCCTGTCTTTGACAGGCCAAAAGCCGGTAGTCGCCATTTATACCACCAGCCTTTCACGTTTTGGCAGTATCAGTTCTTCGGTAATGCGGTCAATGAGTCTGCTTATTTTTTCTTCCGTATCCGTCGTGATTTTGCCCTCGACAGCGACGCAGAGTTCATCCAGCTTATCATTAAAAGAGAAAAATACTTCGGGCAGGACGGCTCTTGGCATAAACCCCAAAGCACGCTGGCGGAGATACTCTGACACGGAAAGCCCGCACCTTTTGGCGTTCTGCTCAATGATAGTTTTCTCTTTTTCGCTCACACGGATAAATAAATTTTTGTTCTTGGCTTCATTCATAACATCAGTCCTTTCTTGGATTTTTGAGGGGATTGGGGGATTCCCCAAAGGGCAATCGGCTCTTAAAGCCGGTTGGGGCGGAAACTGTCAATACAGTTTCCCTGCTTGCTGCTGCGGTATGCGACACTCTTTCTGCCGCATACGGTCTGTTGTTTTCCGCCGGTCTGTCTGAATGTCGTTTTTCTGTCCCTGCCCCGTCTCAGGCGGCGTTGTTTCGCTTACTCTCCGAAAAAAGAGGTTATCGCAAAATCATATCCCATCCAGCCGGTCATTTAGTTGTAACCGGCATTTGGGCAGCAAAAAAGCCGGCACATCAATGTGTGCCGACCAATACAAAAGGATAGACTTATCCCTTGCGGTTTTGGTTTCACAATGATGTAACCGGCTTTGAGATTCAAAGTCGAAACTGTCTGTTACGCTTATCTGTTGCCGACAGTTCAAAGCAGTTTCAAAAGCGGCGGTATCTACTGTTCGCATACCGCAGGCGTGTACGGCGTAAAGCTGTACTCCAAAATTCTGTGAGGATATGTAATTGGTTGTGGTTCTCATAAAAGAGTACTTTATTATACTGAATGAAATAAGTGTTTGTCAATACTTTCCAAAAAGTTTTTGGATATTTTTTCGGAAGGTGGGAATACTATTTAATTTCAAATAAAATCATGTTCGTTTATCTTTGGATAAAAGAGCAGAGCCGACAGGCTGTGATTGCTCACAAGCCTGCCAACTCTGCGTATTATGTGTCTGGCTTTTTGGTGATATGTTGTCCGCCCGATAAATGGGAGATTATAGCAAATACCCCATAGCGATGAAAAGATAGCTATACAAGCATTTTCTATTTAATCTTAAATACATTACCCCACTAAGAACAGAAAATATCATAGTAGAAATTCCGTTCCATATTTCTAGTCCTACTCCTCTTGATACGAAATGAAAAGCCCTCATGTCATAGCTAAAATAATACCACCAAAAGGAATTGGACTTTCTTTTTGCAACATGGATTCAATTGCTTTTTGCCCGTATATTATGATTAGAATGACAAGCATTACTTCAAATATATAGTATAAATATTGCGCGCAAAATTGGAATATGGTTTTACCCTGTGCTTCTCCGACAATCTTTAATGTATGCCAATCAATGAAAGTCATAATTTTGCAACCAATGAAACAAGCAAGCGTTACGATCCAACTTTTCGAGGAAATCTTATCCCTTTTGCTTCCCCTTTCTGGAAAATGATAATGCTTCCTTGAAAAAAGCAGGAGAACGCCAATGAAAAACGCCCACATAATAACCATTATGATACAATGAATACTTCTTTGCTGCATTGTATAATTCTGTATGTCTACATGCAGAATTATAACTTCAATTATGAATATTGACAGATATTCAAGCATAAATGCTGCAAATGAGAGCAGGCTCAGTCATAAATATTTTGTCCATTTTACTTCTTTAACCATTATCCTCTCCTTATGAAATTCCGATTTCTTTTTATTCTTGACTTCTCGACAAACAGGAATTTTAATAATTCATCAATCCCAATATAATATTATCATATGGTCTATTTTCTTATGGTCAGTCATCTCAATAATACAAGGATTATTCTCTTTATGAGCTATAAGCCATACTTTACAGTTCCCACATTCATCACTATCGCTAACAAAAGAAATATCACTTGGTTCAGCAACACCACTTTCTTCAATAAGTGCCTCTATTTTGGAAATAGGCAGAACTGTGTCAATCCAAAGAGCATCGGCGTATGTTGATTTTTCTCCTTTACTATTTGTAATTTCATAGCCATAAGTAGATACATAAATTGCACTATCTGAGTCAGCAACCTTAATCTGCGCTACAAGGTTTCGTAGGGAAGTAATATCTTCTTCATCTAAACAGAAGCTGTTATAATCCCTACTTTTTTCATCAAAATAATTATTAAATTCCATCAGAACATCATCATTCAAATCAAATTTTCTTGAATTAAAAACTGTTTCTAACACTCCCATATTTTATCCCTCAAATTCTGAATTTTTCGTTCTCCACAAATTTTCAGCAAACTGGAATTTAACTACCTCTTAATTAAACGTTTAATTTTGGGAAGTATGAAACTCCCTAACAAATATAAATTACACAGATATACAAATAGATTTCCAATATACGAATAAAGAGTAAAGCGTCCTTTCATAGCAACCTGTGCTGATAATGTCTTTGTATCAGACTGAAAGTAATCGGTCTGTGCCAACACACAGCCCTTAACATTTGAAACAATCGACATTCCGCTATTTGTATGTCTGATTATATTACTTCCATTTTCAACTCCACGCACAATCGCTGTCTTTGCAGCTAATAACGTCATTTCTTTCCAATCCGAAGCCGGAACAATTAGTATATCTACATTATTTCTACCTGCCTGCTGTATTTTAGACAAAAATGCCATATCAGAACATATAAACGGCGCAATTCTACCATATTCTGTATCAAAACTTTTTAGCATTCCATCTCCTTTTTGGCACAATTCTCCGATTGAACGTCCATGCTTAAAATATTCTGATATGAGTTCTCCTTGTGGATTAAATACTACCGTTTTATTTTCCTTTAAGTCCTCGTAAGGGGTTTTCACCAGCAATGAAACAATCAAATAAATTTCTTCCTGTTTTGCCATATCCGACGCCCATTGCAAAAGCATATCTTCATCTTGTTTTAAAACCGCTCCATTCAGTTCAGACCAAAAAACAATCTTTGCACCTGCTTGTGCTTCCAACTCTGTTTTTAGGAAAAGTTCATCAGCTACTGATGATAGTTTATTCCTTGTATCGGTAATGTTTTCATCAGTAAATGTATTGGTATAAAATGTAGAATATACATCTTTATCATTATTTAACAACTCTGAAATCGGAACGGTTACTCCAGCGATCCTAACACTTTTATCTGAATTTCCTACAAAATGAAACATAACAACTCCATAGACAAGTACCAGGCCAATTACAGAACCATATACGATTATGTATTTTCTGATGTATTCTTTTTTGCTTTTATTGTTCCAAATCCATATAACCATTGCCGCCGTCCAATACATTAAAAAGGTGATTCCGTAAATCCCTGTTACCGTTACTATTTGTAGTAGGTATAGATTTTGGTATTGTGTATAAGCGTCAGACAACCCTCCCAATGCAGGGTATATCAGATAAATGATATACTCTATTGATACCATTATACTTGCAAAAATAACAGTATCTTGAAATCTCATTTTTGATTTCGACCAGTAGATATATGGTAAAACTTTCAGAAAAGACAGCAGGATTGCTACTATTATACATATCTTTATATCCATTCCAATGGCTCTCCAAAACTGGACAATAAAACCAATGGCATATATTGAACTAATTATAAGGTAGACTTTTCGAGTACGATTAAGATAAATCATACATAGAAACAAAATTGGATAAATCCATGCCAAAATCGGGATACACCATTCTCCATTGGACATTACATAAATTAAAAAAGTTAAGATTATGAAAACTGCAAATCGGTTACTTTTCAAAAGATTTTTCATTGCCAAATTCCTTACTTACATTCTCTATAAACTTCAATTTTGATTTGTCTGCGTTGTTAAAAGCCCTGTCATAAGTTCTGGATACACTGTTTATGTCGAAAATACAGTGCCGAGAGCCATAATAGCCGCATTAGTGAAAGCATGCAAAATGATACAGCTCCAGAGGTTTTTATTGGATTTATAGTAGATAAATCCAAAAGCGCAGCCAGTAAGGACATGTTCCGTCATAACCATTCTGAGTGAATACATTATGTTTCCTGCAGTATCGTCCCACAGATAATATGCAAACGGGAAATGGTACAGTCCAAACAGAATACCGGTGAGCAGTATGGCAAGGTACGGCTTTTTCAGTGAATCCATCATAGTTCTTTGCAGAATGCCCCTGAAGAAAACTTCTTCCGTAAACGCTGCTGTAAGTATCATCAGGCAAAAAAATACTGGAAGTTTTATTAATATTTGGAGAATATTCGTTATATTAAAATAAAATCCCCCTAAACCAAAGACAAGGATAATAACACCTTGGTATACAGCACAAATCAACAGTATCCTTAGTACAGTTTTTCTGTCAAAATGTTTTAAGCCTGTTTCTTTCAGGGTTTGTATCACTTTCTCTTTTCTGAAAACAGCAATAATCAGGAGTGGAAAGAAAACCAGAAACAGCCAGTTTGATAATTCGCTTATTATATCGACCTGATAGGCACAGCTTATGTAAGACAGCATAAAATAGAATATATACCATGATAAGCCGAGGATGAGTTCTTTTTTATTTTTAGACAAATGTTCTATTTCATCAGATATCTGTTGTCCTGTTTCGGCCATTTTCTGTTTTCTGAATACAATGGCAATCAACAAGATTAATATTACTGAAAAAAACATAAAAATTACCTCCCAAAATTCGTATCAGGAACTCTTTTCTCACTTATAAATTCCGCATTTGCGACGTGGGAAACGCTTTCATCAGCGTTTCCCTAAATGGAACATATTACTTGGGGGCAGCTTCCTCGTTGAGGGGCTTATAGT
>QXXL01000323.1 GCA_009911505.1 Lachnospiraceae bacterium | reverse complement strand
TGGTATGGATTTGGCGGGCGTGTGGAATGGTGTGCCTGCTTCGCATCGTGGTGTGCCGACCAGTGCGGCTATCTGGAGAGCGGCATTATCCCGAAATTCTCCCTTTGTTCGGACGGTGTAAACTGGTTTAAGGGCAAGGGACAGTGGCAGGATAAGAACTATGAGCCGCAGGCAGGCGACCTTATTTTCTTTGATTGGGGGAGCGACGGCTCAATCGACCATGTGGGCATTGTAGAGAAATGTGAAAACGGGACGGTCTTCACCGTGGAGGGCAACTCTAGGGATGCCTGCAAACAGCAGAGCTATCCAGTTGGGAGCGGCTCAATATACGGTTACGGAGTGCCAAACTATTAGCAGGGCAGGGCGAAAGAAAAACCAGAGGTTAATCCTCTGGCTGCTCTTTTGCCTTACATATCCCCTGCGCCGTCCCTGCTATGATAGTCAGTTCCGCATCATCAAAAGTATCAAGAAGTACATCTAAACGCCGACGTAAAGTTGTTTTCTCTATCGGACTGTCTGGATGTATGTACTGGTCTACGGATATGTGGAACATTGTCACAAGCTGTATAAACAGCCGAAAACTCGGATACTGCCCCTCTTTTTCAATAGACTGCAAATGCCTTGCCGAAATGCCAAGCTCCTCGGCTAATTCCTCTCTTGTAATTCGCTGCTTCTCACGGGCTTTTTGGATTGCCTGCCCCAATTCCAGAAAATCAAAATTTTCCAAATCATTACTCATTTTTTCACCGCCCATACTAAAAAATTTTATTATATCTATTTTACAGAGATGGAAGTTCTTATAAAACGATGTGAAATCTCTGTTTACAAGAGGTTCTATCTCTTGCCTTGAGAGATAAAAGTGGGTATTCGCACAGTTGAATCACAAAAAACAGATAATTATAATGGGAGTATTAAGTGGTTCAGTATAAAAATTCATACGCCATTCACACAGAAATGCTAAAATAAACTTGGAGGTGGTCTTTATGGCAAAGATATTGATTGTAGAGGATAACATAGATACAAACGAAGCCCTTTCTGAATACTTGCAGGAAGCAGGTCACGAAATCATATCCGCATATGACGGAACAGATGCTTTAGAGCTTTTTTCGCAGAATACAGTGGACTTAATTGTTCTTGATATTATGCTCCCTACCATGTCGGGGCTTGCAGTATTAAACGCTATACGAAAGACAAGCCAGATACCAGTTATCATGCTTACGGCTTTGGAAGATGAATACACACAAGTATCAAGTTTTGACTGTCTGGCAGATGATTATATGACAAAGCCGTTTTCTATGGTAGTGCTTGGGAAACGCATCACAGCATTGCTCCGTCGGGCAGGTGGGAAAGAAGAAACAAAAATTTGGAAATACGGTGATTTGACAGTTGATTTTTCTGGGTACTCTGCCTGCAACCAAAAGGGAAAAATAGATGTAACGCCAAAAGAGATTGACTTGTTAAAGCTCCTGCTTGACCATAAAGGTCTGGTGCTGTCACGGTCGCAGATATTAAATGCAGTGTGGGGAGATGACTCTTATGTGATAGACCGCATTGTAGACAGTTATATTAGAAATCTGCGTAAAAAACTGGAACTTGACTGTATTGTTACCGTAAAGGGGATTGGCTATAAGATAGAGGTGGGTGTATGAAGAAACTGAAATTATTTCCAAAGACTTTTTTATATACATTTAGCCTGATGATAGTTATTGTGGCAGTGTCCCATTTGCTGGTCTATATCCTGCTTCCTACTGTTTACAATTACCGACAGCGTAATGCGTTGGAAGCCGATATTGAGAAATTATGCAGGGAAATTGCAGATACAGAAGATGCAGGAAGGCTCGCTTTAGTAACCGACTTTGCGGGGAAATGGTATGCGGATATTCTGGTAAAATACGACGGATACGCATATGAAATGAAACTGCTGAACGTGGGGGATGACGGATATTTGAAGTGTTCAGAGGACACCGAAAATCCAAGTGGAGATAAAGAGGATGTAAGCATCATTGCGGAAGAATCGGATGGAAAGATAAAAATATCCTTATCTCGGAATCCCAAAGGAGATAAAAATTTTTTATATGCAGAACAGATATTTCCGAACCAGAAAGGATATGTGAGGGCAGTCATATCAAGGCAGCAGATTGAAGATGCAGTCAGTACCATCATAGTTATCCTGCCTGTTACAGCATTTGCCTGTACGCTTATCTCACTATTGTCTGCATTGCTATATTCCCATATGCTCACAAAGCCTATCAAGCAGATTACTAATGTAACAAAACAAATGCAGGGATTAACGCATGGGATTTCCTGCGAAGTCCATACACACGATGAAATTGAAACATTAGCAGACAATGTAAATGCACTTTACGATAATCTGCTAAAAACAATCCATAACTTAGAGCAGGAAATTTATAAGGTAGAAGAAATGGAAGTGCAGAAAACAAATTTATTGCGCTCTGCATCACATGAGTTAAAAACGCCTATTACGGCTATCAATGCCATGTTGGAAAATATGATTTTAAACGTAGGGAAATACAAAGACCATACGATTTATCTGCCAAAATGCAAAATGCTCACAGAACAACTTGCAGTGATGATTAAGGAAATTTTAGACGCTTCAAAATCTGCAACGAATGATAAGGAAAAAGATACTGAAATTGATATATCAGAACTGATAGAGCAGATGTCGGAGCCGTATCAGATGATTGCAAAATCAAAGGGTATTCGCATAGAAATGGATGTTTCAGAAAAGTTCTCTGTCCATTACCCTATATCAATGATAAGGAAAGTAATTTCCAATTTACTGTCAAATGCGGTTTCTTATACGCCCAAAGGAGGTACTATAAAAATTTATATAGAAGAACAGAAATTGGTTCTGGAAAATGAATGTGTCCCAATTCCGCAGGAATGCCAAAAACATATATTTGAACCATTTTACCGATTTGAATATGGAGGTAAGGGAATCCCCTGCGGGGATACCATGATGCCGTTCGGCAGAAATAAGGAAACAAAGGGGAATGGTTTAGGGTTATACATTGTAGACACAGTATTGAAAACGCTGCAAATCCCTTATATGTTTACCGCTTTAGAGGATAATAGCGGGATGCGTTTCACAATTGATTTTAAATAGTTGGAAAAAACTGTCTGTATCGAAAACAGGCAGTTTTTTTGTGATTTCACACGCCATTCACATTAGACTGATACCCCACTCACACCAGAGGTATAAAATTTAAGCGAAACAAACGAAAGGAGGAAAATTTTTTGAGCAGCTTGAAACGGACATTTCTTTATGATGTACGGAAGAAAGGAAAAAGTCTGACGCTTTTTTTGCTATTGCTTTTGCTGACCGTTTCCGTTATGGTCGGCATTTCCATCCGAAGCGGAACAGAAAAAGCAGCCAGAGCTTTACGGGAAACGATAGGGGCGTCCTTTACGATGAGTGGCAGTATTAATCATCTGGAATTTGACGGGAGCGAAACGGGATATACCGCTGATAAAATCCCTATCCCGTATGAAACAGTGAAACAGATTTTAGGCGTTGGTGGGATAAAGGCGTACAATGCCGAACAAAATCTTTCCATTTCTGCGGAGGGAATGGAGTTTCTCTCTGGAATGGAAAGCGGTAATCTTTCTGCTAATACGGAAACCGCTTATCAGGCAGATTTTGTAAGCGGAATACTGGAACTGACGGAGGGAAGGCATATTACGGCAGAGGATACGGATGCGGCTGTTATCAGTGCTAAACTGGCAGAAGAAAATAATTTAGGGATTGGCAGTGAGTTGATATTGAAATCTGCTTCTGATGGCAGCGGGGAACAGGCAAAAGTTTTCGTCGCAGGAATCTATATCAGTGACAGCAAAATGGAATATGACAATGACACCATTTTTACAACGTATGATATTTTCTGGAAGCTGTCTAACCAAAAAACATCTGCATATTTTGGAAACGTGGCTTTTTTTGTGACCGACCCAGAGGAATTGACGCACATTGTCAAGCAGGTAAAACAGATTGCATCTATTCCGTGGGAGGACTATTTTATCCGAATCAATGAATCGGAATACCAGTCAGTTGCGTACCAAATCCAAACATTGGAGCAGCTTACGGGAATCATGCTTTTAGCGGTTATGCTTATCGGTATCATTGTAATTTTCCTTGTGCTTGCCATGCGGATAAGGAACAGAATACATGAAGCGGGGATATTGCTTTCCATAGGCACATCTGTTTCACAGATTACAATGCAGTTCATTTATGAAATCTTAATAGTGGCGGTATTGGTGTTTCTGGTATCTCTTCCGTTAGGTGTTTTTGTCACAGGGCAGGCAGAGGATGCCTTAAAAGGTATGGAAACAATCATCCATATGCCGCTTTCTCTGCAAAACATATTGTTGCAATTTCTGATGGAAACATTCGTTATCATATTCACGGTAATTATGGCATCCCTGCCAGTTGCCCGTATGAAGCCAAAAGATATTTTATCAAAAATGAGCTGACAGGAGGATAAAAATTATGAGTACATGGAAAAGAGCATTTTTATATACGGTACGGAAAAAAGTAAAAACGGTTATTTTATTTCTTTTGCTGCTGGCAATGTCCACATTTACCTTAACTGGACTGTCTATCTATAAGGCGGCAGACAATTCCGCTTCCAGCTTGCGGCAATCCATAGGCGGGAGCATCCGCCTTGAATTGGATGAAAACAACCGTGCGAACTGGCAGTATCAGCAGGCGGCGGGAGGAACGATGGTCGGTTATACGGGGACGCCCATCACGGACAAGGATATTCAAAAGATACTGTCAGTAGATGGAATCAAGTTATACAATGGCTTGGGAGATGGCAGTGTCTTTGCAAAGGATTTTGAGTTTATATCGGGCTTCAGCTTTGGGGAGGGAAGCGATTACAGCAGGCTTCCATCCGTGACAAATTCAGAGTATTTTAACTTTTTTACCCGCAAGGCGTTTCGGTTAGTGGAGGGGCGGCACATAAAAGAGAATGACGACCATGTTGTTTTAATCAGTACGGCAGTTGCAGAGAACAATAAGTTAAAGCTTGGCGATACCATTACCGTACAGTGCTGTTATGACAGCGGAGATTATCCCGATGTACCGCTGAAAATCATCGGCATTTATGAGTATATGGGGGACTCTGAATCTTTTCATACTACATCAACGGACAAGCGTAACCGTCTGGTTATCGACCATAAGGCAATGCGTGAAATTATGCAGAGAGATGAAATCCAGTATGACAATGGCGTGGATTTTTATGTAGACGACCCCAGAGAAATTGACGGCATCGCAAAACAGATACAAGCTCTTGATTTGGACTGGGACTGCTTTAAGCTCACAGTAGATAATTCCGCTTATGAAGCGGTCGCTTCGTCTTTGACAGCAATGCAGAAACTGATTATGTGGCTGATTGTAGGATGCGTTTTGGTAAGCGCAAGTATTTTAACATTGATTTTGTCTATGTGGATAAAGCAGCGGCGGCATGAAATGGGCATATTGCTTGCTGTCGGGATAACGAAAGGCAGGATTGTCTTTCAGTATATTATAGAAATCCTTATGATAGCAGTTCTGGCATTTGGATTGTCTTATGTTGCAAGCAGTTTTGTTTCGCAGGGAATCAGTGATTTGATTTTCCATCGGGTAGCCGAATCGCAGGAGGCACCAGAAATAGAAGTTCCAGACGACGGTTCAGAGTATCTTGACATAACAGGGCAATATATCCCCTATGATACCTCTGAATTGGAAACGGTGGACAGTGTTCGGGTAAATGTCAGACCAAGTGATTTGCTCTACATCTACATCTTTGGGGCATTGCTTATTGCTGTTTCTGTTTCAGTTGCATCTATCACTGTCATACAGATGAAACCAAGAAAGATTTTATCACAAATGGATTAGGAGGATTTTACAATGAGCGTTTTGGAAATGAACAACATCCGTTATTCCTATGACAATAAGCGGAATGTATTAAACGGTATCAACATGGCATTGGAGGAGGGGAAGATGTACGCTATCCTCGGACAGTCGGGATGTGGAAAGACCACGCTTCTGTCACTGTTGGGAGGTCTGGACAGCCCCATAGATGGACAGATTTTATACGATGGACAGGATATTGAAAAGTTAGGGCTTGCCAATCACAGAAAAAATAATGTGGCATTTATCTTCCAGAGCTACAATCTGATTGATTATCTAACGCCAAAAGAAAATGTTGCTTTGACAGCAAAGCTCCCACCGCAGCCAATTTTAGGGCGTGTCGGGCTGACCGAGGA
>QXXL01000322.1 GCA_009911505.1 Lachnospiraceae bacterium | reverse complement strand
CCGACTGGAAATTTAGATGAAGATACGGCGGCAGAAATTATCTCCGTCTTGAAAGAATGCGCCCATGAAATGAATAAGTGTGTGATTATGGTTACCCACTCGAATGACCTTGCAAAACAGGCAGACACCATTTTTCGGCTAAAGAAAGGGAAGTTGATTCAAGCATGATAGTGAGTAGTAATTGAAACATAAAAAATTGTAATTTCTAAAATCAAATTGTTGTAATCTCAAGTTATGTGAGATGAAAAGTCTGA
>QXXL01000321.1 GCA_009911505.1 Lachnospiraceae bacterium | reverse complement strand
TTTGTTCACTCCTTATTCTCTTGATTATATCTCAAATCCTTGAGAATGGGCTGTCAACTTTTTTTATACCACATCACATCTCCTTTGCACCATATTTAGATTAGGCGTTTGCGAAACGCCAAAAGCCGCATAAATACAGCATTTTTTTGTTGCCAAAATAAAATATCTCCTCAAGGTTTATGGTAAAATAGAATTGTCTAGAAACTAATCAACCATCCACCTTAAAGGAGATATACTCATATGATAACATATAAGCAGCTCACTTTGGCAGAAGTTTTTGAAGATTGTCAAAATAAATTCGACAATGATAAATATCAGTTTCTATCACTTCTTGATGATGCCATTAACCTTGATGAAATTGTTCCTGTTTCTTTTGTTTCTCATTTTCACGCCCGTACCGGAAGACCTCGTAAACATCAGCTTTATCCTATGCTGAAAGCCCTTCTGATCCAGCGTATCTTCTCAATTCCGACTGATATGCTTCCGATTGTCTTTCTCAAGTACTCTCAGGAATTGCGTGATTTCTGTGGATTTGATGTGGTTCCAGATGCCTCAAAATCCACTCGTTTCAAACAGGATTTTCTTTCGGACTTACAATCTATGTTCGATCACATGGTTGATCTGACCGAACCGATATGCCAAAAGCTTGATTCTGCTCTTGCATCCATGATCATCTTCGACACCTCCGGTATAGAGGCCTGGGTCACTGAAAATAATCCTAAATACGCTAACCGTATGATCAAACAGCTGAAAGCCTTTAAAAAATCTCATAACCTTGATGATTCTTACGACCCTTATAAGGCTGCTTATGGTTCCATGCCTTCCCATGCTGCCTCTAATCAGGCTATCCGGCAAATGTACATCAATGGGCATTTCTGTTACGCCTATAAGTTTGGCATTATTACAAATGGACTTGGCATCGTTCGTGACATCACTTTCTATAACAAAGACTTCCTGCATGCTCATCCTGATATCGTTGTGGAGAAAAAATCGGATTCTCCGGACGAGGATAAGTCGCTCGCCGACTCGAAAGCATTACTTCCTGTTTTGATTGATTTCTTCCAGAAACATCCGCTTATTGAGCCAAAGACTTTTCTGGGCGATGCAGCCTTTGATACGATTGAAATCTACAAATCTCTTTTTGGAGAAATTGGATTTCATAAGGCGTTCATCCCTCTTAGAGGAAAGCTCCCCATGGAAGAAAACGGCTGCACATTCAACGAGAACGGCATTCCCTGTTGCCCTCACGATCCTTCACTCCCAATGAAGCGGGAAGGAAGCAAATCTCATTTGCGAAGTAAACTTCCTACCATGAAATTTGTATGCCCGAAGATGAAATGGGAATATAACCCTGTGGATAAATCCAAACGTCGTGTCTGCCACTGTGACAATCCATGTACCACATCGTCCTGTGGTCGAATGATTTATGTCTATCCAGAAAAGAATCTCCGTGCTTACCCGGGTGCTGGACGTGGCTCAAAAGAATGGGAAGAAACCTATAAACTCCGTGTAAGTGTTGAAAAATCAATTAACCATTTCAAGGATAGTTTTTGTATTGCCAACCGTAAAACACAGAACGAAAAAACTCTTCATGCGGACTTACTGCTTGCTGGCATTACACAGCTTGTTACGGTAATGATTGCTGATAAAATCCATCAGCATCAATATATCCGAAGTCTTAAGCCGCTGATTGCTTGACCTCTGCTTTTCATAACATCTTTTTCTTCGCGTTTTATCGGGAGGTTCTTTTTTCATACCCTAATTTTAAAACACCCACTTTTCAACTTAAGAATCCTGCATTTTCAATCAGGATTGCGAACTTGTTTCGCAATTGCCTAATATTTAGATAATTTATACTTTTTATTTTTTTGCTATTCTGTTCTTTCAATATATTCTTCCAAACAAATTTGCTGTTCATAAATTATCTTTGCATTTTCCACACCAACATACCTATAATGCCACGGCTCATAGTTTGTCCCCGTAATTTGTTCCTTACCTTGCGGATAACGGAGTATGAATCCATAACGATGTGCATTTTCAGCAAGCCATACATATACTTCATCATTCGTAGATTGAGTTTTGTCAGCATTGATATCAACCGCTATACCAAGTTGATGTTCACTTGTTCCCGGAACCGCAGCCCACTCTTTTGCTGTATTTTCAGCTCTTGCTTTGGAATATCCCTCATTTATATAAGCTTGTACTTTTTCATTGAATATTTCTCCTTGTTCTTCTGTTGTCCGATACCCTTCCCGAACGATAGGATATATGTTATCTTCTCTTGCTGCATCAAACATTTCCTGCAAATATGGATAAATCCTGCTGTCTACACTTTGACCGTTTGACAACTCTGTTAATGATATGGAAAAATCCTCCGGTATCTCATTCCAACGATTTACCACAATTAAATTCCATTCTTCTGAAACAGGAATGCTATGTGAATCATCGTTCACCCCAATGCGCTCTAAGAGAAAGGGAAGTATAGAATCCCTGTTTTGTATTACGCCAACTGAAAAATATATCAAAAACAGAATTGGAATCACTTTCCAGCATTTTCTTCTGGTATTTTTTCTTGAATTTCTCTTTTTGACCATTTTCTATCAAACACTCAACCGTCTTGACCAACTTTTAACCGCAAACGGCAGGCATAAAACACCGACCAAAACTGGAACAGCAATCAGCAAATATGGTGACCACACATATTTACCAAAAACGCAAAATGTATTTGTACGGAAAATATCAGCTCCACTTCCCACTAAGGGAATTAAGTCCAATGCCTTCTGCACCCCATACGGCAGATACTCAGCAATCATCATCGGTCCATATACAACTGCCAGACTGAACAATAAAGCCAATACATTACTCCTCGTTTTGGCTGATATAAACATGACCACTCCCGCAAATCCGATTATCCCTAAAAAAACAAATGCATATTCATAAATTTCTGCCTGTAGCATATTCATAGGTGCAATGGCAATCAGTTTGATTGTCTGGATCGGCATATCCCATCCGGCAGTGCCCAAAAAGAAAATCTGTGACACAAGGTTTCCTGCGGTTAGAATTGCAAAAAATTCTGCCGTAAAGGACAAACCTACACCTATTTTTGCAAAAGCAATTTTTTTCCATCCATTTTTTGTCGTTAAGAGCAGTGAACTTGTATTATTGTACCATTCTCCCGCAAATAATGATGACAAAACAATCGCAAGGAACAGTGCCATTACAACACCCATATCTGGAACTATACTTCCAAGAAGATTTGACCAGCCTTCTGTCCATTCGTATCGAAACGGCTCTTTTACCTTTGCATTTATCTGCAAAAGATATTCTTTTTCATCCCTGTTTTGACCATTGTTTTCCAGGAAGTCTTCAATGATATTTTGCCTTCTTTCATAAAATCCTGTTAATTTTTCCAGTTCCACATAGTTCATCATTGTCTTATAGCTCCCTGTGTCCAAAAGTTCCGGATATAAGGTTCCTAACCAGCTATTAATGATATGCATATCCGTCTTTTCCAATTCCCTGTCAACACCGGCAGCTCCAATATCCTGATAATCACCAACCATCTTCTGCAGGCTCTGATCCGTCAGTTCCCCGCCAAACATAAGGGAATATTCCTGACGTTTCCTTATCATGTCATACCCATCAAAGTTATTTCCAAAAGCACTTGTATAGTCATCAGAACTTCCAAAACTGAACCACTGAAACGAAAGTATGCTTCCAAAAACTACAAGATATAGAAAACATAGAAACACGCTTATTTTGGTACTCGTTTTACGCCATAGCTTTTTATGCTCTAACAAAAATAATTCCATTATTGATGCACTCCTTCCTCTGTTGGAAAATAATATAAATATAAATCTTCTAATGTGGCTTCGCACAAAACAGCTTCTTCACTCGGCTTGTCGTCTGAAATAATACGAAGTACCACCTGTTTTCCCTCATGCCTTAAATTTGCAACTGTTGATTTTGTCTGCCATTTTTTTGCTTCTGCTGAAGATACTTCCAGTTCCCATACTTTTCCATCTGCCTTCTGAACCAGTTCTGGTACAGTACCATGTAATACGATTTTCCCTTGCTTCATAAGCAGAACTTCATCCGCTATTGCTTCAATATCAGAAACGATATGTGTTGACAAAATAACAATTTTATCCCCGGCATAGTCAGATAGCAGATTACGAAACCGCACTCTTTCTTTTGGGTCTAATCCGGCTGTTGGCTCATCTAATATCAAAATGTCCGGATTGTTCAGTAACGCCTGTGCAATTCCGACTCTCTGTTTCATGCCGCCTGAAAAAGTCTTTACTTTCTTATCAGCCACATGACTTAGTCCTACTTCCTCCAATAATTGTCTCGCCCGCTTTTTAGCAATTTTCTTTGGTATTCCCTTAAGGGCAGAAACATACATCAAAAATTCCAGAGCAGTATAATTAGGATAGTATCCAAAATCCTGTGGAAGATAGCCTAATACATTTCTATAATCTTCTCCCATAGAAATCACATCTTTCCCATCTAAAAGCACCTCCCCAGAAGTCGATTCCAAAATAGCACACATCATTCGCATCAGTGTTGTCTTTCCTGCACCATTCGCTCCCAAAAGACCATATACCCCCGGTTCTAAGGTTGCACTGACCTGGTCAACGGCTATTTTGCTGCCATAATGCTTTGTCAATCTGTCAAGTGATAATTCCATACATTTTCCCTTCCTTTCTGATAGTTATAATAAAATGAATTTCTTTTATGAAAAACACTGCAAAAAATAAAAATGCAACGATCCATATACCAAAAGCAGATGTATCATATAGCCACGGCACAGTTCTTGCCAACAATCCCCAACAAACGCAGGAACTAAGTATTATAACCGTACATATCTGCATATTTTCTTTTCTGCGCAATCGAATCAAACGCAGCATACTGACCATACACACTAAATAGGGCACCATGCAGTATAAAATAATCTTTCCAATTTCCCTAAATGAGTTTTGAAGATATGCCTCAAAAAAAATAAAATATGTCATGCATACAAGATTCGCAGCTCCGGCTAAAATCAGCTTTGCCAATACAATCTGAGAACTGGAAGCCCTTGTAACGGCTTCCAGTTCACTCATTCCATAATATTGACATTTGAACATAGCCGGCAAGATAGCCAATACAAACAGCGGCATAAATGCAGGAATATAACTTGGATTTCCTGCCACTGTGTAAATTACCATACACATAATGAATAACGTAATGGCTTGCAAACCAAATATTGGTACTCCTTCAAACCGAAAAATATCCGACAAATACCGGGCAAACCCTATCCGTGGTTCTTCCTGCAACTTTTTCGTTAATTCCTGTTCTCTCATAATTTCAACACATAGTCTAACAGTTTCTTCCAGTTTGGCATTACCAAGTTTCTTTATATCTTCTTTGTTATGCAATTTATCACGTTCTGTTTCCTGCTGCAAACACTGTTTCAATTCTTTATCGTTCATTTTTCTGCTCCTTCCTCATTATTTTCAATGCATTTCTAACCCTGCTCTGTGCCGTTCTCATGTTGCATCCCATTACTTTTGCAATCTCCCAAAATGAAAGTTCCTCTCCAAACCGTAAAATAACAGCTTCTCTTTGCTCTGGCGATAAAACATTTAATAGATAACCTACCTCTGACTTATCCTCTATCCGGCGCAGCCCATCACATTCATCTCTGATTTCTCCCTCATTTTCTAAGGAACATTCTTTCATTTTCCGGCTTTCATCAATGCATAAATGATTTGCTATTGTATATAAATATGCCTTAAATTTCCCTTTTTCTTTATATCCCGACAAATTTTTAAACAGTTTCAAAAAAGTTTCCTGCGTTAAATCTTCCGCTTTCTCCAGATTGAAGCATTGTCTTTTACAATAACGTAAAACAGATGTATAATAACGTCTTATCAATTCCTCAGCCGCTTTTTCGTCTCCGAGCCTTATCTGCTCTACCAACGCATCATCAGAATATATTTCTTCCATATTCACACATTATCAACTCCTTTCTTTGAAAGGTTCGTATATATATAATAACGCTCCATTCCGCTCAAATGATCAAAACTTCATTAAATTTTTCAGATCTGCATCATGGAAATGTGCATAACTGGCTATGGAACTATGGAAAACCCCATTCACAGCCTGTGGAAAAGCAAATACAGCTTTCCCACATCCTGCAAACAGGGTTTCCACAGTTCCATGAACGCAGCCAGTTATACGACATTTCCACAATGCCTGCGCATACGGAATCCATCTCTTTATCCATTTCTTTTATAAAAGCATTCTTTTACAGGTCTATCCCTGCTCTCTCTGCGAAATCAGCTTTTCGCCCGATAAGTATCGATTGTTTTTCTTCCGGCAGGCTCTCAAATGCACCCTTGTACCCCTTTTCCAATAAAGGAGTGCCTTTCGCCATAAGATATAGCT
>QXXL01000320.1 GCA_009911505.1 Lachnospiraceae bacterium | reverse complement strand
TTTAATTCCTCATCCTCCTTTTGCTGGGGTGTCATATAGCCGATGGCACTGTGAATCCTTTTTCGGTTATACCAGCCCTCTATGTATTCAAAAATTGCCCTTCGGGCTTCTCTGGAATCCTGATATGCGTGAAGATAGACCTCTTCCTTTTTCAATACGGAATGAAAGGATTCTATGCAGGCATTGTCATAGGGGTTCCCTTTACGGCTGAAT
>QXXL01000319.1 GCA_009911505.1 Lachnospiraceae bacterium | reverse complement strand
ATGGATGATGATATAAAAATTTAAAAATATATCGGGAGATGTATTGACAAATTTCAAATTTTGAGATAGGAGGATTATCAAATGGTTCAGGAAAAGGGTAAATATACAGTCATCACCGGGGCAAGCTCCGGCATTGGCTATGAGACGGCAAAGGCATTTGCAGGGCGGGGAAAAAATCTGGTCATAGCAGCAAGGCGCAGGGATAACCTGGAGATGCTGAAAAAGGAGATACTGGAGGAACACCCGGACTTGGATGTTATCATCCGAAGTACGGATTTATTCATTCTGGAAAATGCGTACCAGTTTTATGAGGGGCTGAAAGATTATGGGATAGAGACGTGGGTGAATAATGCGGGTTTTGGAAATTATGGAAGCGTGGCAGATCAGGACTTGGGAAAAATCGGAACAATGCTGCACTTGAATATTGAGGCGCTGACAATATTATCCTCCCTGTTTGTCCGTGACTATAAGGATGTAGAGGGGACACAGCTTATCAATGTATCTTCGGCTGGTGGGTATACCATTGTGCCTACGGCTGTGACATACTGTGCGGCGAAGTTTTATGTCAGCGCTTTCACGGAGGGGCTGGCATGGGAACTGAAAGAGGCAGGGGCGAAAATGAAAGCAAAGGTGCTGGCGCCTGCGGCGACAAAGACGGAGTTCGGAATGGTGGCAAACAATGTCAGTGAATACGACTATGATAAATCCTTCGGAACATATCACACAAGCAGGCAGATGACCGGATTCCTGCTTGAACTGTATGACAGTGAAAAAGTAGTGGGGATAGTAGACAGGGAGAGTTTCAGTTTCCGGCTGGCAGACCCGTTGTTCCCATATGCGGGAAACTCAGCACATAATCAGCAGCGAATGTGAAAATAGGTATTTATGAATGCTACAAAAGACAAACCGCCGCACTATGGCCATCATCCGCCATATGCGGCGGTCTGCCGTTTCTGCAGGCCGGGCGGGCGGCCTGATAAGGGAAATTGCTTGGAAAGCGGGGAAATAAGAGGTAATATGCTTACACGGCGGTTTACGTTTCCCCTATATCGGACGAATGGCGAAAAACTTTAGGGCTGATTTTGATCTTTTTATGGAAAAGAAAAAGATTTCGTTCCCTTTCAAATAGGGTTTCGTTCCCTCGCGGCTGACTGCGCCAAAATTCTGCCGATATAAAAAGTAGAAAAAACTGCCCGTGGGGAAGCTATGCCCATGGGAAATGAATTGCAGGTGATGGGATTGAACATAGCCATATGTGATGATGAGAAGGTCATCCGTGAACAGATAAAGGAACTGTCAGAAAAAGAAATGCCGGACGTATGCGCCGGATTATACGCGACGGGGGATGCGCTGCTTGTCGCCGGGAAGCAGTTTGACATTGTGTTCCTTGACATACAGATGGAGGGGACGGACGGGATTGAAACGGCGAAAAGGCTCAGGCAGAGGGATGAAGATACCATACTGATCTTCATAACAGGCATCCGGGAATATGTTTTCGAGGCGTTTGACGTGGCGGCGTTCCACTATCTGCTAAAGCCCATTGAGGAAGAAAAGTTCCGGGAGGTATTCCGCAGGGCAGGACGGGAGCTGGAAAAGCGGAAAAGCAAACGGCGGGAAACGGTGTTCATAAAGACGAGGAACAGGAGCTTTTCACTGGAAAAGGACAGCATCCTCTATATCGAGAGCAGGGGGAAGAAAGTGGAGATACACACCACGGGGGAGACTATAGAGGCATATGCGTCCATGAATGAAATGGAAGGGCAGCTTGGGGAAAGTTTCTACCGCTGTCACAGGGGATATCTGGTGAACATGGCATATGTTGCGGAATATGGCAGCGGGAGCATTACCCTGAATAACGGAGGGTATGTCTATCTGGCAAAAGAGAAATACGGGGAGTTTGTAAAAGCCTATATGCGGTATCTGAGGAATGGGGTGAATGCTGATGGCTGAATATATCATGAGAATGCTCAGCATTCCGCTGTATTTGTTTGAGGGGTACTGTATCCAATTCTTTTTTGGCAGGTTTGCAGAACCCAAACTGCGCAGGGTCAGGAATGCACATTGGGCAGCCGGTATCGCATGGATTGTGATAAAGATTGTTGGCGGGCAGTTATTCCGTAAAAAAGACAGTGCGGCACTGGTTCTGGGGCTGCTTTTTACCACGGCTGTACTATTTGTTTTTTGTGTGGTCTGGTATGAAGGGAATATCCTGCTGAAAATCTTCCTTGTCATCCAGTTTATCTCCCTGCGTGAACTGGCATTTTGGGCGGGCTATAGTTTCCTTTATATCGGAGGCAGCCTGATTGACATTCTGGTATATGAAGCGGGTGACCGCATGGCAGTGGCAGGATATCTGCCTGCAGCGGCAGGAGTTTTAGCCTGCCTGTCGGTGGCACTTGTGGAAACCATAGAAGGTATCCTGCTTTTTGCTTCCATAAGGAAGGTTGTGGGAAGCTATCATTGCAGGGAGAAAGGAAAGATGGGGAAGGAAGTGGTTTTCTATCTGCTCCCTGCCGTGGCCGGTGTGTTGGTTTCAGTGTTTGTGAGCCTACTGACGATCACAGTTACGGATGGCGTCCCGGTTCTGTTGTATGAAAGGTATCCGGTACTATACTTTATCATTCCTATGATAGCACTTGTGCTGCTTGGAGCTATCATGTTCAGTTTCCGCACCTATCAGGACATGGCGGTTTTGCAGGAGGAGAGGGTGGAAAAAATCGTGTTGGAGAACCAGATCACGCAGATGCAGAGTTCTATGGTGGAGATGGAACATCTATATGACGGAATCCGCTCGGTCAAGCACGATATGAAGAACCATATGGCAGTCCTGCAGAACCTTATACGGAAAAAGTACAGCGGGGAAGATGAGGAAATCCGGCAGTATTTTGAGGGTATGTACCAGTCAGTGGAACAGCTTGACAGCAGGGTGCATACGGGCAATGCAGTCAGTGATGCGGTGGTGGGCAGCAAGTTCCGTTATGCGGCAAAAAAGGTAAAAGGAATTAAGCTGGATGCAAGGGGTTTCATGCTTTCAGATGCCGTTACGATAAAGGCTTATGATATGGGGATTATTTTGAACAACGGGCTGGACAATGCGATTGAAGCCTGCATGAGAATGAGGGAGAAACAGCCGGATGCAGAAGCCTATATCACAATCCGGTCTTTCCGGGCAAAGAATATGTATTTTATAGAGATTGAAAACAGTTTTGATGGTGCGGTGCTGTTCCATAAGGACAGCGGCCTTCCCATATCAACAAAAGAGGATAAGGAGGTGCATGGAATAGGGCTAAAGAATATCAGAAAATGTGCAGTAAAATATGGCGGCGATATGGATTGTATTGTAAAAGGCAATAGATTCACATTGTCGGTCATGGTAAAAAGTTAATCAGCAGAAAGGAGAAGAATTATTATGAGTATTTTAGGTGTAAATGATATGTTGGCGGTATACCAGTATGCGAATAAGGCGCAGAAAAATAATGCCACAGGGAAAACCAGTTTTGCGGACACCGTAAAGCAGACCGCAGAAAATAGTTCCGCATCAAGGGAAGAGCAGTATGTGGAATATCTGAAACAGCGGTATGGTGCAAACGTGATGGTGAAAAATATCGGTAACGACCAAAGGAGTATTGACAACTTCGGCGCAAGCATAGCGGGGTATAATAATGTTGCGATTGCCCCCAATATTTTAGAAAAGATGGCAAACGACCCGGAGAAGGCAGCCTATTATGAACAGAAAATTCAAAAAGCGCTTGCTGATTTTCCCAAACATCAGGCAATAGCGTCAATGAATGGGTTCGAGGTATCTTCTTATGCAGTGGGTATTGATGAGAAGGGCGTGGTGTATAAATATCTTACCGGAGACCTGAAACCAGAAGTGCGGGCGAAGATTGAAGCAAAGGTGAGAGCAGAACAGGCGGAAAAACGGGCAAGACGGGAGCGGTATCAGGAACTTGCCGAGGAAGCGGCAGAGAAGCGCAGAGAACAGACAGAGCTGCAATATCACAAACAGCTTATGGAAGATGCCTTGAAAAAAAGTGGTTTCGATACGACTGTAAACTATCATTTCATCAGTCAGTCACAGGTGTCGGCAACGGCAATGGCTTATGAAAATGCGATTGGTGCATACAGCAGTAATGTGTTGGGAAATACCTGATAGCTGTACTAATGTTACAAAATTTGAAGTAAAACAGGATATGCCCGGACTTACCGAAAGGGGGCATGGGCGGCTCTGAATGACAGAGGGGCCGCAGGTAAGATAAGCAGTATAAAATTAAAAGAGTCACTTGGTGCAATCGCGGTTTGAAATGCGGGCGCATCTGCCGATGGATTTTATGAAACGGGATATTTTCAGAAAAAGAAAAATTATAAAAACGGAGGTATGCGATATGCAGATAACAAGGGATAACTATTCACAGTATGCCAACATGGTACAGCAGATGCTTGGCAATAAGAAAAATTCCAGTGATCCGCTGGCACAGTGCGATTATGGGAATTTTGCACTGCGGTTCAAGCCTGTTGACATCAATTTCACAAAGCCGAATTGGGATAACATCATGACGAAGCGGGATAAGCCTGCCATGTCGGAGGAGGAATTTGAGGCGGCAATCAAGGAGCTGGCGCAGAAGGAATTTGCCACCGGGAAGCGGGATGATGCCGCATACAGAAAGCTGTGTATGCAGCATGGGGAGACGGTTTCCCCGGACAGGAAAGCCATCTATGAATCAAGCATGAGGAAAATGGGCGGAAAGATGAATGCGGCCTGTATGTTTTGGGATAACAATGGGAACAAGACATTATCCTATAATCCTGAATCAAGGAACTGGAAGGCCATCAGCACGGAGGAGGAATTTGCGAGGGCGAGGGTGTTCACTTCCATCTATAATGATGAACTGGCACGCCTGAAAAAGGAATATGGGGAGAATGCGAAAGGAGCGGTTTCCTATCAGCAGATACAGTCTGACTTGGCGGCAGGTACAAAAGCGGCATCTTCGGGCAGCACACTGGATATACAGATATAATCCTTACACCCTATTCCGCAGAGGTGCATAAGGCTTTGCCTCTGCGGTCTGCCCGGAGGCGAGGGGCGGTTCTGAACGGGAGAGGAACCATAATATTAAAATGATGGAGGGATGGAGAGGCAGTATGAAAAAATTTATCATGTTAGTCTTTATGTTGGCGGTAGGTATGTTTAATATTGTCGGTTGTGGGGATAAGACAGCTAAAAGTGATGTTTCAGATGCAGATGGGGCGGTAACCGATGCCGCTATTGATAATACGGATATGGATAAAATCGGAGGAGATGTTTGCCCTTGTGTAATGGTAAATGGTGTTGTCTATTATGATACTGGTTATAAAAGTTCTCTTGATAACCGTTGCGAAGACATGGATGGACAAATCACTTCTGAATGTTCTGGTTCGGAAGTACCGACAGAAGATGATCAGAGCAATTTTGGAAAAGGCTATGACTACCAGTATGGTTCTGTTGAGGGAACGATTGAGATTCAAATGACTGATGGAAATTGGTATGTTTTCGCTACAAAAGAAGTAAAAGCTAATTATAAACCGTGAATGCAGTACAGTATGCAGGCACCTCCGGTATCCCCGGTGTTTCGGCAGATTGGAGGGGCAGGTGTGGCTCTGAGCGGGAGAGCAACCACTATAACATAACAGAGAATATGGAGGATTGGGGAAAATGAGTATTAACGGAATAGGAACAGTGGGCTACCCGGTGACAGGATACACGGCAAGGAAGATGGAAAGAAATGCGGAACCCGGAACGGTGGGATTCATGGAAACGGTGGAAGAAAAGGCGGCGCAGGGCAGAGCTGCCGGCCAAGATGAAAAAGCCTTTGAGATGGTCGGTTCCAACGCTCCGCAGGAAGTGAATGATGCGTGGATGGATGCGGCGAAGGAAGTAAATGCGAATGGCATGGGAATCCGGGGCAACGGGATGATGAGCCACATATCACAGATGATGGTGCAGCGGCTTAATAAACAGCTTAAGGGCGAGACGGAGAATTTTGACATCCTTGGAAGCACGGTGGAATCTGCAATCCAGGCAACGAAAGAGGCACTGTACGATCTGGAGCATCCAAGGGTATATACGCCCAGGAGCATGGAGGTCCAGCAGGCCCGCATCAAAGAGGGGGAATTTTACAGGGCGTTTTTGGAGAGGCTGGAGCAGTTATAGGACGTAAATCGTCCATAAGCCATAGCCTAACAAGGCAGGGCAGGCGTTCCCCGGTTTTCCGGCAGATCGGGGAACCGGGGAGCAGGGAGTGGAGGTGTTTGTCATGAAGTTTGACAGAGGAAGTTAGGCGGTATGTTTATATGAGGCAATAAACTGCTCGGACTTATCATGAGAGAGCAGAGGCGGCTCTGAACGACTGAGGGGCTGCCGTTAAAATAATTGATGACAATGGAGGATTTGAATCATGAGCGTAAATGGAATTGATAATAATACTGGAATTAACCCGAATTATATGACGGGTAAAAAGAGAGTTTTTTCAA
>QXXL01000318.1 GCA_009911505.1 Lachnospiraceae bacterium | reverse complement strand
TCTCAAGCATTAGAATACCAAAATCAAATGGCTCTCAAGCTATAAAACGGTGGCTCCGAAGCGTTAGAATATTCACAACACCACACAAGCCGGAATAGGCGGAGATTTACGGAAATTTCTCTTTGCCTGCCCTCCACGGACAGCTTGCGGATTTGCCAAATGGGAGAGGAAATTTCTTTCTATCCCCTTTGCACGGCATAATACTGGCGATTTTTCAAAATGCCAAAAATGGGCGCAAAAAAACAGGAAACCTTTTCTTGATTTCCTGTCTTGGTGTGCCGTTCCATGTAGCGGCGGTTATTCAGTTTACAAATAAGCCGGATTTAATTTGCCCCAGTGTTGTTCCTTTTCGCAATTACAGCAAGTAATTATTTTCCCGGTTTGCAATCTGCAAACCAACCAATTTGTAGGTTGCATATCCTCCCATAACCAGCGGCTCTGCTTTGCAAATTTCTTCTGCTTCTTCACGGCTCTCTGTTTTTAGGATATACATACCTGCCATTCCCGGATAGCCTTTAAAGACACCGCAGATTTCCAGCTTTCCCTCATCGTCCAGCTTTCTTATGTTCTCAACGTGTTCCATAACTACCTGTTTTGTCATTTTATTATAGGTCTTGCTTTTCTCAATCATCATCATATACATCAATTTTTCCATACGATTTTCTCCTTTACATTCTATGGGGATTCACTGAGGGTATTATATTATATTTATCCGGCAATAGCAATCTGTCTGTCATTCTCTGGAAACAAACTTATAGCCCACACCTATAACGGTCTTTATGTAGGTAGGCTTGCGGTTGTCCGGCTCTATCTTTTTTCGCAAGTTGCAAATTACATTGGCAACGCTTGACTGGCAGCTTTCACTTTCCATGCTCCATACAGTTTCAAAGATTTGCGCCTTTGTAAATACCCTCCCCGGACTGGTGGCAAGGCAACAGAGTGCGCCATACTCTAAACGGGTGAGATTTATGTCTGCCCCGCCTTTCAGTACCCGGCGTTGGTGTAATCTGATTTCCAATCCTGGAAAAATCAGTGTGGGGAAGTGTGGCGGCGGCATGGCTTCCAGCGGTATTATATGGGCAAGGCCAGCTATGGCTTTTTCAATCGCTTTTTCTTCTGTGCTATTGAATGTAAGCATGACTATTTTCCCGACAAATCTCACCTCCCATTATGTAGCCTGTCCGTCAAACCGAAAACGGAACAACGCAGAGATAAGCCGCTGTTTTATGCTATCCTCGGTGTCTGTATCTATATGACCATTTTCAAGGGCTGCCATACGGATACGCTTGCTGTAATGGCGTAAAACCTCTTCCACGGCTTCCGGCTCTCCGCTGGTCGCCCGGACAATCGTTTCATAAGGCAAAAGATTCGGATTCCCCATGTGAAAGCACCTCCATTTCTTTATGCAGGAGTTGTAAAGTCCTATGGATTTGATACCCGGTCGTACTCCGGCAGCGTCCGTACATTTCCGCGATTTCCCGCTGTGTGTAATGCCTGAAAAAGTAAAGGAAAATGATTTCCCGGTTTTTCTCCGGCAGAGCTAACAGGGCGGCGGCAAGTTTTCCGTTGGTGAGGATAACTGTCTGACCACACATCGTAATGGAGTATTCTTCATAGGGTGCTTCAAAATATTCGTCTGTTGTGCCTAAAGGGTAAAACTTTTCTTCTGTGAGGTATTCAAGGGATATTTCTTTTTGTCGCCGTCTGCTCCTGTCACGCCATGCGTTGATAGCCGCAAAGCGTATGACGGTCTTGCAAAAGCCGTTGAACGTATACATGATATGTTCTTTGTATGCTTCTGTACAAGCCATAAATGATTCCCCCTTTCTCCCACATGGGGCGTGCATGGTTTCGTTTTAATGCTATATTGCATTTGGTACATGGATAGTTTATCATAGAATAGTGACAAGGGCTGTCACCATTCGGAAAGGAGTTCAAAAATGTCAAAAGCAGAACGGCTTATCGAGATGATGATAACAATAAATGCAAAAAAAGATTTTACTGTAGGCGAATTGGCAAATGAATTTTCCGTATCAAAAAGAACCATACTACGTGACTTGCAAGAATTGGAACAAGCTGGTTTCCCTCTTTACTCCGAAGTTGGGGCGGCGGGTGGGTATCATATCTTAAAAGAACGCATTTTGCCGCCTATTGCTTTTTCAGAAAGCGAAGCAAAAGCTATTTTCTTTGCCTGTCAAGCCTTGCAATATCACCGTGACTTGCCGTTTGAACAGGAAACCATATCCGTCCTAAAAAAATTTTTGAATTGTCTGCCATTAGATGTACAAAACAGTATTACGCAGATTCAAAACAAGGTAGTATTTTGGATTCCAGACAGACATTGCGATTCGCCATTACTTAAATCAATGTTCCTTGTTGTGATAAACCGTCATGCCGCAACAATACGGTATTCGTCAACATATTCTGAAAGTACACGCACAATTATACCTATCGGCTTATATGCTATGAATGGACTTTGGTATTGCCCCGCCTATTGTACAACGGCAAATCAAATCAGAGTATTCCGGGTTGACCGTATTAAAGAAATCATAGAGGAAAAGCCCTATCCAAAAGGGAAATACCCTATTCCTACGTCTATTCAAGAATATCTTGAAAAAACAGATGTTAGGAATGATTACCATATGAAAATCCAACTAACGGATATAGGCGTTAAACGCTGTGAAAGTGAATGTTTACTTGCAAGCGGATTAACAACATTTCCAACGGGCGGCGGGATAATCGACATGGAAATAAATCATGCAGCTTTAGAATGGGTTGCCGATTATATATTGCCATTTGGGAACAACGCCACTGTGTTAGCACCATTGGAGCTAATAAAACTAATGCAGCAAAAAATATATGAATTACATCAGCATTATTGCAGTTTGGAAACAAGTATGAATGAATGAGAGGGATTCCGTCGTCATCGGCATTGTGGGAATGTGTATAACTGGCTGTCTCATGGAATTGTGGGTAACTCTGTTTGCAGGACGTGGAAAAGCTGCACTTTAGCTTTTCCATGTGCTGTGAATAGAGTTATCCATGATTCCATAGCCTGTTATGCACATTTCCATAATGT
>QXXL01000317.1 GCA_009911505.1 Lachnospiraceae bacterium | reverse complement strand
TTTGGTTCGGAATAGTGTGGTGCTGGCGGTCTATCTCTTGTTTTCGGTTGCTTGCTTCTTTACCGTACATGAGCATTCGCGCCCGGATTGTCGTTGCCGTAACCCTCCATGAGATTGATAACGCCCCAAATACCAAGTCCGGCTCCAAGTGCTACAACAAGGGTCTGCAAAACGTCTACTGCTGAATTAAAAAATGCCATGTAAA
>QXXL01000316.1 GCA_009911505.1 Lachnospiraceae bacterium | reverse complement strand
CCGCGTCTGCGGCTGTCCGGCAAGCGGACAAAAGGCGGTCAGCGTTTGGTCGCCGCCGCATAAAAAAACCGCCCTGTGATAAAGGCGGTGTCCCCGCGCTGCGTAAGTTCTGCGGCGCGGCGGTATTCAGTTGTAAAGGGTTGGGCGGTACGTCCCCCGGTAGGGGCGCGTACCATGTAGCCCGTGTTTACGTTCTTGATTTCCGATCAGCTCCTTA
>QXXL01000315.1 GCA_009911505.1 Lachnospiraceae bacterium | reverse complement strand
GTGTGGGAATGTGGGTAACTGGCTGCTCTTTTGGGGCTGTGGGAAACGCTGTTTGCAGGACGTGGGAAAGCCGCACTCTGGCTTTTCCATGTGCTGTGAATGGCGTTTTCCATAGCCCCATAGCCTGTTATCCACATTTCCACGGCGCAAGGGGCGCGTATCTCACGCCCGGTTTTTCTGTTCTTAACTGCAATCCCTCCTTTCTCCCTGCTGGCGGGTCAGCTCCATGTGCCGGATATAGCTTTCTGTCCCCTTAATAGCAGCGTCAACCGCCCCGGCTATAAGTAGCTGCCACTTCATAACCTCCCGTATCTCCATTTCTTTACTGATACCTTTATTCATGGTCTGCATCCTCCTGTAAATGCGCCCGGTTCTTCTCGTAGAGCCGTTCA
>QXXL01000314.1 GCA_009911505.1 Lachnospiraceae bacterium | reverse complement strand
CTTCCCGCCGCTGTTCCTCCCGGATTTTCGGGTTGACAAGCAGGGTGAACCGCCGCCTGTCAGTTCCGGGGTGTTCACTCATGGTTTGTGTCCTCCTGTAAGCCCTCCCCGTCAATCTCGTAGTAGTCAAATTCTTCCTCCGGCTTCACAATGGCAGGGCGGCGTTTGATGTGCTTTTCCATGTCAAAGGCGTTTTTCGGGTCTGCGTCGGAA
>QXXL01000313.1 GCA_009911505.1 Lachnospiraceae bacterium | reverse complement strand
GGGCGCACACCGCGCACCTGTAAAATGCACTTGCCCCCGTCCATGACCGCGATCTCGTCCTGCGTCATAAGCTCTTTGCCACATTGTCAAGTGAAGAATTCATTCTTTTTGGTTTTTCATACACGGAATCTTGTAGATGTTCTATAAATGTGCTAAACTAAACGCAATAGCAAATCAGAATATAAGGAGAAATATATATGCGTATTTGGAAAATAGTATTTTCGGTTCTGACAGTTGTTTTTGGTTCTATTGGATTGATGAAATTACTGCCTTACGATATAACATTACCTATTATGTTTGTGTTTATGGGATTAGTTATGTCATTAAATGCGAAAGAATGCTATGATAAAAAATCGAAAAGAGATGCTGCTATTTTTGGCGGAGTAGCAATTTTTGTTTATGCAGTCACAGCATTTAATTTGGTTAGCCGATTGCTATAAATTCAATTTGCGAGGAAAAATGTATGATTAGAATAAGACCATATAAAGCTTCGGATGTAGATACAATATTGTCGTGGTGTCAAAATGAAAAAGCATTTTATCAATGGACAGCAGGCATACTCGGTAATTATCCGATAACACAAAAGGAATTTTGCTTTGTTGAATCTCTAATGCCGTTTACTGCATTTGATGAAACAGGAATTGTTGGCTTTTTTACACTAAGAACCCCTGATGAATCATTGGATGAATTACGTTTTGGATTTGTTATTGTAAATCCTCACAAGAGAGGAAAAGGCTATGGAAAAGCTATGCTCCGGCTAGGTCTAAAATTTGTATTTGAAATATATGGAGCAAAAAAAGCATCATTGGGCGTTTTTGAGAATAATCTTCCGGCTTATTATTGTTATAAAGCAGTCGGTTTTAGCGATACTGTTCTTGATACGACAGAAACATATTGTATTCTAGGTGAAGAATGGAAGTGCAGAGAATTGATTATGGAAAATAGATAAATCTCAGCTTGTCACCAACCCCAAAAAGGCAGCCGCTCCCCTTCAAAGCGTCTGCCTTTTCCTGTCCCCGTCCTTTTACTCGTTCCTAAAAACCTCCGCCATCATCTTTGCCCCCAGCTTAAAACCGTCAATGAACATTTCCGAGAACTCATACGGGATTACGTCAAGCTGCTCGTCCATGATTTCAATGAACCGCTTATCAAGGGGCGGCTCCAGCTTAGCCAGCAACTCAATAAAATCGTCATAGTGGTTATAATTCCCCTGATAGATTTTCCGGTATTCCTCGCCTTTGGGGGCATACTGTTCCGCCGGGAAGATTTCTCCATTATAAAGCTGTTCCAGTATGTTCTTCACTTCCATGACCTCCTTTTTGTTTTGTAACACCATTATGTATTACATATTTGTATTTTATCATGTGTTATATAAAAGTCAAGAAGAATCGTTTATAATGGTTGCAGAAATGTAATACGGAGGTGTAACATGGCAGACAAGTTTGTGGTGCGTCAGAAGAAGCCCGACAAGAGGGAAGATAAGTCGGTGGTCATGACGCTGCGGATAGACCGGGAATTGCAGGAAGAATTTGACGCTCTGGCGGCGAAAAGCGACCGCTCCCGAAATGAATTGATGTGTATGGCTCTGCGCTATGCCTTAGACCATTTAGAGTTTATCCCGGAAGCCGGAGAGTAAGGAACCCGGCTTCTTTTTCGTGTACAGGCAAAAAGAAAACCCTTCCCCCAAAAAGAGAGAAGGGCATTGCCATTATTCTGTTACCGCCGGTATCTCCCCGACAAAGTTATAAATGATTTTGATTTCCTGAAATTTCTCCCCGTCAACCTTTTTCACCTCCCCCACCAGAATCCGGCTGATAAGGCGGTTTAAGATACCCTCGTCCAGTTCCCGGACTGCGGCGTACTGCCGGATTTCCCGGATAAAGGTACGGACATCTCTTTCCTGCTCATTGGAGCGGCGCAGGGAGAGTGTCAATTCTTTTAGCTGCTAGTATAATAATGGTGTAGTCAATCAAAACTACTTGGTTAATAAATTTCTCAAATTAGATAACAGAAGAAGGTGTT
>QXXL01000312.1 GCA_009911505.1 Lachnospiraceae bacterium | reverse complement strand
GGGTAAGTGCGCCTTTTTTGCTTTAAAAATAATTTCGATTTTTCTCATTTTGCTATTGACATTTATTAGCTGGACTTGTTTTATTATGAATATTTTATCCACTTTAACAATATATGCCTAACAAAACATAGGCTACGAAAAATATCCTTGTTTTTCTATGGGGTTTATTGAAACCCCCTTGTATCTCCGTCCCGCATTTGTATCGTCCCTGATACCGCTTTCCTGGGCAATTTTCCTAAATCCACGGTAAAACTTTGCCTTAGACATATCCTGAAAACCCTGTTCCTTCGCATAGTCACAAAAAGCATTGTACATTTCCGTACGGCTTACAATTCCATTTTTGTCAAGGCAACAGCATTCCCTGAAAAAATTCGCAATATCATCCTGTTGATTAGAATAAAAATTTGGTGTATAATTTTCCCATTCCCCAATATCTGCAAATTGCATCCCATCGTCCAGAAATTCCCGTAATGCTTCAAATGCGATGTAAAAAATATGCTGCAGCTCCTGTTTAATATCGTGAAGCAAGTTGTAATTTTTCTGTTCCTCTGGGATGGATTTTGGAAACGGAATGACCAAAAACCTGTTTTCCAGCGCGTCATCGTTCCCTAAATCCGGTCGGAAATTGGATGCTATGATATATTTGCATTTGCTGATGTAAGAATATGTCTGCCTGTTGTGTTTCACATCCGCGTGTACAAAATCGCCTCCTGTCTGGTTTTTTAACCATTCCATAGATTCCGCTGAAAGCCTGCTACCTTTTAAGTCAGTGCACAGCCCAACTTTTTTCCCGAACATTGCGTCTTTTGAGAATCGTGTTATGTTATCAAAAGAAAAGGACTGCACATTTTCCTGACCTACGATAATGGACATTAACAAGGCTAACGTAGTTTTTCCGCTATCCCTTTCCCCCAGAAGCAAGGCAATCTTTTTGATGTTAGGCAAATTACTGACACTGTATGCAATCCATTGCAGTATCCTTTTCCTGACAGCACTGTTCCCAAGGCTTATGGATTCCAAATAGTCCTCAAAAACGGAGCCTCTCCCAAGCTCTCCCACATAAAAGTCATAAGGAATAAACGAAACGAAAGCATATTCCGGCGAATGTGGTTGCATTGTATCTTCCCGCAAGTCATAAACACCGTTTTTAAAATTCACCTTAAACTGAAGTTCTAAACTCTCGACATCCAATATCTCAAAACCGTGTACCCTCCCCTTCAAAATATTGTATATCTCAGCAAACTGACTCCGGTTCAACATGTCATGCACATCTAAAATGTCATCCGTTATCGCCCGCAGGTTTTCGCCGTCCATAAGCTTTTTCCACACAATGTTACAATAATAATACATCTGCTCACCAATGCGTTTAAGATGCAAACATCCTTGGATACAGTCAGCAATCTCCGCCAGTACAATTTGGTGTTTGGCATGGGTTTCCAGATAAATAAGCGAATTTTTTGAAATGCCGTTTTCCATATCCCGCATTTTATGTTCATTCGGGACAGAAAAACCCTCCCATAAAATTGTATCTATGTCATTAACCCCGCTCAATTCGCCACTTACTTCACAATCCATCAACATATCCGAAGTATCCTCATAGACACATTCAAAAAATGAAATGGCTGTTTCCGGGAAATCCCCCTCCATTGCGGCATCCACTCTGGGAAACACACTCATTGGACGACTTTTTCCAAAGGCCATTCTTTTATAATCTTTCTTCTGAAACATCATTTCTTTCCCTGATTGCCTAAACCTTATCCTTTTCTGTAAGCTCACTAAACCAAACCTCCCTCCGTTGCCATTCTTGACAATGCGCTCCTCAGCAGGTTATACCCATCACTTTCCAATCGAATATAATTGATTTTTCCGTTGGAATTAATGCAACTAGCGTCATAATAAATTATGAACTTGCTTATCTGCTGTAATGAAACATTTGAAACCACCTGAAATAGAATGTAAATCCAATCATCTGAGTCCTTTTCCGGGTTCAAAACCCATTCCTCGTTTTCGCTGCAAATTCCTTCATTCTTTTTTTGAAGATTTATCTGCACTTCCATAAAATCCTCATTCTGTGCCGCTTCTTGCATATCTTCTTGTGTCCAGATCTTCCCCTCAGTTCTGCCCTGCATGACTTTGATACCGTTTGAACTGTATGCAAGAAGATAATCAATCATTTGGTATCTGCCGTGTGGGGCATAGAATATTCCAGATTTTGTCTTCCCATCTGGAATTGCAATTCCATAAAAACTTCCCAAACCCTTCTTAAGACAATTATTAAAATTTTTTCTTTTTTCCTCGTAACTCTCCCGGTTTGTAACTCTTTTTGTGTTGCTGATGGCTAAATCAAACATTTTGTATCCTCCTTTTTTTGCAATTTGTGTTGTCCCAAAATACGTTTTTTGATAAACTGATCTGAAGCATTGTCATTTTACCATGTCAAAAAAAACAACGATACGCACCCCCTGCAAAAATAAAATCTCAGGGGGCACAAATGAAAGGAGTAATAATTCATGGACTTCTATAAGCAGTTAAAGAGCTATGACAAAATGGTCACAAAAATATTGAAAGAACACTCTATGGGTTTATTTTCCGAATCAGCAGTACCCATTTTACATAAACAGGAGTTTAGATTAGACTCTTTACACGAGGAAGACTGGGAAAAAATTTCTTCATCAGAAAAATACAATTACTTTTACTCGGCTTACTTAGAATTGATAAAATACATTTACGCTGACTTTTATTATCAAGAGTATCTTTCTCTTGCATTAAATGATGAAGTCGATGTCCCTATAAATATCCAGAGAACGGATCAGATAAAAGATATAGAACTATATAAAGATGATTTTTACGCTGCGTTTGAACTACTAATCTCAAATTAGCTTAAATATTATAATTTTACTCTGGAAACAGACTTCCCTACTTTTTCTTGGGAAATATTTAAAGTTTTATATTCTAGATTTCCTATTTTATGCAGGGACGCTTTTCCTGTTGTCCTTTTTGTACTGGCAGACTCTTATTACGATTTTTGTAAAATATGTTATAATTATAAAGGACACCAAATCCTTGCTGAACAAATATCAGAACAGCAGTCAAAACAGATCCTTTCTTTATTTTATAACAGAATTTCCGGAGACAACTGGCATTGCTATCTTTTTTCACTCATTGATACAAAATCAACCTACTATAGTGAAAGCTCATTTGGTGAAGGTGAGAAAAAATATAATTCCCTTTTGCAGACTACTGAAACCGCAAGAAAGGATGCATACGATCCGTTTGACTACACCCGTGGCTATGAGCGCATTGAGGAAGCTATACACAAAGAATATAAGAAACGGCTTAAGAAGAAAAATGATGACAGGGCAGAAAAAGTTGAAAACACCCCATCCATATCACTTGGAGAAAATTTTCAGGCATTATGGAAATTCCTACATACATTTACTTCTGATAATAAATGGAGCCACTACAATCATGCATTCACTTTATATACTTTAAATAACATGAGTGGCTGGCTAAATTTTTTGTTTTTGCCACAAAACAAAAAAATGAACCGAACCTGGTTTAGCTATTATTTAGATCCTACATTACCAGCCACCTTAAGTTTTGTTACAAACTCTTTGTTAAACCGCCCAACTGGGCAATTAAACGATAATATGAAAAAAGATACTATCCGTCCCAATATAGTTCTGAAAGATATGTATAAACTGATTACAGATATTGATAATTCGGACGATTTTATCAAGTGGGGGAAATCTGTTACAGAATAAGAATTATCCCTGTTACAGTCTGAATCTGAAAAAGTTTATAAAAAAATGTATAAAAAACTAACGCCCGCTCCTCAAATTAAGTTAGATATGCTTCTCTCATTTCTTACTTGTTATATGATTTATATTACATCAGATGATAAATAATACAGTGACTTCTTTGACATACCCTAAGACAGCAAGACAGATATTTCAGGAATTTTTGTAATTTTAATAGTATATCCCTTGAAATAGGACTTTTTATAAAAAACAATTTTATTCTGTCTTACTGTCTTATTCCATTTCCTTTACTGGAACGGCATATTTTAACGCCGTTCCAGTAAATACATATCTTCTGCCTTTCCTATACAATTCTCATCTAAATCTCGCATTCTGCCCGTTAGGCTCAAATACCTGATATCTGTTTTACCAATAAGACAACAGGCAATTCGGTTTTGACGCTAAATTTACTTCAAATTATGTCTTCATGCAACCCCACTTTTTACAACGGCAACGCCGCGTAAGAACCCCTGTACGAAAAAATCTTTTGAAACATCCACCAGACGGGTTGTCAACTCGTCCTCTACTTCTTCATAAACCCTTGTCTCCATATTTTCCGACACCAGGCTACTGATTTTATCTAGCTTTAAGTTTAGGATACCTATGACATAGACGGAAAATTCATTGTCTATCACCTGCCATAACTCTTTCATGCTCCACCTCCTCTTTTTTTGCTGACATTTCCACTAAGACATGACATCCACCCTGTTTCTATTTGCTCCGATTCACGCTGCAATATACACCTGCCCACTATCCACACAATATCGGTAAACATGAGAAGAAAGGATCTCTTCTGGCAGTACTTCCGTATGGTTCACTTCTTGCACAATCTGCACCAAATCCCGCGCTGTACCCGTCTGTTCCCACGCCGGGACTAAAATGGTTTCATGAATGGAGGACGGAAGGATATAATAATCCGCTGCAAATAGAACTCCCACATCTTCCAGTGCTTTTTTATTTAACATCTGGACGGCGCCGTTCCATCTCCTCTGGTTCGTCAGAATATACATCGGGACATCTTCTTCTGGCAAGTTTCCTGGAAGGAAGCCAGGCATATCCGCAAAAATATCCGCCATATTCAGGATAGATGCCCGGTCTGTCTCCTCCATGTTTTTCATAGTCTGATGGTATAATTCTTGTTCCTTCACCTCCCATAGCTGCATATGCCCATCCTGTACCAGTATACTTCCCGCATCCTGTCTGCCTGGATGTGGTATCTCCACATAATAGACGAGGGACAAATCAAAAACTTCCCTATGAGGTACGCCTTTTAAAAGTTCTGTATTCCGTTCCGTATTAATCAGCCGTCCGCGCAGCATAGGGCAGATACGGCGGTAATCGGTAAACATGGAGACGTCAAAATTATGTATTGCCCTGTTCCTGCAATGGATGCTTATAATTTCCCCTGCAATGGCTTCCAAATCTTTATCCCCATTTTCATACTCAGAATAAAAACCCTCCAAATAAATGCAAGGTGAAATGTTACAGCCCTCTTCCTGGATAGCAAGCCCTGTTAAATGGATGCCATTGTTTTTCGTAACATTTCGGACATGGATTTCTGCACTGCCCAGCCTGCTTTTCACCATTCCCGCTATTTTTTCTGTAAATTCTTTATTAGACATCACTGATCCCTCCTTTTGTCATGCGGCTTTTGATTTTGTTTTTGCAAGCGCCGCCATAATCTTCCCATACAAATCTTCCGATATTGCAGAAGAGTTTTCTATTTTGTATCTTTCCTTCACAGCTTCCATTTCAACGCCTGTCCTCTGTAATTCTTTTTCAAGGGACTGCATCTGTGTGTCAGATAACGTGCTGGTATTAGACGCAGCCGTTTTGCCTTGCCGCTTGTTTTTCTCCCCGGCATCCGAATTTTTCTTTGGCTTTTCTGCCTTTGCTTTCATCTCATATACCACCTGCCCCTGATTGGAATCATTGGCGATTATCAGGCCGCTAATCTCCCTGTCCCCATTGTATGCAATGGAGCGTACCGAAAAATGATCGTTGCAGTACAGCTTATCCCCATTTCTTTTAATTGCCACATCTGCTGCCGGAACCCAGATAAAGGGGGGCGGTATATAATTCCCTGCCAATCCCCCATGTTTGCACGTCACGTTTGATACAAAATAAATAAGGCGTTTACCCTGATTTATAGGGGTGAACGCCTTATTTAGTGATTACTAAGAGCAGGTGAGTATGGGTTTGAGGAAGGAATTTTGCTGAACGAATGCTGAGGTTATGGGAGTGATTTTACACGATGCACCCGATGGGCTTATGGTTATAATGAGCTTCGGAAGTGATTTTACACGTTTATACACGATTAGGACTTGGCTACTTTTCCTCATAGTTCTAGGTGTACGCGTCAGTAGCAACAATCCGCAATCTGCGTACTATTTTGTTCTCCAGTAACACACATCGGAAATCTTTACCTTGTCACGAAGTATAATGTCATGGCTGCTCAAACCGGCGCCACCAATATAGTACAGTTACCATTGGCTTTTGTCCGTAGCGGGTATGTTATTACCTTCGATGGCGAAGTCGACGGCGTCGGCGGCAAGCTTTTCGGCTGGTCTCGTACCGCCAGGTCTACTGCCGACGCTTACTACCTAGGCGTTGGTCCTAGCGAGGTCTACCCGTCAGGCAACAACGGTCGTTACTACGGTCTCTCCCTCCGCTGTCTCTACCAAGCAAAAGCCTAATGGAGGAAGAGGGTGCATCCAACAGTCAACGTATTTTTGTACACCACAAAATAAAGCGCAGCATTCGACCATCTACGCCCTTTTAGCAAAAAGTATTCCACCTATCCACATAACTTCCCCGCACCTTCACCTAAAACAATTCCAGCCCCAGATATGCTTCATCTCGCTCATCTTGCGTAATGCCGAGATAACGTTTTGTAATTTCATAGTTACTATGGTTATAGATGTCTACAATTACCGCCAGTGATACCTCTCCGCTCTTTACGGCGTGATAGCCCCAAGTCTTCCGCAGAGAATGACAGGCAATCTTGCCAATAATCCCCAGCTCCACGACCGCTGCATGAATAATCCGCCACGCTTGTACCCGACTGATGGCTTTCGGCTCTTTACGGTTGTTGACAAAGATATACTCTCCCCGGCGGTGGAGGTAACACTGCTTGAGCGCGCCAAGCACCTGTGGGTTCAAGGCGATTGTGCGCTCCTTTTTGGTTTTCTTCTCTACAATAGTAATATGGGTGCGGAACGCCTGTCTTTCTTCATCATACACATCCGGCCATTTGAGCCTGAGCAGGTCACTAATCCGAAGTACCGTATACGTTCCCATTAACACCAACGCATAATTACGTAGTTGTCCTTTACTTAAGAAATAATCTGCGAGTTCCCTTAACTGTTTCTTGTCTCTGATTGGTTCTGTTGCTGCCATAATAATTAAAGCCCCCTTGTCGTAAGATACGGCTGATTATAGCGTATCGCCACGCAAGGAGGCTGATGTAACACTTTGCTGA
>QXXL01000311.1 GCA_009911505.1 Lachnospiraceae bacterium | reverse complement strand
TTTCATAAACCCTCAAAACCGCGCACCCCCGAATAGGCGGTGATTTTGCAAACTTTTTGAAAAAATTTTGCCGGGGGGGGAACACAAAACGCCCGTCTACAAAGTTGCAGACGGGCGCAGAGGAATTGTAAGCAGTATTCAGTTGATTAGACAGTTCATATTCGTGGGTAGAATTTCCCCCGGCGGTGGACGGGCCTTTTTTGATATGTCAATGACCGTCGGATTTTGTCGATACGGTATGTGCTTCATGGCGGCTGCCTCCTTTAGCCGCCGCTTTTAACAGTGAAACCGCGTCATTCCTTGAGAAGATAAAAAAGAAACGGCGGCTTTGATTTTTCAAAACCACCGATTATGTTGATTCTTGAAAATGAACGCAAAAATCCTACCTGTCAGCGGTTTTTGTCTTTTCCCGCATTGGCAGGTATTTCCATTTCTTTTGTTTTATTTAGATATTATCAAGTCAACATCAAATCCAATATCTTGAAATTGTAAAATCCATGTAAAACAAAAAAGCTGCCGTATGCAGCTTTTTTGAAAAATGGTTATACAATTTAATGTTTCATTTTGGAAATGTTACAATAACCGTCGTGCCTTTTCCGACATGACTTTTTACATCAACTTTAGCATTATGGATTTTAGCGGCGTGTTTTACAATAGAAAGCCCAAGCCCGGTTCCCCCTACTGCCTTAGAATGGCTCTTATCAACACGATAGAAACGCTCAAAAATCCGCTCTTGATGTTCGGGTGCAATTCCTATCCCCGTGTCCTCCACTGATAAAACTACCATGCCGTTTTCATTCTGTATGTTCACCATTACTTTTCCGTTTTCATGGTTATACTTAATCGCATTGTCACAAAGATTATAAATCACACTGTATAAAAGCTGTGGTATGCCGTTAAGGGGAGCCGGAACGCCGGAAAGCTCCAATGCAACACATACGGTATCTGCCTCTGGCTCTAAGCTCTGTACCGCCTTTTCTGCCAATGTGTATAGGTCGATATTTTCTCTCTGCATATCGTCCGCACCTTCGTCAAGGTGCGAAAGACTGATAATGTCCTCCACAAGCCGTATCATTCGTCCGGCTTCATCATAAATCTTTCCGGCAAAGGGTATTTTATCATTCTCCTTTACCATATCGTTTTTCAAAAGCTCCGCATACCCGGAAACGGAGTGAAGCGGGGTTTTTAATTCATGGGACACATTAGCGGTAAATTCGCGCCGTATCTGTTCCGCTTTTTCTTTTTCTGTCACATTGAAAAAGAAAAGCGCGGCTCCTTTCACAATGTTTTCAGAAGTGATCGGGTCAGCGTCAATTTGATAGCTTTCTCCATGTAGCCGGATAATGTTTTCGCCCCGTTCTCCGTGCAAGGCTTTCGTAAGGATTTCCTGCAATTCAAGATTACGGCATAAGGACAGCATATCAGAACCGATACAGTCTGTGCCAGCGTCCAACAGTTTTCTTGCCGCAGGGTTTATACTGATAATTTTCCCTTTTTGATTTAGGAGAATCATGCCCTCATTCATGCTGCCGATAATCGTATTTAATTCATTCTCTTTTTGGAGAAGCTCGGCTTTCTGCCCCCGTAGCTGTCTTTGCTGGCTGTCAATACGCCGTAAAAAAGGGGAAAGCTCATCATAGCCCTCATTTGACAACGGATTATCAAGATCAATTTCATTTAATGGCTTTACTATTTTTTTTGAAACTTGAATAGCTAAAACAATGGAAAGAATCAGCGCGATCACAAATATAATGCAAATCGGCTGTGTCATACCTAAAAGGAGCGTCAAAATAGAATTTTGAGATATGGAAAGCCGTAATACAGTGCCATCATCAAGTTTCTGCGCGGAATAAAACGAACGCTCCATCAAAGTAGCAGAATACCGTTTACTTTCACCATAGCCCGAAGAAAGGGCTTCCCGCACTTCTTCCCGCTCTAAATGATTTTCCATTTCCGCAGTATCAGACGCACTATCAAAAATAACATTTCCCTCTGTATCAATCCATGATATACGATAATTTTTCACTTTCAAATCATGGAAATAATCAATGCCCTCATTTGTAACGCCCTGTGCGGCAAGGGTTGTCTGCATTTTTAGCTGTGTCTGTTCAACATTTGAAAAGTATTCATACAGAACACCCATGAACAGGACAACAGACGCAAGAAAAACAGTCAATGCGACAAGGCAGATTGAACGAAAAATTCGTTTCGTCATACTTCCCCCTCCATTCGATACCCAACTCCCCGTACCGTTTCAATATAGCTCCCACATTCGCCTAATTTTGTTCGGAGTGTTCCAATGTGAACATCTACGGTTCGGGTTTCTCCTATGTAGTCAATGCCCCATATCATTTCAAGAAGCTGATCGCGTGTAAACACCCGTCCGGGGTTTTCCATAAAAGTATGGAGCAGCTTATGTTCTTTCAGTGTCAACTGAACCCGTTCGTTGTTTACAAGTACAATATATGTTTCCAAATTCAATTCTAAATTACCAATTTTTAGCTTTTTAGTTTCTTCTTTCGGACTTGTACGGCGCAATACCGCTTTCACACGGGAAATCATTTCCATCATGCCAAACGGCTTTGCAAGGTAATCATCAGCTCCCAAATCAAGCCCGGTTACTTTGTCGTATTCGGTTCCTTTGGCTGTCGCCATAATAACAGGAATATCCTCTGTCGTCCCCTGCATACGCAGCTTTTTCAATATGGAAATGCCATCTTCGCCGGGAAGCATTATATCAAGCATAATAAGCTGGGGTTTTTCTGTCTGCAAAGCGTCAAAAAGGGTGTCCGCGCCGTCAAAACCTTTTGCTTCAAATCCGGCAGAATTTAATGTGTATATCATCAGATCACGGATAGAGCTGTCGTCCTCAACACAATAAATCATGTAAATCTGCTCCTTTCTTTCCTGTGGCAATATTCCGAACTCAATCATACCATATTACCTATATTTCATCAATGGCGGTATGTTCACCCCTCTTTGTTCCCTGTGATTGAGAACAGAACCCATTTTGCAATATTGACCGCATGATCTCCGATACGTTCAAAATATTTTGCAATCATTAACAGGTCTATGGCATACTCACCGTCTGTTTCGGGCTTGCTGAAAAGTTCAATCAGCATTTTCTTCACCTTATCGAAAAAGGAATCCACCACATCATCATAATCTATCACGGCTTTCGCCATCTGCATATCCTTTTTCACAAAAGCGTCAATACTGTCCGTTACCATTTTAATGACAGCAACCGACATATCATGGATAACTTGTGTGTCGTCGGTGGCGTGGATATTGGCTAATGTGATAATTTCCGCTATGTCTGCGGATTGATCTCCGATTCTTGCCATATCTGTCACCATTTTCAGCGCGGACGATACAACCCTCAAATCTTTTGCCACGGGCTGCTGCTGTAAGAGTAGCTTTAGACACATAGTTTCAATTTCGCGCTCCTTGTGGTCTATCTGAACAGAGAGATCGGGAACAGCCTTTGCAAGCGCGGGATTCCCCTCTGTCAGAGCTTTTGCGGACATAGCAATCGCATTTTCACAAAAAGCCCCCATTGTAATCAACTCTTTATTTAATAAATCTAACTGTTCATCAAATTTTAGGCGCATTATCCAAACCTCCCCGTAATATAATCCTCTGTCCGCTTGTCCTGCGGCATGGAGAATAATTTTTCTGTTTCTCCAAACTCCACCATTTCCCCAAGCAGGAAAAACGCTGTCCTGTCGGAAATTCGGAGTGCTTGCTGCATATTATGTGTCACAATGACAATGGTATAGTCCTTTTTTAATTCTGCGGCAAGTTCCTCTACCTTTGCCGTAGAAATAGGGTCAAGTGCGCTGGTCGGTTCGTCCATCAACAAAACTTCCGGCTCTACTGCCAAAGCGCGGGCAATGCAAAGACGCTGCTGTTGACCGCCCGACATACCAAGCGCAGATTTTTTCAGCCTGTCTTTTACCTCGTCCCAAATTGCCGCCCCTTTTAAGGAACGCTCTACAATTTCGTCCAGCGCAGCTTTAGAACGGATACCATGCGTCCTTGCTCCAAAGGCAACATTGTCATAAATGCTCATAGGGAACGGATTCGGTTTTTGAAATACCATTCCCACACGTTTACGCAGTAGGTTAATATCCATATTTCCATAAATATCTTCACCGTCTAAACGGATAGTCCCTTTGATGTGGCAGCCCTCCACCAAGTCATTCATTCGGTTCAATGTTTTTAATAATGTCGATTTACCGCAGCCCGACGGTCCGATCAGCGCGGTAATTTCGTGTTCCTTAAACGCCACATTTATTTTTTTCAAGGCTTGAAAGTTTCCGTAGAATAAATCCAAATCCTCAACCACGATTTTATCCATCTGTGTTTTTACCTCCTATCTTTTTTGCCACAAACCCAGAAAGTGCATTTATCAGAATGACAACAACCAATAATACAACCGCAGTTGCGTAAGTCTGCTTGATATACAGTCCCTCACCCGAAATAGAATACATATGGACGGATAAAGTTCTTGCCGACGAAAAAATACTTGTTGCTATTTCTGCAACGGTTCCGGAAGTAAAGATCAGTGCCGCCGATTCCCCGACGATACGCCCGATTCCAAGAATAACGCCGGACAAGATACCCGGAACGGCGCAGGGCAGGACAATAGAGAATACGGTTCGTAGCTTTCCGGCTCCAAGCCCGAAGCTGCCCTCGCGGTAACTGTCGGGAACGCTTCGCAAGGCTTCTTCTGTTGTCCGCATAATAAGCGGCAAAATCATAATGCTTAATGTCAAAGCCCCGGACAGCAAAGACAACCCCAGCCCAAGATATTTCACGAAGAAAAGGGAACCGAACAGCCCATAAACGATTGACGGAATCCCGGACAATGTTTCAGCGGTAATACCTACGATATGAACCAGCTTATTTCCCCGTCTTGCGTATTCTGTCAGATAAATTGCAGCACCAATTCCTACGGGAACCGCAAACAGCAGGGAAAGCAGCATAATGAACAGTGTATTGATAAGTGCTGGAAGCAGGGACACATTTTCTGTTGTATATTTGCTGTCAAATAAATCCAGCGTTAAATTTGGAATCCCTTTTATCAATATGTATGCAATAATAAAAATAAGCGCAAGCATTGTAATCAATGCTGCAAGGCATACAGAAAGAAAGAGAACAAAAGATTTAGGGTCGCGTCTGTATGCGCACCATTTCCGTTTCAATTTTCCAACCATTTATTTCACCCTCCTTCCCCACAGGGAGAGGGACAGATTGATAATGAGAATGAAAACAAACAGGACAACAGCCGTACCAATTAACGCTTCACGGTGTAAATCCGTAGAATATCCCATTTCCAATACAATGTTTGTGGTCAGTGTCCGAACGCCGGAAAGCATACTGTCCGGGATAACCGCTTGATTTCCGGCAACCATCATAACCGCCATTGTTTCACCGACTGCCCGCCCAATCCCTAATACAACCCCTGCAAAAATACCGCTCTTTGCTGCGGGAAGAACCGTAAAAAATACACTTCTTTCATGGGAAGCTCCAAGAGCAAGCCCTCCCTCATAGTAACTTTCCGGGACAGCCCGGATTGAAGTTTCCGAAACGCTGATAATGGTAGGTAAAATCATCAGCCCCAGCAGGACAGAAGCAGTAAGTACACTCATACCGCGCCCGCCAAAGGCTTCCCGAATAAAAGGCACTAAGACTACCAATCCAAAAAAACCGTACACAACCGACGGAATCCCCGCCATTAGATTAACAGCAGCTTTCAAAGGCGCATAGATACTTCTCGGAGCAAATCTTGCCATGAATACCGCTGTCAATATTCCAATCGGTACGCCAATAATCAATGCTCCGGCAGTTACATAGAAAGAGCCGACGATCATAGGGAGAATCCCATAGAGATTATTTGCGGGTTTCCAGCTTGTACCCAGCAAAAATTTGAAAACGCCTATTTCTTTTATTGCAGGGATACCGCTTGCAAACAGGAATATGCAGATTAGAATTACCGCTGCTATGGAAACAAGGGCTGTCAAGAAAAAAAGCAGTTTCATCACTTTTTCTTTTATATTCTTCATAATCATGCTCCTTATTGAAAAGGGGCGGCGGCTTTCTTACCGCAGCCCCTTAAAATCCTACTGTGATATTTCACTCCAACGAACCGCATTACCCATAAAAATATCTTTTACCTGTTCACTTGTAAGGTTATTTATGGGACAGTCATTATTAACAATCACTGTAATACCGTCCATTGCAATTACGGTAGCGGTCAGTCCTTTTTCCATTTCGGAATCTTTCAGCTCACGGGAAGCCATGCCTATATCGCAGGTTCCGTCTATTGTGTCAGACATACCAGTAGAAGAATCACTTTGCTGTATCTCAATCGTAACGCCCGGATTTCTCTCAAGATAGGCTTCTTTGAGTTTTTCCATAACCGGGGTGACAGAGCTGGAACCCGCTACAATAATTTTGCCCGAATCCATTTCCCCGCTGTAACTTCCCGCGTCAGATACAGAAATATATCCATTTTCTTCAATCACTGCTTGACCGTCCGCACTCATAATGAAGTCGATAAAATCCTGCGCTGTGTCACTTAAACCGTCCTTTGTCGCAATGTTAAAGGGACGCGCAATCTTATATGTACCATTTTTGATATTTTCAATCGTTGCTTCGCAGCCGTCGATCTGAATCGCCTTTACAGTATCATTCATGGAGCCAAGAGAAATATATCCGATAGAGTATAAATCCCCGGCAACCGTTGTCATCATAACAGACGTAGAATTTGTAACGGCGGCGGTGTCTGCTGTATAGTCGATTTTTTCTCCCGCTTCGTTTTTCTGCTCGATTCCAAACAGCTCTATGAACGCGCCGCGTGTCCCCGAGCCATCTTCGCGGGTAAGTACATTGATCTCTCTTGCTGTGTCAAATTTGGCTGAATCGCCCTCGTTCTTATTACTGCACCCCGTTAATGCAGACAGCATTAGAACACTCATAAGGGCAAATGCCAAGTATTTTTTTGATGTTTTCATTTTTTGAATCTCCTTTGCTTTTTGTTTTTCTTGAAGTTTACAGCTATATCATACAGGACAAAAATCAAATCCAATATCGCGGCATTATAAAATTGATGTAAAGTTTCTATGCAGAAATAGGAATTATTTAAGCTATTGATAGGTACTGTGTAGACATATCCAAAAAGAAAGGTGAACAGTAAAATGTAATAGGGTGAATGATTTTGTCAAGATTAGTTGACACATTTTCCTCAAGGATTTTGTATCCTATGCTGCTTCTTTCAGGGAATCAT
>QXXL01000310.1 GCA_009911505.1 Lachnospiraceae bacterium | reverse complement strand
GTAAACCTCCGACAGCTTATCCCGGTTCTGCGGCTCCTGCCTTACCTCTGTTTCAAAATCCTGCTGCATTTCAGAAAGAATATTGTTCCTCTGCTCCACCGTCTTAATGCCAGTGATCCGCTCCCGGTATCGGTCATAAAATGCCATACTGGCAGCAGGCAGCCCCGGCGCATCCGCTAAACTGATAGCTTTATCTCTGTTCATCCGGCTTTCCTCCCTCCGGCCATATCTCGCCGCCCTCTAATTCGTATACGCACACATCATAGACAGCTTCATCTAATGGGGAAATTCCAAGTTCATGGTCGAAATATAGAGGGTAAATCTCCCCATCATTACATAGCGCATACATAAGTACCTTGCACTTATAGCTATATCCCTCATCATCCCTCATTACTGCATACATATCATGCATACAAGGGAGAAGCTGCTTGATTTTAGGCACCTCTGTTGGCCTGCTCCATTTAATCTCCTTTTTGATTTCTCTCTCCTGATACCTTACATTTTTCTCCCCGAAAGCATCTGTCAGCAGAGAAATCCGCTCTTTATCAAAAGACCAGTCATCTAAATTTTTATAGCTTCTGATATTTTCCATATATACCTTTACAACACAATCTCCTGATGCATTGGCAAGAATTGAGAGCAACTCTCCCTCTTTTTCAAAATAGGTTTCTGTGTCACTGAATCTCACCCAAATTTCTTTTACCTTTTCCATAATTTCTCCTTTCAAATTGCCATCCTGATTACTAAAAAACATAAAATTGCTTACATCCATTTTGCACACTTCATTATGCTAAAGTACCTTGAAACTATTGGTTTTACTGGGTTTGTGCAAAATGCGCATTTTACATGTGAGGTTCTAAAGTTAAACTCTATAGGGAATTTACATTTATTTTGCACATTTTTACACATTCCCGGTTTTTCTTAACTAAAGGGCAACTCCTGATAACCTTTACAATCAATAAAATCTGTTTCTATCGTATAGCCCCTTACAATATTTCTTACTGTCTTGCCCTCCACCGTTCCGCTGCTCATAAACAGTCCTTTTGTTTTGAGTTCTGCGAAAAAATTACCTTTGTTCTCGCAGCCATAACCGTTATCTTCGCACCACTTTGTATAGGCTTCATAAACATCTTTCGCCTTGCTGTTTTTATCCGTCTTTGTCAGACATTCATTGATAAAATTGCCTAGCTTGTCACTGTCCGTCCTATAAGTGTCCGTAGCGGTCTGCACTGCTGCCGGGGGCTTCAATCCCTCTTTGCGGTATAGCTGCAATCCCTCAATGCACCAGTTCAGGATGCCGGATAGTTCCGCTTTACCCCTCAATCGGTTCTTTAAGTCTTTGTCCTGCTCCTGCGGTTCAAAATGTCGGTCAAAACTGATAACATTTATTCTGCCGGAACTGAAAACCGTATCATCCGTAATCGTTGGCAGATAATTTGTATTTATCACAAGTTTAAACTTAGGGATAAAGCTAAATTCCCTCTGGTGTAAATGCCTTGCCGTAATACTGTCCCTGCCTAACAATGATTTTAATAAAGCTGTATCAAATAACATTCGCTTTGGCGGCTCACTGGCATTACAGAACCTGCACCCTGCCAGCCGTGCTATATCTCCGCTTGCCTGTCTGCTGTCAAGATTTTGCTTTACAGCCAAACTCTCCGGCTTCATTGTCAGAGCATAGTCACCCAACAAATATATGATAGTTTCACAAAATGTACTTTTTCCGTTTCGTGTGGTACTCCCAAAGAGGATAAAACAAGTTTCCTGTTCAGTGTTCCCCGTCAGTGAAAGCCCTGCTATCTTTTGGAGATACAACGTTTTCTCCGTATCGCCCTGCATAATTTCCAGTAAAAAATTTTTCCATTCCTTGCAATCGGCAGCAGGGTTATATTCAGCGTTGCATATCTTTGAAAGAAGCATATCGGGGCTGTGGCTCAAAAATACAGGCTTATCCCCGGACAAATCCAGTGTGCCGTTCTGCAAATTCAAAAGATAATCGTCCACGTCTAACTGCTCATTGTCAAAAAAATATACATCCTTGCTGTCCTGAAGCATATTATTCCGGTTCCTGATGTTACATAACGTCGCCACTGCTTTTAGATATTTTCCCTCTGTGTCAACGTTTACCGCATATCTCACAAGTGCATCCGACAGGGCTTTTGCTGATGCCCTCGCACTCAACCCCTCAATATCATCAATCCACCGTTTACCGTCATACCTCATAAAATCTTTTCGTGACGGGTTATATCTGTGCTTGTCCTTAAATACATCCGCATACAGCCGCCCAAAGCCTTTATCTGATGTTTCGTATCGTTCAGCATGTAAATCCCTTAACGCCTGTTCTAAATGCTTGTTCTGCCGCCCTTGTGGAATAACAGGACGGCCATCATCCTTTTGTTTTGTAACGGATTCATTGATACATGACGTTTCCTCAATCATTTTTTCCAACTGCTGCAATGTGCCGCCATTTGAAAAAAAATCTGCAATATCCGCTTTATCCCTGCTTCTGTCCGGGATAACCACTTTAATAGATGCCGCCACGCCATTTAGGGATGATATAATATCCCTCGTGAGGTTTTCTCCTGCTATGTCATTATCCTGCAATATGACAATATCCGCATCTTTGAAGAATGGAGCAAACTTCTTCCCCTTATGCTTCCAGTCATTTGAACTGCCGGCTGTGGCAACATTTTTCATTCCATTTCTATGACCGAAATCAACGCACTTTTCGCCCTCTGGTATGTACACTCTTTCCCCTGCTTTGTACTGCCGGAAATCGCCGTACATGGCTATGCAGGACTGATATTCCTTATCTTTGAATTTCCGTACATATCCATTCTTTTCCACCCCCTGCGAAATATGCTTTTCTCGTTTTCCGTCATCTGAAATATAGTCGATACGGTACTTGTCGTAAAGTTTATTTCCCTCTGCATCTTTGTAATGGTAGTGATATTTTGAAAGAATTTCTTTTACAGAAAAACCCTCTCTTTTTGCCCTGTCATATAATCCCTTAATGACAAACTTCATATCCGGGGCAAATTCCTCTCCCCTGTTATCATCAATGGATATGCCGCATATCTCCGCACCCCTCCGCACTGCATCCGGGAACCTCAAACCCTCGCTTATCATAATAAGGTCAATACTGGAATACTTTTTCTGCTCCCCTGCAAAGTCCTTCAGGAAAAACGAATCTCCCGACTGGTGCAGTCCCATCGAAGGATGGAGATCGGCGTTATTGTGTGATGATGTTTCAAGCGCAGTGTATTTTTTCCTCGTATCGTCATAACCGTATGAAGAAAATATTTGCCTGCTGCAACTCCCCTTAATCATCTGTACAGCTTCATTAAAATCCACCGCCTTACCTCCATTCTGTCATTCTCTTTGAAAACCTCGCTCATTCACTCATTCCCTGATAGAGAATCCATATATTTATCAACCTTAGAAACATTGATAAGATAACTCTTCCCAATACGAACAACCGCCCCGGCATCTTCGGCAATTTTCCGCATTGTGTTCCTACCCACTCCGTACCGCATACAAGCAGGCTCAATCTTAATAGTTTTTACCTGTGGTACTTCTCTTTTCATCATTTCTTTTACTTTTAATGCTTCCATAATCATTTTCCTTTCTATCTGCTATTGATTATCTTGTATCTTTATGCTAATATAGTATCATTAAGGATTAGAAAAATACACATCATAGTTACTTTTATTTTTGTTACTTTTTATGATTGGAGTGGAATAAAATGAATGATAATTCAACCAATTCGCCTGAAAGAATGTTACTTTTAGGTAAACGCTTGAAAGAATGCAGAAAAGCGGCAGGATTTACGCAACCAAAACTTGTGGAAATGATAGAATCTTTACCTGAAAATAACGGTAAAATACGAAGCGACAAACATATCTCTGCAATAGAACGTGGAGAACGTGCATTATCTATTGAATATGCCACGCTCATTGCAAAGGTCTTACATATTCGTTCAGAATATCTATTGGGATATGATGATTTCCCAACTCGTGCGGATAAGGCTCACGCCCGTTGGGATAAAATGGGCAAAAAATATATTTATATTGAAAATCTAATAAAGGATATGGGATATATCAAAACATACGCATCAGACATTCGATATAAAACTATTGATATTTGCTCTGTAGATACAGATAAGGATATAGAAGAACGAATAGCTTTCGCAAAAGAATACATGGATTTAGGCGAACTTGATATAATATTAGAAGATACAATAGGGCGAAAAATTCATATAAAATCAAATGAAATGAATCGCATATATGAAGATATAGAGTTTATGATTAAATGTAGAATTGAAAGAGAATTTAACGATCCATCAAGATACATCTATACAGAAGATACGAAAGGAACATTTGATAAAATGAGAAATGAATAAAGAATTAAAATAATTAAGTGTAACAAAAAGCCCTCTCTACTTTCCACCAGTAGCAAGGGCTTTGATTTTTGAAATTCTATTGAATTGAGATAAATTTGAGATAAAACCGCCATTCCGGCAGCAGTGTAACAACAAACTTTCCTTTATTTTCGGGCTTTCCCAGCTCTAAAATCAGTTAAGGCTCTTCATCGTCGGGAACGTAAATATGTCCGCTAACATATCTATCCATAACCTTGTATACCCCCCATTTTACAGTATACACCCATTTTCCCATAATCACACAAATATCCATAAACCTTTATATCTGGAGAAAAATTGGTTCAGAATTGGTTCAGGAATGGTTCAGAAACTATTACAAATATTTACATAAATATCGTGATAATCAAATCACAATCGCGATAAATATTTTGCTTTATCATCATCAGGAATTTTCAAAGCATCCATAGCCCGTTCTGCAGACCATTTCGTAGTTTCCATTAAACTTTTTATTGTTTGTAATAATGTGTTTTCGGCAGTTCTTTCAGCAACTTCATTTCTCATATCTTCCATACTCTTACACATCTCATCCACTCCCTTCGGGTTTTCTTTCAAATACCGTGTGCGTTCTGCCATCAAAGCAAAATTCATATCTTTCGCATCTACACAGTTAAAATCATGCATTAGCTTTCCTAAATCAGAATCCCCACGATACTCACCATTTACATATAGGATATGTTCCCCATCCTCAAAATTTTTCCCTGTTGTCAGGTTCATCCTCTCTATAATATAGAGCGGCTCTCCTTTCTCGTAAAAATCCTTTTCTGTAATAAAAATCGTATATGTTTCTGGCAATTCCTTAAATTCCTGCCCGGCATCCAGATTCTCAATATCCATAACGCTGGAATGGTATCTCGCCCTGCGTGGATCTGCCCCTTTATCCTCCCGCTGAATTTCTAAATCATACTTTTTTCCGTTTGAATCAGTCCCGTATGCGTCCAGGCAAATCGAACGCGCCCCTGCCAGTCGTTTCATATCATTTTGCGTTACACAGCTTGTAATAATCAAATCTTTTTTTCCAGTAATAATCCGCAGGACAAATTCTGCTAGTGGAACATTGTCTTTGAAAAGACACCGCATGAAATTATCATCAATGGGACGGAACTCCCTTAACCGCAATAAATCCTCCTCATGTTCACGCTCTTTCCTCTGCTGCTCCGTTTCCTTCATATATCCCACCTGCTTTCCATCCTGCTGTAAATTCTTTCTTTATTATACTCCGAAAATACCGAAAACACAACATCTATGTCATTTTCGTTTCCAGTATCTTTCATCCAATTAACCATTTCCCGCTCTATCCTTTCCTCGTTTCTGCTGGTCTATTTTCTCTTGAAGGTTCCCAAATTCCCTCTTCTTCAATTCATTTGTCACATCTGTATAAACATCCATCGTTGTGGTAAAGTCCTTATGTCCCAATGTGTCCTGGATTACTTTCAGGTTTACCCCTGCTTCCACCAACCTTGTTGTGAATGTATGCCTTAAACTATGGCAGCTAAACCGCGGCAGCAGTACGGGACTTTTTTCATGTTTTGCAAATTGTAAATCGTTACATTCCCGGATTATTCTTCGGAGTGCCTTATTCAACGTGCCCTGGTGCTGTAGGTTCCCGAAACGGTTAATGAAAATAAAACCTGTGTATCCATCCACTGTCGCATTGCATTTCAGGCCATTTAATTCCTGATAACATTTCTCCTCTATAAATGCTTCTTTTACATCCTCCAACATGGGTATTGTACGGTTCCCAGCTTTAGTCTTTGGTGTATGGACGCTAAAATAACATCCTCCCTCTGCATGGTCATAATAAACTAACGTATGGTTTACCTCAATCATGCCCCCGTCTAAATCAATGTCTTCCCACCGCAAGCCTGTGATTTCCCCAACTCTCATTCCTGTGTTTGTCATGATTGAAAAAATGGGATACCAGTGGTGATACGGCGTATTTTCTTTCCGCAGGAAATCAAGGAATAATTCCTGCTCTGCAACTGTAAGCGCTTTCTTACGTTCACGCCCAATATTATGCGTCTGCTTTAATTCTTTCAGAAGGTTGTCCGAAATATTCATACGGATATAGCCATCCTCCACGGCAACGTCCAGCACCTGATGGAGCACAGTATGGATATTGTCTACGGTTGCTATCTTTAAGCCCCTTTCATCTACCAGCATATTATAGAACGCTTTCAAGTCTGACCGTTTCAGCGCAGTTATTCGGAGCATCCCAATCTCCGGGCTGACAAAGTTCCGGTACATATAACAGTAATTTTGATATGTATTGCCTTTCAGCCCACGTTTCAGCCTTCTCCATAAATCAAATATATCATCCAATGAAACATTCTGCGCATCTGTACGGATGCCGTCCGACTTATCCCTGGCAATCTGCTCCTCACGCTTCCGTAGTTCTTCTAATGTGCCTGCCGTAATGGTATGCCGTTTCCCTTTTCGGTCAGTATAACGGTACTGATAATAGCCGTCCGGGCGTTCTGATTCGCCGGTTTTCAATAAACGGTGTTTCTTATCATATCTTTTTTCCATCTTTTTCCCCTTTCACACATAAATAAAGACAGGCGCTGTGATTTCTCCCACAACGCCTGCCATTCCAACCGCAAGCCTTAAATTGAGAAAAGGCTTTCCAGATACAGTTTTAATTTTTCCCTCTTGAACATCCGTTTTGTACCATTCCACAAAACAAAACCGCATGTTTCACCATTGCTGAGATCCCGCAGTTTCTGTTTTCCTAATCCGGTGTAAATCGCCGCTTCATCAAGTGTGAGCAAACACTTGTTTTCTAAACTTATTGATTCCATCTCAATTCCTCCTAGTATAATAATGGTGTAGTCAATCAAAACTACTTGGTTAATAAATTTCTCAAATTAGATAACAGAAGAAG
>QXXL01000309.1 GCA_009911505.1 Lachnospiraceae bacterium | reverse complement strand
CAGTATCGGATGAAATGTCGAATATTTCAACGGAGGCTTAGAAAGTGTGGGCAGCTTTAAGAATACTGGTAGCTGTGCAAGAACAGATATGGTCTGACTGACAGAGGGGCTACAATAAAAAATAGTAGAATAATCTGCTCACCACGCCGCAAAAAATGAATACCAGAAACGCCGCAAAGCCGCATAAACACTATGTTTTTGCGGCTTTGCCCGTTCCTGTGGCTGCGGTATAAAAATCTGTTTTGACGCCCATTTGACGCCCTAACTCGACGGACAGATATAAGCCGCCATAAGAAGCAGTAAAAAGATATGTCCATCAAAGCTCTAAATCAGTGCTTTTTTTCTTTGCCTTGCCCTTTGTTTTTTTCGGTTCGGCTTCCTTTGCTTTCGGCGGGTCTGCTTTCTCTACTGCGCTATGGTATGCGTCAAGAACTTCTTTCTTCCGTTCAAGCCGCACGTCCACATAACGCGCTGTGACTGCTTCAAAATTCATAGAAAGTCCAAGCGATACACCGATACCCGCGAGCGTATGTCCCAAGACCTCGCCCACTGTGTAGAAGTCGCCCGTCAGTTGGTGCATATTCGTAGCCGCTGTATGCCTTAAATCATGGAAACGGATATGCGGCATTTCCAAATCTTCAAGCAGCTTTCCAAACTGTGAAGATACCCACGACGCGGCAATCGGCGCACCGTCGGCTTTCGCCACAACAAGGTCATTGTCATAGTAAGGCTTCCCGTCCTTTGCCGCCTGTTCTTTCTGTGCTTCTTGCATGGCAAGCTGTTTGAGGAAGAAAGGGCGGGCAAGCTCTGTGATAGGCAGCTTTCGCCCGTTGGATTTCGGCGGTGCCATTTCCTCAATGACTTTTGTTTTCGGCGGTACCTTAAAGGGGAGCTGCTCGGAAACGTCAAAGGTATTGTTTTCCAAGTCAACATTGCGCCAACGTAGCCCCAAGATTTCGGAACGGCGCATACCGTAAAGCCCGCCCAGAATGACGGGCATTTCCCAGATTGTCCCCTCGACGCGCTGCATGAGGGCTTTTACCTGTTCCGGCGTGTAGGGGTCGGGTGTCTTGTCGCCCTTGCCAAACTTTGTAAGCGTGTCCTTTGCCGCGTTGGTTTCTATATAGCGGTATTTCCGGGCATGGCTCAACGCCACGCTCAACACGCGCTTTGCCCCGGCTGCGGTGGACGGCTTCAAGCCTTTGTCGATAATCTGCTGAAACATCTTGTCTACCATAGCGGGGGTGAGCTGATTAAGGGCAACGCCGCCGATATAAGGGTTGATATAGTTTGCAATGGTCTTTTTGTACCCGTCGTAGGTGGACGGTCGCAGATTTACCCTTGCATAGCTTTCTACCCACTCATTAAGATAGTTGGCGACGGTCTGCTTGCGCTGTGAAGCGATAGACGCAATCTGCCCCGGATTTTGGAGCTTCGTCCGCATTTCCGCTTCATGCTGTGAAGCGTCGCGTTTGGTGGCAAAGCCGCGCTTCGTATAGGTTTTCTTTGCCCCGTCCGGGGCGGTGTACTTTATATCAACATCATAGACAGTGCCGGGTCGTCCAGTCAGAACGCCGTTACTGTCACGTTTGTTTTTGACCTGTCTTGTTCTGATAGCCATAGCCTAACCCTCTTGTACCGCCGGGGGCTTTGCTGTTATCTTTGCTCTCTGGTACCAGTCCCAAATGGCGGCGTCCGCTATCAAGCGTCGGTTTCCATTCTGGATATATTCAAGCTCTCCGTTATCCATAAGCTCACGCAGTTTGTTTTCCCCGATACCGCTAATCTTGCTCATCTGCTCAACGGTCTTTAACATGGGAAACATGGGTGTAACGGGGCTTGCTGTTTCTCGTTTTGCCATAGGAAAATACCCCCTTTCTTATTAAATGGCAAAAGGTTTGTAGTTTCAAAAAGGCTTTAATCGGACGGTTATTAGCATAACCTCATGGGAATTGCACCCCC
>QXXL01000308.1 GCA_009911505.1 Lachnospiraceae bacterium | reverse complement strand
GGAGAGGCGGGCTATGTAGCCGCTGAAATGCTGCAAGACAATCTTCATAGCGTCCGGGTCGCCCTTTGTCGCTGCCAAAATGACAGGATAGGGAACAAGGGCTTTTTCCGGGTAGCCGGGTTCGTTACCATTCGTCCCATTCATCAGCATTTTCCTCCAGATATTTTTTTAGCAGCTCAAAAGAGCTTGTCCGCCTGTACTGTATCGTGCTTCTCGACGTATCGAACAGCTCCGCAATCTCGGTATCGTTCATTCCCTCGAAATAGTACAGGAGTACGGCTTTGCGCTTTTCTTCTGGCAAAGTACGGATTGCTTCAAGAAGCAGCTTCGGCGTGATTTTCTTCCCGGCTCTTTCAAAGGCGGTTTCCCCTTTGAAGTATTCATCAAAGGTATGAAGCTGCCGCGCTTCTTCTAAGGTCAAGTCGGAAAAGGTAATCTCCTTTGCCTTATGCCTGTGCAGCTCTTTGTGAGCGTCACACGCTTCATTGTGCAGTACCGTATTACAAAACTTCTGGAAAGCGCACTGTTTTATAAACTCCCTGCGATTAGGTTCCACATTCTCACCCCCTTTCTCGTTGGAAAGTTGGTGGTGCTTCCCCCTTTTCGCGGGGCAATACTGCCTTTTGAAAAAAACGCCGAAGATTTTCGGAATTTTTTCAAAAAAATTTTTGAGCAGCAAAATACGCCTGTCCGAAAAGCCCGGACAGGCGTATGGGTATTGAAAGCAGTATTCAGATGATTAGACAGTTCATATTGATAGACGTAGTTTTCCCCGGCGGTGGTCGGGCTTTTTTTGATGTGTCAATGACCGTCGGATTTTGTCGATACGGTATGTGCTTCATGGCGGCTACCTCCTTTAGCCGCCGTATCTGTTGGCATTTGTGGCGTCATTCCTTTTCAGAGGATAGAAAGAAACAGCAGCCTTGATTTATTGAAAGCCGCCGCTGATAGACAGGGAAAAGAGTTTATAGAAACGGCTTCATATTTTTTTAGACATAAAGAGAGCCGACAAACTGTGATTTCTCACAAGTCTGTCGGCTCTGCGTCTATGCGTCTGGCTCTTTATGATTGCTTTTTGATAACTGTTATTTGCAAATCTTTTGCGTCAATTAAATTTTCCTGTCTGCATTTCGGACAGTAAAGAGGAAAGTTTTTTAATTCTGTATCTTGCCGTATCTGTAATCTTGTTTTGTTTCCGCAGACAGGGCAAAGTAACCACTTTGTTTTCATATTGAAAAATCCTTTTCTTCGATAAATAATCACTTACTGTTTTCACATTTTATTTTGCGCTTAATAATCTCTTTGCGTTTTCAGAAAAAATAAATATCCTCTCGTTTTCGTTTTTGGTCGCCCGTAACACCGATAGAATAGAAAATGCTTGTGTTACAAACGGGTAATCAGTTCCAAACAAAATTCTTTCATATCCAATTTCGTTTATAAGTGTTTTTATATGCTCTGCGGGCTGAAGACTAATATCTGTATATACGTTTTGATGTTTTTTCAGCAAATCAACCATTTTTTCAAACTCAAAACTTCCACCATGAGCTAAAATAAATGTGGTATTAGGAAAAGTATCTAATACTACCTCATACTTATCTAATCTTTGATTTTGTATATCTTTCTTTGTCTGCTTAGATGGAATATTTGTTAAACGTACATCTTGAGGTAAACCTAAGCCACTGCAACATAAAATTGGCAAACCAGTCTTAGATAATTTTTCTATAAGTGCTAATGATTTTATGCAGTCAATGGAAAAGCTACATACATGAGGGTTTATCTTCCAACCCTTGATATGGAAATTCATATAATGCTTTATATTACTGTCAATGTTTTCATCAAAAGGGTGGATTGCCCCAAATGTATATAGCCGTTCATTTTGGGTTACGATTTCCTCCATAATATCAGCACTATTTTTATTAGGTGGATTGATTTGTTGGATAACAGCTTTACTAATACAATTATTATCCATATCTCTTAATAGCCTTTCCGTTGTAGCATAGTTCAAGACAAATACACCTGTAAACAGCTTTATCTTTGTTTGTAACCCGTCAAGGCTAAATAGTTTTGTCGGGAAATCAGAAAAAGAAATTTTATTCAAGTCAAATAAATCAATAGAAAATGGGAAACAGCTCAAATCCATTAACGATTTATTAAAGTCAGATTTCTTTATTTGTAAAAAGGATGGAAAGAGTTGAAAAAGGCTTTCATATGAATGACAATGAAAATCAATAATTTCATATTTTTCAGCTAATGCCCTTTTGATTACAAAATCACCATTTGATGCTAATTCTAATTCTTCGTTTTCGGATAAAATAGCATATTTCTTTTTCGTGTTAATGCGTAACATATGCCCTCCTTTTACCATGTGACTAAAACAAACATAATAGTCATTCAAAGGTTTGTTTTAAGTCCGGCGATTAGCCGGACTTTTATATAATCTGCGTTACAATGCCATAAATCAAAACTTGCAATGCCTTGTCATACTGTTCTTCTCCAATATCTGCTTTGTGTAGTGTTGCATAGTAGATAGCGTGAAATGCAGCACTAATAACGTCTATATCTACCTCTTTTTTTACATGGAATAACGCAATCATTTTTTTAATCATGTCGGTATCGTCTTGCAAATGTTCATCTACTATTTCTTGCGGCAACTTACGTTTAAGCAATTCGATTTCACCTGCGTCAGACAATTTCAAAACCAGCATTTTTTCTGTCTTTTTGTAAAACTCAAAAATCATATCCGTTAGCTTTGCTGCTGATAATTCCATATCGGCAATATCAGAAAAGGCTTGATATAATTCAAGATTGATATTTTTTTGCTGTTCTTGAATAACCTCAAATAAAAGCAATTCCTTTGATTTGTAAAAGAGATAAAATGTTCCTTTGGGAATATTAACGCGCTTGACAATTTCATCAACTGTTGTACGCCGGACACCGTATTGAGCAAGGCATTTTGTTGCTTCTTCTTTCAATCGCTGTCTAATATATTCCCGTTCCTGTTCTGAAAAACTTTTCGGCATTTTAGCACCTCCGGTTTGACTGATTTTATTTATATAGTCATTATAGGCGGCTTATTTGCCTTTGTCAATGGATTTATTGAAACTTTCACCCAATTTTCACCATCCCCAAAAACGGTATAACGGTAATATGAAATATTTTAGCTAACAGATAGAACAGTGTAGACATATCCAAAAGGAAAGGTGAACAGTAGAATGTAATAGGGTGAATAATTATGGCAAAAAGACCAGTACCAAAATAT
>QXXL01000307.1 GCA_009911505.1 Lachnospiraceae bacterium | reverse complement strand
AAGAAAGTAAGCGACGAAATGTTTATCTCGCCGCGCTACCTTGCGAACATTGAGAACAAGGGGCAGCACCCAAGTTTACAGATTTTCTTTGAGCTAATGCTCCGCTACAATATATCCGTAGACCAGTTCCTTTTGGAAACGCCGCCGGAAAAGAACACGCAGCGGCGGCAGCTTGACGCGCTCCTTGACGGCATGAGCGATACAGGCATACGGATTGTGACCGCAACGGCAAAAGAGATTTCCGAAGTCGAAAAAGAAGGCGAATAGGAATGTCCGGCTTAAAACTGAACAGGATTTAGGAAGCGTTGTAATCTTTTTTGAGATTGCAGCGTTTTTCTTTTGCGAAAGTTTGGCAAATCGGGGATTGCTCCGTAGTAAGGGATAAGAGCCTAAGGGATAAAAACATTCGTAGCAAGCATAGGAAGCGGGTACCCACTTCCGTATTTCCCACCTCCCGCGCTGCGGCGCGTCGGCTGAAAATTGCTTGTTGGGAAGTGTCCCAAACCCTCGGAACGGAAAGGAAAGGAGCGAAGCAATGGACGGACGGAAAAGGACGGTACAAATCAAATTCAGAGTGACGGAAGCGGAACGGGATTTAATACTGGAAAAAATGAAGCTCGTTCCCACCCGGAACATGGCGGCATATCTGCGGAAGATTGCCATTGACGGATATATCATTCAGATAGACCACGCCGATATAAAGGCAATGACCGCAGAGATACAGAAAATCGGTGTCAACGTCAACCAGATAGCCCGCCGCGTG
>QXXL01000306.1 GCA_009911505.1 Lachnospiraceae bacterium | reverse complement strand
GGGAACGCATACCAAGAGGACATAGAGGAAATAAAGGGGGTGCTTGCGGAGATATGGCGGTTACAAAGATTAAGCCTGTTAAAAGCACCCTAAGCAAAGCCCTTGACTATATCGAAAACCCGGACAAGACGGACGGGAAAATGCTCATATCCTCTTTTGGCTGCTCCTATGAAACGGCAGATATTGAGTTCGGCTATACCCTCTCGCAAGCACTGGATAAGGGCAACAATTTAGCCTTTCACTTGATACAGTCCTTTGCGCCGGGGGAAGTGGACTATGAGAAAGCCCACGAAATCGGGAAGCAGCTTGCCGACGCGGTGACAAAAGGGCAGCATGAGTATGTTGTGACTGATTTTGTCAAGATTAGTTGACACATTTTCCTCAAGGATTTTGTATCCTATGCTGCTTCTTTCAGGGAATCAT
>QXXL01000033.1 GCA_009911505.1 Lachnospiraceae bacterium | reverse complement strand
CACCTTATACAGAAAAATAAAGTGCGCAGTTAGATTTGCTGTATTTCTAACTTACACACTTTATTTTACACTCCCGCCCTATGGCAGCTTTTTTTAACTATTGCATCCCGGCCTTACGAACAGATATGGAACTTGCTGCTTTCTTTCGATTGGATCGCCATTCTGATATTGCAGTTTGCCAGGTGCTCATAGTTAAGCTCCAGCGCATATTCCACCTTCACCTGGATATCATCCTCTTCCTCATGGATATCAATATTTTTAGCATTGATCCCAAGCATCAAACTGCCATAAGGCGTGTCATAACAAGTAACATTCTTTTTATTCTTTTCAAAAGTCATATGTACATTAGCCACACCTTTTTTAATAATATCAACACAATCTTCCTGCAGCTTAATAATATTTCTCGTCGTCCCATCAAAGCCTTCTATGACCTCGTCATAGATTACATAATGCTTATTATTCTTCCTATAGTAATCCCCCGCCATAATCACTTCAATCGGCTCTAAATCCCCTTCCTCCTGTTTCGTAAATTGCATTCCCCGAATTGTTACGAGTACCTCTTTTGTCATATGTAATCTCTCCTGTTTGTTTTATCTTTATAAATTATTATAAAGTATTTCTTAAGGAAATGCAATTCTCCTATTTATGGGAGTTTCAAAGAAATCCCAATATATATTAACGAAACAGCCCCAAATACTTAAACCCTACCCGAAGCTTCCCTTCTGCCAGCATCTCCTCATAATCCTCTTTTGTCAGCGCTGCCCGGAGCTTTTCATCCGACTCCTCATCCACCACCTCATACACACTATTCGCAAAACACAAATTAGGGTACATAACACACCACCAATTCTTCCCATCACCATCCCCAATCACGACCCTGAGCGCGCGGTAAACCCCGCCCGGAAACGTAAAACTCCCATACGTCTTCTCAGGAAACTCAGAATCCTGCACCATAGCCCGCACCCCATAATCAAACCCTTCTTCCGAAATCACATCCTTGGCACACTTTTCAATTTCACCCAAATACCCCGTAACCACATCCTCGCATTCTTCCAAATCCATCACCCCATCAAGCTCTCCCCCCAAAAACTCCCCAATCCTATCCCGAACCTTTAACTTTAGCTCCTGATCCCCCCTGGAATCACTATTCGCAATCACATGAAACCTCAAAATACGCCCCGCAATCCCCTCCTGAAGCCTATGTATACGATAACAAAACGCCCCCGCAACAACACTACACACCACAAAACCATACAAAAATATTTTCAGCATCCTCTTCATTAAACCTCATCTTCCTTTCTTATAAAAAATAAATAAAAATTTTTTAACCCCTTATCTTCCCCAAACCCTCCTGAAAAAACTCCGCAGGCAAACCGTAACCGCGCCATAAACGGCGCGTTTACGGCGGTTGCGCCAGTATTAGGGATCCTTCTGCCCCCTATCTGGCGCCCCCTTTTACCACCTGCTAAAATCATACCCAATTTCAAAATTTCTAAACCTCCCAATTACCCTCTTTCATTCAAAATCACCACATCCACCTCAAATGCAAACTCCAAATCCTCCACATACCTCCCCAAATCCCTTCCATACTCCTCATATTTATCCCTGCTGTACATCCCCAGCTTATAAAAACTATTCGTTATGTCAATCTCTTTCCCCTGTGCAAGCTCCTTCGCACTTTCCTCAAGCTGCCCCGTAAGCCACGTTCTAATCTCCTGCCGAATCCTATCCCCCTCCTGCCCGTTCACATCCACATCCTTTTCTACGACGGCTTCCACATGGAGCTTCTCCTGATAACATACTCTGTCCCCCCGCGAAAACCCTCCCCGCGCCTTAATCCTGTTTATCGTAATCGCCGTCCCATCCTGTAAAGAAAACATCAGCTTTTTTAGCTTCCCCTGGCTCAAATAAGAAAGCACCGCTTCATTCACCCCGATTTCCCCCTTTGGAGCCCCTCCCGAAACCGCATAATAGCTTTCAACCACAGGAATGCCCCCTTTCTCCGCCAGCACAGGAACCAGCAAAAGCTGCTCCTTATTAGATATATCATTATACAAATCCCCCAGAGTCACAGCATCCTTAAGCTTATAATCCTCGCGTGTATCTATCATTTCCTCCAAATAACTTCCAATCGCCGTATCCAGATTCTGATCCAACGCCAGGATCTTAGAGGCGTCTTTAGCGACAAACAGCAGGGTATTTCTCGCAATCAGCCCCTCTTTACTGCAAATCGCAAGGAAATTAGAAAGCGCCTTCTGATCTTCTAAAAACCCCTTTGATAATATCAGGGCTTTCATATGGTTATAATCCAGGATTTTGTTAGTTTCATTTGCATATTTAGATATTCCCGTAAAAAAGTCTTTCTCCTCAATGAAAAAATCCGTCCCACTTTTACTATCTGCATTTTCATTGGCAATTTTAGATAAATCCTGGAATTTATAACTAATCCTGCATGACCCTTCCAGGCTGTCTATCCCCATTGCCAGTGGAAATTTGCGGTTTTCCAGTTCCGTCGTGCTGCATCCGGACAGATACATAAGGCTAAAAAACAAAGCAACGCTAGACAACGCCTTTTTCCCTTTCCATGGAAATTTCAGGCGAAGGCATACCAAAAGGGGGATAACCACAATCAGCGGCGTTACGGCATATAAAAAAATACGCTGCAGCAATTCTGTAAAAGCCCTTGAACGGTAGCTGCACACGGCAATTCCAAATAACAGGGCCGCAACCAGAAAAATCCACCATTTTTCACGTTTTCCTCTTGTAAATTCCTTTAAACACTCGGCTGAATAAAACATACTGCTGCTTAAAAGCGCAAATACTGTAAAAAACCAGATTGCAACCATAAGGGCATCCTGCCTCTGCAAAAAGCCTCCTGGGATCTGTATCATGCTCATCAGTGTAACGGCCGGATATTCCATTTCCTGCATAGACATCATTCCAAACATCCCCTGTAAGACGGCATATAACGCCAAAAACACTGCGCCGCTAAACAGTACCGCAACAATGCAGGCACCCCGGATGGATTTCCGCTTTCTTGCAAACGGTGCTAAAAACAACGCAATCCCCGACAATGAAAACAACTCAAAGCTAAAATAAGCGCCTACGGCAATCCCTTCTGTATTGCTTCCAAACCAAGGGAACAACCGGGCGGGCTCTATGTCCCCCGCGGCAAAAAACAGCATTACAAAAAGCGGAAGCATCAAAAACCAAAATAAGATCTCATATACCCTTGCCCTCCCCTCAATGCCCTGAAACACCGCATATACAGAAAGGCCTAAAATACCTGCTGTAATCCAATAAAATGACTGCTCCTTTAATAGCTCCGAAACAATCAGATGGCCGAAAATATATGTCACATACCCGCCCAAGCATAGAAAATAAAACGCATAGCCTAAAACTATGGCAGCGCCAGGTATCTTCCCGAAACAGCGTTTTAAACATGCCGGATAAGTTTCCCCTTCTTCCATAGAATTTACTACTGCCCCAATCAAAAAACAGTAGAGAAGCCCTGCCAAAAGCCCCGCAGCTACAGCAAAAGATCCACTTTTTCCCGCGCTCCCCGCAAGGGCTTTCGGCAAAAGCAGTGTTCCAATCCCAAGTAGATCGTATGTGAGCAGACGGAACATCTGCCTCTTTGAAATTTTATTATTTATTGAAAACATCTTTATCCTTCCTTCTCAAACGTACTCTTTGATCCCTTCTGGCATAAATCGGGCGGCGCCGCATCAAAAACAAGGGCTGGCGTATCAGCGAATCCCGCTCATCGTCATACTGGTTTAAATCCGCCCCAACGAACGGCATCAGGTATGGTATACCAAAGCTCTTTAAATGGGAAAGGTGGATAAGCACCAGCAAAAGCCCATATAAAAACCCATAAAACCCAAGCCAGGAGCACAAAAAAATAAACAAAAATTTTATTAGGCGAAAAGATGTTGCAAACTCCTCATTGGGGATAGCAAACGAGCAAAGCGCCGTAAACGCAACAACAATTACAACAATAGGGCTTACAATATTTGCTTCTACCGCCGCCTGCCCAATAATAAGCCCGCCTACAATCCCAATCGTATTGCCCATTGCACCGGGCAGGCGCACCCCTGCTTCCCGCAAAAGCTCAAACGCAATTTCCATCAGAAGCACCTCCACCACCGCCGGAAACGGCACGCCCTGCCTTGCCGCCGCAAACGACAAAAGAAGTGTTGTGGGCAGCACCTGTGTATGGAAATTCGTTACCGCCAGATAAAGCCCTGGTACTGTCATGGCAAAAAAAGCCGCCATATACCGCAATATCCTGCCAAACGAAGCTATTTCCCACCTGTTGTACATGTCGTCGCTCGTTTTAATAAACGAATTGTAATCAGTCGGCAGAATAAGGCCCGTTGGCGAGTTGTCTACAAGCACGATAACACGCCCTTCCAAAATTGACATTGCAGCCCGGTCCGGGCGCTGTGTCGTCTGAAATTGCGGAAACGGAGAATACCATTTTTCCTCGGAAAGCTGCTCTATCATACCGCTGTCTAAAACCCCGTCAATCTCATACCGCCCCAGGCGTTTTTTGATTTCTTCCAGCAGCCCAGGATATACCAGATCTTCCATATATACGATATCCACGTTTGTTTTGGTACGCGTGCCTACCCGGATTTCCTCCACTTTAAGCTTCGGTGTCCGTAAGCGCTTACGGATTAAGGCGCTGTTGACCTTAATGGAATCCATAAACCCTTCCTTTGATCCACGGATTACCTTTTCTGAGTCTGGCGGCTGCAAAGACATAGCCGGGTAGCCCTTGTCTGGGATTTTTACCGCCTGCGCAAAGCCGTCCACAAATAAAATTACATCTCCAGCAAACATACCGTCCACCGCTTCCTCCACTGTATCAAACAGCGTCATATCCGAAATCCCCAGGGCGTTGACGGCAAGGCTCTTTCGGATCTCATCCCCGGTCATTCCGCAAAATTGGTTTAAAAGCTTCCCAACCACAGAATTTTCAAATAGAAAGCTTCCGCCTGTTACTTCTATATATGCTATAAAGCAGCCGACATCCTTCTTACGCCCAAGCTGCATGGTTTTCTTTTTTATATCAGCGGATTCGCCAAGAAGCGCTAAAAACGCCTTTTTATTTTTCTCTAATTCTTTTTCCATCTCATTTTCCCATCCAATAAAAAAAGTAGGAACAGCCAAATGCTATTCCTACCCTAGTATCTTCTTTCCTGTGCTATTTTATTCCTGCGCCTTTATAATATCCTTCATTGCAGCCGCCTGGTTGCTTAAATGCTGTTCCATCATTTCCGACACATATTTTTTATCCTGCCGCTTTAACCCTAAGACAATCTGCCTGTGCTCTTCTAACAGGCGCGGATGGTTCCTGCCGTCTTTTAAATATTCCACACGGTAACGGTAAACTTGCTCCCGTAAATGGTTTAACACTACCATCAGCCTGGGGTTTGATGCCGTTTTGTAAATCATGTCGTGGAATTCAATATCCACCTGCGCCATACGTGTTAGATCCTTTGCCTTCACAGCCGCCTCAAATGATACGATGTTGCCCTCTAATGCGGCAAGCTGTGGTTTTGTAATACTCTCGCATGCAAGCTGTACAGCTAATATTTCAAGCGCTTCCCGAATCTGCAAGACGTCTTCCATATCTTTTTGAGTCATAGCTGCAACCTGGGCGCCTTTTCTCGGAATAGTCACCGCCAGGCCTTCCTTTTGAAGCATACGGATTGCCTCCCGGATTGGTGTGCGGCTGACGCCTAATTTAGCGGCTAACTGCAGCTCCATCAACCGTTCCCCCGGCTTAAGCTCCCCTTTTAAAATTGCTTCCCGCAGCGTAGCAAACACCACATCCCTAAGCGGCAGATATGCATTAGCATTTAATTCTAAATCATCCATAGTCCCTCCATGTAAGTTACCTTCGGTTGTTATAAATACTGGTCAAATAAACCTGTTTCGCCAAATGGGATTTGCGTACCTCATCGAATGCCGCCCTGGCCTGTCCCGCATGCACAAACAAGCCAAATACCGTAGGGCCGCTTCCGCTCATCAAAGCGCCTAATGCACCGTTTTCGAGCATACAGCGTTTTATCTCATCAATGACGGGATATCTTGGGATTGTAACGGTTTCCAAGATATTGCCCATATGAGACGCCGCTGCTTTTAAATCCCTGCGGCGGATCGCCGCCATCTGCGCACGGATATTGGGGTGTGCCGTCTGGCTGTCCAGCTTAAGGTTTTCATAAACCATTTTTGTAGAAACACTAATCCCCGGCTTTGCGATAAGCACCGGGCATTTGGGCATTGGGGGAAGGCTCCTTAATTTTTCCCCTATCCCCTCTGCTAAAGCGGTGCCGCGCATCAGGCAGTACGGCACATCCGCCCCGATCGAAACCCCAATCTCCATTAGCTTCGTCGCTTTAAGCCCCAGGCGGAATATCTTGTTCATGCCATACAAAACTGCCGCTGCATCCGTACTCCCGCCTGCCATACCCGCCGCTATGGGGATATGCTTCTGCAAATCCACTGAAATCCCCTTTTTTAACCCATACATATCCTGCATCAGCTTCGCAGCTTTATAAACCAGGTTATTTTCATTTGTCGGCAGGAAATCCAAGTTCGTATTGATAAAAATGCCCGGCTCATCCGTCTTCCTAATCTCAAGCTGGTCGTACAAATGCACCGTCTGCATAATCATTCTGACCTCATGGTATCCGTCTTCCCTCCTCCGGAGTACATCCAGCCCCAGATTCACCTTGGCCAATGCCTTTACATTTATCCTCTCCATGTAACTTCCTCCTATGATGTATCGGATGTATTTTGTATACATGATTCTACCATTAATTAAAAAAAAGATCAATTCTACTTTACTTTTTCTTAGCGCCTGCCGATATGTTAATTGATACCAAATATATGGATATAGTTTATTATGCCAAGGAGGGTAAGTATTATGAGTGTAAATGCAGTAAACAGCACTTCCTATTCTTCTGCAGCAGCTACGGCATCTGCTGCAAAAACAAACGGGAAAGAAGTTTCCAAAGAAACAAAAGAGAACAAACAACAGCAGGCGGGCGTGGTATACGAGAAAAGCCCTTCTAACGTCAATACTGATTACGTCAAAAAGAATTCCGCCCTTATAAACAAATTAAAAGCGGATTCTGACGCAAGGGTTTCACAGCTTCGCGGCCTTGTAGAGACAATGATGAAAAAACAGGGGGCAGCAATCGGCAACGCAGACAGCATGTGGCAGTTCTTAGCGGGGGGCAACTTCACTGTTTCCGCTGACGTAAAGGCACAAGCGCAGGCTGACATTGCAGAAGACGGCTACTGGGGTGTAGAGCAGACCTCTGACCGTATCCTGGACTTTGCCAAAGCTTTAAGCGGCAGCAATCCGGAAAAGGCAGACGAGCTGCTGGCAGCATTTAAAAAAGGCTTTTCACAGGCCACCAAAAGCTGGGGCAAAACACTTCCGGACATCTCCCAGAGGACCTATGACGCCGTCATCAAGAAATTTGACGCATGGAAAAACGGTACGGAAAGCACTGATACCTCCACAGACCAGGCTTAATCCTGCGGCAGCGCAGTGTACAAAACCCCGGGGCATCCTATACGGACTGCCCCGGGGTTTTGCCATCCCCTTATGGCTAAGGCTGCTCTTCCTGTTCTCTTTTAGCTTTTAAAATTGCTTCATTTAAACTAAGCATCTTGGCGTCTAACATGGATACAATTCCAGAGCACTCCCTCAGATCCCTGCTGATGTAACCGGGAGCGTTCCCTTCAAACTTATAGTAAATCTTATGCTCTAAGCTTGCCCAAAAATCCATTGCCATTGTGCGGATCTGAATCTCAACCTTTGTATCTGCCACGCGGTCAGACATAAAAATCGGGATTGTCACCAGCATATGATAGCTTTTATAACCGCTCTTTTTTGGGTGCTTGATATAATCCTTGACAGATACAATTGTCAGATCGTTTTGCTTCCCTATCATCTCTGCCATCCGGTAGATATCGGATGTAAAAGAACAGACAATCCGGATGCCTGCGATATCATTGACATGCTCAATCATATTGGTGATAGAGCTTTCGTACCCATGGCGCTTTAATTTCTTAACGATACTTTCCGGGGACTTGACCCGGGATTTGATATATTCAATTGGATTGTACTGGTGCACATGCTTAAATTCATCGTTTAAAATCTCCAGCTTGGTATTTACTTCTTTTAAAGCGCTTGAATAAATAAACATAAGCGTCTTCCAACTGTCCACATCTTCCCCAAAACTGCCCTGTGTATGCTGCAGCATTCGATAAAACCTCCATTAAATATAGTTGCTGGTTGCTATTGCTATTATAGCATACTTTCCTAAGATTTTGTTAATATGTAGGCGATTTCACAAATTCTTAATATAAATAGCTCACAGATTTTACACTTAAGCACGTTTGAAAATACTATAATAGAAATTCAAGCAGATTTCTGCATTACTTTCATTTTTACACAACTTTGCACAATTTGCATTCGGCTGCATATGCCCAAATCTTAAGAAATTACTAAATTTTATTAATTTGGGAAAAAGAGGATTGTAGGCCAAAAATTCCTGTGCTATAATGCAAATCGATGAACATAATAATTAAAAAAGCAAGGATAAAAGGTGATATTGTGAAGTTTTCAGGAAGTAAACAACTAACATTTAAAGAGAAAGCCTATACATTCTGCCAAAGATATAAGCACAGCCTTTTGCTGCTGTACCTGTTTTTGTATATGCCATGGTTTTCTTACCTGGAACAAACTGTAACCAAGCATTTTCATGTAATCCACATGCAAATTGACGATAAAATTCCATTTATAGAATATTTTATTGTCCCTTATTTACTGTGGTTTGCATATGTAGCTGTTGCAGTCCTTTATTTCTTACTGAAAAACAAACATGAATTTTACAGGCTCTGTGCATTTTTGTTTGTTGGAATGACACTGTTTCTGGTTATTTCCACCGTTTATCCAAACGGCCATTACCTGAGGCCAGCTGTATTTGAGCGGGACAATATATTTGTGGACATGGTAAAGGGGCTTTACCTGGCCGATACGCCGACCAATTTGTTCCCAAGTATCCATGTATATAACTCCATTGGCGTCAATATCGCCATTTGGCGCTGCCAGGATTTTAAGAAGAAAAAGCTGATCCGGTATGGCTCTGCAATCCTTATGGTAAGCATTGTATTATCAACGATGTTTTTAAAACAGCATTCTGTTTTTGATGTAATTACCGGAATTGTATTGTCTATATTTATGTATACTGTAGTTTACACAAGAGATATCTTACGCGCAGGAAAGCCAGAGCCTTCTCTAAAAGAGCAGGCTTGGCATATCTGATAAAATCACTCTGTTTGATTTTAATATCCTCCCCAAAAAGCTGCTATCTGTTTTTTAGGATAGCAGCTTTTATTTTGCATTACCATAATTTAAATAACGCAACCCCTTTTCTTGCCGCCTTATACGGCAGTGTTTCAAGCTCCTTTACCGCCGCCTTAAGCTCTTTGCGGATTGCAATCTGCTGCGGGCAGTGCTGCTCGCATTTTCCGCACGCAATACACTGCGATGCGCTGCTTTGGTTTTTGCGGAACGCAGTACATTGTAAATACTCTTTCCTGGCGCCGCTTTTAGATTCTGAATACATCTCGTTATAACATCGGAAAGTGACCGGAATATCTACGCCTGCCGGGCAGGGCATACAATAGCCGCACCCGGTGCAGCTAACTTTTACGTTTTTATGGATTTCTGCTTTAACCTGTTCTACCAGCAGTTCATCCTCTTTAGAAAAATGGCCCGCGAAGGCGTTATCCGCTGTGCGCGCATTTTCAGTAATCATCTCTATTGAGTTCATGCCGGAAAGCACACAAGTGACCTCCGGCTGGTTATAAAGCCACCGGAATGCTATCTCTGCCGCCGTCCTGCGCCCTTTATCCTGCTCAAACAAAAGCTTTGCGCTTTTGGGGAGAAGGTCTACTAACCTCCCGCCCCGCAGCGGCTCCATAATAATAACCGGGATGCCTTTGCCTGCAGCGTATAAAAGGCCCTCCCTGCCAGCCTGGCTATGCTCATCCATATAATTGTATTGAATCTGGCAGAAATCCCACTCATACACATCAATTAGCTGCTTAAACATTCCCGTATGGCCGTGATAGGAAAACCCGATATTGCGGATTGCACCGCTTTTCAGTTTTCCGGCAATCCAGCCTTCAATGCCCATTCGCTTTAATTTTTCCCAGGTGGTCGTATCGGTCAGCATATGCATCAGATAATAGTCAATGTGATCTGTTTTTAAACGGCGCAGTTCTTCCTGAAACGTTTTTTCAATACCCTCCATGGACTTGATCAGATAATGGGGCAGCTTTGTCGCAAGATAAACCTTGTCCCGGCAGTTGTTTTTGTACAGGATTTCCCCGACGGCTGCTTCACTGCCTGGATAAATATACGCAGTGTCTAAATAATTGACCCCCAGATCAATTGCGTGCATCAGCTCCTGCTCTGCTTTTTCCAGATCAATCCCTGCCCCTTTCCTTGTAAAGCGCATACAGCCATAGCCTAATACGGACAGCTCATTTCCTTTTCTGTCTTTTCTGTACTGCATGTTTCCCTCATTCTTTCTCTAATTCATCCATCCAAATCCTCACACAAGCATCTGAGGGCATCCTCAGGTCACCCCTCGGCGAAAGTGCAACCGTCCCGACCTTTGGCCCATCCGGCACACAAGAGCGTTTAAACTGCTGGGCAAAAAACCTGCGGTAGTAGTTTTTGAGCCATTTTAAAACTGCCCCTTCCCCATATACCCCTGCAAATGCCAGGCACGCCAGGCGGTAGACCTTTTTTGGGGAAAACCCAAACCGCAGCATATAATACATAAAAAAATCATGCAGCTCATAAGGCCCAACCAAATCTTCTGTTTTTTGTGAAATCTGCCCTTCTGTGGGAGGCAAAAGCTCTGGGCTAACTGGCGTATCGAGTACGTCAAGCAAAATTTCTTTTAAATCGGCATCATCACAGGTGTCCGCATAGTAACGCACCAGATGGCGTACCAAAGTCTTTGGCACAGAAGCATTGACCCCATACATCGACATATGATCACCGTTATATGTCGCCCATCCAAGTGCAAGCTCAGACATATCCCCTGTCCCAATAACCATGCCTCCCTCTTTATTGGCAATATCCATTAGTATCTGGGTACGCTCCCTCGCCTGGGCATTTTCGTAGGTCACATCGTGGCAAGAGATGTCCTGGCCGATTTCTTTAAAATGCAGGCTGACAGAATCCCGGATTGGTATTTCCAAAAAGGACGCGCCAAGGCATTTTATCATTTTCACTGCGTTCGTATACGTCCGTCCTGTAGTCCCAAACCCTGGCATTGTAACGGCTTTAATACCATCCCTGGGCAGTCCTGCCGCATCAAATGCCTGCACTGTTACAATTAACGCCAGGGTAGAATCCAGGCCTCCTGATATACCGACAACAGCACATTTACAATTGGTATGCGTTAAACGATTCATTAGCCCCATGGATTGAATCGCCAGGATTTCGTCACAGCGCTTTTTGCGTTCCTCCTGTTTTTTGGGCACAAATGGCGCAGGGTCAATAAAACGTGTAAGCTCCACAGGCTCTGCCTTCAGCCAAAATGCTGTTGCTTCATAGCTGTCCGCATCCTCCCACAATTCAAATGTAGTATTGCGCCTGCGCTCCTCCACCAATTTTTTGAAATCAATCTCCGTATAAACCGTCTCATTTTTAAAACGCGCAGATTCGGCAAGCAGAATGCCGTTTTCCGCAATCAAGTTGTGGGCGGAATAAACGACGTCCTGCGTCGACTCCCCGTTCCCGGCGCTTGCGTAAACATAGCCGCATAAAAGCCTTGCGGACTGCCCACAGACCAAATCCCTGCGGTAAATGTCCTTCCCTGTCGCTTCGTCGCTTGCGGACAGGTTGACAATAAGCGTTGCACCGGAAAGTGCGTGCGCCATACCAGGCGGGTTGGGCGACCAAAGATCCTCGCAGATTTCTACAGCTATCACAAGCTCAGGCATCGTTTCACAGGTAAAAAGCTGCTTTGTCCCTATCGGCACAAGCCCATCCCCGATTTCCACCTCCACGGTGTCTTCCATACCCCGGGTAAAGTGGCGCAATTCATAAAATTCATTATAATTAGGCAGGTGGGTTTTGGGCACGAGCCCTAAAATTTCACCGCGGCAAACGGCTGCAGCCGCATTATAAAGCTTGCCCCGGCAGCAGACCGGAAGCCCGGCAAAAACGATAGCATCCGTATTTTTCGTCTCCTCTGCAATTTGAAGCAAGCCTTCTTTTGCTTTGTCTAACAGCAAATCCTGCAAAAATAAATCCCCACAGCTATATCCCGTAATACAAAGCTCCGGAAATACCATAACTTTTGCCCCTGCCCTAGAGCATTCTCTTATTTTTTCGCAGATACGCTCTGTATTGTAAACTGTATCCGCTACTCTTGTATCCGGCGTAATGGCAGCTACTTTCAAATATCCGTCTTTCAATGTCTTATCTCCTTTAATTCCTCGGTACTAAATTTATAATTTGTATTGCAAAAATGGCACTTTACTTCAATTCCGTTACCATCTGCTATCATTTCGTCGAGATCCTTTTTACCTATTGTGGCAAGGGATTTGGAAATCCGCCCTTTAGAACAGCTGCAGTAGAAACGGGCTGGGAGGGTATCCATGACTTCAAATGGGATATCCCCCAGAACCTCTTTTAAAAGCTGCTGCGGCGTATGCCCCTGCTCCAAAAGAGAAGTAATGCTTTTTAAACCACAAATCCGCTTTTCCAGCTTTGCAATGGTTTCCTCATCCGTAAATGGCATGAGCTGTAAGATAAAACCGCCCGCCTGTTTTACGGTATTGTCTTTATTCATTAAAACGCCAAGGCCTACCGATGAGGGGATCTGCTCTGAGGTTGCAAAATAATAGGTCAAATCATCCGCTATTTCCCCGGTCTGAAGTGCAATTTGCCCAACATAAGGCTCCTTCATGCCCAAATCCTTAATGACGCTCATAACACCAAGGCCAAGCGCGCCTCCTACGTCTAGCTTGCCCTGTGCATTCGGTGGCAGGATTACGTCTGGCACCTCCGGGTAGCCCTTTACGTTCCCTGCGGAATCTGCGGTAACTGTCAGCGCTTTTGCCGGCCCGCTGCCCTGGATCTGTATGGTCAAAAGATCTTTTTCCCCTTTCATCATCACGCCCATCATGGCTGCCCCGGATAAGAGACGGCCAAGTGCGGCCGTTATGACCGGGCTTGTTGCGTGACGTTTCTTTGCCATTTCTGTGAGTTCCTTTGACGTGATGGCGAATGCCCGGATCTGCCCGTTTGCTGCCGCCGCCCTTACGATATAATCTGACATGCTGTCTGCCTCCTTTGTTTTTCGTACATTCCTGTGCAATTATAGTAACCCGCCCACTGTCCTGCCGCGGTAATTTTTCACAATAAGCATCCTGGCAGGCAATCCATTTAAGGCCGGATGCTTCAATCAGCCCTTTTATCCTTTCTATGCTGTATGCCCGCTGGTAGTGTGTTTCTTCATATTTTTTGTACCTGCCGTCACCTTCACGGATAAAAAGGGTAAGATCGTATTCGTTCAGCTGTGTTTCGTTATCGTAGTAATTTTCCCAAATAAAGCTGCTTTGATCCCTGTTTTCGCAAATAGTATTTTGGGCTAATAATTTCTGGTATTTATAAGGCGTATTAATATCGAATATGAATATGCCCCCAGGGTCTAAATAATTGTTTATCCTGGAAAATACACGAAGCAGGGCGTTTTCTTCTGTTATATAGTTGAGGGAATCGCAGACACTTATGACTGCCCTCACTGTTCCATACAGCTCCAACTTACGCATATCCTGATTTAAGTAGAGGATATCAGCGGAGCCTGGAGATTTTTTCTGCCGGGCGATGCCTAGCATTTCACCGGATATATCAGCGCCGATCATATCGTAGCCTGCTTTCGCCAGCAGACGTGTCATCTTACCTGTACCACAGCCAAGATCCAATACAATGCCATCGTAAATGCCGTATTTGTGCAGCTTACGGAGCAAATACCTGCACCAGTCTGTATAGGGAACGTTATCCATAAACAAATCATACACTTCTGCAAACCCGCTATATGTTTCCATGTTAAGACCTCCTCTGCACGCTCTTGCACAGCACTATTCCTATTATACGCATTTTAGAAGGATACTACAATGCCAGGATGGAAAATTTTGTGGCAAGCTTTTATATAAAACAGAAAAACTGCCAATAAGCATTGCACCCCTCCCTTTCCATATGCTATAATAGCATAGCCGTCACCCAACCGGCAATATCTGGAAAAAGCAAAGGAGCGATAATACAATGGAAATTACAAACGATATCAAGTATGTGGGCGTAAACGATCATGAAATTGATCTGTTTGAAGGACAGTATATAGTAGAAAACGGCATGGCTTACAATTCCTATGTCATAACAGATGATAAAATTGCCGTTATGGATTCTGTAGACGCACGTTTTGGGGAAGAATGGCTTACTAACATCAAAAACACACTTAATGGAGCCGCCCCAGATTATTTTATCGTACAGCACATGGAACCGGATCATTCCGCCAATATCGCAAGCTTCATGGAAGCCTACAAAGAGACAACCATTGTTTCGAGCGCAAAATCATTTGCCATGATGAAACAATTTTTTGGCACAGACTATGCAGACAGGCAGGTTGTAGTAAAAGATGGTGATACATTAAATTTAGGAAAGCATTCACTCACTTTTGTAGCCGCGCCTATGGTGCACTGGCCAGAAGTCATCGTCACATATGACAGCTTTGATAAGGTTTTGTTTTCCGCCGACGGATTCGGCAAATTCGGCGCCTTGGACGTAGAAGAAGAATGGGCGTGTGAAGCCCGGCGCTATTACATCGGCATTGTCGGCAAATTCGGTGTACAGGTGCAGAACCTTTTAAAGAAAGCCGCGGCGTTAGACATCCAGGCAATCTGCCCTCTGCACGGCCCGGTTTTAAAAGAAAACTTAAGTTATTACCTGGATCTCTATCATACATGGTCTTCCTATTCCGTAGAAACCGAAGGCGTTGTCATTGCCTATTCTTCCGTATACGGAAATACCAAAAAAGCAGTAGGGCTATTGGCAGATAAACTCCGCGAAAAGGGCTGCCCAAAGGTTGTAGTAAACGATCTGGCACGCTGCGATATGGCGGAGGCCGTTGAAGACGCATTCCGTTACGGAAAGCTCGTCTTAGCAACTATAACCTACAATGGGGACGTATTCCCGTTTATGCGTGAATTTATCCACGAGCTGACCGAAAGGAATTATCAAAAGCGCACCATTGGGCTTATCGAAAACGGTTCCTGGGCGCCTGCGGCTGCAAGGCAGATACATAAAATGCTCGAGGGCTGCAAGGAGCTTACCTTCACAGAAACAACAGTTAAAATCATGTCCGCATTGACAGAAGAAAACGCTGTGGCAATCGATGCGCTGGCTGACGAGCTTTGTAAATAAAAAACCGCACGGCGGCACAGAATATTTTTGTGCCGCCGCAGCGGTTTTTTAGTAGCTTATGATCCATTTGCAGTTATTATCCCTGCGCTATACATGCCAGTGTTTTTACGCACAGGTCAATCCCAAGAGCCCCGCTATCCAGGCACAGGCCAAAAAAGGCGGGATGCCCCCATTCCCATTTTGTGACAGCGTTGTAAAACCCACTCCGCCGCTTGTCGTTTTTCTTTAATGCCTCTTCTGCTTCGGCCTCCTTGATGCCTTCCCTATGTATCGCACGTTCTACCCGCTTTTGCTTATTGCAATGGATAAATACATTCAGGCAGTTTTCCCTATCCTTTAAAATATATCCAGCCGCACGGCCAACAATCACACAGCCGCCCTTGTCTGCCGCTTCCTCAATGATACGCTTCTGTGCCTGGAACAGTTTTTCGGACACGGGCTGATCTTTACCACCTGCATTCCCCCCGAGCGGTGTCTTAGAAAGGTTAAATAAAAAACCTCCTGCATGTGTCTCTTCCAACCCTTCAATATACATAGAGGGTATCTTAAGTTCTTTTGCCGCCATTGACAAAAGGTTCCTGTCATACAGCTCATACCCCAATTCTTCCGCCAGTTTTTTGCCGATTTCATTCCCTCCGCTGGCGTATTGACGTTCGATCGTAATAATGTTATACATATACCCACTCCTTTCCAAATACGAAATATCATGGCTTTATTATAACATTTATCTGTATATAATTGGAAGGCTTATTTTAAATAAATACTCCTATCAGCCATTTTATGCTTCACATCTGCCCAAAAGCGCCTCCCACCGCCTGTCCACCTCGGCTTGAAACGATTCGAGCAAATATTCATTACCTGGTAAAAACAAATGCTTAAACCTGCCCTGGAGCTTCAAAAACTCTTCTAACGGCAGCTTTTCCTTCGGCCGGTAAGACAGCTTCCATTTCCCGTCCACCACCTCAAACAGAGGCCAGTAGCATGTCTCTACCGCCATTTTGCAGATCTTTATAATATCCGGCGCTTCATACCGCCAGCCTCTTGGGCACGGAGCCATTATATTTAAAAAAGCCGGACCTTTCGTATAAATGGCTTTCTCAGATTTTTGGTACAAATCCATCATATTCCCAATAAATGTGGTCTGTGCCACATAAGGGATATTATGTGCCGCCATAATGGCCGCAAGATCCTTCCTGGCCTGTGGCTTGCCGTTTGACTGGCTGCCCACCGGGGTCGTTGTTGTATCCGCATACATCGGGGTTGCAGAAGAACGCTGGATTCCGGTATTCATATACGCCCCATTGTCATAACAGACATATACCATATCATGCCCGCGTTCCATTGCGCCAGACAAAGACTGGAAACCAATATCATACGTTCCGCCATCTCCGCCAAACGTAATAAATTTATACTCTTCTTTTACCTTTCCTTTTTTCTTTAACGCATAGTACGCCGTTTCCACGCCGCTTAATGTCGCGCCCGCATTTTCAAATGCATTGTGGATATAGCTGTCCTCATAAGAGGTATACGGATAAGTAAATGTAGACACCTCCAAGCATCCTGTGGCATTGCCGACGACTGCTTTATCCCCTGGATGCAGCGCTTTTAATACGTTCCTCACTGCAATAGTCCCGCCGCATCCGGCACAAAGCCTGTGCCCTGGTGCAAGGCGGTCTTGCCTCATTTGATACTCTTTAAAACTTGCCTGTCCCAATTGCCACACCTCCTATTCCCTCAAACCGATATAGCGGTATTCATCTGTGTTACTATTTTTGTCCGCCGCAACCTCTTCCAAATCTGCAAAAACCTGCCTGGCGTCTGCCACTGTATAGTCCCTGCCGTTTAGCCCGTAAACGATTTTTATGACCCTTGCGCTGCCCCTTGCCTGGTATAACGCAGCGGATAATTCTGCAGCCAGCGGGCCTCCGTTCGCGCTAAAGCTTTCACAGCGGTCCATAATTGCCACCGCCTTACAGCTTTTTAATGCTTCTGCCAGCTCTTTTCCTGGAAACGGGCGGAACACACGCACCTTCAACAGCCCCACTTTTTTGCCATTGCTGCGGAGTAAATCAACAGCATCCTTCGTCGTACCGCAGGCTGAGCCGATGGCAACGATAGCATATTCGGCATCCTCCAAATGATACCCTTCAAAGAAACCATATTTCCTGCCGGATATTTTTTCAAACTCAGCGGCAACGTCCAAAATTACCTGCCCGGCATTCTTCATTGCCTGCGCCTGGGCGCGTTTGGATTCCATTCCGTAACAAGAAACCGCATAGGGGCCGACTGCCACAGGCTCAGCCGCATTCAACAGATAATGCTCTGGGTTATATTCGCCAACAAACTCTTTTACGTCTTTATCTTCTAACAACTCGATATTGGAAACGCCATGGCTGATAATAAAACCATCCTGGCAGATCATTATTGGCAGCATAACATCCTTATGCTCTGCAATCCTGTATGCCTGGATGAAATTATCATACGCTTCCTGGTTATCCTCTGCATAAATCTGAATCCAGCCGGAATCCCTTGCACCCATGCTGTCAGAATGCTCACAGTTGATATTTAAAGGGCCGGACAATGCACGGTTCACAAGCGCAAGCGCAATCGGAAGCCTGTTCGACGCAGCTACATACAGCATTTCCCACATCAGGGCAAGCCCTGCCGAGGAAGTCGCAGTCATTGTCCGCGCCCCCGCCGCTTCGGCCCCAATTGCCGCACTCATTGCACTGTGCTCGCTTTCCACAGGGATAAACTCCGTATCCATTTCTCCATTTGCTATGTAAGAGGACACAAACTGGGGCAGTTCTGTAGACGGCGTAATAGGAAACGCCGGCATAACATCCGGGTTAATCTGCTTCATTGCATATGCCACGGCTTCATTACCGGACATCCTTTCTTTTATACCCATTCTATTTGCCCTCCTTCATATAAATCGCCCCAAACGGACATGCAGCTACGCAGATCCCGCAGCCTTTACAATGATCATAGTCGAATTCCAGCCTTTTTCCATCCTGCACCGGAATAGAGCTGTCTGGGCAGTAAGGTACGCAAAGCAGGCACTGCCTGCATTTTTCCCAATCCACAACAGGCGTATCTGTGCGCCATTCCCCCGTTAAGAAGCTTTTAGATGTGGCAGGCTCATAAATCTTAAGCCCTTCCGTCAGATCCTGCCACCTTGTCGTCTCATTAATCTCTTTTGCTGATAACGCCATTTAAGCAACCCTCCTGTCAGACATATTTACCTTCTTACCATCTGCCGGGCCGCTAATCAATTCCACAGCGTCAAATGCCATTTGCAGCGCTTTCATATTCCCTGCAAATACTTCAGGCTTTTTCTCAAATTTATGTTTTAGGGACGCTTCCATTTCCATGAAAAAAACGTCTTTTTCCATAATCCCCGAAATCCTGGCAAGGGCAGAAAGCATCGGCATATTCGGGAAATATTTCCCCAGTGTTTCCATACAGACTTTTCTGGCATTTATCGTATAAACTGCCCCTTCATAGCCTTTTAATAGCGGCATAATCTCATCTCTGCCTTTTTCCGTGTTAATTAATACCCCGCCTTTTGTATTTAGCCCAGCCGTCACGTCTACACTATGCAGCAGTGTATCGTCTACTACCACCACAAAATCCGGCTCATATATATTAGAATGTACACGGATTTCATAATCGCTAATCCTGTCATATGCGGTAATTGGGGCGCCCATTCGCTCCGGGCCGTATTCCGGAAAGCCTTGTACATATTTTCCAATGCCAAATGCAATATCTGCAAGCAGCAGGGCTGCTGTTTTAGCGCCCTGGCCACCCCTGCCATGCCATCTGATTTCCGTTAAATGTTCCATCGTCATCACTCCTGGTATTCTTTTCATTTTTCATGCAACCATGAGTATATAAAATTTAAAAACAAGTGTAAAGGAAAGCAGGGCGGAAACTGAAAAAAGTCTGTTTTTTTTCAAAACTGTATAAAATACTTAATCAGAAAAAAAGATTAAATTTTTATTTATAATTCGATTTTCTGATACCAGATCATGCAGCCGGTTGTCCAGCATAAATTTCTTTTTTCTTGGGTCGCCCTCTGCATCGTTTCAACATAATCTTCTTTTATCCGTCCCGAAACACCCCCCGCAAAACAGCGGCCCCTTTGCCACCATAACCTTTAAATAGTTGAACCCACTCCCTATATATGCTAAAATCAAAAAAACAACAAATACACCCAGGGAGCGCACACCATGACCTTAAAACAGTTAACCATCTTTTTAACACTAGCCCACGAAGGCAGTTTTACCAAAACCGCCTCCAAATTAAACTGCGCCCAGTCCGGTGTCACCACACACATTAAACTCCTAGAAACCGAACTAGGCGTCCCCCTTTTCAACCGTATCGGCAAACACATAAGCCTTACACCAGAAGGCAATGCCCTGCTGCCATACGCCAAAAAAATACTCTCCCTTTCATCCGAAGCCCAAAACCTTTACCAAAAATCCCCACGGCTTACAATAGGAGTAACAGAATCTGCCGCTAATTACCTGCTTGGAAGCATATTAAAAGAATTTACCGCCCTCTGCCCAGATACAGAAATCTTTTTCCAAATGACCGATCACAGGGACTACTGCCAAATGCTCTGCGACGGGGAACTCGATCTGGCAATTGTACTTGATGCCCCCATAAAACGCAAGCCCATCCAAGTACTGCAAAAACGAAAAGAAATCATCCTCATAGCAGCAGCTTCCACCCACGATCTCACCGGGGCCCACCGCATCCAACCCGAAGACCTAAGCGTATATCCTCTGCTGCTTCCAGCAAAAGACTGCCCTTACCGCATCCTTTTTGAACAAAGGCTCTCTGCCGACGGTATTCGCCCCCAAACTGCCCTGACAGCAGACTCCACCCCCGTCATAAAAGAAATGGCGCTCTGTGGTGCCGGGCTTGGCCTGCTGCCAGAATTTGCAGTAAAAAAAGAATTGATCTACCATATGATGGAAAAAATAAATTACAGCACAGATTTTCCTATATACACACAGCTTTTGATACATCCCGACAAATCAGTTTCAAAAGAGCTTCAACAGTTTTTAGATGTCGCAGGCAGGCATCTTGCCCCAACCTAATATGCCTTCCGCAGACCCTTGGGGTAATGGTTTTTCAAAACACCGCCAGAACGCTTGCCCCAGCCGATACCATAACCATCCACCAACATCAGATGCCATCCTTTGTCCCCGTCTGAAAAAACCGCCTGTCCAGATAAATACTCCCGGACGGCTTTATCCTCCGCCGAAAAATTTACTGTTTTAAACGCTTCTTCTTTTTTCAGATACAGCGCAAGCGCATGGGACGGCTCAAAACGGTTTTTCTTATTTGTCCCCAAATGAAGCCCTGGACGCAATACCTTTAGGCCTTTGATTTGCGGCATATGGACCGGGGCAAGGTACAACTGATCCCCAAACGTCAAATATACCCCGTCACGCTCCATACAAAGATTCTCCTTTTGAAAACGAAGCCACTCCCCACACTCTTTTTGCGGTATCCCCATAGCTTCCCCACCATTTGCAAAACTCAAGCCGCAATTTACCCCATCTTTTTGCAAAACAGCCAAAAAATGCCCTTCCCCGTTTAATTTATGTGGAAACAAACGGATAGAATATCTGGCCTGCTCCATAGTGTCATCCCCCCACTTTAACCTGCCAGGCTCCATACCAGGATACAGTTCTGCCTTCTCTACAGTAAATTCAGGAAAACGCCCTAAAAAACGGCTGACACTGCCCTCATTTTCTTCGGGCGCAAAAGTACAGGTAGAGTATACCATCTTCCCTCCGGCACGAAGCATCCCAGCCGCACATGTTAAAATTTCATCCTGCCTTTCCGCACACATAGCAACATGCTCAAGGCTCCACTCCTGTATAGCCATGCTGTTTTTACGGAACATCCCCTCTCCAGAACAAGGGGCATCCACTAAAATCCTGTCAAAATACGCAGGAAAATACTCAAGGAGCCGTTTTGGCGTTTCATTTGTGACAAGTGCATTTGCAATCCCCATGCGTTCTATATTTTCCGATAAAATCTTCGCCCGCATAGGATGGATTTCATTACAAATAAGAATCCCCTGCCCCTGCATTTTAGCTGCAATCTGCGTACTCTTACCGCCTGGCGCAGCGCACAGATCCAAAACCCGCTCCCCAGGAAGCACGCCAAGGTATTCCGCAGGCGCCATAGCGCTTGGCTCCTGGATATAATACATACCCGCATCATGGTATGGGTGTTTGCCAGGCTGATCGTTTGCCCCATAATAATAGCCTTCTTTGGCCCAAGGAACCGGAGCAAGGGAAAATGGAGCCTTATTTAAAAAATCTTGCGGCAACGCCTTTAAAGTATTAATTCTAAGCGCCTGATGGGGTGCACACCGCAAACTATTTTCAAATAATTCATATTCACTTCCCAACATACTGCGCATCCTGGTTTCAAAATCAAATGGTAGCATAATTCCTCCTTGACTTTATATACAATTAAAGCGGACATTGAACATCCATAGGCCACCCACTTCCAGCTGCCTGCACATCCCCCATATCTTTTGCCCTATTTACAAAGAATCCGGCGGTTTCCTCTGAATCCGGTGAAGCTGCGGCCTTAGCGTAATATCTGTAACCGCTAGCCCCTCCCGCTGGCTTAATACATAACGGACTGCCTGGGCTACCTCCCCAGGCAAAAGATACGACATCTCATCATCGCCTTCCTTAAAATCTGCATTACGATACAAATTTGTCTTCGTCATATCCGGATATATAGCAGCCACCTTTACCCCATATTTTCTGGCTTCTTCAAAAAGGCTGTGTGCAAAGCTAGAAAGCCCTGCTTTTGTAGCCCCATACGCACAGCCATGAGGATTAACCCCAGCTGCAGTTACCGAAGCAATATTAATAATAAACCCAGAATTTTTTTTAAGCACACGTAAAAGCTGCTGTGTTAAAATCATCGGGACTTCCAGGTTTGTCCTCACCATCTGCTGGATTTTTTGAGGGTTTAACTCTTCATGCAGCCCATAATATGCGCTACCCGCATTATTAACCAATACATAAACAGGGTAATCCGCAGAAATTTGCTTTACAACATTTAATAACGCAGGCGTATCCAATAAATCACAGACAATCGGATGGAACCTTCCTTTAAAACCATCCTCATCTGCTTTTCCATCCCGTCCAAAATCGCGGCCAATTCCAAATACTTCATAGCCCAGCCCGCAAAGCATCCGGCTTACAGAAAGCCCTATGCCAGAAGACGCCCCAGTTACAATTGCAGCATACATACATTTTCCTCCTTTACCATATAACCTTAGAGCGTGTTTGAAAAATACTTTTCGGCAGATGTTTTCCACACTTAGTGGGAGATTTGTGTCAAATGAGGGAGTCGTAGCGGGCTACGTTGACAGAATTTATGCAGATTGAACTACTAATGTTCAATCTGATGGAGCAAATATCACGCTAAATGGGGGATGCAGAGGGCAGGGTATGCGGCTTTAGCCTTGTGATGGGGGTTAGGGGCCCTTAAGCATCCCGCCCGTTTCCCAGCAATGCCCTGCCCTCTGACTGACGGCCCCTTTGCCACCCACTCCCTACAATTCACTCATAATTCACCCTAACTGCAAAAATCCAGCGCTCCACTTCCCATCCTCCCCCCAATCTGCTATAATAACTAGAGTTTTCCATTACAATACAACACACAGGAGGCACACATGGCAGGTTCAACATATGGAACAATCTTTAAAATCACAACTTGGGGCGAATCCCACGGCAAAGGCATTGGCGTTGTCGTCGACGGCTGCCCGGCAGGCCTTGCTCTAAACGAGGATGACATCCAATCCTACCTCGACCGCAGGAAACCCGGCCAATCCCGTTACACCACACAGCGCAGCGAGGATGACGCCGTAGAAATCCTCTCCGGTACCTTTGAAGGCAAAACCACTGGCACGCCAGTTTCCTTAGCTGTCTACAACAAAGACCAGCGTTCTAAGGATTACGGCAACATAGCCCTGTGCTACCGCCCTGGCCACGCGGACTATACCTTCGACTCTAAATACGGCTTCCGGGACTACCGGGGCGGCGGGCGCTCTTCTGGTCGGGAAACCATTGGGCGCGTAGCCGCAGGCGCCATTGCCGCCAAAATATTAGCGCAATTGGGCGTTACATTAACAGCCTACACCAAATCCATAGGCCCAATCCAAACAGAAATTTTTGATGCCGCAGAAATCGTAAATAATCCTCTTTACATGCCTGATGCCAACGCTGCCAAAAAGGCGCAGGAATATTTAGGACACTGTATGCAAAACCAGGATTCATCCGGCGGTATCATTGAATGCATCATAAACGGCTTGCCCGCTGGCATAGGCGATCCTGTATTTGAAAAATTAGACGCCCGGCTTGCACAAGCAATCCTTTCTATCGGCGCAGTAAAGGGATTTGAGATCGGCGACGGCTTTGCCGCTGCAGCAGCCTGCGGCAGTAAGAATAACGATGGCTTTACGATAGCAAAAGACGGCACAGCCACCAAAACCAGTAACCATTCCGGCGGGACACTTGGCGGTATGAGCGACGGCGCCCCCCTTATATTCCGGGCGGCAGTTAAGCCTACGCCCTCGATCTCGGCAACACAAAAAACCATTAATAAAGCAGGGGAAGAAATTGAACTATCGATCCACGGAAGACACGATCCTGTGGTAGTACCACGGGCAGTAGTCGTAGTAGAAGCGATGGCAGCATTAACCATATTAGACGCGATGCTTTTAAATATAACAGCAAGAATGGACTCTCTGCTCCGATTCTATCACTAAGAACTGTTTTACAAAAATACGCCAGCTAAAGGGTGTCTGTGGGGGATGGATAGAGCCCCATCCCCCTGCTCATGGCGCAGCAAGCGTGGCAAACGCCACAGGAACCACACCAAATCCCCTCCCTATAAAGTATGTATATAAATACAAGTTGGCCGATCCACCTTTTTTGGCTCGCCTTTCATCAATGCATACTTCTTCTCATAATTTATTCCAAATACACAAATCTGATTTGATTCATGATTCAGGCTCGCAAAGAACTTGTTCCCTGGAAATACTGCAAGTGCCCTTGGGAAATCCCCGCTCACTGGCGTAACGCAAAACAAAGAAAGCTCCCCCGTTTCTTCCTTCCTCTCAAATATTACGACGTCATCTGTCCCAGCATTTGAGCAGAACAGGTACTTACCATCCCAGGAAAACTCCATAATCTGCGCACTGCACCCATTCCCCTTTTCCATCTCCGTAGATACTTTCTGGATACGCTCAAATACAGGCCCGTTTTCCCTCTCCTCATAGCGGTACACATCCACACTGTTTTCCAGCTCATTTAACACATAAGCATTCTTTCCGTCCTTACTAAACCGAATCATCTTCGGCGCACAATCCAAATCACCGCGGATAAAATCCGCCAGCTTTAACCTGCCGGAACCGTATTTGATCTGATAAACCTTTACGTGGTCAAGCCCTCCGTCCACCGCGCACATATACTTCTGATCCGGCGTAACCTTAACACAATTCACATGCGGCCTAGAGCTTCGGTCTGCCGCACTCCTGCCGACACCCTTATGGAAAATGCCGTCCGCAATACCGCCAATGGAACCGTCTTCATTTAAATGCATCATAGAAACCCTGCCGTCATGGTATCCTCCTACAAACAGATACCTGTTTTCGTCATCCACGTCCAGATAGCAGCCACGCATCCCGCCAATCCACTGCTCATTCAGCTCTTCCAGATCACCATCCGGCAGGATTTTAAATGCTTTTACGCCGTCGTCCGTAATCGAATACAAAAACTTTTTGTTATGGGAAACCAGAAGATCGGACGGATTGGTAATTTTTACTACCTTGCGTTCCTCCATAGCCCCGTTTTCCACATCCAAATCGTAAATATGGATACCCACACTGTGCTCATGGGTATAGGTGCCCACATATGCCACATATTTTTCCTGTTTCAAATTAACACGCCTCCTCTTTTCTGCGTAAAATGTCATATTGCTCTAATGGTGTACCTAGATCAATGTATAGCTTCTGCTGCGGGTGTGGGGCGGACTGCATTTCTTTGCCCGATTCGTCCAGGATTTTTAATACTGTAAGCTCTAAATTGGCCCCATCCGGCTTCATTGCTTCTATCTGTTCCCCAACCGAAAACTTATTGCGCTGTATGACAGTACACAATCCATCCCCAGTGCAGCCCTCTACTGTCCCCAAATAAGTATATTCTTTTAAATAAGTGCTGTTGTCGTAAATCTGTGTCTCCTCCGACGGCCTGCCAAAGAAAAATCCTGTCGTAAACTGCCGGTAGGTACAGTTTGATATCTGGCTTAGGTACCAGGGCATGTTCTGTTTGTATATTTCCGGCGACTCCATAAAATCGTCAATTGCCTTGCGGTATGTCCGTGCTACTGTCGCAACATAAAGCGCAGCTTTCATCCGGCCCTCTACCTTGAAACTGTCGATCCCTGCCGCAATAAGCTCCGGAATATGTTCTATCATACACAAATCCTTGGAATTAAAAATATACGTGCCCCGTTCATTTTCAAATACCGGCATATACTCCCCAGGCCGCATCTCTTCCATCAGCGCGTATTTCCACCTGCACGGATGCGTACAGGCCCCCTGGTTGGCATCCCTTGCCGCAAGATAATTGCTTAACAGGCATCTGCCCGAATAGGAAATGCACATTGCGCCATGAATAAATGTCTCAATCTCCAAATCAGACGGGATATGATCCCTGATTTCTTTGATCTCCTGCAAGGAAAGCTCCCTTGCAGATACCACACGCTTTGCCCCAAGCGAATGCCAGAACAGGTATGTTCCATAATTTGTGTTATTGGCCTGGGTACTGATATGAAGTTCTATTTTAGGGCAGGCCTCTTTTGCAATCTCAAACACGCCCGGATCGGAAATAATGAGTGCATCCGGAGAAACTTCCCTTAATTCAGTAAAATATTCCCGCACCTCATCTAAATCCGCATTGTGCGCCAGGATGTTTGCAGTTACATAAACCTTTACGCCGCGCGCGTGGGCAAAAGCTATACCCTCCTTCATTTCCTCCATAGAGAAATTCTTTGCTTTTGCGCGCAGGCTAAATACCTCACCGCCAATATATACCGCATCTGCGCCAAATACAACTGCGATTTTAAGTACCTCCAGGCTGTTTGCCGGTATCAGCAATTCCGGACGTTTCATGTACGTTCCCCCGTTTCGTTATTTTTTGTAGCTGACAGCAAGCCCGTCGCCAACCGGAAGCACTGTGCTTACCAGGCTTTCGTGATGTGTCACTTCATACAGGTATTCACGCATCCGTTTATGGATGGTGCGGTTCCTCCTGGTAACAGCAAACCGGGATTCTATAATTTCCCCTTCTTTTAACACATTGTCTGCGACCAGTATACCCCTGTCTGCAAGCAGCCGCAAAAGCTGCGGCAAAAAAGAAATATACTGCCCCTTAGCTGCATCGAGGAATATAAATCCAAATGCCCCTTCTATTGTGGGAAGCAGCTTAGCGGCATCCCCTTCTAACAGCGTAATCTGGCCCTCTCTTCCTGCCGCTTTAAAATTGGCACGGGCCACAGGTATCCTTTTTTCATAATTCTCTATCGTCGTAATCTCACAGCAAACCGGGTTATATTCTGCCATCAAAAGCGCAGAAAACCCGACTGCCGTACCCACCTCTAAAATCCGCTCTGGCCTGCGCATAGCAAGTAAAAATTTTAAAAACTCTGCGTTTCCTTGCGTATTATAGGTACAAAATCCTGTTCCGCTTCCTGCTCAATGCGGTCTAAAAATGCCGTATTTCCTGTATTCAAAGAATTGATATATGTCACCAGACGTTCATTCGCTATCATATTGCCTGCCTTACTTTTCCTGTTCCGTTTCCGTGTCCTTTTCTTCCGCTGACATTATCAGGATCATTTCCTGCGCTGTCATGGACGTGGAAAGGGTATAGGTCCCTTCTTTGATCTTGTTTGCATAAGCTGACAGCTTAAGCTGGAGCACAAACAGGTTTGCATCGCGGATTAACCCCTTTTTCTTAAGCAGCTCCCCCAGTTCCTTTGCCCCCATTTTGGATTTGACGGAAACGACTTTATCCTTCCCTTCATCCGGCGCGCTGACTGCTTTTTCTGTAAAAACACGGTAGCCAAAACCATATGCTTCCTGTCCCACCCGGTACAGGGCGAACACCAGCAAGATCAAAACCAGAACCGAAAAGCTGATACTTACGATTTTCATTACTACTTTCCTGGCGCTCATGTTTTCCTCCGTATAAAATCACTGCCTGTCACCCAGGTCAAAATCCAGATCCTGCAGCAGCATCCAGTTCACCCGCTGTAATACCCGGCAGAATGCACTTTCCGCATCAAGGTACTCCCATACAACTGCATTTTGCGTAATAAACATATATTCCTGCCTAAGGCTGTCCGCCTCTGAATAAATATCGGTGCCGCTATTCTGCAGGTCAAAATTCCGTTTCCGAAATTCATCCGCCTTTTTCTTTAGCATCGGATACCGGGCAATTTCCTGCCTGGCATCCTGGTACCTTACATATTCCTGAGATTTTAAAATCTCATCCTTTAACTCATTTGTGACTTCCTCTACGCGGTTCATCTTATCACTATACCTCCATGATAATTGGTATTACCATCGGCCTTCTTTTCGTTTCCTTCCAGACAAACTCCCCTAAGGCATCTTTAATTTCTGTTTTTATCTTGCCCCAGTCAGTAATTCTTTTGTCCACAATCTGCTGCATTGTGCCTTCAAGCACCTGCCTTGCTTCATCCATTAAGCTCTCCGAACCCCTGACATAGACAAACCCCCTTGACACAATATCTGGCCCTGCAAGCACCTGACCTGACCCCTGTTCCAGTGTCAAAACCACAATAATTATGCCTTCTTCTGCCAGATGCTGCCTGTCACGCAATACGATATTGCCGACATCGCCCACGCCAAGCCCGTCTACCATAATATTGCCCACATGGACGCGCCCTGCCACCCTCGCCTTTTCATCATCCAGCTCCAAAACATCTCCGGAAGAAAGGATAAAGATATGGTCGCTATCGTAGCCAAGCTGCTCTGCAATCTTACCCTGAGCCATTAAATGCCTGTACTCCCCATGTACCGGGATTGCATATTTAGGCCTTACCAGGGAATAAATCAGCTTAATATCCTCCTGGCAGGCATGCCCTGACACATGGGCATCCTGAAAAATAACATCCGCACCCTTGCGGAACAGTTCATTGATGACATTTGAAACAGCCTTCTCATTCCCAGGTATAGGGTTGGAGCTAAAAATAATCGTATCCTTCGGTTTAATGGAGATCTTTTTATGCATGCCAAATGCCATCCTGGAAAGGGCAGCCATGGATTCCCCCTGGCTGCCAGTCGTAATCAATACTGTCTGCTCATCCGGGAAATTCTTTAAATGCTCTACATCAATTAACGTATTCTCCGGGATATCCAAATACCCAAGCTCTGTCGCCGTGGAAATAATATTGACCATGCTTCGGCCCTCTACCACAACCTTCCTGTTATATTTGCAGGCGGAATTGATAATCTGCTGGACACGGTCTACATTGGACGCAAATGTAGCGACAATAATCCTGGAATGCCTGTGCTCGGAAAAAATATTATCAAATGCCTTGCCCACTGAGCTTTCCGTCATAGTAAATCCAGGGCGCTCCGCATTCGTACTGTCGCACATCAGCGCGAGCACTCCCTTCTTGCCGATTTCACCGAGCCTAGCAAGGTCAATGGCATCCCCAAATACCGGCGTATAATCCACCTTAAAATCCCCAGTATGCACAATAATGCCCGCCGGAGAATAAATCGCAAGCGCGGCTGCATCCTGGATACTGTGGTTGGTTTTTATAAATTCTACCCGAAAATTGCCCAGGTTGATATGCTGCCCGTATTTGACCACCTTACGCTTTACCTTTGAGAGCATATTGTGCTCCCGCAGCTTATGGTCAATAATGCCAATCGTTAGCTTCGTCGCATAAATCGGCACATTAATATCCCTCAGTATATAAGGGATCGCACCGATATGATCCTCATGCCCATGGGTAATGAAAAAACCTTTTACTTTTTCGATATTTTCTTTTAAATAAGTCACGTCCGGGATTACCAAATCAATCCCAAACATATCGTCTTCCGGAAATGACAGCCCACAGTCCACGACAATAATACTGTCTTCATATTCAAAGGCAGTAATATTCATCCCAATCTGCTCTAAGCCGCCAAGCGGAATAATCTTTAGCTTCGCTTGTGCTGTTGTTTTTTGTTTCAATCGTTTACCTCTTTTCTAATTATCCGTCCCTAAAATTCAAAATCAACATCTTCTATCAATTCTGAAAAGATCTTGCCGATGGCTTCTAATTCCGCGTCCTCTTCCACCATCTCATATACCGTATCTTCCCCTTCAGAAGATATTTCTTTTAATATATAAGCATCTGAATCACCGTCTTCGTCTTCAGTGACCAGCAGATAATTCTGATTATTGATTTGTGTCTGCTCCAGGCAGAAAAATTCAGCTGCCTCCTTTTTATCCGGGGCAACAAACTTCACTTTATCCATATTACAATTCCTCTTTACTATTATGAAGAAAATCCAGATATCCCTGCAAAATCAGCATAGCTGCCAGCTCGTCCACATATTCGCCGCGGCTTTCCCTGCGAATGCCGCTTTCTATCATAATATCCTTTGCTGCAGCCGTCGTCAGCCGCTCGTCCCACAGTACCACGGGCAGCTCTGTCCGGTATTCTAATTTTTCTTTAAAATCTATGGTCAGCCTGCACCGCTCCCCTTCGGTATTATTCATATGCTTTGGGTAGCCTAAGACAATCTTTTCCACATTATAAGAAATGACAAGTTCTTCAATCCTTGCCAGTGTCCGGCGCAATTTATTAGGGGACTTCCTCCGGATAATCTCCACCCCCTGCGCCGTAAGCATAAGCTCATCGCTGACAGCCACGCCTACGGTGCGCGAGCCAAAATCCAGTCCCAGTATCCGCATAAAATGCCTCCATATTTATTTTGAAAGGCTCTCTTTGATATACTCCTTAAGCACTTCCTCTACGATCTCATCACGCTCTACCTTCATAATCAGGCTTCTTGCATTATTATGGCTGGTGATATAAGTCGGATCACCTGACATAATATATCCAACAATCTGGTTAACCGGATTATAGCCTTTTTCTGTCAATGCCCCATAAACAGTGGCAAGTACATCCTTCACCTGCATCTCCGGTTCTTTTTCCACTTTAAAAAATTGTGTATTCCTTACATTCTGCATCATTCCACGCCCTTATTGCTCTTTTGTTTTTTGCACGCAAAAGCCTTGCTGCTACTATTGTAATATATTATTCTCTAAAATTCAACCAAAAGATACAGCCCATCTTTTACCTTGCCCTCCACACGCCCTGTTATACAGGTATTGGCAAGATTTTTTTCCGTTTCCAATGCAACCTTGACATACTCTTTGGTATGCCCCACAAAATAACGCCTGCCACCCTCTAAATACGCTTCTTCCATTAGCGCTTCCGTTTCCTTTCCCAGATAGTATTCCCCAAATTCCTTTGACATATCATGCGCCAGTGCAATCAGCTGCGCGCTCCGGCGCGCCTTAACCTCTTCTTTTACCTGCCCCGCCATTGCCGCTGCTTTTGTGCCCTCCCGCCTGGAATACTTAAAAATATGCATTTCATAAAAACGGATATTTTGTAAGAAATCCTTTGTTTGGGCAAACTCTTCCTCCGTTTCCCCCGGAAACCCCACAATCACATCCGTCGTAATTGCCGGATGTGCAAAATAACGCCGCAAATACCCGCAGCTTTTTTCATACTCCTGCGTACTGTACTTCCTGTTCATCCGCCTAAGCGTTGCATCGCACCCGCTCTGTAAAGACAAATGAAAATGTGGACAGACTTTCTTAATACCGCTTATCGCTTTTGCAAATTCCTCCGTCACAATCCCCGGCTCAAGCGATCCTAACCGGATCCGCTGTATCCCTTCTGTTTTTGCCGTTTCCTCCACCAGATGCAGCAGATCCTCCCCAATATCCTGCCCGTAAGAGCTTAAATGGATTCCGGAAAGCACCACCTCTTTACAGCCGTTTGCCGCAAGCATATTAACCTCTGATAGGACGTCGAAAAGCGCCCTGCTCCTCGCCCTGCCCCTCGCATACGGGATAATACAATAGCTGCAGAACTGGTCACACCCGTCCTGCACCTTTACAAACGCCCTGGTATGCCCGGGCTCTGCTATATTTAACGCTTCATACCCCTGCCTGTAGTTGATGTTGACAGTATTTACAAGCCGCCCCCCTCTTTTTTGCCCCTCCTCAAACGCATGGAGAAAATCAATTAATTCATGCTTCTTATTATTCCCAATTAAAATATCCACGCCTGGATCTGCACCCAGCTCCCCTTGGTTCGTCTGCACATAACAGCCAGCCGCCACGACAACCGCGTTCGGGTTCATCTTTCTGGCACGGTGCAGCATCTGCCTGGATTTCTTATCTGCTATATTTGTAACAGAGCACGTATTCACCACATAGACATCTGCAGGTTCGGCAAAATCCACAATCTCATATCCGTCCTCCACAAGCATCCGGCGCATTGCGTCCGTTTCATACGCATTTACCTTACACCCCAGATTATGCAGCGCTGCTTTCTTCTTATTGATATTACTCACTTTTCCCTCCAAATTCTTAATAATATTGGTATAAATGTGATTGACTTTTTCACTTAAAACAAGTACTATATAGGTAGTTTGATATTGACAGAAAAGGAGGATATAACACACATGAAAACAGTTCAGATTTCATTAAATTCCATCGACAAGGTCAAAGCTTTCGTCAATACAATCACAAGGTTCGATTATGATTTTGACCTGATCTCCGGAAGGTACACCATTGATGCCAAATCCATCATGGGGATCTTCAGCTTGGATTTGTCCAAACCCATCGATCTGGCGATTCATTTAGAAGGCGATGAAACAGAGATGATGGAAGCGTTAAAACCTTACCTTGTATCCGAAGAATAATAGGGGTTAGGGGGATTACGGTTGAAAGAGGATGGGGCACCATCCTCTTTTTAATATGCCATTTCCAAAAAAACTACTCTTTCCCTTCTACCTCTATCACCTCTGCCGTCTCAAGCGCCTTCTGCAAAAGCCCCTCTATCTTATCACTTAGCTTTTGTTCTGACCGCTCAATGGCACGCAGGTTCGGCTTTGTCACCGGATGCTTGGCCACAAAAATCGTACAACAATCTTCATACGGCAATATACTGGTTTCATATGCATCTATCTTTTCAGAAATCTCAATAATCTCTTTTTTATCAAAGCCAATTAACGGACGGTACACTGGCATGCTGCAAACTGCGTTAGTTGCCGCTAAGGACTGCATGGTCTGGCTTGCCACCTGGCCGATGCTTTCCCCTGTCACAAGCCCCAGGCAGTGATCCTGCCCCGCAAAGCATTCCGCAATTTTCATCATATACCGCCGCATAATAATTGTCAGCTCTTCATGCGGGCACTGTTCGTATATATAGAGCTGGATATCTGTAAAGTTTACAACATGCAAACGGATAGGCCCTGTATAACGTGATATGATCCGTGCAAGATCCACTACCTTTTGCTTGGCGCGCTCACTGGTATAAGGCGGCGCATGGAAATAAACGGCATCTATCGCCACACCCCGTTTGGCAATCATATAGCCTGCCACCGGGCTGTCAATCCCGCCGGACAACAGCAGCATTGCCCGCCCGTTTGTCCCAACTGGCATGCCCCCAGGGCCTGGGTGCTCAGTAGAATAGATATTTATATTTTCGCGGATTTCCACACAGAGCGTAATATCTGGATGATGCACATCTACCTTTAAATCCGGAAATGCCAAAAGCAGCTTCTCGCCTAATGCCGCGTTTAACTGCATAGAATCCATCGGATAATTTTTCCTTGCGCGCCTTGCGTGTACCTTAAAGGTCATATGCTTGTCCGGATAAACCCGATCGACATATGCACAGACATCTTTTACAAGCGCTTCAAAGCCTTCGTCCTCTACCAACACGACTGGGCAGATCCCGACAACCCCAAATACATGGGAAAGGGCTTCCATCACTTCATCGTAGTCGTAATCCGAAAGCGCATCTACATAAATCCGCCCCTGCAGGCGGCGCACCTCAAACGCCCCTTCCGCGCTGGCAAGCGCATACCGGATCTGTTTTACCAGGGCTTCCTCAAACAAGTAGCGGTTTTTTCCTTTTATGGCAATTTCCCCATATTTAATTAAAAATGATTTGTACATAATTATTTCCTCGTAAATTTTCTGCGAAAGGGAATAATCTCTGCCATCTGGCGCAGCGCATATTCCACTTCCTCCTCTGTTGTACTGGGGCAAAAGCTAAAACGTACTGTTGCGTCTAAAAGCTCCCTTTTTAACCCAATTGCGGCAAGCGTGCTGCTTACTGACTGCTTGTTGGAAGAACAGGCGCTGCCTGCCGACACGTAAACGCCCGCTTCCTCTAAAGAATGAAGAAGGACCTCGCTTTTGACCCCTTCTACGCTAACGCTTACAATATGCGGGGCTGCATCGCGCCCCTTAGCGCCATTTATAGTTACACCCGGGATCTTTTCCGCTTCGCTGATAAAGCTGTCACGCAGTGCGTACATGGCCCCGGCATTTGACGTAAGGTGCCCTGCACATTCTGCCGCGGCTTCCCCAAGGGCAGCAATTGCCGGTACATTCTCTGTACCAGGGCGCAGCCCCTTCTGTTGCCCGCCCCCGTATAAGGCTGGCTTTATTTTGGATTTATCCCTGATATACAAAAAACCGACCCCTTTGGGCGCATGGATTTTGTGGCCGCTTACGGAAAGCAGATCAACCCCCATACGCTTCGGGCATACTTCAAGCTTGCCATAGGACTGGATAGCATCTACATGGAACAGCGCGTGCGCAGCCTTCTTTTGAATCAGCTTTGATGCGGCTTCTATAGGTTCGATTGTACCGATTTCATTGTTTACATGCATCATAGAAACCAGGATTGTCTCCTCATCCAATGCGCCCTCTAATGAATCCAGCAAAACCATACCAGATGCATCAACCGGAAGGTATGTGACGCGGTAGCCCAGTTCTTCTAACCGCTGCATTGGCTGTAAAACGGAAGCATGCTCAACCGCTGTTGTTATAATATGGTCCCCCATGCGCTTATTCGCTTCTACACTCCCAAAAATCGCCAGATTATTTGACTCTGTCCCGCCAGATGTAAATATAATTTCTTTCTCTAAAGCCTTTAGCGTTTTTGCAATTTTCTTTTTTGCCAGTTTGATTTCATCTTCTGCTTTCATACCCATGCCGTGCAGGGAGGAAGGATTTCCGTAATCCTCCATTAAAACCCGCATCATAATATCTGCGGCGCGCCTGCTGCATTTCGTCGTTGCAGAATTATCCAGATATGCTTCCATCTCCTACCTCATCTCCAATTCCAGCATCAGCATGGACATCATGGCAATGCCCGCCGTATCCGTCCTTAAAATCCGCTTCCCAAGAGATATTACCTGCATCGATTTTGCCGCAAGCGCAATTTCCGCTTCCGAAAACCCCCCTTCCGGCCCAATCATAACGCTAATGGAGCTCCCCGGCATAACCGCGGAAAGCGCCGCCCTTGTAGCTGCCATCCCGTCTTTATTTTCATAGGGGACAAGGCGGATATCACACCCTGATGCATATGCCACAGCTTCCCTAAATTCCATAACCGGGCGGATTTTTGGCACCATGCTGCGCTTCGACTGTTTTGCCGCCGCCTCCGCTAATTTTTGCCAGCGCAAAGCCTTGGATGCACGTTTCTTTGCATCCAATTTGACAACACAGTACTGCATTGCTACGGGGATAATTTCATATACTCCCAGTTCAACGGCCTTTTCTATGACAGTTTCCATACGATCGCCCTTAGGTATCCCCTGAAACAAATAAATTTTGCTGGGAAGCTCTGTTGAGGGGGCGTCTTCTTTCAATATATCCGCCTGAACAAAAGAATCCGTTATTTCTGTTATCTCACAGAAATAATCTGTGCCATTTTGGTTACTAATACGGATCTTCTCTCCTGGCTTCATGCGCAGCGCGTTTTTGATGTGGTTTACATCCGCGCCGGTAATTGTAATAAATTCTCTTCCGATTTGTGAATCCGCTACAAAAAACTGATACATAATGCCTACTCTTTTCTAGCCGTAATATTTACCCATTCCCCGTCACGGTTTATTTCTACTATTTTCAAGCCCACATCCTCAATCGCCCTTTTCACTTCATCTTCTTTAAAGTCAATAATGCCGGATGTAATAAAAATACCGCCTTTTTTCAGCCGTGCCGGTATAACCTCTGCCATAGGGATAATGACATCCGCCAAAATATTGGCAACTACAATATCAAAACGATTTGTACCAACCTTCTTTTGAAGCGCCATATCATCTATTAAATTTCCGACATAAAAGGTTCCAAGCCCTTCCTGCAAATGGTTCAGCCGCATATTTTCTGCTGTGGATACCATACAGTTTTCGTCCAAATCTGTACCGGTAACAGAAGATGCCCCCAGCTTTAATGCCACAATCGACAAAATACCGCTGCCGCAGCCCACATCCAGCACCTCTGGGCTCCCGTTTACATACTTTAACAGCTGCCGGATACAAAGCTGCGTCGTTTCATGCTTACCAGTACCAAAGGAAATCCCCGGATCAATTTCAATTAGGATCTTGTCCCTGTCCTCGCGTTCTAATGTTTCCCATGTCGGCTTTATCAGAATATTTTCTATGGAAAATGCATGGAAATATGATTTCCAGTTATTTTGCCAGTCAATATCCTCTGTATCACATGTAGTAATACTCCCTTCCCCGACATCCATAAACTGCCTCTGCCATTCAATGCCATCCATAACCTGCTTTAGTAGCGCAGAATGATCCTTTCCATCCTCCAGATAAAAGCTGACATAGCTAATCCCTTCGTCCGGCGGAAGCTGTGGCAGAAAATCAATAAACATCTTCGCCATATCTGCTTCTTTAAGAGGGACGTTATTCTCAATCTCAATGCCCTCTATCCCAAGCCCGTCCAGCATAGCGCTAAGGAAATCTTCTGCCTGCGTAGTTGTTTTTATCGTAAACTTATTCCACTTCATACCCTTTAGCCTCCCATCCGGAGCAAAAAAGCCTGCCATGCCACTGGCAGACTTTCCTCTATATCCACTATCGGTTCCTCTCAATCCTTCGCTTTAGCATCTCATATTCTTCATTAATCTTCTGAATCACGCCCGTATCCCCCGAAACATTATCCGGATGAAATATCTTAATCAAATCCCGGTAACGCTTTCTTAGCATACGCATATTCTTAACGCCGCTAAAAAACAGCGATAAACAGACATCGTTAGGCATTACATGCTCCGACGTATCGCTTTCTTTAGAAGTATGGCCAGACTGGGATTTTGTATGCCCCATGCGTTCTTTCTCAACCGCAAGCCTGCGCCACTCCTCCTCTAACATCTGCCATTCCATATCAAAAATCCGCTTCTCGCGTGCCAGACGTTTCTCTTCAAACGACTTAGCCCTCAAAAATTCCTGCCTTTCACGTTCCAGCCGCTGCTGCTGCCGTTTTAGTTCTTCCTTGTCTTCCGCAGTCACCAGCTCGCCTGTCCTGCTCCCGGCCGTCTTTTTTAACCGCCAGTCTGTAATCACCTTGAAAGCTTCTTCCGTCGCCACATAAGCCTGACCCATATCTTTTGCTCCTTTTTCCGCTTCCCTTCCCGCCGCAACCCCGATTCACTACGGCCAACAGCCACCAGTTATGCTAAGCATACAACATACCGAAACCACCAACAATAGGAAAATAGTACTATTTTATAAATCTTCCAGCGACTCTTTAATCTTTTCCTTAAAACTCTTTCTCTTCGGCTTTTCTGCTTTTTTAGTATCCGTATGCATGGAGTTGCCGGATTCCGCGTCAAACTTGCGCAAGGCATCCTTTGCCGCCTCGCTTAATCCCGTCGGCACCTGTACGACAAGCGTCACATAATGGTCGCCGCGGACAGACTTACTGCGCAGGGATGGTACGCCTTTGCCTTTTAAGCGTATCCTGGTATCCGTCTGTGTGCCCGGTTTTACCTCATATAACACGTCGCCGTCTACTGTGTTGATGCGCACTTCACCGCCAAGCGCTGCCTGCGCGAAAGAAATAGGCGCAGTCGAATAAATATTCATATCCTGCCTTTGGAAAATCGGGTGCCTTGCTACAATTACTTCTACCAGCAGATCGCCCCTTGGCCCACCGTTCCTGCCTGGCTCGCCCTTATCGCGTATACGCACGCTCTGCCCATTGTCAATGCCTGCTGGGATTGTAACCTTGATCCGTTTTTTAGAAGCAATATAGCCGCTTCCACGGCAGCTTGTGCATTTTTCTTTTACAACCTTGCCTGTACCGTTACAGTCTGGGCAGGTCTGGACATTTTGTACCGTGCCGAACAAAGACTGCTGCGTATACATCACTTTCCCCCTGCCGCCGCACTTGCTGCATGTTTCCGGGGACGTACCTGGCTTGGCGCCTGTGCCGTGGCAGCTTGTGCACTCGTCCTTTAAGACGATTTCAAGCTCTTTTTCACAGCCAAACACCGCCTCCTCGAATGTCACACGCACACTTGCACGCAGGTTTGCCCCGCGCCTTGGGCCGCTTGTATCTGCACTTCGCCTGCCGCCTCCAAAAAAGTCTCCAAACAGGTCGCTAAAAATATCCCCCATGTCCATACCAGAAAAGTCAAAGCCGCCGGCCCCTCCTGCACCGCCTTCAAACGCTGCATGGCCAAACTGATCGTACTGGCGCCTTTTGTCCGCGTCGCTTAACACTGCATAGGCTTCCTGTACTTCTTTAAATTTCTGCTCTGCGTCTTTATCGCCTGGGTTCATATCCGGGTGGTACTTTTTGGCAAGCTGGCGGAACGCTTTCTTTAATGCCGCATCGTCTGCATTTTTATCAACGCCTAAGACGTCATAATAATCTCTTTTTTCTGCCATTCTATCTTCCCTCTTCCCATCTCATACAGACAGATCAGAACGTGCCCAAAAATCTGAAACCACCGGCGCGCCACACTTTTCGTAATATCTGCACCTTTTTTGGTGTAAATCCACTTAAAGTGTGGCCTGCAGATGGCGGGAATGATTTTTTAGGCACGCTCTGGGGTTTTAGAAACCCTAAAACCCCTTCGCCTGTTTCTTTATACTTCTTTAAAATCAGCGTCTACTACATCGTCTTCCGGTGCGCTGCCTGCCTGTGCGCCTCCAAAATCCTGGCCTGCGCCGGCTGCACCTGCTGCCTGCTGCGCTGCCTGTGACTGCTCATACATCTTTGCAAATACCTTCTGTGCGCTCTGTGTCAGCTTTTCCTGCGCTGCTTTTAAGTCTCCAACCTGGCTGTCTGACATTTCTTCGGCATTTGGGTTTGCCTCTAAGATGTCTTTTACGGCTTTGATATCGGCTTCTACTTCTGCTTTATCGCTTGCGTCAACCGCTGCCCCGACCTCTTCTAACGCTTTTTCGGTCTGGAATACAAAGGAATCTGCGTTATTCCTGGTATCAATAGCTTCCTTGCGCTTCTTATCCTGCGCTTCAAACTGGGCGGCTTCTTTGACTGCCTTGTCAATATCGTCTTCGGACATATTAGAGCCTGCTGTAATAGTAATATGCTGCTCTTTACCAGTGCCAAGGTCTTTTGCGGAAACGTTTACAATACCGTTTGCGTCAATGTCAAAGGTTACTTCAATCTGAGGGACGCCGCGGCGTGCAGGCGGGATTCCGTCTAAACGGAACTGGCCTAAGGACTTGTTGTCCCTTGCAAACTGGCGCTCGCCCTGTACGACATTGATATCTACGGCTGTCTGGTTGTCTGCCGCAGTGGAGAAAATCTGGCTTTTCTTGGTCGGTATCGTAGTATTACGCTCTATCAGCCTGGTTGCTACGCCGCCCATAGTTTCGATAGAAAGGGAAAGCGGTGTAACGTCTAACAGCAGGATATCCCCTGCGCCTGCGTCTCCGGCCAGCTTGCCGCCCTGGATGGATGCGCCGATTGCAACGCACTCGTCCGGGTTTAAGGATTTGCTCGGCTCTTTTCCTGTCAGCTGTTTTACTTTATCCTGTACGGCCGGGATCCGGGTCGAACCGCCGACTAACAGCACCTGGCCCAAATCGGAATTGGTAAGCCCTGCGTCTTTCATTGCGTTTTGTACCGGAATAGCTGTTTTTTCTACCAGGTCATGTGTCAGCTCGTCGAATTTTGCCCTGGTTAGATTCATGTCAAAGTGCTTCGGGCCATCCTGGTTAGCCGTGATAAACGGAAGGTTAATGTTGGTGGTGGTTGCAGAAGAAAGCTCTTTCTTAGCTTTTTCCGCCGCTTCCTTTAACCTCTGCAGCGCCATTTTGTCAGCCGACAAATCCACACCCTCTGCTTTTTTAAATTCATCAATCATCCACTGCGTGACGCGGTTATCAAAATCATCGCCGCCCAGGCGGGTATCGCCGTTTGTAGCAAGTACTTCGATTACACCATCGCCGATTTCGATAATGGAAACGTCAAACGTACCGCCGCCCAAATCGTATACCATAATCTTTTGTTCTTTTTCATTGTCAAGGCCATAAGCTAAAGCTGCCGCTGTCGGCTCGTTGATAATACGCTTTACATCCAAGCCTGCAATTTTGCCCGCATCCTTCGTTGCCTGGCGCTGTGCATCATTAAAATATGCCGGAACCGTAATAACGGCTTCTGTTACAGATTCGCCCAGATAGCCTTCCGCATCTGCCTTAAGCTTCTGTAAGATCATTGCGGAAATCTGCTGCGGGGAATATTTCTTGTCATCAATTTTACGGCCATTGTCCGTACCCATATCCCTTTTAATAGAAGCAATTGTCTTTTCTGCGTTTGTAACAGCCTGGCGTTTGGCAGGCTCTCCAACTAACCTCTCCCCGTTTTTGGTAAATGCCACGATGGATGGTGTTGTCCTTGCGCCTTCCTGATTAGCGATAACGGTTGGCTTGCCGCCTTCCATAACTGCTACGCAGCTGTTTGTTGTCCCTAAATCGATACCAATAATTTTACTCATAATGTAACCTCCTGTAATGATTCCATTCGCTATGATTGAAATAAGTTTTTATCATCAAATTAGTTCGCTACCTTTACCATACTGTGCCGCACTACGGTATCGCGGTACATGTAACCCTTCTGGAGCTCTTCCGCTACAATATTCTCTCCGAAAGCTTCGTCTTCTATGTGCATCACCGCATTGTGGAAATCAGGGTTAAATTCCTGCCCTTTCGCTTCAATCGGCTTTACGCCGGCTTCCTCTAACACGGTCATCATCTGCTTGTAAATTTTGTTCATGCCGTCTACAAACGGGTCTTCCTTCTGTTCATCCGAAGCGGCGTAAAGCCCGCGTTCAAAATTGTCAATGACTGGAAGGATTTTTTCAACAATGCCCTTTGCCCCCATATCGTACATCTGTGTTTTTTCTTTTTCTGTACGCTTGCGGAAATTTTCAAATTCTGCCATCTGGCGTTTGAGACGGTCAGTCAAATCCTCTATCTGTTCATCTTTTTTATCTTTTTTCTTTTCCTTCTTTTTAAAAAGGCCTTTTTTAACTTCACCAGGCGGCGTATCTGCCTCATCCGATCCCTCTTCACCAGGCGGCGTAATGGGGCCTGCGCTTTCTTCTGCGGCATTTTCCTGCGTCTCTTTACGCACCGTCTCCTGCGTTTCTTCCTTTACTTCTTCTTTCATTTCTTCTGCCATTTCTTTACCACCTTTCTGCCTGTGCCAGTTATGTGGAGGGCTTGCTGAAAATGCCGTCCAGTTGTATCTTTAATTCTTTTAAGCTGTCCATAACCTTTTCGTAGTCCATGCGCTTTGGGCCGATAATGCCTACCGTCCCCTTAACGCCTTCGCTTAATTCATAGGTCGCCGTTACAACGCTGCAGTCCTTCATGGTCTGGATCGGGCTTTCATTGCCGATATAGACCTGGATTCCCGTCTCGCTTTCATTGCTTAAGCTGTCAGATACCAGCGTCTTTAACTGCTGTTTTTCTTCCAATGTATAAATCAACTCACTTGCTTTCCTGGAATCGGAAAGCTCGGGATATTTAAAAATATTGGTTGCCCCACTGGTATAAATCTCCATTTCCTCCTGGCTTATCGTCTCTGCCACCGCATCTAATACCACGCCTACAATATCGCTGTAGCTGCCTGCCTGTTCCTTCATCTTACTGATAGTCCCGAGGTTGATTTCAGGGATGGAAAGTCCGTTTAACGTGGAGTTTAACAGCAGGTTGAGTTTTAGAAGCGTCTCACTGTCTAAGCTTTCACTCAGCGGGATGATTTTATTTTTGACAACGTTTGCTTCCATAACAATGACGGCTAATAGCTGGCTTCCATCCAACTGGGAAAGCTGAATAAACTTTACCTTATTGCCATTGTACTTTGGGGAAGAAACCATAGTGGCATAATTCGTGTTCTGCGCTAACATTTTTGCAGCCTGCTTGAGTACGCGCTCCATCTTTTCGGTGTGTTCTATGACAAATTCCTTTATATCGGAAATCTCTTTTTCCTTCATTTCCAGAAGGTGGTCGACATAGAAACGGTATCCTTTATCGGATGGAATCCTGCCTGCAGATGTATGGGGCTGTAAGATGTAGCCAAGTTCTTCTAAGTCCGACATTTCGTTGCGGATAGTCGCGGAGCTTAAATTCAAATCCGTATATTTGGAAATGGTGCGGGAACCTACTGGTTCGCCAGTTTCTAAATAGGTGCGGATGATAGCTTCTAATATTTTAATTTTTCTTTCATCCAGTCCGTCCATATCCTCACTCCTGTGCGGTTTCTTGGAATTGTTAGCACTCGACGATTAGGAGTGCTAACATTTTCTATTGACTAAGATAGCACCTTCGATCCGCTTTGTCAACAGTTATTTTTAATTTTATAGTTTATTTAGAATTATATTATTCCCGCACATTTTAAAAAGAGCCTGGCAATATCCAGGCTCTTATATATGCTTCCTTCTTTCTAAAATGCTATTCATCCGTTCCCGGCAACAAAACCCTCACTACAAACAAATCCGCAATTATCTCCAGCTCAAACGTCCCCCCGCAGGCCTCTGTAAAACTTTTCGCAATCGACAGCCCAAGCCCGCTTCCACCGTCAGTCCGGCTCTCATCCCCCCTTATAAACCGCTCCGCAAAATCCACGCTTCGGTCTAATTCCTGGCTTGAGGTATTCGTCACACTTGCCACTGCAAATCCCCCTTCTTCTTTTAAAGCCACATAGACCCGCGACCCTTCCAGTGAATATTTAACCGCATTCCCAATCAGGTTTAAAAACACACGGTACATCCGCTGTCCGTCTGAGCATACCATCACAGGCTTTTTCGGAATTTCAGCCTTCACTGTCACCGGGCTTTTTTTGATAAGCTCTTCCATATCGGCCAGGGTCTGGTAAAGCAGTTTCCCCAAATCTAATTCCTTATACTCAACCGTCAGCTGCCCAGAAGCCGCTTTGCTGACTGCAAATACATCCTGCACCATATTTTTTAAACGTTCCGATTTTTCATCCAGGATACGGATATAGTCTGTCACATAATCCGGCAGCCCTTCTTCCTGTTTTAACAGTTTGATATAGCTGATAATCGAAGTCAGGGGTGTCTTGATATCGTGGGATACATTTGCCACCAGCTCTACCTTCATACGTTCGCTGTGGATACGCTCTTCAACCGCATTCTCCAGGCCCTGCCTAATGTCCTCAAGCTCCTCTGCCATATGCTGCAAATCATTATCCTGTACCAAAAATGCCGTCCCTGCTTTATAATTGCCACTACGGATCCCACTTATCTGCTCGGCCAGCTGCCCAATATCCTGCGCAACCTCCCGGTTTTTTCTCTGGAAAACATATTCCGCAAAAAAAAGCAGGCATACCAGCGCACAAGCAAACATTTGCCCATATGGTGCCATCGGCTCCACGTCATAAAGCAGGCTAACGGCAAACATACAAAAAGTATACAAAAACAAAATACAAGTCAGCACAAAAACCACATATGTCCTTTTTATCATCCGTACCGAAACAGAAAGCGCCAATCCCCTGCTGTCTAACCTGGTTATAAATTTATAGAATATACCGTTTTTATAGCTCCCCTTATTCCGGCGCAAATCCACTACAAACAAGTAAAAAAGCCAAAAGACTGCCAAAAATGCCACAGGGTGCCCGGCCAGCCCGTCCAGAAAAGCATATGACAGCTCTGACGCATATTCATATGCTGCCGCCCCGTAATAACAGGCTGTCTCAATCCTATAAAATACCCCTTCCTGCGCCAGAATGCCAAGGAAAAACGCAATTGGGACAAGAAGGCAAAAAAACACCTTGGCTTCAAACCAGATTTTTGACATAACGCCCGCTGCCCTCCCACTAAACTCCCCTTTTACATTCCTCAAAAACAAATACAGCGCCAGTAAAACAATCCCCGCTGCCATACAAAATACAGTCCTCAGCAACAAGCTGCGCTCGTTTGTATATTCCTGGTACAGCTGGTACAGCCCATTGCCATACCCATAAGAATACCTATCACCCATGCTTTTTAAAAACGGCGTAGGATCTGCTGCCACAAGCAGTAAAATATCAGCATCCTTCCATTCTTTTCCGGAAAAATTCCGATAGCCGGGGACACACCAGCTGCTGCCCTCCCGGTATATCCCATCGCCATAAATATCCAGCTCCTCCCCATCCTTTTTTATTGTTACCTTTGTGCCGTCAAAACGCAGGCAAAAATTATAGCCTTCTGGCAGTCCATTTTCCGTACCGTCCCAGCTGCTGCCAAACCTATTGGAATACAGCTCCTTGTCCGAATAACAAATACTGTACAGCAAATTTTTGTCATCTTTAATGGCATTGTGGTATTTTAAGATGCTTTCCTTTTTCTGCTCATTGGTCAGCCCCTCCTGCCAGTATTCCTCCCCTATTCCAGATACCAAACCGCCAATATCCGCAGTTGCCTCTTCCTCTTGTACCTGCTTCACATAGGCTGCTGACCCCATCTCGCTTACTGCATCTTTTCCCTCTTGTACCGCATCTGCTTGATACGAAAAACGAATGCCATCATCATAATAACTGTAATAATCATCGTAAACGGCATTGCCGCATGCCATATCCAAAAAATTGTCCAGCTGGTTCTCAATAAAATTGCGGAACAAACCGCTATTTTGATAATCTTCTGCATTTAACATCTGCCAGGCAGACGTCATACTGCCATTGATACGCAGCCACCGGGCACATCCAACACCTCCGGTTATCAGCAGGCTTGCGCCCAGTACAAAAGATATACATGCTAAGTTACCTTTCCATTTTTTCCATTTTGTAGCCAATTCCCCACACCACCTTTAAATATTCTGGCTCTTTCGGATTGAGTTCTATTTTCTCGCGGATACGGCGGATATGTACCATCACAGTATTTTCCGATGCAAACCCAGGTTCTTCCCACACGCGTTCATAAATTTCTTCCGCCGGGAAAATACGCCCTAAATTGTTCATCAGCAAATCAATGATTTTCGTTTCCGTCGCAGTCAGGCGTACCGGAACCCCGTCTGCATAAAGCACATGCCCGTCAATATGGTATTCTAGCCTGCCATTCATAATCCGATCCGCCAAGGACGCATCAATGCCCCCCAAGCAGGTATATCGTCTAAGCTGGCTTTTAACGCGCGCTGCAAGCTCCGCCGGGTTATACGGCTTTGCGACATAATCATCTGCACCCATAGAAAGGCCAAGCACCTTATCAGTCTCTTCGCTCTTTGCACTTAACACAATAATGGGAATATTGCGTTTTTCCCGGATACGCATAACAGCAGACAGGCCGTCAAGCCTTGGCATCATCACATCCATAATAACCAGATGGACAGTTTCTGCCATCAGCAAATCCAGCGCCTGCATCCCGTCATACGCCTTAAGCACCCGATACCCTTCCTTGCCAAGCAGTATCTCAATTGCTTTAACAATTTCCCGGTCGTCATCCGCTACTAAAACACATTCATTCATGTAACTCCTCCTCCAAGCTGGCTTTATCTTACATCGTATTCCTTACAAAAAACAAAAGGAAAATCTTACGGATTTCTTACAATCCCATTTTATGGCCATATCCCCCCCTTACTGCCCCAACATATTCCGGAATGCAAAAAAGGGCATATCCCCTGTGAATATACCCTCATTCCTCTCCATATAAATGCCACTTCCTGCTGGCTGGCCGTTACCAGACTATGTTCCCTTTTACATCCTCACCCATACTTTCAATTACCGCACGCGCTAAGTCCGCCTGGGCTTTATGGGTAATAATAACGCAAACCTCTTTGGCGCGGTTGTACTGCTTACGTTTTCTCAAAGATACCTTTTCCCACTTTTCTGCGTAAGGCACTCCGGCCTTCATCAATGCATTCATAAGCTTCTCTTTTGCCTTTACATCGGTTACGCTGCATAACTGTATATCTGTTGCAAGTTCCATTCTCATCAACTCCGACTTTGATTATATACCTTTTTCTAAAAAAAGGCAATTTATATTTTACGGGTTTGATAAGAGCCCACTCCCAATCGTCAAAAAGCGACAAGCCCTGGCAAAATCCCCCAAAAAAAGCCCCTTTCCTTCCAGCCCATAAAGCAAACTAGAAACAGCCATACGTCTCTGGCATGTAGTCTTTAAATACTATATAAGGCCGCAGCCACAAGGAAATACTTTTATAATAAACCTACTGTAAGCCAGCCAAAACCGTAGTCAGGCAGAGGGCAGGGTATGCGCCTGGGGCCTTGTGATGGGGTTTAGGGGCTCTTAAGCATCCCGTCCATTTACCAGCAATGCCCTGCCCTCTGCCTGACGTACCTTTTGCCACCACACTCACCAAAGCACAAAAAAAGAAACACAGAACCCCTGTGCTTCCCTAATTATCATGCCGGCAGCGGGACTTGAACCCGCACGTTGTTGCCAACAACAGATTTTGAGTCTGCCTCGTCTGCCAATTCCGACACGCCGGCATTTTGTTCGACTTGTAATCGGACAAAATGTATAATATCATAACCCACAAAAAAATGCAAGGGAATTTTTATATTTCTTTAAGCTATTTTTTTAAGCTTCTTAGAAAACCCTATAATTTCATATCCTTCAATATATCAAAACAATCAAATGTAGCAAAATAATCCTTTGGCGTTTCCGCCCGCCGGATCAGCTCAAAGCTCCCGTCCTCTTTTAACAAAATTTCTGCCGACTTTAATTTGCCATTATAATTATATCCCATAGCAAACCCATGCGCCCCCGTATCATGGATCACCAGCAAATCCCCTTTGTCAATCCTAGGCAGCATACGGTCAATGGCAAACTTATCATTATTTTCACACAGCGATCCTACTATATCATATTTGTGATCACATTCCCCATCCTCTTTCCCCATCACCGTAATGTGATGATATGCGCCATACATTGCCGGGCGCATCAGGTTTACGGCACAGGCGTCCACACCAATATATTCTTTATAAGTATGCTTCTCATGAATCGCCTTTGTCACAAGGCAGCCATAAGGTCCCATCATAAAGCGCCCCATTTCTGTATAAATCGCCGCATCGCCAAGGCCCGCAGGCACAAGCACTTCTTCAAACACCTTGCGCACGCCTTCCCCAATTACACGGATATCATTTGGCTTTTGCCCCGGCTCATAAGGAATACCAACGCCTCCGGAAAGGTTGATAAAACGGATATCGCATCCGGTTGCTTCCTTTAGCTCTACTACAGTTTCAAACAAAGTCCTAGCCAAAAGCGGATAATAGTCGTTTGTAACGGTATTGCTAGCTAAAAAAGCATGGACGCCAAACCTCTTTGCCCCTTTTTCCTTTAATATCCTAAACCCCTCAAACAACTGCCCTTTCGTAAAACCATATTTGGAATCGCCCGGGTTGTCCATAATGCCGTTACTAATTTTAAAAATCCCGCCTGGGTTATAACGGCAGCTAATCGTTTCAGGTATCCTCCCTATTGTCTTTTCCAGAAACTCTATATGGGAAAAATCGTCTAAATTAATAATTGCACCCGTTTTATCTGCAAATATATAGTCCTCTGCCGGAGTATCATTTGAGGAAAACATAATCCCTTCGCCAGAAAAACCCAGCGCATCTGAAAGTAAAAGCTCTGTCATAGAGGAGCAGTCGCAGCCAAAGCCATATTCCTTTAAAATACGGATTAAAAATGGATTGGGCGTCGCCTTCACTGCAAAATATTCCCGGAACCCTCTATTCCAGGCAAACGCCTCCTTCACTGCCTTTGCATTTTCACGGATGCCCCTCTCGTCATACAAATAAAACGGCGTTGGATATTTTTGTGCAATCTCTTGTAGTTTTTCAATTGTTACAAATGGTTTTTTCTTCACGTCCTTTTTCTCCCTTCAAAATCTGTACCAGTTTTATCTCATTGCGCATAGAATCTTTAAATACCTGAACAAAATTGGGCTGCCCCGTATACAGGCAGCGGCTCGTCTGCCCCCTGCCAAATTCCCCTGTCAGCACATATGCCGAATCGGCAATAACGCCAATCTGTTTTCCTTTCTCACCCGTCTCATAAACAACCACCTCCGGCAAAACCAGGGGCTTGTCCGTCAAAAGGACCGTTTTTTTACCTTCTTTTGACGCTTTCGTAATCACATCCTCAAAAAATGATACATAGCCTGCTGTCATGGACAAGTATACCCTCTCTTTTGCGCCATCAACCATATTCCTGGCTTTATCCTGGATGTGTGTATCTCCAGTGATCGTTATATATCCTTCCGCTTCTATTTTTGGAGCAGGCATCTGCATATGAAGCTGTTTTTTTAATTCCTCTAATGTATGTATTTTATTGGCGCAAAACTCGTCTGAGACAACTGCATAATAACGGACTGCGGCATCTTCCGTAGTATATGCCGCCCCTTTTTCCACAAGCCCAGCCAAAGCGCCATAAGCATTGGAACGGGAAATCCCGGTCTGTTTTGCGGCTTCATAGCCAGTCATCCCTCCATTTTGTGAAAGGCAAAGATAAACCGTTGCCTCTTGCCTTGTCAGGCCAAAACACATCAGGCTTTCAATTAAATAATTGGCATCCATATTCTCCCCCGTTAGTAGTACCTTTTAGGAAAACTATAACAAATATAAAGCTTGATGTCAAGATATAAATATCCTTTAGAGCGAACTATAGGGAGTGGGCAACAAAAGATCCATACTCAGGGGTTTAAATTAAAACACCTTTTGTACCAGGCACATATAAAGCACTGTACCCACCCCAATACTAAGCAGATTATTCCTCTTCCATACATGCAGGGCCACAACTACCACCGAAGCAATCAGCTCCGCCGCCCCATGCGGCTTTGCCAAAAAATCTACATTCCGAAAACAATACACGATTAACATCCCAATTACCGCTGGCGGCAGCACCTTGCCAAGGTATAGCACCTTAGACGGAATTTCCTTCCCCTTCGGAAAAACCAAAAATGGTATTGCCCGCGTTAAAAAAGTCACTATCGCAACTACAGCTATAATAGACAACGACCTGCCTGCACTAACTGGCATTTTCATCCCTTCCTTCCTGATTTTCTTTCTCAATATACTTCCTGCACGAAACCAGGCAGAGCATAATACAAATCATTGACGGCAAAATAAAATTACCGCTGCCTGCTACCACCCTCAGCACTCCAGAAAATACCAGCCCAATTGCCGCCGGGATCCGGTTTCCGCCTGCAAGCCACTGTTCCACAAAAATAACTATAAAAAGAGCCGTCATAGCAAAATCAATACCTTCTGCATTAAATGGGATCAAAGACCCCGCCAATGCCCCAATTGCAGAACCTGCTACCCAATACGCCTGATCCAATACCGCAACCGCAAACAAAAACTTATCTTCTGGCACATCCTTTGGCACCTTCGTAACAAAGAATAGCGAATACGTTTCGTCTGTCAGCGAAAATATCATATAAAGCCTCTTTTTCCCCATTTCCCCAAAACGCTTAAGCAGGGACAGCCCATAAAAAATATGACGCACATTTACCATAAACGTCATAAAAATGATATCTATAAAGCTTACTCCCGGTGCAAAGAAATTCACTGCCAGGTACTGGCCGCTGCCAGCATACACCAAAAGGCTCATCAATACGGCCCACAGGACATGGTACCCTTTTTCCTGGAACATGACGCCAAAGGCAATCCCGATAAAAAGATATCCTGTCAAAACCGGAACCGTATAGGGAAATGCCGCCCGGAATGCTTTTTTATACATCTTCCACCCCTCTTTCTCTTACCGTATAGTTTGTAGCACGGTTTTACTCTACACCAGGGCATTTTAAAATTCAATCATTTTTTAAAAATTTGCTTCATTTTTACCGGAAAATATGATATAGTATGGTCAAGTATGGTTTTTATTTTATAAAGGAGTGTTCATCTGCCATGACAAATATTTCAGCTTTAGAAGCCTTACGCGCTGCCGTAGCAGCGTCCGACACGATAACACAGCAGCCCGCACAGGATGAAAGTTCCAGGGGTGTGGATTTTTCTTCTTATTTAAAGACAGACAAGAACTTAGAAGACATCTTTGCCGAGGCCGCGCAGACCTATGGCGTATCCATTGATCTTTTAAAAGCCATGACCAAGCAGGAATCCAATTTTAACCCGAACGCGACCAGCAGAAGCGGCGCCCAAGGACTGATGCAGCTTATGCCCGCAACCGCGGCAAGCCTTGGTGTCACCAATGCATACGATCCTTATCAGAATGTCATGGGCGGCGCCAAGTATATCCGACAAATGCTTGACAAATATAACGGCAATGTTTCCCTTGCCCTCGCCGCCTACAATGCTGGCAGCAATAATGTAGACAAATACGGGGGCATCCCGCCATTTGCGGAGACACAAAATTACGTCGCCAAGATTACGCAGTACCTTACGGATGGCGTAACCGTCCCAAACAAAGAAACCGTCTATGCCGCCGAGAGCACAGTAAATGGCGACCGCAGCGTTACATACCAGGATTTAAACCAGCTTGCGGGGGAAATCCTGACAGAGATTTTTTCTTACGACGATTATATGAAATACCTCACTTCCCTTTTGGGACAAGAAGAAACTGGGCTTGCCCTTTCCCTTTCTGTGATCTCATCCGGATCCGGTGACAACGCAGAGGAGGAAGAAGCCGAAGAAGTCCTGCCTGACAGTTATATCGCGTACCAGAACCTCTCAGGCGGCCAGGTACCGGAGGTTTCACAGGCAAAAGAAACAGCCCAGGTTATTTAAATACCGTTTTTTATTACCCTGCCATTTGTATGGCAGGGTTTTTTGCTTCCTAAAGTAAGGCAAGGCCTGTTGGCAGCAGGTAAGCGCTTTGGAGAAATCCGCCAATACGAGCCTTGTTTTTTCCTTTCAGGCATGTTACTATAATGAAAAAAATAAAATGCCACAGGAGGTAAATTAACTATGGATTACGCTAAAGAATACGCACAAAAACTAGTTACAGCAGACGAAGCGGTAAAAACCGTAAAGTCTGGCGACTGGGTTGATTATGGCTGGTGCAATGCCACCGTAGACGCTTTAGATAAGGCACTTGCTAAGCGCACAGACGAATTGACTGATGTCAAGCTGCGCGGCGGTATCCTTTTAAAAGTCCCTGCCGTTTTTGAGCGCGAAGACGCAGGGAAGCATTTTACCTGGAACTCATGGCATATGTCCGGCATAGAACGTAAATTAATTGCCCGGGGCTGTGCCTACTATGCCCCCATCCGTTATTCGGAACTGCCACGCTACTACAGGGAATCCATTACCCCGGACAATGTTGCCATGTTCCAAGTTTCCCCGATGGACAAGCACGGCTATTTTAACTTTGGCCCCAATGCTTCCCATATGATGGCCGTCTGCGAAACTTCCCAAAAAATCATTGTAGAAGTCAACCAAAATATGCCCCGCTGCCTTGGCGGTTTTGAAAACGGCATCCATATTTCCCAGGTAGACTATATTGTCGAAGGGGAAAACCCTGCCATCGGAGAGCTTGGCGCGGGCGGTGCGCCGACAGATGTCGATATTGCAGTTGCCAAACTAATCGTAGAAGAAATCCCTAATGGCGCCTGCTTACAGCTCGGCATCGGAGGTATGCCCAACACGGTAGGCTCCATGATTGCCGAATCGGATTTAAAGGATCTTGGCGTACATACGGAAATGTATGTCGATGCATTTGTGGATATCGCAAAAGCAGGGAAGATTAACGGTTCTAAGAAAAACATTGACCGTTACCGGCAGGCGTTTGCATTTGGATGCGGCACTAAGAAAATGTATGACTACATTGACAACAACCCAGAGCTTTTGAGCGCCCCGGTAAGCTATACCAATGATATCCGCTCCATCTCTGCACTGGATAATTTTATTTCCATCAACAACGCCGTAGATTTGGATCTATTCGGACAGGTGAACGCAGAATCCGCAGGCACCAAGCATATCAGCGGCGCAGGCGGGCAGCTTGACTTTGTATTAGGGGCGTACCTTTCCAACGGGGGCAAAAGTTTCATCTGCTGCTCCTCTTCCTATAAGACAAAGGACGGGCAGATAAAATCCCGTATCCTTCCTACACTAAACCCTGGCTCAATCGTAACGGATACCCGCGCCAATGTACATTATGTTGTAACAGAATACGGCAAGGTAAACCTAAAGGGCAAATCCGCATGGGAACGCGCTGAAGCGCTGATTTCTATTGCACATCCGGATTTCAGGGACGAACTGACCTCTGAAGCAGAAAAATTAAAGATTTGGCGCAGAAGCAACAAATAATATTTTTGTCATTCAACCAACCCAAACGGAGGTATCAAAATGGAATCTGAAAGCTACAGATTAAAACGGTACGCTTACGACTATGAGCAGTACGAAAGCGAAGGCAAAAATGCAGCCACTATGATTGAAAACATTTTATCTGATCCGGAATTTACTGGGCTTGACGGCATTGTTATCGGTTCATGGGGCGGCCCCTGGGAAGAAAGCTGCCAGCCGCTTATTGATGGCATTGCAGCTCATACAGACCGTTTTTCCCATATTAAAAGCCTGTTTGTCGGCGATATGGATTATGAAGACTGCGAGGTATCCTGGATTATGCAGGGGAATTACAGCAAACTGTGGGCTGCTATGCCGCAGCTTAAGGAGCTCACCATCAAAGGCAGCACCGATCTGGCGCTTGGGATTACTTCCCATGAAAATTTAGAATCCCTAACCATCATTTGCGGTGGCCTTCCGGAATCTATCATCCAGGAAATACAAAATGCCAAGCTTCCTAACCTGAAAAAACTGCTGCTTTACATCGGGGTTGACTACTATGGCTTTGACGGCGACGCAGACACCATAAAACAGTTGTTAGAAAATTCTGATTTCCCCAAGCTCTCCTATCTTGGGATTGCAAACAGCGAAATGCAAGACGAGCTTACAGAAATTGTACTAGACTGCAAATATATCCGGCAAATCCACACGCTTGACCTCTCATGCGGGACACTCACAGACAAAGGGGGCGCGCTCCTTTTAGAAAGACTCCCTTCGCTTCCCAATATTAAAAAGCTGGATGTGCACTACCATTATATGACGGATGATATGGAACAAAAAATAAGCCGGCTCCCCATTGAAACCGATATATCGGAACAATGTGAAGCAGATGAAGACGATGGCGATATCTTTATGATTGCCATGCTGACCGAATGAGCCGGGCAGTTCTGTTAGGTGTTCCGGATACCAGAAGGACCAACTATTTTAAGAGGGCAGCAGCCCAGGCCGGGCTGCCCCTCTTTTTTCTGGATTGGAATGACTGGCAAAGGCAGCTTAAGCAATTTTCTAACGAACAAATCCTTATGAAAATTGATCCGCCCCACTGGGACAGCCCTTATTTAAACGAACTGGACAATCTGGCACAAGAATACAAGCAGCAGCTCTCAAGCTTAAAGAGTGCGGCGGATACCTATAATATCCGGTTTTTAAACCACCCGTCTGCTATCGCCGCCCTGCTAGACAAATCCAGCTGTAAAAATACCTTATCCCACGCCGGGCTTCCCGTTACAGAGCTGCTGGCCAAAACTTTGCCGCACGGCAAAACTGCCCAAACAGACTGCCGCACCATCTGCCATACCGAGCAGCTTTTGGATACTATGCAAATACACCGCGTTAACCAGGCCTTTATCAAACCAGCCAACGGCTCTGGTGCAGCAGGCGTATCCGCATTACGCGTACATCCCCGCAGCGGCCGGATGGCGCTTTACACCTGTGCTGCAATCCATCCAAAGCATGGTCTCTCAAACACCGGGCGCCTGCGCTGCTTTACAGATAAAACACAAATCCTTTCTCTGTTAAATGAGCTTTTACAAACAGAATGCATCATAGAACGCTGGTATGCAAAAGCCTCTCATCAGGGATATTCCTATGACCTGCGCGTTGTTGTGCAGGACCAAAGGGCAGACTATCTGTTAGCCAGGCTATCTAAGGGGCCAATTACCAACCTGCAGTTAAATAACCGCCCCTTAAACTTCAATTCACTTGGGATTCCTGCCGTTGTACGGGAAAGGATTACGGGGCTTTGCCAGAAAGCTATGGGGCTTTTTCCCGGGCTCCTTTATGCTGGAATTGATATTTTACTTGAAAAAGAAAGCCTAACGCCCCGGATTATCGAAATGAATGCGCAAGGCGACCTAATTTACCAGGATATTTTTGATAAAAATACTATTTACTGCCGGCAGGCTGGGATACTAAAACGAATGGAGGAACAATAATATGGACGAACACAGCAACGAAGTGCCTTTACGCCTGCTTTCTTCAAAGCAGCAAAAGGCTCCTTCTATTGATATGGCAAACGTCGTAGGAATCTGCGACATACTTCTAATATGCTTAGATACACTGCGCTATGACGTAGCGGTACAAGAAGAAGCAGCCCAAAATACTCCGGTTTTAAATAGATATGGCACATGGCAAAAATGCCAGGCGCCAGGCAACTTTACCCTCCCCTCCCACCACGCCATGTTTGCCGGTTTTCTTCCCTGCCGGTATGATGCCAAAACTGTGGCGGATAGAGAGCTATTGTTTTTCCCATCCTCCATCGGCCTTGGAAAAAAAGCCCCGGACAAAGCTTACGGATTTTCGGGGAGCACAATTATGGAGGGGCTCTCACATGATGGCTACGATACCTGGTGTGTAGGGGGCGTGGCGTTTTTCGACAAACGCTCTGACCTTGGCAACGTATTTCCTGGATATTTTAATAAGAGCTATTGGAACCCGTCTTTTGCCTGCCCGGTTAAGGACAGTACTAAAAACCAGGTAGATTTTCTGTTGAAAAAACTGGAAAAGAAAAACCCAAAGGAAAGAATTTTCCTCTATTTAAATATTGACGCCATCCATTACCCCAATTATTTTTACCTGGACGGCGCTTCTTCCGACAGTATAGAAAGCCATGCAGCAGCGCTTCGGTATGTAGACGGGGAATTAGGGCGCCTGTTTGCTGGCTGGAAAGAAAAACGGGGCGATACATTTGTCATCTGCTGTTCCGATCACGGAACCTGCTACGGTGAGGACGGATGCCAGTTCCACGGCATCAACCACCCAATTGTCAACACTGTCCCTTACAAACATTTTTTCTTGTAAAAAAAGGAACGTAACCTATGAACCCTTATATCCAATATATGTACAGCTATCCTCATAAAACGGCATACCGCACGTTAGAACATATCCGTTTACAGGACTATGCGCATTTTTTGACTGGAGGAAACCACGGGCTTTACCTGCATATCCCCTTTTGTGAAGCCAAATGCGGCTACTGCAACCTGTTTTCGGTACCCGGCCATCCCCCGGAAGAAATCGATCTTTACTTAGACGCTGTCGAACGGCAAGGCAGGCAGTACCGTAAAATACTATCTGCCTTTCAGCCGGAGTTTTCAGAAATCACCATTGGAGGCGGTACGCCGTTACTACTTTCCACTCATCAGCTTACACGCATGTTTGACCTTTTAGAAACCTACTTTTTGTACGATGCAAACAGAAGGCTGGCCATCGAAACAGCGCCGAACCAAACTACTGCAGAAAAGCTTAAAATACTGCAGCAGGCACATGTCACAAGGATCAGTATGGGAATACAAAGCTTTTCTGATCAGGAGCTTAATACATTAGGAAGAAAGCACAATGCCAGCATGGCAAGAAAAGCATTAGAGCTTTTAAGCTCCTTTCATTTTCCCTGTATCAATGTAGATTTTATTTACGGAATACCAGGCCAAGACATCAAAAGCCTGCTGGCTTCCTTGCAAGAAGCGCTTACCTTTGCACCTGATGAAATATTTTTATACCCACTGTACCTGCACCACGGGGCATGGCTGGCTGGCAAACCCTTACAACGCCCCCAGCCTGATTTTACTTATTGCCTGTACCAAGAAGCTTGTGCATTCTTAAAAAGCCAAAATTACCGTCAGGATTCCATGCGCCGTTTTGTAAAGGTACAAGCAAAAGGCAGACAGCGTGGTTTCTTTGAATGCGGGTTTGGAACTTCACTCGCACTCGGATGCGGCGGCCGCAGCTATCTTGGGAATCTGCATTTTTGCACACCATACGAGGTTAACGCCTCCAAATGCCAAGGCCAGCTAAAATCTTTCCTTTTTACCGAAGATTTTTCCCAAATCACACACGGTATTTTATTATCGCAAGAGGAAATGAAGCGCCGGTACATCATCCGCCATCTGTTCATCCGCCCAGGGCTTCCACAAAACCGCTACCAAACACATTTTGGTACAAATGCCATAGAGGATTTTCCAATACTTACGGAATGGATCTGCCAGGGATATGCCCAAATAACAGATATTCAGGGGATATCCTTTCTCACCCTGACAGATACCGGACTTGGTTTATCCGACTTCCTAGGCCCTAAGCTTATCTCCAGGCAGATATCAGAAAAAATGAAAAATTGGGAGGCCATCCATGACAGGTAAGACAATCGTATACCGGGGCAGCTTAAAAAGCTGTAATTACCACTGCTCCTACTGCCCGTTTTCCAAACACCGTATATCTGCCGCAGAGCTAAAAAAAGACCGGGCACAGTGGTTTTCTTTTATACAATCTTTTAAGGAGCACTCTAAAAGCCAAAATATCCGCGCCCTGTTGGTCGCCCCTTATGGTGAAGCCCTGATCCATCCCTGGTATTGGGAAGGCCTCGCACTCGTTAGCGCATGCCAAAATACAGACGCCATCGGTGCGCAAACCAACTTAAGCTTCCCCCTAACCCCGTCCCTGTCGCAGTTTACCAACCACGGCGGTATTCTTAAAAAACTGCGTCTCTGGGCCACCTTCCATCCCCAAATGGCTACGGCCAAAACCTTCGCCAGCAAATGCACGGCGCTTACAAATGCAGGTGTTTCCCTATGCGCCGGGGCAGTTGGCGTTCCAGATCACATAGGTGTTTTACAAACGCTCCGTGAAAAGCTCCCCAAAGAAATTTATCTTTGGATTAACAAAATGGACGGTTTAAAACGCCCCTATACCAAGGAAGAGCAGGACGCCTTCCTGCAAATCGACCCCTATTTCCTGCGGGAACTCGCCCCTGTCCCAGCAGACATGTCGGAATGCTGCGGACGGCTTTTTGTAGAGGGAGACGGTAAACTGCACACCTGCAACATTAGCCCCGCACTTCATACAGGCCAAAAAAAGCCTGTGATACCCTCTCCGTTTCCACCCCCACAATGCAGCCGCCGTCTCTGTTCCTGCTATCTTGCCTACGGCGGGCGCAGCAGCTTTCTAAACCAGATTCTGTTCGGCCCATACCCTCTGTTCCGCATCCCGCGCCGACCAAAAGCAGTATTCCTTGATATAGAGGGCACACTGCTGCATAAGCAGGGAAAAACAACGTGTATTCCAAAAGACATTTTAGCGGGCATAACAGCCCTGTTTTTAGAAAATATCCCCCTGTTTTTTGCCACTACACTCCCCTGCCAAGAAGCAAAATCCCGCTGCAAACCGATCTGGCACATGTTTTCCGGCGGGATATTTTCCGGCGGGGCACATTTGTTTTTAAAGGCCACAGGCAAAGAAGCTTTTCATTATCTGCCAGGATCTGATTTTAAAGTGCTTTTGCATTTAGAACAGAAACACCATTTCCGGACACTGTCCTATAAAAACCAGGGAAAGCTTTATAAAATCACACTTTACCGTCCATCGCACCATCCGTGGAATACCAAAGAATTACAGGAACTAGAAAAAGATATCCCGGCAATACGCCATAGGGGCATACGTTATTTTACAGAAGAAAACTGCCTGCAAATTGTTTCTGCAAGTGCGGATAAGGCACAAGGCGTTCGTACTATCTGCAATTGGATTGGGATTTCACCCAAAGAAGCTGCCGCTGCAGGAAACTCAGAGGAAGATGCAAAAATGCTTGAAATTTGCGGCACATAACAACTAACAAATACCTCTACTGCACCCTGCAATGCCCAAACCGCCCGATAAACCCGGACGTATCGCCTCCGGCTCCTGCAGTTTTGACATAATCTTGTATTGCAAGCACTTGCTCATGCGTAAATTGCCATACTTCCTGCACATGGGTCCAAACGCCGCTTCCTGGTTTTTTGACTGGTTTCATTCCAAAGAGCTGCTGCAGGGGCGTAACCTCTGTATATTCCTCCCCCGTCTTTTTATTTCCCAGCACATATGCCAATGTTTTAGCATATGTGCCGCTCCTCCAGACGGAATCTTGCACAAGCGTATCCGCATATTTTCCAGAAATAAATCTAACCTTACCTGTTCCCTGTTCTTTTTGGGACGTATCCACTAAATACACATGTACCATTTTCATGCTTATATTCCCCGCTGCATCTTTCGCCCTAAACGTAAGTGTAAAATTTATTTCCTGTGTGGCCGAGGTAAATTCCTCTGCCTGGTAATCTATAATACTAAATGATGTATTGTTATCTGCATCGATACCCGGATTAAGCATGCCCTCTGTATTTGCCCCTGATATCAGCTCATAATCTGTAGCTTTCACACGGTTTAACAGATAGCCTTCTGTTAAAACACCGTTCTGTGCATCCACAAGGGGAAAATACATATCTGCCGCAAAAATCTGAGGATACTGATCCCATACGGCATACAGTGCAATAACTGGCATCTTTTTATCCGCCAGCCCTTCCTTTAACGGGCGCGGTGTGCTATGTAAACCGTAGCCAGAAGGCAGGCAGCCAAACAAAATACCTTCCCCAGCCCCTTTTTCCGCTGCTTCCTTTGCTTTTAAAATCAGCTCAGAACCCGCTATCCTAGAAGTGTCTGCTGTGTAAATCCCATGCCCTGCCATACCGTTTTTTTGCGGCTCCATGCTCCACCCCAGGAAACGGTACTTAACCTGCTCAGTAAAAGGCACTCCGGCATCATCCTGCATTTGCCCGGTAGCAACGTCCATTGCCGGTTTTTCCGCTGTTTTTGTAAACTTAGCTCCATTTTCTGTTTCATCATTTGTAGCAAATGTATAGATGTCTGTTATATATCCCTGCGTTTCCAGATAATCCGCACCGGACGACTGCCCGTTCCCAATATAGGCCACTGTGTAGCTGGTATCCCACTGTGCATACAACGTAATATCCTTTTGAACGTGAAATGTATATGCGGGCATTTCCTCATTTAATATAATTTCATCTGCGCTGCTGATTTTGGGCGTTAAGCTCCAGCCTAAAAAACGGTAAATATCGGCAAGCTGGCTGTTTTGGATTATGGCATCCCCATTACTTACCGTCACATCCTCTCTCTGCCCTGCCCAACGGATTGCTGGGCAAAGCACAGATGTTTTTTTGCCTAAAACCTCCATGTCATACTCCGAAAGGTTGGGATCAAACCGGATAGCATACATATCCTGCCAGTAGGCATAGACAGTACTATCTTCTTTAAAATAGGTATAAGCAGGTTTGCCGTTGATATTCGCCATTAAAAGCCCGTCTTTTAACACAAACGGATACCCCTTTTTATCTTTTTCTGTAAAATACCCCAGAAACTGCTGCCTGCGCATACCTCCGGGCAAGGAAGGATCCATCCTTTGTTTTTGGGGAATCTGTATACGGTTTCCTGCAAACCGGCTGGTCAGCTCCTGGTTTTTAAAGTAACCTGATGCATAGCGCTCAAATACAACGCCTGTACCTGGGGTTAGATTTGCCCCCTGGCTGTCTAGGGAAATGCGTATCCGGGCTGGTTTCCATTTTGCATACAATATCACCTCATCCCCATCTGTATATGACAGGTTTTTACACCCTTTGTTTTCTATTGCATCTCCATCCGGCGTTCTGCTCCATCCGGCAAATTCATACCCCACACGCCTAAATGGGTTTTTGGTAAGGTCAAATACCTGGCCACAGTACACTTCCTGCGGCAGCGCTGTGCCGTAATCTGCACCATTCCCATCATAAAGAATACGGTATTTTTTCTGGGAATATTAATATAAGCGGTGTTTGCCTTATCAGAAACGGTATAACTTACAATACCAGGAGTATCCTTGTGCTCTGAATATTCTGTTTGGGCATAAGAACATCCCGGAATCTGCGTACCCGCAGAAAAATAGCCGTCAACAAATGCTATATAGTCCGCATACATTCCGTTTGCATCCATGTAACGGTAGTATATCTGCTGTAAATACTGATAATCTTTTTTCCAAAACTGCTGCCTGGCATCATAACCCGAGCTTGCTTCTGCAGCCCCGCAGCCATAATTACACTGCACCCAGCGTTCGCCGTTTATCCTATGGTTATTTTCTTTATAATTCCACGGCGCATTCGTAAAATCATGTGAAAGCTGTGGTATTTCCCTGGCCTTTGTCTCAGTATCTACTGTTTTGCCGCAATTGCTGCATTCCTTTGTATGCGTATGCTGTTTTATACCCGCCTGGAAGCAAAACGCATCCTTTTGCACTGTCCAATCTGTCCATGCACCCCAGCCTGAAGGGGCGTACTCCGTTATAGTAGCCTGATATGTCTGTGCCTTACCGTCTTTGTTCAGCTCCAAGTCCCCTACGCCAACCATCAGCTTACAACCTGCACTGGCTGTGTCCACACATTTGTTGTCCCCAAATCCAACAAATCCGCCAGACCACAAATCACTCCCATGGTTTTCTTTTAACGCTATTGCTTTTTTTTGTCCGGTAATTTTGCTGTGCGCCCTTTTTTTAATCTGAATTCCTGTTATGCCAACCTGGCCAATCGTATTGGCATGTCCACTGTCATCCGTAAAAGTTTTGACGCCATCCAGCTTGGCATTTGCCAGATCAAAGGCCCCTGCGCTTGTACCAGAAACTGTAATCGTAGGATTGTCTGCCGGATTTGTCTTAGTTCCTGAAAATTTAACCTGCAAGGTGCACTTTGATGCGTTTTTGTCTGTTGTCAGGTACACTTTTTTTGCTGCATTCTGAATGTACATATAATATGTCCCGTTTATTTTTTTCTGCACGCAATATGCTTCAAAACGATCACTGTATAGGTACTGGAACAGCGTTTCCACATTCCGGTACTGGCTTGTCCCGTCTATGCCGCATACCAGCTCAACGTGATCATTTTGCAGGACAGGCGCGCGTTTTAATATCTCACTCCGTTCTTCCTTGCTTCTCTGATCTAAAAAACGCCGCACTACAAGCTCATCCGTTTCACTAATCAGCTCATTTAAAGCTGCGTCCGGGATTTGCTTCCAATCACAGGTTAATAACGCGGGAAGTCCCTCCGGATTGTCTGCATCCTCCAAGGCATTAAGCCCTTCCGGGGCCAACAGTCCTTTCCCAAAATAAATATCCCTGCCAGGCTCCCCCAGATCCTCTGCCTGCCCGTCAAGCCATGCAACCAGCTCTTCATAAACGCCGCCGCAAAGGGCTTTCCATTTTGCTGCCATTGCGGATACAATTGCCGCTGAAACCGACGTGCCGCTGTATTCCGAATAATCCCCGTGCAAGCCAAAGGCCTTTAATTTTCCATAAGAGCAGTAATCCACCCCTTCCCCGTAATTGGAATAGCCCATTCTCCCCTTATCCATATTAACAGCGGCAACAGCAATTGCATCTTTTGCATCCGCAGGGGAAAATGAAGAGACATCCTGCCCTGCATTGCCCGCAGAAACAACTGTGGCAATGCCCGCCTGCCGTGCCTGTGATATCGCTTCTGCCACCAGGTTAGAAGCAGATGCCTGCGGCGCGCCCATACTGATATTAATAATATCAGCGCCGTTTTCAATGGCATACCGTATTCCCAGATATAGTTTTAATGAAGACGTCCTGCCATTTTCATCTGCTACTTTAACAGGCATAACCCGCACACCCCCGGGCGTATGATCTAAGATAATATTGGCCATTGCAGTACCATGGCCATGCCCGTCCTCTACTGTGTTTTCCGACGATATGTCCGTGCTCCCCCAGATCCGTTCCCTGCCATAGTATTTTGTATCGTACCCCGTATCCAATACGGCTACGCATACCCGCTGTCCCATGCTTGCCTGTACTGCTGTTTTATCAAACTGCCCTTGTAAAAGCATTTGATCCATATCTGCCGCTATGCCGCAATAGGCGCTTTCCGTTTCAACCACTACTCCTTTAAGCTTTCTTAACTGCCCATATGCCTCTTCTGTTTCTTTTTCGGACGCAAAATCTAATATAAATACATTGCCGTATCCGTATATCACGCTTTTTGCCCCCATCGTATCAAATTCCGAATCACTTTGCACCAAAAGGCGTTTGCTTTGCCAGATACTGCCCTGTTCCCCAAAAACTTCCGTGTCCTCTTCTGCCAAATCTACAGCTTTACGCAGGGAATTCAGATCAGACACTTCTATCATGCTGCCCTGTTCTTCGCTACCCCCCTCTTTGGAAGGGGATAGCTCTATTGCATCCTCTGGCAATGGCTCCTCAACCACTCTGTCCTTTACTGCAGCCACAACATCCTGTGCCTTTTTTGCAGCTTCACATATAGCATCCCGCAAAGAGTCCATGCCTTCCTGCAGCTTTTCTTTTGCTTCGTCCACAGCTTCCTGACCGGCTCCTTTGCTTGTCTGATCATCTTCTATAGCTTTGACAAGCTCCTCTGTATCCCCGGCATATCCGTATGTCATAGATGCAATACAAAGGGACAGCCCCAAAAGCAGCGCCATGAACCTTTGAATCTCCCTTCTGGTTTCTTTTTTCAAACCAATTAATCCCTCCTATTCAAATACTGCAATCAGCTTCGTATCCTGTAACACAATATACGGGCTTCCTGCGGATGCAAGGACAGATATTTCTCCGCCAGGATAGGGCTTGTTACAGGTTCCGGCCTTTCCTGCCCCGCCCGTTACAAAACGCCAATACAAGAACTTTTTTCCCTGTTTTTGGGGAGAAACCGGAACACTGCAGGGTGAACCTTTTGGTATACAGTATTCTTTATATACTTCATCGCCATCCATATAAAACCCAACCTTATGATATTCTGTTTCCTGCTCCATGGCCTTGTCAAAAATAACAGTCCGTACCTGCGATACACTTCCCTCGTTTCCATTGGGATGCAAAAATTTCTCTACAACCTCCACAGATAAAATACCCTTTTTAGCATCCGCATCCAGCACAGATACCGTTATATCAGAATTACTATCCGCCTGAATTAACAATGCTTTTAAAAAATCTGCCACAAACTCCCCATTTCCTGCAATTGTGCCATCCTGCTTATGCATAACTGCAGAAAGCGAGGAATCCATCGCCTGTGCCAGCATATATTCTGTCTCCCTTTTCCTTGCAGCCCTTCCAAACAACGTCAGCATCATCGTGACAACAAAAATACAAACCAGGCCGCATGCTATCCCAAATGTAACTTTTTTCATATACTATCCTTTCTTAGATGCCTGTCACAGGGATGCGAAACTGCGCTTTCGCCGTCTTTTTCTCCCGGTCTGACACTGTTACTTCCATTATATAAATCCCTGCGTTTGGAAATACAAAAGCTTCCGGTGTACAAGCAGCGCCCACAAAAACGCTCCCCCCTCCTTTTGTTATGATATCTGTAATTATTACATCCACCTGGTTTCCATCGGCATCCCTGGCCGTTAGCATTGCTTTTAAATCTACAGGTACCTGCGGCAGTATTTTCCCACAACGGAATACAATTTGGGGCCGCACCCTTGCGGCAGCGGCTTTTACGGCATCTGTATCCCCTAATCCCCTTACATCCGGCATGTCCATACCCTCCATTGCCCTGCCGTATGCCGCCTGAATAAACCCGGTATGCCCATTGACCCGTATCCCAAACGCTATGCCAAGGACTGCCACCACCGATATGGCGAATAAAACCGTTTTCCCATATTGCTTTATAAAAGATAACATAATACCTCCTAACAGGCAGCTTCCAGCAAAAACACCACATACGACCTCAAAATACCCGCATCCGACTGGCCAAGCAATAACAGCACTGCACCTATAACAGCCATCGCCGCCATAATACTAATAACCAAACTTCCTTGCTGCCCTACCGCTTCATCCATCTTACACCCCTCCTAAAATGCCGTAAATGCCCCCAGTACAAGCGCCATCATACCAAGGACTGCGGCGGCAAATATCATATACAAAATAGCTTCACCATAATCTTCAAATAACCCATTGTCCATACAAACCCTCCTATCTTGCAAAACCGCGCAGGACATTTGGCGTTTCCACACCCAAAAACGGCAGACGGCTAGTATATTCCACAGTCACATATGCCGCTACAACATCTGCCACATCAGTCGCGGGGGAATGCTGCGAAAACGTATTGTGTGCACCATCCCCTGTAGATACATCAATGCTCACATTGTAATCCTGGGCCGCTCCTGCCTGGATGCAGGCATTCATCACCGAGGGGGCGAAATTACTGTTCTGCAGCTCCTGTATCACATCATACTTATAGCTGGATGCCCGATCCACCTGAACCTGATAATTTAATATGCCTGTCCCTAAAAATACGACCAGGGCAAAGAAAAAAATTCCCATAAAAGCTTTAATAATTGTAGGCATAAACGCCTCCTTTTCTAATATAAGCTGGTTGTCATAAATGCGATAGTTACCAGTGTCATATCCACAACCAATTTTCCCCCACCGATTATAGATGGGAATAAAAACTGCCAATACAGCGCTGCTAAGCGCCCGTCGTTTGCCACACTCTCACTCTGGCTTAAAAGCGATGCATTTTTAGATAAAATTTCATCAATCTGCATCTCTGCATCTCCGCCCCGGCCGGATGAAATAGAGTAAAGCATCCCCATCGCAGATTGTATTTCAATCATATTGAATTCTTTCATAAAATTCATATACGGCTCATTCGATTCGGGGCTTTCCATAATCTGGCCCTGCATCTGCTTAAGGCTTTCTTGCAGAATGGCAGGCGCTTCTTGCATAGACTTTGTAATTGCCGCATTTACGTTTTCCGATACCTGCAGCAACAGCGAAATTTCCATCAGCCATTGGGGGAATGCTTTCGCGATCTCTTGGGCACACCGCTTCTTTGCCAGCTTATACCCTAATTTGTGCTGGTTTAGCATAATGAAAAAAAGCGCAAGGCACAAGACTGCCAACAACTTCCATCCTATCGTAAAGCACAGTACCCCAAAGCCAGCAGGAAACATTGCCCAAAACAGGCTTTTCTTCTTTTCTCGGCCAAAATCATAATTCTTTACTTTTTTATATAGTAAAAACTGCTCCTCATCCGTCATAGCACATTCACTGCGCAGCCAATTAACCGACGCCAGCATATCCGCCCTGATATAAGTCCGCATGGAAATTAAAATCATTAATACTGTGCCTGCCTTATAAACTGGCGATGTAGTAATATCCACCACCGGGGCAAACTTTGTAATAACTAATGGGGTAAACAGGCACACCCCGCAGACCAGGATAAGGGCAATATTGACCATACGCTGCCTGTTTTTACACTCCTTTTGGAATTTACAAGTCTCCGTTTCCCAGATAGCCCTGCTTGACAATAAAATTTTTACGGACGACTCAAAATCCCCGCCGATTTTTTCTGTTTTTAACATTAATGTATGCACATCCTTTAACCTCTGGCAACGATAACCTCCCTCTATAATGGAAAGCCCCTCCTCCATAGGATTTTCCTCAGAATAATCGTATAAGATATAATGTATTGCCTCTTGTATCACATCCCGCATTGGCGAATCTTTAGGCATAATCTTTTCGACATCCTGTAAAGACGTAATAATTTTAGGCATTTTTTTAAATGAATATAGTACCTGCTCCATATACAAATTGACATCTGAAAAGCGCTTTTGTTCATACATGTTCCGGTAACTATTTATAATCACCCTTGGGATCATAGACATCCCGCAAGCTGCAACTATACACACTCCCAGAATGCCTAGCCGGAATACAAATCCTGCTGCCACCGACAGCGCCATTACCGCCAAATACACCAAAACCGTATTTTTTACCTGGTAGGTAAAACCGTATGTGGCAATTGCCGCCGACACATTCCCGGGGTTTAAATAATACAGAAATGGCGCTTTTTTACGCATATCCCGCCCTCCCCTTCCCAAAATCATACACATATGGTTCTGTAATTCCGGCCCTTCCCATTTTCTTCTGGATGGAAGCCGGAAGCACGTCCCCAGACATTTTGCCGTCATCTACCATCATATACGCATGGTTTCTTCCATCTTCACGGTCAAAAAAACACATCTGGTCAATATAACGCCTGCTTTTTCCGTCCGGCATTTCTTTTACCCGCAGCAAAATGCCAATATCAATAAAGTCATAAATATCGTTTACCATACGATCGGCATCCAAAGAATTCTTTATCATATTCATAAACCGGTCAGGAATTTTAAGTACATTATCCGTATGGATAGTAGTAATCCCCTTCACCCCAGTTGACCAGCACTCCAGCAGTGACTTTGCTTCTTTTGAACGCGCTTCCGAAAGCATAATCCAGGAAGGGTTTAACCGCAGGCAGGTTTTAATTGCGCTGGTATAGTCCATCGTAGCCGCATTAGGCTTACCCGCCCCTTCTGCCAGCTCCTTTCCCACCTTAATGGCAATACAGTCATTACCAGGATAAAGCTTGGCATAATGCCATTCCGGGTTATCTTCAATGGTTATCACCTTATCCTGAGGCCTGATATACCCAGACAAAAACTTTGCAAACTCGGTCTTTCCTACGCCGGTATCACCGCAAATGACAAAATTCATCTTCGTACGCACGCAATTGATAAGCAGCGCCAATACCTCCCGCCCGCAATATCCCTGCCGTATCAGTTCTGTGGCGTCATACCTCGGTACAGCAGGCGCCTTGCGAATACAAAATGCCCGTCCTGTCGTCGTCACTGTTTCATGTACTGCCGTAATGCGGAGTTCATCCGATTCCGCTTCCAGAATCGGATTTGCCGGATTAAACTGCCTTTCTACTGCCATACTGACCTTATTGATAAAGACTTCCAAAAACTTGGGCGTAACCAGGGATGCATCATATTTTACCTTAACCTTATTGATATCCGTCAGCCACAGATCCGTCCCATTAAAATCAATATCTGTAATTTGCCTATCCTTAATAAACGACAGCAGGGGGCCATAACTTTCATCATCAAACAAAATAGCCCTATTCTTAAATTCATCCATTTTCCCCTCCGCGTACCATTACGGCGTTGGAATAACCCCGCCTGCATTGGAATAAAAATTGCCAATCAGATCCGAAAATGCTTTGTATACCAGGCTACTGGTATCACTTCCGATCACAAGCGTAATAATTCCAATAACAGCTACGATTGCTAATACTGTAATAATTGTGGCTCCATATTGTTTAAAAATTTCATCCATAAAATTTCATTCTCCTTTTTGTATTATTTTTAGCTGGAAAATATTCCGATTTAGAAACAGATGATCCATTTGAATCCTTGAATGCCTGAACAGGCATATAAATTGCCCAAATAGGGATAGATGTAATATTATAGGTTATACTTTAGGAATTTATTCGATATATAAAAGATTTAAAAGACATTTACACTATACCATACAATTCACATTTTGTAAATACTTTTTTTCAAAAAAATGCGGATCGAATATGTTTTTCAGATGGAAGTACATATTCTACCTGCCTTCGGCAACTAGATAGCAAAAGCCGCTGCCCTCTGCCAAACTGTACTTAAAAAATTATCTATACACAAAAACACACCAGCCATCTTATCCCCAAGCTGATGCCCTCAATAAATATCTATATGATATGATATTATCTATCTTGATACATTACTAACTGATCCTCCTGAACCTCTAATTCTATGTACATTTCAATTAACCGATCCAGTTTCTGATTCTCTAATATGAAATCTTCATTATCTGTCCCATGTTCAATCATTGCATTTACCCGGCTTCTCTGACGCTCAATAGCCTCCTGTAATTCATAAATTTCTCTCATAATTGTTCTCCATTTGATACTTTATCCAGACAACCGCTCTGATGTTTCCCTTACCCGGTAATAAATTCAAAACAATGGCTGTGAACAGTACATGATCTCTATCTTTAGTTCCAAATTTCCCCCTTTATAGACATTTTACCCCCTTATCCAACAAAAATCAAATAAAATTTTATGACAGATTTCCTCTATTTTCGACAAAATGCAGCCCAGCGCTATTTCAGTAAGAATCCGGCAGGCGTTTTGATAGCTGCCGGATTCTTACACAATATAAGATCCGTTACTTACAACAGAAGCTCATACACTCCGTTTCACGGCATTCACACGCCTGGCTGCCGCCAATGCCAATATGGTCTGCATTGCATTTGCAGTCATCGTTATGGACGCAATTGCACGCATGGCAGTCTACATCAATGTTAGACTTTGGCTCGCCAACGGAATTCCTTGCAGAATCGCCTTTTCTTTCCCGGAAACTGGAACAGCAGGTATCCTGTGCATTTTTTGCCCCCTTGCCCTCTACCATAATATCGCCTTTGCAGCAGTACTTGTCTTCATTGTAATAGCAATTCATTGCAGAACATTGTAATTTAGTCATAAAAACGTCCATTCCTTTCTCTAAAAAATCCAGCCAGGTTATTCTGGCCAGATTTATTATTTGAACGTTTCCTAAAAATTATTCTGTCAGTTTTTGTCGGTTTCTGTTTGTTCTTTTCGGATTTCTTTGGAATCAATTTCTTTTTTAATATCTGAAATAAAATCAGAAAGAAGCCTGCTCCCTTCATCTCCTGCAAAACGGCTGCGGACGGATACAGTTCCATCCTCTTCTTCCTTCTGTCCAACAACCAGCATATAGGGCAGCTTATCCAGCCTCGCTTCCCGGATTTTAAATCCGATTTTTTCAGAACGGTTGTCTACCGTAACGTCAATTCCATTTTTCGCCAGCTCCTTGCGCACAGCTTCGGCATAGCTTTCATATTTTTCTGAAATTGGAAGCACACGTACTTGTTCCGCACAAAGCCATGTTGGGAATTTGCCTGCATATTTTTCAATCAGCCATGCCAGTGTCCTTTCATAACATCCCAAAGAAGTCCTATGGATAATGTATGGACGCACTTTATCGCCGTTTGGGTCAATGTAATACATATCAAACTGTTCTGCAAGCAAGGCATCCCACTGTATCGTAATCATCGTGTCGTCTTTGCCATATACGTTACGCGCATTAATATCCACCTTCGGCCCATAAAATGCCGCCTCCCCGACATCCTCTACAAACTGAATATCCAGTTCTTTCAAAATATCCCGTATATGCTGTTCTGTTTCCTCCCATACCTGCGGTTCTCCAATATATTTTGCCCGGTTGTCCGGATCCCATTTGGAAAGGTGGTATGTCACATCTTCTTCCACGCCAAGTGTCTTTAAGCAATATTGGGCAAGAGCCAGGCAGCCCTTAAATTCCTCTACCATCTGATCTGGGCGGACAATTAAATGCCCCTCAGCAATTGTAAACTGGCGCACGCGGGTAAGTCCATGCATTTCCCCAGAATCTTCCGCACGGAACAGTGTAGATGTTTCTCCCATGCGGTACGGCAAATCACGGTAAGAGCGCTGCTCATTTTTGTACACATAGTACTGGAATGGACAAGTCATTGGGCGCAGTGCAAATACTTCCTTGTCTGTTTCTTCGTCACCCAGGACAAACATACCCTCTTTGTAATGATCCCAGTGCCCGGAAAGCTTATACAAATCCGATTTTGCCATAAGCGGCGTCCTAGTGCGGACATATCCCCACTCTTTTTCCTCAAGATCCTCGATCCACCGCTGCAGCTTCATAATCATCTTGGTTCCCTTCGGCGTAAAAAGCGGCAAACCCTGCCCAATCACATCCACTGTCGTAAACAGCCCCATTTCGCGCCCAAGCCTGTTGTGATCACGCTTTTTAGCATCCTCAAGCTTTTCTAAATGTGCCTTTAATTCTTCTTTTTTATTAAAAGCCGTCCCATAAATACGCTGTAAGCGCGCTTTTTGGGAGTCTCCGCGCCAATATGCCATAGAAGACGAAATCAGCTTATATGCCTTAATCCCTTTTGTACTCATCAAATGGGGGCCGGCGCACAAATCCACAAACCCGCCCTGGTCATAAAACGAAATTATGGCATCCTCCGGCAAATCCTGTATCAGCTCTACCTTAAACGGCTCATTTTTTTCTTCCATATACCGGACCGCCTCTTCCTTAGGAAGTGTAAACCGGGTAATTGCATTGCCTTCTTTAATTATTTTTTTCATTTCCGCTTCAATTTTATCCAAATCCTCCCGCGAAAACGGCTCTGCATCAAAATCATAGTAAAAGCCATCCTCAATTGCTGGCCCTATCGTCACTTTTGCTTCTGGAAACAGGCGTTTTACTGCTTCAGCCATTACATGCGCCGCTGTATGGCGGATGACTGTAAGGCCTGCCGCGTCGTTTGCCGTAATGATATTCAGATCAGCATCCTCGCTGACAACAGTCCGCAGATCCGCAATTTTTCCATTTAATTCACCGGCACAGGCAATCCTGGCCAAGCCCTCACTGATGTCTTTTGCAATTTCAAATATGGATTTTGCTTCTGTGTACTCCTTAACGGAGCCATCTTTTAAAGTAATTTTCATCATAATTTCCTTTCTTTTTCTTTTTTTCTAATTCATGATAAAAAAAGCCCCCGATACACACTTATGTATCAGGGACGATTATATACCGTGGTTCCACCCTATTTTATTCTCCCTGTCCGGGAAAATACCTCATTTGATGGTAACGGGATCACCGGGCCGGATTAGGGCCACTCTGAGTTAGTTTTGGGCTGCTTCCTGTAAAGATGCTTTCAGCACATATAAAAGCCAAATACCTGCTTTTATAGGCATCTCTCTCTGCTGCATTGCCACAGCTTACTCTTCTCTTCTTCGTATTCGCCATATTTTATTGATACGTTTGCATACCCCAAGCGTATAACGCCTTATCTGCCGCAGCAGTACTTATACTTCTTACCGCTCCCACATGGGCAGGGATCGTTGCGCCCGACTTTCTTGCCGACAATGACTGTCCCTGATTTTTTTTGTTCAAGATACAGCTTTTTCTTTGTATCCGCATCATAAATATCATCCCACATCGGCAAATTGTACAGCCAGTCCGCTTTGGCATCCACCATATTTTTAAATAGCTTCTCTTTGTCAAATGCAAGGCTTACTCTGGTATCTTCTTCCATTGTATCAATTGGATTCGGCTCCACCAGGCTTTCATTGATCCCGTCCAAAAAACCTGTCATATCCATGATACTTAGCCCGTACTTCTCCGCAAGCTCTTTTACAGTACCTTCAACCTTTTCATCCGGATTGGTAAGCAGCTTTTCATATACGCCCTTCTCCAAGAGAAAATATCTCTGCCAAAATCTTTGAAGTTCCTGCTTGTCTGTTTTCTCATTATAGGCAACTTTTTGCCAGTTCTCTAATAATGCCATATTTGCACTCCTTCTATTGAAAAAGTTCTGAAACCAATAATTAGGCATCAGAACTTCCGGGTTGGGCTGTTTATAATAAACAGAACAGTTCGTAGGGGAATCGAACCCCTGTTTCCGCCGTGAGAGGGCGGCGTCTTGACCGCTTGACCAACGAACCATGAACCGTTTATTACTATATCACACTATTCTACATATTGCAAGGCTTTTTTTCACTTTTTGAAAAAATCTTTAAAGAGTTTCATACCCATTTGGATTATTCTTTTGCCAATTCCAGGAATCTGCACACATATCCTTAATTCCAAACTGTGCCGTCCATCCCATCTGCTCTTTCGCTTTTGCCGCATCTGAATAACAGGTCGCGATATCCCCCGGCCTTCTGGGCTTAATGGAATAGGGGATTTTCACTCCGGTTGCATCCTCAAAGTTCTTCACAATATCCAGTACGCTATATCCAACGCCGGTTCCCAGGTTAAAAATCCCAAGCCCAATGCCCTCTTTTATCTTGTCCAAAGCCTTCACATGGCCAACCGCCAGATCTACAACATGAATATAATCCCTTACGCCAGTTCCATCTGGCGTATCATAATCATCGCCAAACACACCCAGTTCCTTCAATTTGCCGACAGCCACCTGTGTAATATATGGCATCAGATTATTCGGTATGCCATTCGGGTTCTCCCCAATCAGGCCGCTCTTATGCGCGCCAATCGGATTAAAATAACGAAGTAATATTACATTCCACTCCGGATCTGCCTTCTGCATATCGCTTAGAATCTGCTCTAGCATTGACTTCGACCAGCCATATGGGTTTGTACAGGTCCCCTTTGGGCACTCCTCAGTAATTGGAATCATTGCCGGATCGCCATAAACTGTTGCTGAAGACGAGAAAATAATATTCTTGCATCCATGTTTGCGCATTTCGTCAACCAAGGTTAGCGTCCCTGAAATATTGTTATTATAATATTCCCATGGTTTTGCTACCGACTCCCCGACTGCCTTAAGCCCTGCAAAATGTATACAGCTTTCAATCTTCTCTGTCTTAAGCACCTTCTCTAAAATATCACGGTCTAAAATATCCCCTTTGTAAAATTTCACTTCTTTGCCTGTAATCTGCTTTACACGATCCAGGGATTTCTCACTGGAATTGCACAGGTTATCCAATACTACAACCTCATACCCCGCATTCAGCAGCTCTACACACGTATGGCTCCCGATATACCCGGCGCCGCCCGTTACTAAAACAGCCATTAAATTGTCCTCCTTATATTATTTATTTTAATTTTATCATACCACTTTTTTTCCGCAATTCCTAGCAAAAAATAAAAAAGAATCCTGCCAATGCAGGATTCTTTGCATGTCCATCTTTTAAAATTAAGCCACCTTGCTTTTCGCAAGCTCTGCCAGCTCTGCAAAGCCGCTTGCATCGCTGACCGCCATTTCCGCGAGCATCTTACGGTTAATATCCACGCCCGCTGCCTTTAACCCAAACATAAACTTGCTATAAGAAATGCCATTCAGCCTTGCAGCCGCATTAATACGCGCAATCCATAAACGGCGGAACTGGCGCTTCCTTTCCTTCCTTCCAGAATAAGCCGTTGCCAGCGCCCGCATAACGGACTGCTTTGCAATCCTGTATTGCTTAGATCTCGCGCCCCTGTAACCCTTTGCTAACTTTAAGACCCTATTATGTTTTTTCCTGGCGTTTAAGCCGCCTTTCACTCTTGCCATTGTCTGTCCCTCCTTATATCATTCCTATAAATACGGTAAAATCTTCTTCATCGTCTTTGCATTCGACGGATCGGTAATTGCAGGCTTCCTAAGGTTCCTCTTAGTCTTAGGGCTCTTCTTCGTCAAGATATGGCTTTTATAAGCTTTATTCCTTTTTAACTTTCCTGTTCCTGTTGCTTTAAAACGCTTTGCAGCGGCTCTTTTGGTTTTCATTTTGGGCATTGTTGTTTCCTCCTTAAAAAACTATTTTTTCTCTGTCAGCACCATGCTGATGCTCCTGCCTTCAACCTTTGGCGCTTTTTCTATAACTGCTACGTCTGCAAGGCTTTTGGCAAAATCATCTAAGATATGCTTACTGCTCTGCATATGGGTCATCTCGCGTCCCCGAAAACGCAGTGTGACTTTCACTTTATTACCTTTTGTAAGGAATTTCTTAGCCGCATTCATTTTGGTCTGCAAATCATTGGATTCGATATTCGGTGACATACGGATTTCCTTAACTTCAACAACTTTCTGCTTCTTCTTAGCCTCTTTTTCTTTCCTTGCCATTTCATACCTGTATTTGCCATAATCAATAATCTTGCATACAGGCGGTTTCGCAGTGGGCGCGATCTTTACCAAATCAAGCTCTGCCGCCTCGGCCAGCTTCATTGCTTCCCTTGCCGGCATAATCCCAAGCTGTTCCCCGTTTACCCCGATCAGGCGTACTTCCCTGTCCCTGATCTGTTCGTTAATCATTAATTCGCTAATGGTTGTGCACCTCCAAAATAAATATTCAAACCTGACTGCCATACGGCTGTCTGACAGCCACAAAAAAAGCGGACAGAATAAACTATCCACTTCAAAATTCCTGGCACAGCACAATAAAACGCTGCTGAACTATAAACCATAAGTCGCCCAATCGCGCTTAGGTGAGAGTGGATGCTCTGCTTGCTTTTAACAACTATTATAGGATAGCACAGATTGAGAGGGGTGTCAAGGATTTTTTTGAACGACAAGGCTTTTGTTTCCAATTGACCGCATAACAATTTGTGTAGACAGCAAGCAAATTAAAACAGAGTGGAAAACCTAACTTTTCCACTCCGCGTATAAAACCCTCTCTTTTCTATCGCTTGCAGCCCCTGTACGCGGCAGCCTCAGCCATGTTCAGCTTTTCCTGCCCGCAATCTATCTCACTTTCGTCGTCAGCAGAACCGCAATCTCTTCATATGTGGCCCCCTTGGGGATCTCGTAAACTCCTGGGAGGATCCCGTCGTCATATCCCTTTTTTATCAAATAATCGTTAAAATCCTTCGCACTGTCCACCAGCCCGGCTTCGTGCAATTTCTTACAGACCACATCGGAATACTGCCCCCCGCTGATCTCAATCCGTACTTTCTCCTGTGTCTGTTCTGGTTTTTGAGGTGTATTCTCCTCCTCCGGCTTCTGTTCCGGTTTTTGTTCTCCCGGCTTTGTACCCGATGCATCAGGCTTATCTCCCGTCTGCGTCTCCGATGCAGCTGGCTTATCCTCTGCCTTTGTCCCGGATGCGTCAGGCTTGTCTCCCGCCTTCGCCCCCGATGCACTGCCCTGAGCCTTTGCCTTTGTGTCCGATACGCCGTCCTTTTCCTTCGTCCCTGATGCATCCGCCTTCTCTCCTGCCTTCGCATCTGGCGCACCCTTCATATCTCCCGCTTTCGCGTCCGGCGCCTGCACCCCATTTTCGGTTTCCGAAACACTTTCCTGCGCATCTGCATCCTTTATCATCTGCGTAACCGTTTTCGATTCCGTATCCTGCGACTGTAACGGTACGCCGCTTCCTTGCGCACCGTCATTCTTATGCATGGAAATAAGTATCATAAAAAGAATGGTCGTGACGGTAATCCCAATCCCGGCCCCTCTAAGGTAATATTTTAATCTCACTGTTTCCGTTTCCCTTCATACAACCCGATTACCAACTGCACCTCGCCCAATCCAAGCGTTAGCTCCCTTGCGATATCAATGCTCGATTTTCCCTGCTTATGCAGCGTTAAAATCGCGTCATTGTGGTTTGAATCCTCTATTTCGTCAAAGTCGTCGCCCGATAAATATTCCGTGGTTTCAATTCCCTCTTTAAATACGGGCGGTTCTTCTATCTGCGGCAGGGGTTCTGCCCTCATTTCGCTTATAGGCTTATTCTGCGCCAAATGGGTTGTAATTTTCTCATCTTTCTTTTCCAGATCCTTTGCCAGCTCCTGCAGTTCGCCGGACAGCCTGGTCAGTTCGGTATGCTTGTCGTTTAACATGCTGTAAAGGAACATGATTTCGTTGTGTGTCTTATTCATCGTTTCTAAGACAGTATCCGAAAATTCGCTAATTGCCATGATTTTTTCATTACATTCTTTTTCCATGGATCGCTCGGACTTTAACAGGGCCTCTTCTACCTCCTGGCTTACCATACCTTCAATTTCGGAAGTGGATTTTTTAAGCTCTGTTTCCATAACCTTCTGGATTTCTTCGTTGCTTAATTCCCCTATTTTGTCCAGCTCCCCGGGACCTAATTTTTCCGTGATAAAAAAACTGGCAATATAAAATACAACACCGATTACCAGTAACAGAATCTCTACTCCTGCCATGTCTTATTTCTCCTCTAAATTTTCATATCGAAACGGCCGCCCTGTATACTATAGCTAACACGGCTGTTCTCCGTTTCCTGCTCCTTTGGCTTTTTCTTCTTCTGCCGCTGTCCTCTGTATTCGTTGCTGCCCTTTTCTTTTGCGTCGTAACGCTTCTCATGATCCTCAGTATCATCCGCATGGTTTACCTGCTTTAGCTGCTTGTGCTCCTGCGTCTTTATCTGTGATTGGATGTTCTGCTGATCTATCATCGGCTTGCTGTCTTCATGCTGCTTGATCATGCCAATATCCTGTGTACGGGGGATCATCCCGTTTAATGTCACCGGCCCAACTGCCATTTTTACCACCTCACACCATCGAAACGGCGTACCGCCCCAGCAGAAAGCCCGGCTTTCCTATGGGCTGCAGACTGCTTTCTACTGTCGGCGCGCTACAGGTTTGCTACTTTAATTTCTCCGTCTGCTTTATAAAACTGGCAGAATTTACGGTCAGATTTTGTCGTCATAGACAATTCTGATATCTTAATATTGACACCAGGGTAAATTACGCTTTGTACTTCTATTTTTGCCCGGACTGCGCTTACAAAATTCATACGCAGGGAATTTATTTCTTCATTTATTGGAGCAAGCTGCCCCTGTAACGTTTTTAATGCAATGACCTGTGTCTTCATAAAGTGCGCCTTGTCCGGCGGAAGCTTAACCCCGGCTTTTAATTTTTCACTGTAATTGACCAGGATCGGACGGATCTGATCAATTTTTTTGGCAATATCCTTTGCTTCTTCCTGAAGCTTTTGATAGTGTTCCAGCTTTTCAGGTTCAATGCCGACTTCTACGCTTGTCGCCGTACCCATTTCAGATCCGATAATACGTGCAGAAACCTTATTGCCTGCCCGCACATGCCCGCCCCGGATAAAGCCCTTGCCGCCGCTGACATTAACCTCAGTGTTAGCGGAAACCTTGCTCTGGATAATGGACTCCGTTTCCACATAACCGCCGGATTTCACCGTCGCGCCTTCGATAAACTTGGTAATCACATTGCCCTTTGCGGAAAGCACGCCCTTGCCCATGCCATGGATGCCGTGCTGTACAATAATCTGGCCGCCTGCATAGAGCTTTGCGCCTTCTACAACGCCTTCTACCATAATATCACCATCGGCATATATGACAAATCCGCTTTTTACATTCCCTTTTACGGATACATTGCCTGGATAGTTAATATCACCGACAGAATTGTCCACATCAGCAGGCACTTCGTAAACGCTTGAAACAAAGACCTTGCCCTGTACCAGGGACGCATGCCCTGTTACCTCGGAATAAAGCTCTGTCCCATCCTCTGAAGCGCGGATATTATTGGCAAAAGACAATTTCAAATCCTTAACGTCCCTTGGCTTTAGCTCGCAGCCCATTACATCACAGCCTGCTTTGCCTGGTACGGCGGGGATCAGCTTGGCAATGAGCTGATTCGCTTCTACCTTGCTGATAACGTTCAGATCGTGGTAATTGACCGAACCGTCTTCATTATGCTTAGGCTTTAAGCTTTTGCTGGTCGAAAAATAATATTCAATCTTGGCATCCCTTCCCAATGCCGGAGGCGTCCCTTTCCCAATCAGGTATTCGGTACAGTACTCACGGTAAGAAAGCAGCCTGCCAATGATATTTTCATCTATCCCGTAAACTACCTTATTATTTGCCAGGGCATCCATGATATCTTCCCTTGTGACTGCCCTGCCGCCCAGGGACGCAGGATAAAATGTACAGCGGACAAGCATAGCGTCCAATGACAGGTTCACAAGCACCTTTTCATGGATGACATTTGTCTTCGCCCGGCAAACATATATCTGCTCTGGCACAGAGGAAGAAACCGCCTCAGCAATCGCCCTCGTGTCATACTCGTGGTATCCTTCGCTAGTCAGGTAGGAGATCACTTCCTTAACGTCAAGCGGCTTCCCTCCTTCTTCCGCCGGAAAAAAATCCAAAAGCAATTTCTCTCCTTCTATGACAGGTTTAAAATAACTGTTTCTGTTTTCCATATGCAAACCCCCTCTCTGTTCGGTCGCTGTCAATCCGTTACTATATTCATATAATCCCCCATCCGTTTACGCATTTTAGCCAACGCCTTCGTATGGAGCTGTGATATCCTTGATTCAGAAACGCCTAAAATTTTACTGATTTCTTTGAGCGTTAATTCCTCATAATAGTAAAATTCAATAACCTTACGTTCTTTTTCTGTCAGCGTTTCGAGCGTATCTTTCAATACTTCTTTTAATTCGTTTTCTTCTATTTTATCTTCAGGCTGGATGAAATGGGAATTCCCCTTAGCATCCATAATCGGCTCGCTTCCCTGTTCCACAAATTCATTCAGGGAAACGACATTCGTAATCTTAAGCTGGGACTGCCAGATCAAAAGTTCATCGTCTGTAATCCCGACCTCTGCCGCAAGCTCCTCGTCCGTGGCATTTTTGCCGGTTTTCATTTCAATCCGTTTGATCGCTTCGTCCAGCTTCTTCTGTTTCTGCCGCACAGTCCTTGGAATCCAGTCCATCTTGCGGATCTGATCCAAAATAGAGCCGCGGATGCGAAGGCTTGCATAAGTTTCAAATTTTACGTCCTTCTGGGCATTAAATTTATCAATTGCGTCAATCAGCCCGAATATCCCATATCCTACCAGATCGTCATATTCCACGTTGTAGCCTAAGTACATGCTAAGCCTTCCCGCTACAATCTTTACTAACGGCGCATATTCCAAAATAATCTGCTCACGTATTTCCGGCGACGGATTTTTCTGATAGGTTTCCCATAGCTTTTCCCGTTCCGCTGTCTTCATTTCAAGCCCCCATTACAAAATGCCGTATTACTCTGCCTCTTCTTCAATGGTATCGCCGGTTTCCCGGATCTCTTCTTCCTGTCCTTCCAAAGAACCCTCTTCACCTTCTGGTTCCGCTTCTTCTTCCATATCCTTAAAATTTATGTTAATAATGACACTTGCTACTGTACCGATTACAAAAAAGATGATGCATACAATAATAAACCTCTTTGCAAATACTACGGTATCCACATGCTGCACAAATGATATCACACATGTCACAAACCCGGCCAGCAGTGCCAGGCACGCCGGTATTGATTTTGTATTCATCCCTATTCCCTCCATTGCAGAGGTTTTATATTTTTTTCACCGGTTTGCCGATTGCTTTAATATAAAAATCCCCTGTTTCACAATGCAATTCTACCGTACGCCCATAATTAAGCCCCGTATCCTCCGCAATCAGCCGTATACGCAGCTGCTTTAATTTGGCCTTTGCTGCAAGCGCATTGCGCTCGCCAATGTTGCTGATATTAGAACTCCCGCTGACGGAAAACATCTTTGCCCCGCCTGCAATCTTTGCCACCAGCCGTGTCCTGTTAGCCCCTGCACGCAGCACCTGTTTTAACAGTTCGTCTATCCCTGTGTCTGCAAATTTTGCGATGTTACTGTTATTGCGCATTTGAGTGCTGTCCGGCAGCATATAGTGCACCAAGCCTCCAATCTTTGTAACCGGATCATATAAAGTCAGGCCTATGCAGGAACCAAGTCCCAGTGTCGTTATAATATCAGGTGACTTACATATATTCAGATCCGCCATACCTACTTTTATAACTTTGCTCATTTTCCTCTCCTTATAGTGACAATCCAAGTGCTGTTAATATTTTATCATACGAATCCTCTTCAGGCATCAGGATAAAATAACCATTGATCATGACATCGTCCCCAAACTCTGTCTGAATCAAAAGGGCATGATCTCCAAACTGCCCAAATTCAATCGCCGGGACACTTAAAATGGATGCCGCCATATCTACCGCAATATACGGGATAGACGGCGTAATCACCAGGTTAGTCAGGCTTGATAACGCATTCAGGTAGGACGCCGCAATAATATTGCCGATTTCCTTTAACGCCGACAAATCCATTTCGTCAAATTCCACCTTTAAATCACCGTCCCGACCCATAAGTTTGTTGACCAAAAACTGTGCGGAATCCATTTTTAACAAAAACATCATGCTTCCTTCGATATCGGACTGGACTTCCAGAAAAATACCGACAATCGTCTCATCCTCCGGGCAGATGGCGGAGCCTAACTGCGAAACCTCAAGGAGCGCTACCTTCGGCACGCTCATATCTAAGCGGATGCCAAGCATTGATGCAATCGCCGTCGTCGCATTGCCCGCCCCGATATTTCCTATTTCCCTTAATACGTCAACATACATGGTGTTGACCTCTTCCAATGTAAATTTACCCATTTTAACCTCCATATCCGGAATGAAACATTCCCCTTATACGCAATACATGCGAAGGCACGGTCAGCTCCTTTTCCGGACTTTCCTTTCTTCCTCAAAAATATACCGGATAATTTCCTCCTGCATCCGGTTATCGTGGAAAATAAATTGCACACGCGTTTCTATCTTCCCCCAGCGGCTTTCTGCTTCCTCAGATGCCAGTACGTGCCCCTTGATAAAATACTGCTTATCCATACTGCTGGTTGTAAGCCTTATGACCATCAGGATATAGCTGTCCATATCCAGCCTGTCTTTGCCAATAAACCGCGCGCCGCCACCGCTTAAATCCAAAAGCATGGCATCCTTTTGAGCCGTCTGCGACTGGCCGCTTTCACGGAACGAGCGCAAAATCTTATCCGGCGGCACCCTCTTGGCATCCTGCTCGGAAATCTGGTAAAATTTAATATCAAGCAGGCACGGATAACGGTAGTATTCCCGGCGCTGGAACTTTTCAAGCCCAGACTGCAGTTCAATCAAAAATACATAAATATTATCTTTCTTGTACCGTTCCTTAATACGCCCTTCCGCATGGTATAACCCGGCATTGGTATAAAATACAAATTCATAGCGTACACCCAAAGAAAGCAGGACCACCTTCCCATGCTCAATCGGCATCGTAACCTCAACTCCCCCATCTGGAGTAATATCGTTGACCTGGCTCTTATAAATATGGGCGGAAACCCCAGTCTGTGACGCCCGCTCCGCCTGCTGTACCATACGGATATCTGTCTTATCACCTAAATGTAATACCTTTGCAACCATTCCTATTCCTCCTTAACTCCCTATCCTGGACAAAAAATTAATAATCATCTGGGCAATGCCCCCACGCATGGAAATTACTTTGTGCTCATGGTTCATATAATTTTCCGCTAATACTTTAAATGCCTTAGAAGACGGCGCATTGGGCTTTTCTATGGAAACAACTTTTTGGCTGCGGACCGAATTGTCTATCTCCCTGTCCTGCGGTATCATTCCCAGAAAATAAATACTGCCTTTTAAAAACTGTGCAACAACAGCATCAAGCCTGGAAAATACAGCATTTCCCTCTTCCACGCTGTTTACCTTGTTGGCAACGATATTGATCCTCACTTTATCTTTTGAAAAAATCGGATTACGGTAAAGCGCTTTTAACAGGGAATAGGAATCAGTCAGGGAACTTGGCTCCGGCGTGCTGATTAGCAAAACCTCCGGGCTTGCCATAACAAATTCCAGTACACTGTCCGAAATGCCAGCGCCTGTGTCAATGATAATAATATCCGCCATGGTATTTAATTCTGCAAGGCTGTGTACCAGATAGAGGATCTGGTCTTTGGAAAGGTTGTTTAAGCCGGGAATCCCAAGCCCCCCAGAAATAAGCCCAATGTCCAAAGGACCCAGCGTAATGATCTCCCGTATGCTTTTACCCCGGTAAATTAAATCACTTAAATTGTACTTAGGCACTATCCCAAGCATCACTTCCACATTGGCAAGCCCTAGATCCGCGTCAAAGATAATAACCCGTTTTCCCATTTTTTTAAACCAAACCGCCAAATTTACCGCAGCATTTGATTTCCCGACACCGCCTTTCCCGCTGGTGATGGTAACGATTCTGGCACTCTCGGACGGCGCTTCCATGCTTTTTTGCTTAATCACGTTCCTAAGCTGTTCTGCCTGATCCATAGGCTAACTTCCTCCTAGTAACCTCTTGACCATCTTCTGGGAATTAAAAAGCTCAAGGTCATCGGGTACATTTTGTCCATTCGTAATATAAGAAACCTCTGCCCCTGAATACATCTTAATGTTCAGGATATTTCCATAGGTCGTCGTTTCATCCAATTTCGTAAATATGATTTTATAATCCGATATTTCTTTGTAGACATCCGATATCTCAATCAGATCCTTATACTTTGTCGTTGCGCTGACGACAAGATAAACTTCTTTGCTGTAGTGGCTGTCCATATTCTGGATCAGGGATTTAACATCCTCTTTTTGATTTGGGCTTTTATGGGAAAATCCAGCTGTATCCACTAAAATAGCATCGTAGTCTTCCAATTGGTCAATCCCCTGGTTCAACTCGCCTGCGGAATATATGATGGTCAGCGGGATATCTAAGATATTGGCATAAGTACGCAATTGTTCAGCAGCGGCAATCCGGTAAGTATCCGCCGTAAGGAAAGCAATCCTCCTGCCCTGCTCTACCTTTAGCGTAGATGCTATTTTAGCCACAGTCGTCGTTTTTCCAACCCCAGTCGGGCCTACAAAAAAAATTACCTTCGGCTTTCTGCCAGAAAAATCAATCCCGCGCGGCTGGCCGAATTTCAAAATCATCTTTTGGTATACATTGGAAAGGATCTGGTCAACGCTGCTGCCATTCCAGTTGACCTTTTCCAGCTCATCCATAATCTGGTTGACATATTTCTCGTTGACCCCGTTATTGATCAGAGTTTCGTACAATACTTTGATAAACGCCAGGTTTTCTTTCTTTTTAGAATCGGTTTTGGAAAATTCCTTATCTTCGACATTTTTGCCTGCACCAGAAGCAAGCTGTTTTTCCAATATACTCTGCAAATTTTCTAGCTTTTCTTCTATGCGTTCCCGTTCCTCAGAATCCTCTTTTTTGAGGAGCCCCGCATTGCGTTTCAAAAATTCGATTGCGCTTTGCTCTGCCGCATTGCCCTGTTCCGGCGTTAGCTCTGGCATCCCCGGAATCGCCGGAGCCCCTGGAGCCTGGCTGGCCGGGGCAGACTGCGGCATAACGGGCTGCTTTGGCGCAGGAGGAGGAATCTGGATCTGCTCGTCTGCAGCCATATTTATTGTCTCATGCATTTTCTGTAAATTCTTCAGCGCAACGCCGGAGTCCACATGCTTTTCCTTTTCCTCCGTAGCTGCCGTCACTTCATATGTCGGGCGCTTAAAAGACTGGAAAATCCCTCTCGGACGGACTTCCTTTACATTCATGATTACCGCATTTTCCCCCAGCTCCGCTTTTGCCTTTGCAATCGCCTCATCCTGGGTTCTTCCCTGAAATTTTTTTATTGTCATTATCCTGTCACCATCCCAACTGACTGTAATTCAATATTCGATTCAACCTCGTTATACGAAATTACAATCAAATCCCTGAAATAATCTGATGTAAGCTTTTTAAAATACATTCTTACAATCGGCGATGTTATTATGATGGCATTTTTGCCCAAATTCTCAAGTTTTGCCACCTCTGTTTCCACAGACGCGATAATCGCCTTCGTGCGCTCTGGATCTAATGTAAGATATGCGCCTTGCTCCGTTTGTTTAATCGACGCCATAATATCCTGCTCAGTCTTGGGATCCAATGTAATAACACTCGTCACTTCACCTGGGGCAAAATACTTGCCGGAAATGGCGCGTTTTAAGCTCTGCCTTACATATTCTGTGAGTACATCTGTATCCCTTGTAGTCGCGGCATGATCCGCCAGTGTTTCAAAAATAGAAAGCAAATCGCGAATAGAAATCCCTTCCCGTAAAAGATTCTGTAATACTTTTTGGATTTCCCCCAGCCCTATGAGCTTTGGAACCAGCTCTTCTACCAGAACAGGGTTGCTCTCTTTTAAGTTGTTGACCAGGTTTTGTACATCCTGCCTGGTTAAAAGCTCGTCAATATGTGTGCGGATCATTTCAGTCAGATGGGTCGCAATAATAGACGGCGGATCTACTACGGTATAGCCTAAGCTCTCCGCACGTTCCCTCTGCCCTTCTGTTATCCAAATTGCAGGCAGATGGAATGAAGGCTCAAAGGTCGGTATGCCGGTGATCTCTTCTTCCACATAGCCTGGGTTCATCGCCATATAGTGGTCAAAGAGGATTTCCCCTTCTGTAATCTGTATCCCTTTGATCTTAATAATATACTGGTTGGGGTTTAACTGGATATTATCACGCAGGCGTATGATCGGCACAACCGTACCAAGCTCAAGTGCAATTTGCCTTCTAATCATAACAACACGGTCCAGCAAATCCCCGCCCTGGTTGACATCGGCCAGCGGAATAATCCCATAGCCAAATTCCAATTCAATCGGGTCAACCTGCAGCAGCGATACGACGTTTTCGGGCTTGCGGATCTCTTCCGCTTCCACTTCCTCCATACCTACCTCGTCTTCTATCTGCTCAATGCCAATATGTTTTGAAATACTTCTGCCAGCAAGCAAGAATGCTCCGCCAAGCCCTACAAACAAATACCATTCAAACGGGGTAAACACCCCCAAAAAACACATGGTCGCGCCGACAATATAAAGTACCTTCGGTATCCCAAACAGCTGCTTGACAAGAATTGTGCCGACATCTGCCTCGTTAGACGCTTTCGTTACGAGGATACCTGTTGCAAGTGATATTAAAAGAGACGGGATCTGGCTGCAAAGCCCATCCCCAATTGTCAAAAGCCCAAACTGGCCTATGGCATCGCCAAAGGGAAGCTGCTGGCGTAGCATACCCATTGCAGTACCGCCAATCAGATTTACAAATGTGATGATTAGCCCTGCGGTAGCATCCCCTTTTACATACTTTGTCGCACCGTCCATGTTGCCGAAAAAGCTGGATTCCGCCTGGATCTTGGCCCGGCGTTCCCTGGCTTCTTTCTCGGTAATAATCCCCGTATTCAAATCTGCGTCAATCGCCATCTGTTTTCCGGGCATTGCATCCAAGGTAAACCTCGCCGTTACTTCAGCGACACGTTCCGAACCTTTGTTGATGACAACGAACTGAATGATAATCAGAATAATAAATACTATTGCGCCGATGATCAGGTCATTGCCGCCTACAAAAGAACCGAATACCCTTACAACGTTACCCGGATCTCCGGATGTTAAAATGGCACGCGTTGAAGAAACATTTAAGGAAATACGAAATATCGTAGTAAACAGCAAAAGCGTCGGGAAAAACGACATATCGAGCACTTCCCTGGCAAACAGCGCGTTGAACATAATAATCAGCCCGAGGGAAATATTGACTGCCTGCATGGCAGACAACAGCAAAGGGGGGATCGGTACAATGAAAAAAATCACTGCTGCGAGTAAATACAGCGCCACGCCAATGTCTGCTTTTTTCATCTCTTCTCCTCCTAGTTATTTTTTAGATTATATACCATCGCCAGAACCTCGGCTACGGCCTGGTAAAGCTCCGGCGGAATTTCCTGCCCAATATCCACGTTAGTATAAAGCATACGTGCCAGCGGCTTATTCTCCACAATTTCAACATGGTTTTCTTTTGCCACTTCCCGGATTTTAAGCGCAAGGTAATCTTCTCCCTTGGCAAGCACGACAGGCGCCTTTGTCTCACTGGCATCGTATTTTAATGCCACGGAAATATGAGTGGGGTTGGTGATAATGACGTCCGCCTTGGGCACATCCTGCATCATACGCCGCCTGGACGCTTCCTGCATCCTCTGACGCTGCTTCCCTTTAATCTCGGGATTCCCTTCCGTATTCTTATACTCGTCTTTTACTTCCTGCTTGGTCATCTTCATCTCTTCGTGGAACTTATGCTTCTGGTAAATCCAGTCCGCTACACCAATAAGCAGATAAACAAGCCCTATTTTAAGCCCGGTATCCAAGATAATCTGTCCGCATAACAAGATTGCCTGAATCAGAGGGATATCATATAAAATAAACAATTGATCCGCATGTTCCTTCACCGCGGAATACGCCACATAGGCGATCAAGGAAATCTTTACAATTGACTTAAACAACTCAAACAACGAGTCTTTGGAAAAAATTCGCTTAAACCCATTGATCGGGTTAAATTTATCTAGTTTCGGCTGCATCGGCTTGGTTGTCACCTTCCAGCCCACCTGTAATAGGTTCACAAGAAAACACACTGCAAACCCAATCAGCAAAAACGGCAGCATTATTTTTAACAGCTCAATCATAACCACATGCAAAAATGTAGCCACGCTCTGTCCATTGGCCTCCTGTGCATTGGCCTTCACTATCTCGGGAATCCGGCTATATACAAACGAAAACACGCCATAAAACCCATTATACACAAATGATATAAAAACCTTCAGTGCAAGGAAAAGCACAATCAGATCTACTGCAAATCCCAGCTCCCTGCTCTTTGATACCTTACCGTCATTCCTGGCATCCGATAATTTTTTCGCCGTAGGCTCTTCTGTTTTCTCCCCGCCCGGCCCGTCTTTTGCAAACCATTGCAGCTGGTAGGGAAGCCGCCTGTTCTCCCATTCTGCCAATTCTTATTCCCCTCCGGGCGTCTATGATGAATACATCCCTTTTATCATGTACACCATAATTTTTTTCATTTCGTCAAAAATAAAATCAGACACATTGACAAACAGGTCAATGGTAATCAGCATCACAACCAAGCCAAGCAGAACCTTAAGCTGCATACCGACTGCAAACATATTCATCTGGGGCGATACTTTTGCCATAATCCCCAGAATGCAGTTTAATATCATTATACAGGCAAACACTGGAAGGATTATCCGAAACGCAATGACAAACGAGTCTATCATATATGTGACCATACCCTGCAAAAGATAATCCCACTGGAACATCTGCCCATTTACTGGTATCAGCTGGTAGGAATCCGCTACCGCCCGCAAAATATAATGATGCATATTGGTAACAACCAAAAGCAGCAAAACCAGGTAGCTGTATAGGTTCGCAGAAACGCTTGCCTGCGTCCGCATCTGCGGGTTGTATTCCGTCGCCATGGAAAAGCCAATATTCATATCCATCAAATTTCCGGCTAATAAAATAATGGAATTACAGATGTTTGCTGCAAACCCAATGAGCAAGCCAGTAATTCCTTCTTTTAAGACGATAATGGAATATCCCACAATCCCGGTATATCCAAGGCTCTCCTTTGGGACAACCTGAAACAAAAGAAGGGAAATACAAAAGGACAACCCCACCTTCAACCTTCCCGGCGTATTCTGTGTCCCAAAAAAAGGGGCTACAGACACAAAAGCGGATATACGGACCAAAATCAACAAAAAATATTCAAATGCAAGTAAAGAAAAGCTATAATTAACCATAACTCAACCTAGCTTAAATATACACTAAAGTCAGTCCACAGGCGCACCATATAATTGGACAGGATATCAAGCATCCATGGCCCAATCAGCATAATCCCAATAAATACCGCTAAGATTTTCGGCACAAACGTAAGCGTCTGTTCCTGAATGGATGTCACAGTCTGAAAAATACTAATCACCAAACCAATGACCAAAGATATCAGCAGTAAAGGGGCCGCCGATACAATAATAGTATAAATAGCTTCTTTGGCAATTACAATTATATCTCCCTGCGTAATCATCTGTTTCCCCTCCCGTCATACTAATGCAGACGTTAATAAAAAGTCTTAACTAGACTGCCAATCACCAGATTCCAGCCGTCTGCCAATACAAAAAGCAAAATCTTAAACGGCAGCGATATTGTCGTTGGGGGAAGCATCATCATACCCATAGACATTAGCACGGAAGCAACTACCATATCAATCACAATAAAGGGGATATAGAGAACAAACCCTATAATAAATGCCTGGCGCAATTCGCTAATGATAAAACTAGGAATTAAGACGGAAAACGGGACATCGTCATAACTGTCATATTCCCCTCCAGAAATTTGGATGAACAGGTCGATATCTTTTGTCTGCGCCTGCCCGTTCATAAATTCCCGCAACGGCTTGCTGCCGATTTCAAATGCTTCTTCCTGTGTAATTTCCCCGGCATCAAAAGGCTTAATGGCATTCTCGTTAATATCGGTAAACACCGGCTGCATAATAAACAATGTCAAAAACAAGGCAAGGCCGACTAAAACCTGGTTCGGCGGTGCTGTCTGAGTACCAACTGCAGCCCTCAAAAAATGCAGCACTACAATGATCCTTGTAAAGGATGTCAGCATAATTAGTATCGACGGCAACAGAGAAAGGACTGTCAGCGTCAATAAAATCCTAAGCGAACCGGACAGCGTCCCCTCTTCATTGTTATAACTGAATGTAAACCCGTTAATACCATCAGAAGTAGCGCGCCCTGCGTCCTGCCCCCTTTGATCCTCCGGATCCGTTATATCGTCAGGAGAAGGTACATCTATCGCATCTACTGCATTGTCATAATCCAAAGGGGGATTATTATCTGTCCCAGTTGCGTAGACACTCTGCCCGCATACCAATATAATAGAAATTACCATCATAACGGCCGCAAAAACCAGAGATATTTTACAATACGTTTTTTTTAATTTATCCATACTAAATTCCCGTCTACTTCTTCGGTATATGTTTTTTTATTTTTTCAAATATTTCTTTAAAACTTTCTGTCGTTATGCCTTCCGGCAATTCCCCGGAAGGTATCTCCTTTAACTGTTCCCCTGTTAATTTTGTCAGCAGCCGCACCTCGTCTTTTCCAATTGCAAGGACTAAATATTCGTCGCCTGCCTGGATAATCTGGACATACTTATTCGTTGTAAGCCTGAGTGTCTCTATGATTTTAAGGTTGCGGTTGAAGCTGTGCGTCTTCTGATATCCCGCAATCCAGCGTGTCGCCACATATGTAACCCCTAAAACAAACAAAAAGATCACCAGCACGCCTATAAGCTGTATAAAACTTTCAAACGAAGAAGCACGTACTGCTATCCTGTACATGTTAACCTACGACTTTTTTTACCGCTTCCAACACACGTTCTGCCTGGAACGGCTTTACAATAAAATCCTTTGCCCCCGACTGGATTGCTTCAATAACCATAGCCTGCTGTCCCATTGCAGAACACATAACAACTTTAGCTGCTGGATCCATTTCTTTGATTTTCTTTAACGCCTGGATCCCATCCATTTCAGGCATTGTAATATCCATAAGTACCAAATCCGGTTTGGTTTCGTTATATTTTTCTACCGCCTTCAAACCGTTCTCTGCTTCTCCGGCAATGTTATAGCCGTTCTTTGTTAAAATATCTTTGATCATCATCCGCATGAATGCTGCATCGTCACATACTAAAATATTTTTTGCCATCTTTTTAATCTCCTATCCTGGTTATTTGACAATTTCAGTAATTCGGATACCGAAATTTTCTTCAATTACAACTACTTCGCCTTTTGCTACATACTTTCCGTTTACAAGTACATCAATCGGCTCTCCCGCAAGTTTATTCAGTTCAATAATCGTGCCTGGAGTAAAATCTAAAATTTCTTGGATTGATTTACTTGTTCTTCCCAATTCAACGGTCACGTCCAAAGGCACATCCATAATCAGATCGATATTTTCTGACTGCAATGCAGGGCTCATCCCCTGTGCAAAGCTCTGGAATTGCGCCGGCTGTACATTAACCGGTTGAGCCATCATCGGCTGTCCCATCATTGGCTGTCCTCCCATCATTGGCTGCCCCATCGGCATCCCCATCTGCTGCGGCATTTGCTGCGGTGGGGGCATGACTGGCTGCTCCATTTGTTGTGCCATCGGCTGCTGCTGTACTGGCTGCTGCTGCGGCTGCTCTGCCGGAGCTTCTGCTACAGGCGGCTCCGACCCCATTTCCATGTTCTTCGTGATACTCGAGCACATCTCCCTTGCAAAAGAGAACGGATACAACTGCATAATCTGGCTGTTGACCAAATCACCAATTTCCATGCGGAATGAAATCATGACAAACTCTCCGGCCAAAAAGCTGTCAATCTGCCCTCCGTCTACCGTCTCTGCCACGTCTACTACGTCTGCCTCCGGCGGGCTAATATCAATCATTTTATTTAACATGGATGAAAGTGAGGTTGCTGCTGAACCCATCATCTGATTCATCGCTTCGCAAATTGCACTTAAGTGCAGCTCGCCAAGCGGTTCGCTGATATTGGTCCCGTCCCCTCCCATCATCAAATCGGTGATTACTTTTACATCATGTTCCTTTAATACAAGTACATTGCTTCCATCTAAACCCACCGTATATCCGATCCGGATAAATACGCAGGGCCTTTCATAAGCCGCAACAATGTCATCCCATGTAGCCGTGGATACAACCGGTGTCGAAATATCAACCTTCCTGTTCACCAATGAAAACAATGTTGTCGCTGCTGTTCCCATGCTGATATTACCGACTTCACCTACTGCATCTTTTTCAGAATCAGAAAGCGGCTGTTCCGATTCACCAGAACCGTCCGTTTCGTTTAACAGGGCGTTAATTTCTTCCTGCGATAACATTCCATCCATTGTCTACTGCTCCTCTCCGATTACTGATGTGATCCTGACTGCATACTGGTTGCCAGACGCACCCGGTAATGCAGTAAATTTGCGTATATTGCCAACATAGATATCCAATTCCCTGTCTACTTTTGAATCCAGACGGATAACATCCCCTATCTGGAGGTTTGTAAAATCATTGACAGAAACCGTACTCTTGCCCAGATAGGCTTTGATTGGCACGGGTGCCCTGGATATCAAGCCCTGGATCGCCTCCGTATATACCGCTTCGTCACTCTTTTTGATACTTGAATACCAGAACTTCGTATTCAATTTATCCATGACAGGTTCTAACGTAATAAACGGCAGGCAGACATTCATCAGGCCTTCCACATCCCCAATTTTGATATTGATGGTGACAATCGCTATCATCTCATTCGGGGAAATAATCTGGGCAAACTGCGAATTTGTTTCGATCCGCTCAAGCCGGGGATGAATCTTGACTACATTCTGCCACGGATCACTCAGCAGCTCTACGCATACAACCATAATCCGTTCCAGGATTAAAAGTTCTATCTCCGAAAAATCGCGGCTCTTCTCCAACGGTGCACCCACGCCACCCAGCATGCGGTCCACAATGGAATAACCCAGCTTAGATGCCACGCCTATGATAATATTGCCATTTAGCGGCGCCATATCCACAACTCCTAACAAAACCGGGTTGGAAAGCGCATTGGAAAACTCCGAATATGTAACGGCTTCGGAATCCATCACCTCCACCTGGACGCTTTTCCTCAAATACACCGGAAGGTTTGTGGATAATAACCTTCCATAATGCTCAAATATGATTTCAAGTGTCCTTAAATGCTCCTTCGAGAATTTGGAAGGCCTCGCAAAATCATAGTTCTTCACCGGTTTCTCCGGAGCGTCTTTCATTTCATCTACGTCAAGCTCGCCCTCGTTTAATGCCTTTAGCAAACTGTCTATCTCGTTCTGGGATAACACATCACCCATGAAATTTCACCACCCGCCTAATCCGCTTTTCATTATTGTGCAGTTACTTTGGAAAATCCTACGCTTACAATAAAATCAGAATTAAATAACTGCTGCAGCCCTGCAAGAATAGCGTCCTGTACACCCTGCTGGTCTGCTGTAAATTCCTCGTATGTAAAACCGGAAACAATTGAATTAATCTGATTCTTAATAAGGCTTAGCTTTTCCGCCATCTTCTCTCCGCCATACTCTTTATAGCCTTCGCTTTCCGTATTCATGGAAAGGGATACCTGAATCACCGCATAATGCTTCTTGCCGTCGCCGCCGTCTTTTAAATTGATTGTCATCTCTTCGATATCATAAGAAGCAACCTTGTCAATCGGAACACGCAAGGTATCCCCCGATACCGCACCGCTCCGCAGCTCCAAATCAATGGCCGAGCAAACCTGGGTAATCAGCTCATTTGCCTTTTTTGTCTGCGGCAAGATTGTAATTGTCAGGACAGCTGTCAAAACCAGGTTGACTAAGACTAACGCCAAGACCATAACCGTAATCAAATTCTTTTTCATATTCCTGTTCCTTTCTTGTTAATTGCCTGAACTATAGGAGTTATAAATTTTGACTTCTACCCTTCGGTTGCGGGCGCGCCCTTCCGGCGTTGCATTATCTGCAATCGGAACGTACTCCCCTCTCCCCGATGATTTGATAAGGCCCGATTCCAAATCCGTAATGCCCCTAATGTAATCCGCAACACTTAGCGCACGGTACATAGAAAGCACATCGTTGTTCTCATACTTGCTGTTAGAAATCGGCACGTTGTCCGTATGCCCTTCTATCTCTATAATATTACTGCGGTAGTTTGTTAAAATTGCACCGATTTTATCAACCAGAGGATACGCATCCTGCCGTATCTCAGAACTCCCCGAATCAAATAACAATGCGCCGTTTAACGTCAGCAGGACATACTGTCCGTTGAAATCCACTTCCACCTGGTTCTGGATTCCGTCCTTCTCTACTTCTTTGCTGATCTGCTCCGCCATCTGCTCTGATTCTTTTAAGGCCTCCTGCTGGTATGTTTCCTTTACGCTTTGTCCCTCATCCTGTTTGCTTTCTTCCGTCTGTGTATCATCCGTTTCTTCAGAGGAAAGCTGCTCAAAGTACATACTGAAATCCTTTAGCTGGCTAACACCCGAAGAAATCAGCTCCCCTTCCCCAATAGAAGATCCGCCGGCGGGCAGTACGCTGAAAGTACTCTGCAAAGAAGCGACTACCATTTCAAACTTAGCTGCATCCACCGTTGACATGGAAAAGAGCAACACGAAGAAACACAGTAACAGATTCATCAAGTCACTAAACGTAGCCATCCATGCCGGTGAGCCTTTTGGTGCTTCTTCCTGTTTCTTTTTCGCCACTATTCTTCACCTCCGCTGGTGCCAACGCTGTCTCGGATGGCCGGTGACAGGAAGGATTTGAGTTTCTCTTCAATAACACGCGGGTTCTCTCCCGCCTGGATAGAGAGAAGGCCTTCTACCATAACATCTTTTACAATGACTTCTAATCGTTATTCACTTTCATCTTAGACGCAATTGGGGTACACAGCCAGTTCGCAATCATGGAACCATACAGAGTCGTCAGCAACGCAACCGCCATAGCAGGCCCGATTGCCGATGCGTCTTCCATGTTGTTGAGCATGTTTACAAGACCAATCAGGGTACCGATCATACCCCAGGCAGGGCCTAATTCCGCCCATTTCTCCCAGAAACCGATTACCTTTTTGTGGCGGTCTTCCAGGCACGCCAGTTCTGTTTCCAATATTCCGCGTACAAGCTCCGGATCCGTACCATCTACTACCAGCATAATCCCTTTCTTCAAGAATGGATCGTCAATGTCGTTTGACGCTTCTTCCAGCGCCAGAAGGCCTTCCTTCCTGGCTACATTCGCCAGGTTAATTACGTTGCCGATAATCTCCCCTGGATCCATGGCATCTTCCTTAAAAACAAGCGCAAAGCTCTTAAAGCCGTTAATAAAATCGCTTAGCTTAAAGGAACCCAAAACGCCCGTAATAGATCCACCAATCGTAATGATGACAGATGGCACGTCTATGTATCCGAGCAACTCAGCCTTGTTTGACAGAATACCGAAGACAGTCATCGCCAAGCCGAGGACAATACCCAATAAAGATGCTATATCCACTCATTCTCACCTACCCATTTCATTATTTTTTCTCTGACAAAAACCTATCGTTACTAGTTTACTAGATTTTCACACACTTGTCTACAAGCTGTATGAATTTTTTTTAAAACAGCTCTCCGGCTTTTCAGTAAAAGTGTGTATGATCCAGTAAGCAGGTCACCAAATCATACACACATCTTACCACAAATTGTGTTAAAATGGAACACTTATACTTTAATTATTGATTATCGTTTGAGATTAATCAGCTCCTCAAGCAGCGTATCGGATACCGTAATAATACGTGAATTCGACTGGAAGCCCCTCTGGGTAATAATCATCTGTGTAAATTCCGTTGATAAATCAACGTTTGACATCTCAAGCTCGCCGGATGTCATGCTGCTGCCGTCTGCTGCGATTTCCACGCCAATCCCGTCAAACTCGCCGGAGTTTAGAGTCGTGCCGTAGCAGTTCTCGCCGATTTTCTCAAGGCCGGAAGCATTTGCAAACTGTGCTACCGCAATCTGCCCAAGCAGTGTGGTGTTGCCATTGTCGTATGCGCCGAAAATCTTGCCGTCGTTGCTGACGCTAAGGCCAATCAAAGTACCAAGGGCTTTACCCTTTCCAACCGTCCCGTTCTCAAAGCCTCCTTCCGCAGCTATGGTGCTCTTTCCGCCGTTATCTGAGCTTATGCAGGAGGAAAAGTCAATATCAATATCGGTAAACTGGTTGCCAAGGGTATTTGCTAGGTTTAATGTTACCTGATCCGATCCCTGCATGCCGACATAAGAGAAGTTACCGTTGTCAGGGTCAATCTTTAAGGTAAAGTTAACTGCCGGAGTCGTATATTCAAACGCACCTGTCGTCGTATTAAACGATCCGGTTGGCACAGTCGGGCTGCCAATCGAGTTTAACTGTGCCTGCGTTATCCCAAACAGATCTGTAACTGCCCCTATCTTCTCAGGAACCGTAATGGCGCCTGTCTGATCCATACCGCTCTGCGCATCCGCATAATAGCTGTATTCTGGAATGGTATATGTATTGGTGGCAGGATCTACCGTCACCTGTACATATTCGGTCAGCGGGTTGCCTGCCGTATCAAAGGTGGAATAGGAAAAATAATAGCCCTCTCCCTGGTACCCCAGGTTGAAATCCCCGTCTGTCATATACTTGATATCTTTTTGTGTAATCGGGTATGTCTTCTTTGCAGTCGTATTCCTTCCGAATACCGCTGCCAAATCCCCGCCGCCATCAATATATTCAGAAAGTATGGATTTATTCTCCGAATCCAGGATATCGGACAGTTCAACCGTATAAGACTGCGTTTTTGCATCCGTCAGCTTTAAGGAAAACTGTGCCACATACTGGTATCCCAAACGGTCGTAGAAATTTAAATTCAGGGTCTGGCCTTCATCGCTTGTCACATTGGTATCGTTTTTGTCAATGATGCCGCCGATTGTCGCAGCCGTCGTGGATTCCGGCGGGGATGTTAAATTCTTCTCCTGCATCACGCGCAAGGCGGATACGGTATCCTTCTTGATGTTGCCGGTTTCCGGATCTACCTGCCAGCCCATAACCGTATAACCGGTAGAGGTCATGGCAAGGTTGCCTGCCCCGTCAATAAAGAACGACCCTGAACGGGTAAAGATGTTCCTCATACCGTCGTTTACGATAAAGAAGTTGGTGGATACCTTATCAGTCAGACGGATATCAAATGGATCCCCGGTTGTCTGCGCAGAACCAGGGTTTGTAATAGTAACCTTGGTTGCCCCGGTCGTAACGCCAAGGCCGATTTGCTTTGCGTTAACACCGCCCTTGCCAGTTGCGGCATTGGCTGCTGTCGCGGCTGCGGTTGTCTGGTACATAATATCACTGAAAACTACATTGGATGATTTGAACGCCGTAGTATTAACGTTAGAAACGTTGTTACCGATTACGTCCATCTTGGTCTGATGTGTCTTAAGGCCTGACACAGCAGAAAATAATGATCTCATCATAATGAATGACCTCCTAATAATCTATGGCGCGCCTGCCCTCTCTGTCAGTCGAGGGCATATCAGCTTTCCCTAAGGCCCAGCTACATAATGACGGCGCCGTCAATATTGGTAAATATGTTATTTTGCGTTTCTGTCTGATCCATTGCGGTTACAACGGTTTTGCTTGGAACATTTACGATAAATGCCAGCGAATCCACCATCACGAGGGATTCCCGGATTCCTTTCTCACCGGCCCTTAATACGCCGTTTTCCAAACGTTCGTTCTGTTCCTTTGTAAGGTTTATGTTCCGCCTTTGTAACCTCATAGAAGCGTGCTTGGAAAATTTCAGCTCCGATGCCGTCTCCGACTGTTTTTTACGCAGGATTTCTCCAAAAGAAACCGGGGGTTCTTCCTGCGTCCTTGCATTCCCGGATGTTTTTAAATACTTGCCCGCAACCTGTTCAATGGATGTAAACCGGTTTGTGATCTTTTCCATGCTTCCACCCCGCTTAATCAGCCGTCTGACAGCTTGTCGTCTTTGTCATCCGCATCGACTTTATCGTCCCCTTCGCCCTTGTCTCCGGACGAATCGTCTTCGGGCGGCAAAATCTCTTTAAGCTTTTTCTCCAATGCCTCAAGCTTTTCGAGATCCTTCTCCTGAACAAAGCCCTTCTGGTAAGAATTCATTGCATCGTACATTGCCCTGGCATTCTTTACCGCTTCGGCATCGGATTTTGTAACAGCATTTACGGACGGAAGCTTTGCGATTGCCGCCGAGAAAACGCTTGCCAGCTCAAACGCTTCATAATAAGCGCCGTCTGCTACCGTATTGAGATCCGCAAGCGAATAAAGCCCGTCGTTGACTGCCAGGTATACCTCTCCGCCTTCGTACATCACATAATCCACTTTTCCTGCAATCGTAGATACATTCCCAAGCTTATCTGTTACATCCAGGAACACATACTTCCCGACTAAGCTATTGGCCATGCCCTGGCTAACCGTATCCGCTAAGTTCTGAGTCGCTTCTAACTGTGAGAAAGTCGCAAGCTGGGAAATATATTCGGTATTGTCCATAGGCTCCAACGGATCCTGGTACTGCATCTGTGCAACCAAAAGCTGCAAAAACGCTTCTTTGTCCAGCCCCGATGTGCTGCTGGCTTCTGCTTTTGACGATTTAGCAGATGCCGAAGTCTCTTTTTCAACTACTTTTCCGTTTTCAACCGGTGCTACTAATGCCATATCGTTTCTCCTTTCCTGTTATACTATTTATGCTGTTAAATCTACCTGGTTGCCGTTGTCCCGCATAATCTGCGCTACCAGCTGCTCTTCTTCCGTCATTAGGCCGGATAATTCGTCAAGCTCGCTTAAATTAAGGCTTCTCCTTGTCTGCTTTCCAGACTGCTGCATCTGCTCGCGCATCTGTTCTTCCTGCCTTGCATTCTCTTCTAAGTTCTGCTCAAACTCATGGGACGCTACGGTAACTTCTATCGCATCTACCTTAATGCCCTGCTGGCTTAAAGACTGGCGCAGCTCTGCCACCTGTGTCTCAAGCGCTTCTTTCACTGTCTGGTTCTGTGCTGCCAGCTGGGCGCGCACAGCTCCTTCTTTTTCGGTGATGTTTAAATAAATCTTGCCCAAATTCTCTGGGTTCAGCTGCATCTCCATGGATGTGGCCGCAGCCGAAACCGTTACCCTGACCTGCTTTGCTATTTGCTCAATGATCTGCATGGTGTCTATCTGGCTGGCATAAGGTACAGCCGTCTCCTGCGGTATAGCAAACTGCTCTGCCTTTACCGCCTGTGCTTCTGGCACTGCCGCGTGTACGGCTGCATTCGGCGTATCTGGCGCCGTATTTTTAGCCTGCTCTAAAAGGTTTTCCTCCGGTTCACCGGAATTTTGGCCAGTACTGCCGTCTGCAGCCTGCCCAAGCTCTGAACCACCGCTTTTTTGTACAGTAGTACCCTCTTTTTGTGTGGCATCTCCGGATTCCTCCATAACAGCTTCCTCTGGTGGCGCTTCTGATTCCTGTACAGTAACAGATACCGCTTCCTGCCCTTTTTGTGGAATCCCTTCCGTTTCAGGGGATATTTCTTTTACAATTTCCTGTGTCTGTGCCCCTTCCTGCAGTGTTTCTGCCTGCCCTGGCATTTCTGATATTACTGTGTCAGGCGCTTCCCCTTCAGGCAATACAGGCGTTTCCCCTTCGGGCTGCATTTGTGACTTTAATGTTTCCGCTAAGGCATCCAGCTCTTCTTTTGAAATGCCAAGTTCTGTACAAAGCGTTTCTGCCGCTTCTGTTACCATGCTTTTCACATCCTGGAATGCTTCGCTTAAAAACAGCGCGCCTATGTCCTGTCCAGTCAGCTCCTGTACAAAAGCTGTCAGATCCGAAATATTTCCCAGATCTAAAATTGTAAGCCCCAGGCTTTCCAATATCTGGTCAATTTCTTCGTCTGTGATTCCAAACTGCCCTTTTAAAGCAGCCCTAACCTCCTTTTCGTACTCTGTAAGCTCTTCCGATGCCTCCGAAAGTACCTCTTTTGGCGGGACATCTTCCTTGACAGCTACACCTTTTGCAGGGTTCGCATAAACATCGTATGCATTTTGCGTAGAACTGCTATCTGCCGCATCTACACGGTACACAAGCTCGTCGGAGCCTGATTTCGCACCGGCGTTATAAGATGCCGTGCTTTGGCCCATCATTTCAAAAAAACTAACAGACAGCTTCTGTTCTTTTGTACTTCCCGCTGATTCGGCTTTTAATTCTGCCCTCGCCTGCAGCATATTTTGGGTAATCCCCGCAATATTTGTTTTCATGGCTTCTCCTCCTTTCTTTATAGGATAAACTATTTATGGTTCAGAGGGCTGCATGATTTTGGTCAGCTTTGCTGCCGTATCTGCATTCATTGCCCCCAGAATACCCGCACTCACGTCTGCATCCATAGCCTGCAGGATTTTGGCTACGAGCTTTAGATCGTTTGTCATAGTATCAAAGATAGCCGCCGCCTGCTTCGGCTTCATATTGGAATACATACTAATATATTTTTCCAGCTCTTCGTCTGCCTGCTGCTGCTCAATCACCTGTTTGTAAATTGCTTCCGCATTTGCAGGCTCTATCCCCTCATAAAAGGCCTTGTATTCATTTATATCGGGCGCCTGGTCGGCAAACACAACCTCTTCGTCAAACTTCTGCCTGCGTTCTTCAAACGCCGCTTCGTTTGCTTTGTACTGCTCTAGCTGCTTAGACTGGCCTTCCAAATCCGCCATGCGGTTCTGGCTGTCCTTTGCTGCATTTTTGGCATTCTGCAATTCTACTTCAAGCTCCTTGATCCGCGCTATGGCATCATCTAATGTCGCATATGGGTTTTCCGTATTTTCTGTACCCTGTACGCCTACAAGCTCTGTTTCCTCTTCCGGCAGGATACGGTTTAAATACGGGACATCTTTTAACAATGGCCGCATTACGGTAGAACCGAATCCGCCAACGTCCATCTTAATCAGCAGCGCTAAGATTGCCAGCCAGATAACGACAATCACGAGGGTTACAAAAAATACGGCAAGGCGGCTGCCCCCTTCTTCGTCGTAGTCCCCGCTATTTGCGACTGCCTTTTCGATTTCTTCCGGAGACGCCCCGGCTTTTGCCAGTTTCTGCCTTAGCTTTTCTTCCCGTTTCCTCGCTTTTTCTTCCCGTTTTGCCTGCTTTGCAGCTTTTTTGTCTGCTTTTTTATCTCCGCTTCCTTCTTCCGGCATCCTTGCATTTTGATTATCCATGTCGTCCACCACCTGTTACCCTTCATTCTGATGATATGTATAGCTGACCAATTCGTCTACTTCCTTTTTCTCTTCCTGCAAAAGCTCCTGTTTAAATTCATCGAGCTTCTTTTCACGCAATTTCTCATATGTCTTGCGTTCCACCATAACCGCGTTTAACCTCTGCCGGACGGCCTCTAACTGCCGCTGCGCCTTATGCACTTCAAGCATCTGTGCACGTATCTTCGTCTTCATCACTTCAATGGCGCCCCGGCAGGCGTTGATTTCAAGGACATTAATAGCTCCTTCCACAAGCATCCTCGCCTGCCGGTCATAACCCGCTTTGCGGATCATCAGATTCTGCAGCGCTTCCTGCTCCTCGCTTAGCCTTGCAGCCGCCAAACCAAAAGCAATTTTCTCCTGCTCCTCCAATTTTTGCTTAATATCCAATACACTTTGCAATTTATAACGAAATACTGCCATCGTCCCACCTTACCCGCAACAGCCCGGATGCCCTTCCGGTTCCCTTATTCTGCAAAAAGAGCTTCCAACATCCGTTTTTCCTCTTCAAATTCAAATTTTTCCATGGTATCCTGCATCAAAAATGCATTGACTGCATCTATCTTTGAAATCGCGTAATCGATTCCTGGGTTTGATCCCCGTTTATACGCCCCAATATTAATCAAATCTTCCGCTTCCTGGTAGGTTGCAAGCACATTCTTTAGTTTTCCGGCTGCATCCTTGTGGCTTTTGCCGGCAACTGAACTCATTACCCTCGATATACTCTGTAATATGTCAATAGCTGGATAATGGTTCTTATGCCCCAGCTTCCTCGACAACATAATATGCCCGTCTAATATACTTCTCGCCGTATCCGTAATCGGCTCGTTAAAATCATCCCCGTCAACGAGTACTGTATAAAGCCCGGTTATAGAACCTTCGCTGGAATTGCCTGCCCGCTCCAAAAGCTTTGGCATTTCCGAATAGACGCTCGGCGGATACCCCCTTGTTACGGGCGGTTCGCCGGATGCAAGCCCAATTTCCCGCTGCGCCATAGAAAAGCGCGTCAGTGAATCCATCATCAAAAGCACGTCTTTTCCCTGATCTCTAAAATATTCGGCAATTGCCGTCGCCGTCTTTGCCGCCTTATTACGGATCAGGGCTGGCCTGTCAGAAGTCGCCACGACCACCACGGACCGCTTCATCCCTTCTTCCCCCAAATCCCGTTCGATGAACTCCCTTACTTCCCTGCCGCGTTCCCCAATCAGGGCAATGACATTGACATCTGCCTGGGTATTCCTTGCAAACATGCCAAGCAAGGTACTCTTGCCGACGCCAGAGCCGGCAAATATTCCAATCCTCTGCCCTTTGCCGACCGTTATCAGCCCGTCAACAGCTTTTACGCCAAGAGGCAAAATTTCATCTATTATCTTACGTTCCATCGGATCAGGGGGCGGCGCTTCAACCGAATATTCCTTGCCCCCAGCAAATTCCACTGGTTCTACTGTCCTGCCGATCCCGTCCACCATATGGCCAAGCAGCGCATCGCCTACACACACAGACAAAGGATGCCCCGTATTCTCTACAGTACACCCAATGCCCAAACCTTCCACACTTTCGTAAGGCATCAACAGCAGGCGGTTATCCCGTATCCCGACTACTTCTGCCATTACGGAAATGTCCTTATTCTTATCAATGATAATGCGGCATAAATCATTCAGTTTCGCTTCCGGGCCAATGGATTCAATCGTAAGCCCTACGACTTTCGCCACCTTCCCTAGCCTGTCAAAATATGTACGGTCTGCCAGTTGTAAATATTTGTCTAAATTATATGCCACGTTCCCTCATCCTCACAGGCTTAATGCCTTTAAATCTTTTATCAAATTCCCCAACTGCACGCCTACGCCGCAGTCAAACATACCACTATCAGTTTCAATTACGCATTCATTCGCTTCCATTGTAAGATCCGCCGCAAAGGTAAGCGTAATATCCTTTCCGACACCGGCAATTATTTCATCTTTGTGCGCTTCCAAAAACTCCTTGTCTTCCCGGCGCACACGAATACAAAATTCCTTGCAGCCGTCAATCTCTGCAAGCGTATTCCCAACCAAGTACAATAAAATATCTTTTTTATCATCAAACCGGACATGGAAAACCTTTTCGACAACAGTAAGGACGGCGTCCAAAAGCTTTGGCTCAAGATCCTTAAGCCGCCTGTCATATTCTGCCTGCCGGCCTGTCTCAAGCTGTTCGACTTCTTGCTTCCGGCGGCTGTACTCTTCCTCAAGCTCTGCCTTCGCTTGTGCAAAACCTGTATCGTAGCCCTCTTTCTGCCCGTCTTCCATTGCCTTCTGCCTTATTTCTCCGGCATCGGCCCTTGCTTTTTCAAGCAAGGACTCCGCTTCCTCTTTCGCGCTCCTCAAAGTCTCTTCTGCTTCTTCTAACTGCCGCTTTATGGCTTCCTGGGGATCTTCTTTTGGCATCTGCGCTTCACCAGCAATCAGGCTTAATTCCTTAAAGCCTTCTTCGTCCGCCCCGTCCCCGCTTTGCTTTTTCACCAGCTCGGCAAGCCGTTCCTCTACCATAGGGTTATAATCTATGACACGGATATCCTTTTTGGGTTCTACGGTATTATACTGTTTAAATAAATTAGACAACGATCTCGTCACCTCCGCCTCTGGAGATTACGATCTCAGAAGACTCTTCTAATTTACGGATTACACCAACAATCTTCTGCTGTGCTTCCTCTACGTCCTTCATACGGACAGGGCCCATAAATTCCATATCCTCCCGGATCATAGAAGCAAGGCGCTTCGAGAGGTTCTTGAAAATAGTATTCTGTACGTCTTCCCCAGAACCCTTTAATGCAACCGCAAGGTCATTGTTGTCCACATCACGCAGCACACGCTGGATAGCGCGGTCGTCGAGCAGCATAATATCTTCGAATACGAACATCTTCTTGCGGATCTCGTCTGCCAGTTCCGGCTCTTCGATTTCGAGGGATTCCATAATATGCTTCTCTGTAGAACGGTCTACCGTATTTAAAATATTGACAATTGCGTCTACACCGCCCACAACCGTGTAATCCTGGTTGATAAGCGAAGACAATTTGCGTTCGAGCACGCGTTCCACCTCTTTTACGACATCTGGAGATGTACGGTCCATGGTTGCAATCCTCTTTGCTACATCTGCCTGTACCTCCGGGGAAAGCGCCCCCATAATCATCGCCGCCTGTGCCGGAGTCAGGTAAGCTAAAATCATGGCAATCGTCTGCGGGTGCTCATCCTGGATGAAGTTCAGCACCTGGCTTGGGTCTGTCTTACGGACAAACTCAAATGGGCGCACCTGCAACGAAGCCGTAAGCTTGGAGATAACCTCCTGCGCGCGGTCGCCGCCAAGCGCTTTATCAAGCAGCTCTTTGGCGTATGCAATACCGCCCTCCGCGATATACTGCTGCGCTAAACATACCTGGTAAAATTCATTTAATACTTTTTCTTTCAACTGCGGGGAAACGCTCCTGGTATTGGCGATTTCTAACGTCAGTTCTTCTATTTCATCTTCTTTCAAGTGTTTAAAAATGTCCGCTGATTTCTCTGGCCCTAATGCAATTAAAAGCACTGCGGCCTTTTGGACACCTGTCAATTCTTCACTGCTCATGTCTATTCCCACTCCTCATTCAGCCAATTGCGCAACAATGACGCCGCTGCTTCCGGATTATTGTCCACAAACTCCTCTATCAGGATACGCGTTTCTGATTTTTCCGAGAAACCTATACCCTCTAAACTCTCTTCTTCCGCTTCTTTTGTACTCTCAAGCAAATCTTCTACGGCAAGCTCCGGCTCAATTGCCTGCTCTTCCTGCCTGCGCATGCTCCGGAATACAACAAACCCGAGCAGGATGAAAATTAAAACGGCAAGTGCAATCTGCAGGTAATCCGCGATATCCCTCCCGCTTGCGGAAGCGTATTTAAAAAATGGCACATCATATGCGACAATCGTAATCCTGTCCCTGGAAATCCCAGTTGCATTGGCAACCATATTGTAAAATTCGTCGTCTACCGTCGTCTTAATACGGTCACTGTTCTGTGCTACAAACTGGTCAAATGTCATGTCATTTAGCGTTCCATCTGCCTTAAGCGCCCTTTCGTCATAGACGACATAAGAAGTAGCTACGACAGAAATGGATGAATTTTCGTAATTGACAACCCCCCCCGTTGTTGTTCCTCCTGGTAACCTCCTGGCTCGTAAGGTAATTTTCCTTATTCTCACTTGTAGAAGAAGAGGTGACCTCCGAATCTGGCAGCGTATAGGTTGTATCTCCATTCTGGCCGTTAGTATCTGTACCAGGCACATCAGCTCGTCCACCTTCTGCTTCCGACTCAAATGTACTCTTGCTGTTTAAATACCCCTGTTCACGCCCATCATCCACATAATAATGCTGGTTCACATATTCTTCTGTATTAAAATCCATGGACAAATTCAGGCCGACCGATACATTATCGTATACATCCGCCCCAAGCATAACGTCCCTGACTTCCTTTTTTACCTTGTTCTCTTCCTTGCTCTTAGCAGAAAGCTGCGCATTAACCGCCCCGGCTGCAGTACTGGAATCCCCTCCGGAAAAGAGGACGTTTCCGTCGGAATCCAAAAGCAGGATGCTGTCTGTGGTTTTGTTCCCGACTTCTGTTGCTACGAATTTGGCAATACCCGCCGCCTGCTCTTCCGTCATTTCGGCATTCAGAGTCAGGATCACGCTTGCATGGGTTTCCTGCCCCATAGAAATGATCGTACCATCCTCCTCCGGAATGGAAAGGCGGACGGATGCGGTTTCGATATTGGAAATCGTAGCAAGGTCGTCTTCAAATTTGTTCTCCAGATAAACCTGGTACTTTTTGGATTTGTCAGACTCGGTTGTGCTGAAACTACCATCAAACACATTTTCAATCCCATAGCCGTCCGCAGGGATATTATTGGAGCCAAGCAAAATAGAGGCATTGGCCTTATCCTTGGCATTGACCGTAAACGTAAGGCCATCCGCCGAAATCTGGGCCTTGATATTCTCCCCGGCCAAAAGCTCTTTTACCTGGGATGCCTGCTTGGCATTCTCACAAGTTACAAGCGTAACCATATTCGGCTGGTTCATCACAACCGCCAAAATAACAAGCGCCAATACAATCACAGCTGTAATGCTGACTAAAAGCGTCTTTTGTTTTACCGAAAACTTCTTCCACCAATCGTTTATTTTATTTAGTATATTTTGCACATTCTCTGGCATATTCTACTTCCCTACCTATCAAACAGACATATTCATGATTTCTCTGTATGCTTCCATTACCTTATCGCGTACCGCAACGGTATACTGCAAAGCAAGGTTCGCTTTCTGCTGCGCCGCCGCCAGCTCATGTGTACTGTTGGCTTCCCCAAGTGCAAACTGGATCTGCGCCGCTTCCGCCGCATTACTGTAATCATTTGTCTCCCGGAGCATGCCAAGCGCCGTATCCAAAATCGCCCCAAAGCTGCCGTCCTTCCCGCCAGAAGAAGACTGCGTCCGATTTAGCCCGTATGCCTGCGCTATGTAATCAGGCGCCAAACTGTTTAACGAAGATATATCCATAATTATGTATGCCTCCTTAACCTATTTTTCTTTCGCCCCTTACTTACTGCTTACCTACCTGAAGCCCGGACTGTGCCATCGCTTTTATCGCATTAAAGGCGGTTACATTGGCTTCGTAGCCCCTGCTCGCGTCAATCAGGTTCGTCATCTCCGTCACGATATTGACATTCGGATACGAGACGTACCCATTCTCGTCTGCGTCCGGATGCGCCGGATCGTACTTCATGATATAATCCGTTGATTCATCCTCAAGCACCTTCGTAACCTTAACGCCGTTGCCACCGTACTTACGCGCCGTCCTGGACAAAAGATCTGCAAAGGAAGTGGAATCCTTCTCCGCAAACGTTACAATCTTACGCCTATAAGGCGTACCGTCCTCTGTCCTGGTCGTATTTACATTCGCCACATTCTCCGCAATAATATCCGTGCGGAACCGTTCTGCCGTCATTCCGGACGCGCTGATATCAAATGCCTGGAATAAAGCCATACTATCTCCTCCTGTTCTGTCATGTATCTGCGGTGCCTCTGGTTTCACTGCAACAATTTATGCAGCAACTCCATCTGCTATGCATCATTTATCGTACCATTTTATTTGGACATTGCTGTACGCAGCCTGGAAAATTCCTGTGTCATACAGTCTGTCAGCGCATCATAGCGGATCTTTTCCGATGCCAGCTCTACATTTTCTGTATCCACGTCCACATTGTTCTTATCCATGCGGTAGGAATAATTGGCATGGTCATAGTACGTGGAAACATTCAGGCGATCCAAATCCACATGATCTACCTTGCTGTCTAACGTTATGTACTTCATATCCCCGAGCTCGCGCCTTAATACGCTCTGAAAATCCACGTCCTTACGTTTATATTCGGGCGTGTTCACATTTGCAAGGTTATTGACAATCGTCTGCTCCCGAAGCCAGCTTGCATCTGCCGCTTTGTTTAGTACGTTGATATAACTAAAAACATTTGTTGAAAACATACTTTCTTCTCACCGACCTTCTATCCTGATTTTATATTATTCTATTTTTATATTATAGAGATTATTAAAAAAAAGACAAGTATTTTTTTATCACTTTTTACACGATATTGTATTTTTTTGAGATATTTAAGCTAATTAAATAAAAAAATTGGATATACAAGCAATATCTGTAACATTTTGTATAGTTTATTTTTATTTTTAGTAAAGTTTTTTTATTTACAAATAGCAGCAAAAAAACTTAGTAACTGTCAAAATGCTGCTAATCTTCCGTATATTTTCCCTTACGCGCACAAAAAAAGGACTACAGCCCATCCTGCAATCCCTTTCTCAGATTTATTTACAAACGCCTGCCATCATCAAACCGCCTACCGTTCATTCTGCTTTTTAACCTTCTGAAGTTCCTCAAAAACGACATCATTCAGCACTTTAATATACGTCCCTTTCATACCGGAGGATCGCGATTCTATCACCCCTGCACTCTCGAACTTCCGCAGTGCATTCACAATAACAGAACGTGTAATCCCTACACGGTCCGCTATCTTGCTGGCCACCAATATCCCTTCATTGCCATCCAGCTCTTCAAAAATATGCGTAATTGCTTCCAATTCCGAAAATGAAAGTGTATTGATGGCGGATTTTACAATCTGGATTTTGCGGTTTTCCTCTGCATTTTCTTCGTTTACCGATCGCATCATTTCAAGCCCTACGACTGTCGTACCATATTCACTTAGTATGATATCATCAATATTGTACTGTACATCACACCGGTACACAAACAATGACCCCAGCCGTTCCCCGGCAATGTCGATCGGCGTAATGATCGCACAGTATCTCTTTAAATCAGCGGCAAACCCCAATGTTTCCAAATTGACATTTTCTTTGGTAGAAAGAATGCCCAAAAGGCGTTCATTTAACAGCGGGTCAATGAAGCCTCCAACTTCATCCACAATCAGCTCCCCGATTTCATCAATCCCCTTGCAAACACTGCTACCCAAGACCTTTCCTTTTTTGCTGATAACCAGGATGTTGGATTTTAAAATCTCCGTGAGTACTTCACATATGTCGTTAAATACTACTTTGGAAGAATTATTATTATGCAAGAGTTTGTTGATTTTTCTTGTTTTATCCAACAACTGCACACTCATAAGATACCCTCCTTATCAATATTCTGATTTTGGAAATAGCTATGTCGTATTTTAGCATACTAATTGTGAATACTCAAGAAATTTCATATTATTTTCACAAATTTTGGAAGGATCTTCTCTTACTTCTTTTTCTGTGTAATCTCCTCACTGTAGCCGCACTGTTCCTGTACACATGCCAGCTTATTCCCCTTTTCCACCATATAGCCCCCACAACGCGGGCAAGGCTTCTCAGACGGCTTTTGCCAGGACATAAAACCACATTCCGGATTGTCCTCACACCCGTAATATTTCCTTCCCTTTTTTGTCTTCTTAATCACTACTTCCTTGCCGCACAAAGGGCATGAAATCCCTGTCTTTTCCAAATATGGCTTTGTATTTCTGCAATCCGGAAAGCCCGGGCATGCCAAAAATTTTCCGTGCGGACCGTATTTTACCACCATATTGCGCCCGCATTCCTCGCAGATTACATCTGAAACCTCGTCCTCAATCGTTATCTTTTGAAGCTCCTGCTCGGCATGCTCCACTGCTTCGTTCAAATCCGGGTAAAAATTGCTCACAACGGTCTTCCAGCTAACCGCCCCTTCCTCCACTTTATCTAAAAGTGATTCCATATTCGCCGTAAAATGCTCATCTACAATCGAAGGGAACGACTCTTTCATAATTGAGTTTACCACTTCCCCCAGCTCTGTCACATACAAGTTCTTACTCTCTTTTACCACGTACCGCCTGCCTAAGATAGTAGTTATCGTCGGGGAGTATGTACTTGGGCGGCCGATCCCAAGCTCCTCGAGCGCTCTTACTAATGACGCTTCGGTATAATGCGCCGGCGGCTGGGTAAAATGCTGTTTTTCTTCTAGCTCCTGTAAAGAGAGCTTTGTCTGTTCATCTATCGCTTTTAACAAGACATTGTTCGCCGCTTTTTCCTCTTCGTCCGCAGCGTAAACGGATAAAAAGCCGTCAAATGTAACTTTGGAAGCAGACACATGAAAACGGTAGCTGCCAGCCCCGATTTTGACTGAGGTTGTTTCATATACCGCCCCGTTCATCCGGCTAGCAGTAAAACGCTTCCAGATAAGCTGGTAAAGCCGGAACAGATCCCTTGGCAGCGATTCTTTCACTAGCACAGGCGTCCTTGTAATATCAGTCGGGCGGATCGCTTCGTGGGCGTCTTGTATTTTAGCGGTACCCTGCTTTTCGGCAAGGTGTTCCGCCGCGTATTGCCCTCCATATGCTTTGGCAATATATGCTTTCGCCGCTTCGCCCGCTTCCTCGGAAACACGCACAGAATCAGTACGCAGATAAGTAATCAAAGCAACCGTGCCCAGCCCCTTAATGTCCACGCCTTCATATAGCTGCTGCGCAAGGCGCATCGTCTTTTGGATAGAAAAATTGAGCACCTTTGACGCTTCCTGCTGCATTGTACTTGTAGTAAACGGTGCGGGGGCTTTTTTGATGCGCTGCCCCCGTTTTACTTCCAAAACTTTATATTCTGCCTGTTCGATTTCCTTTTTAATATGATCGAGCTCCTCTTTAGAAGAAATCGTAAGCTTTCCTTTTTCGTTGCCGTAAAATTTCGCCATCAATGGACGCTTTTCCCCCTGAACCAAAAGCTTTGCATCCAGCGTCCAGTATTCTTCGGGAATAAATGCGTTAATTTCCGCTTCCCTGTCACAGATAATGCGCAGCGCAACCGACTGCACACGTCCAGCGCTTAAGCCCCGCTTGACCTTTGCCCAAAGCAGGGGGCTTATCCGATAGCCCACCATACGGTCAAGCATCCGCCTTGCCTGCTGTGCATTGACCAGATCCATATCCACTTCACGCGGGGTTTTTAAGGACGCCTTAACCGCATTTTTGGTAATTTCGTTAAAACTGATACGGTATACGTTCTTGTCCGCAAGCTTAAGCGCCTGCGCCAAATGCCAGGAAATAGCCTCCCCCTCGCGGTCAGGGTCAGTCGCAAGGTAAATTTTATCTGCTTTTTTTACTTCCTTGCGGAGTTTTGCAAGGATATCCCCTTTTCCCCGAATCGTAATATATTTGGGTTCAAAATCATGTTCTACGTCAATTCCAAGCTGGCTTTTCGGCAAATCCCGTACATGCCCGTTGGATGCAGTCACCTCATAATTTTTTCCCAAAAATTTTTTGATCGTCTTCACCTTTGCCGGTGATTCCACAATTACCAGGTTCTTTGCCATGACTAAAAAACTCCTTTATGCATGTTTTATATTTTTCTGTAATGGTTTTTATAAAACTCTTCGATGAGCCCTTTTGCCTGCAGCCGTATCAAGATATCTGCAAGCTTCTGGACCGGGATATTTGTCATCTGTAATAATTCCTCCATATTTTTTGCATACAGACCAAAGCAACTATACACCATCAATTCTGCTTTTTCAAGTGAATTTAATATATTTTCACTTTCTTTTTTACAGTATACCCTACCCTTCGTCCCCGAAAGCCCCAAGTCTGCCAGCAAATCCCCCACAGAAGATACCATCCCCGCGCCTTGCCGGATCAAATCGTTTGATCCCGCACTCAAAGCATCCCCCAGCCTTCCCGGAACGGCGTAGACCTCCTTCCCCTGCTCTAAGGCAAAATCCGCCGTAATTAACGATCCGCTTTTTTGTTTCGCTTCTACGATAATAACGATGTCGGACAAAGCGCTAATCAGGCGGTTGCGCACTGGAAACAGGGATGCGGCAGGCTTTGTACGCGGCAAATATTCAGACAATATCCCCCCTGATTTTAGGATCTGCCCATACAGCTCCTTTGCGCCCTTGGGATAACAGACATCTGCCCCGCATCCTAATACAGCGTAAGTCCTGCCTCCCCCATGGATTGCCCCCCAGTGCCCAAAGGAATCTATGCCTGCCGCCATACCGCTTATAATATCCACCCCATAGAGCGAAAGGCTTTCCGCCACCTCAAGCGCGGCCGCCCGCCCGTAGGAGGAACAGGCACGGGCGCCTATAATCGCTGCGCTTTTCCTTCCCTCTTCGGGCAGGCATCCTTTAAAAAAAAGGGCGTACGGACAGTCCGTCAAATGTTTTAGCCGCTCTGGAAAGCCCTGCTCTTCCAGTGTCACCATAGAAACCCCGCTTTCTTCCAGCACGGCCGCTTCTTTGTTTAAATCCCAGTTCTTTTTAGACGTTAAAATGGCGTCTATATCATTTCCGGAAAATCCGCCAATCCTTTCCAGCTGCTGTCTGGTTAACCCATAAACTTCATTTGCACTGCCACAATATTCTACTAACTTTCTCTGCTTTTTATTCCCGACTCCTGGTATGCATCTTAACCAATACTGATACTTTTGTTTTTCTTCCATATAATTTACTCCCAATATTTTTTATCCTGCACACGGTAACAGATAGCCTCATTTAAGTGGCAGTCCTTAATTTTGCTGCTGTCATCCAGATCTGCTATTGTCCTTGCCGTTTTTAAAATTTTATAATATGCCCTGGCAGATAAATCCATTTTTTGATATATTTCCCCCATGTACCGTTGCTGCCCTCCGTCTAATTTACAGTATTTTGCAATGTCCTTTGACGGGATCTGGCTGTTGCAGGAAATGCCCGCATCAAAAAAACGGCTTTTCTGGCGTTCTAATGCCGCCACTATCCGTCCCCGGATTACAGAAGACGGCTCATTTTTGCTATTGCACGCCAGATCTGCATAATGCAGGATTGGCACATCAATACAAATATCAATCCTGTCTAAAAGTGGTTTGCTGATCCTGCCCAGATAACGGGCGACATCCGCCCCCTGGCAGCTGCAGCGCGCCCTGTCCGGATAATAGCCGCACTTGCAGGGGTTCATCGCAGCCACCAGCATAAAATCAGCCGGATAGCAGTAAATGCCAGACTGGCGCACCAGCGTAATCTGCTTGTCTTCCATAGGCTGCCGCAAGATTTCCAATGTAGATTTTTTATACTCCGGCAGCTCATCCAAAAACAAAACCCCTTTGTGTGCCAGGCTTATTTCCCCTGGCTTTGGTATACTGCCTCCACCGGACAGCCCATTTGGGCTTATGGTATGGTGCGGCATACGGAACGGACGTTTATGAATAAGGGGCTGGTTTTGTGAAATCATTCCACAGATGCTGTAAACTTTAGATACCTCTAGCCTTTCTTCTTCCGCCATTGGGGGCAATATGCCAGGTATCCGTTTGGCTATCATAGTTTTTCCGCTCCCCGGAGGGCCTATCATCAAAAAATTATGCATACCCGCAACGGCTACCTCACAGGCGCGTTTCACCGAATCCTGCCCGTTAATTTCGGCAAAATCCGGCTCTTCCTTACAACAGGGGGCGCCTGGCGCCTGTAGGGACGGTTTTTCCACGTAGGGCTTTCCGTTAAGATAAGAAACCATCTCCCGCAGATCCTCTACTGCCCAGATTTCTAGCCCTGGTATCAATTTTGCCTCTGCCTGGTTGGCATATGGGATCAGGCAGCGCTTCATCCCAAACCCTTTTGCATTTGCCACAGCAGGCAGAATGCCATGTACCTGCTGCACCTTGCCGTCTAAGCCGATTTCCCCCAATATCAGGGTATCCTTTAACATATGTGCATCTACTTCTCCACATGCCGCCAAAACTGCTACTGCAACAGGCAAATCAAAGCCAGAGCCAGATTTTTTTACGTCTGCCGGAGATAAATTTACAGTAATCCGTTTTGCCGGGATTTTATAGCCACAGTTATGTAAGGCAGTGCGCACCCTCTCCCTTGCTTCTTTGACCTCAGAAGAGAGGAAGCCTACCATTTCAAACATTGGCAGCCCGTCACTGACATCGGCTTCCGCACGGATGCAGACGGTTTCCATGCCGCGCGTAACTGCGGTTGTCACCATACTATACATATTTTATTTCCACTCCCTTTATTTGTATAAATGGGATTTTTGCAGCAGAAAAGCTGCTTCTAGAAAAAAAGATAAAAAGATGAAAAGATTATATCATGGATTGCGGGGTTTGGGAATAGGTTTTAATCATTTTGTGGCCAAATGGCGTAAGCTTGCTTCAAACACGATCTAGAGCGCAGGGGGTGCGGTTTATGCACCCCCTGCGCTCTAGCCCCCTTTTACCGGGTTAATTATTAACCCCCTTGGTTTCACCCTGCTCAAACCTCTCACGCAGCTTCCCCAGGGCTTTCTTCTCAATCCGGCTCACATAAGATCTGGAAATATGCAGCCTGTCAGCAATTTCCCGCTGAGTCACCGAAGTCCGGTTATTTAGGCCATACCTCAGCTGTAAAATCTGACGTTCCCGCTCGTCAAGCGCGTAGGAAATCAATTTGTACAGCATTAAAATCTGACGCCTTAATTCCATCTGCTCCACCACATCCTTGTCGTCCACCTCCAGCAAATCCACAAGCTGTATCTGGTTTCCCTCTTTGTCCGTGCCAATCGGCTCATACAAAGAGACCTCCCTGGAGCATTTTTTCCTGGAACGGAAATACATTAAAAGCTCGTTCTCAATGCACCTTGCCGCATATGTAGCCAGCTTGCTGCCATGGTTCTCCTGAAATGTAGATACCGCCTTAATAAGCCCGATTGTCCCAATGGAGATCAAATCCTCCATATCCTCCCCAGCGTTCTGGTATTTTTTCGTTACGTGTGCCACTAAGCGCATATTTCGTTCTACCAATATCTTTTTTGCTTCCTGGTCGCCCTCTTTTAACCGACTAAGATATTCCTTTTCTTCCGTTGCATTCAGAGGGGATAAAAAAGTTTTCAAGCGAGCACCTCAAAAACTTACTTAATCTATCCTATGAAGCGGCCATGTTGTGCGTGCTTTTCCACCTTTTTTTTAGCTTATTTTATTTTTTTCGCAAAAAGATACCGTGTGCCGTTTAGCGGATACGCTCCGTAAGCCCTATCTTCTTTTGCACTTTCCGGAGCGTCTTTACCGCATATCCCTGCGCCTTCTCGTCATTCTGCTTAATCATTGCATCCAAATACGCCTTATCCGCCATCAATTCCTGATAACGCGCCTGAATTGGCCCAAGATGATCTGCAACAGCTTCCCCTACCGCCATCTTAAACTCCCCGTATCCACGGCCTTCAAACTCCTGTTCTACCGAAACGCGGCCTTTTCCAGTAACACATCCGTAAATCTCTATCAAATTGCTAATCCCCGGCTTATCCTCTGCATAACGCACCTCACTCCCAGAATCAGTAACTGCCCTCTTAAACTTCCGCAAAATACTGTCCCTGTCGTCCAAAAGCATAACCGCCGCATTGGCGTTTTCATCTGATTTCGACATTTTTTTCTGCGGATCCTGTAAACTCATAATCTTTGCCCCGGCCTTTGGGATAAACGCTTCCGGAATGGTAAACACGTCGCCGTATACCGCATTAAACCTCTGTGCAATATCCCTGGTAATTTCCAGATGCTGCTTCTGATCCACCCCGACTGGCACAACATCTGCCTGGTATAGTAAAATATCTGCCGCCATCAGTACCGGATATGTATACAGCCCCGCATTAACATTATCCGCGTGTTTTGACGCCTTATCCTTAAATTGAGTCATCCTGTTTAATTCGCCCATATAAGTAAAACAGCCTAAAATCCAGCCAAGCTCAGCATGGCCGGATACATGCGACTGGTAATAAATACAATTCTTTTGGGGATCTAACCCTGCAGCCACATAAAGCGCGTACAAGGATCTGGCATTTTTCCGAAAATCCGCCGGTACCTGCCGGACCGTTAAGGAATGCAGATCCATTACGCCATAAATGCATTCATATTCCTCGTTTAATGTCACCCAGTTTTTAAGCGCACCCAAATAATTCCCAAGCGTCAGCGTCCCTGTCGCCTGCATCCCGCTGTATAATATTTTCTTATCGCCTAACATGCCTAAAACCCTTCCTTCTGTTTTTTAACACTTTTACACGGATATAGCGGTATACATAATCCTCGCCCTTTTCCGCAAGCATACGCAAAAGCTTTTCCAGCAATTTGCGCGTATCCTCATGCATCATATAGTGATCTTTGCCTTTTTGGTAATATAAAAGCGGGCTTTTATCCGTATAGCGCTCCTTCTGGTAATTCTTGGACGCGCTAATCCGGTCAATAAACATTTCCACCACGTATTTTTGCGGCATACGCATCCCCGCCATACGGCCGTCCTTCATAGAATAATCAATCCAGTATTCCAGATGATGCTTGTTCCTGCCCTTGTGGTGCAGCCAAGCGCCAGAATACCCTTTCTCCTGCCGTTCTATATTGTTGGGGCTTTTATCCCCCTGGTAATACTTAGCGCCCACTAAAAACTCAACAGGCGTATATTTAGACCAGTCGTGCATAATGCCCTGACGGTAAAGCCCCACCCGAAAGCACCCTTCCCGCACCATTTTTTTATGATGTAAAATTGTCCTTAAATGCTGCCACGCCTTCATTCAATTCCCTGCCTTTTATTTTCCAATAATAATACAAACACTATGCGGTTCCAAGCTGTACCAGGATTCCTTTACTTCTTCCTGCTCCTCCAGAAAAGATTCTTTCCCTACAGTATCCATAGCCAGGTACCATTTGCGCCTGCCCCTCTGTTTTGGCAGCGCCAGTTTTTTCGGGAAATTGCAAAAATTAAACCCGATAAAAACATCCTCTGCCTCACCCGCATATTTTCCACAATATAAAACCCCAATCGCCTTACGGTTAAAATGCTGCGGCGTAATCCAAGCATTTTCCTCATGGTACGACAAATCCGGGTACCCGGCCGACTTGGCGTCTGAGAGCCGCATAGGCTGTTCCATACGCAAAATAGCATGCTCCTTCCGAAACTGTATTAAACACCGGATATAACGGAAAAATTCCTTAGACGACCTGCTGCTTTTCCAGTCTTTCCAGCCAATTGAGTTATCCTGGCAATACGCATTGTTATTGCCCTGCTGGGAATTGCAGTCCTCATCCCCTGCCATAAGCATCGGGACACCCTGGGACAAAAACAGCATAGCAGCCGCATTTTTCATACGGCGCAAGCGGATCCTCTGGATATTACGGCTGCTTGATTCCCCTTCCACGCCGCAGTTTATGTTCAAACTAAAGTCTGGCCCGTCTAAATTGCCCTCGCCATTCTGCTCATTATGCTTTTTTTCATAGGAAAACAAATCCGCAAGCGTAAAATCATTATTATCCGCAATATAATTAATATGCCCCAGCCTTTCATTCTGCTTTTTCATCTGATTGGCCAGATCCCATACATTGCCGTCAATCCCCGCCGCAAGCCTGCGGCAAGGATACATAAACTCGTCAGTATCCACAAAAATCCGCGGGAACGCACTCTCCTGCCCGTCTATCATATCCTCCGAAATCCCGCGGTAAAACAGCTTTGTCCTTCCCAAATACGGCTCCTGCATCAAAATATCCATTGGAATCCGGCTGCCTTGCAGGTGGAAACCATCCACATGGTACTCCCTAACCCAGAATTTAAGCACCTCCAAAATAAACCATGCCGGCAAACAGTCCCCAAAATCCATTTCCAATATACATTCCATCCCCTTTTTATGCATTTTAAGAATACAGGATTTTAATTCCGCATCCGGACATTCCCCTGCCGCAAAAGATGCTTTCGGGGCAAAATAAGATCCCGCGCCATATCCCCAGCAGTTGATTTTATACTTCGGCTTATCCTCTGCCTTTACAGCCCCTTTTTTCTTCTTTTCTTTCCAATATGCATAAGACCCCGTCTCTTTCGGCGGCTCAACTGGCAAAAGCTCCTCAAACTCGTATACCGGCATCAGCTCAACCGAAGTAACCCCTAGTGATTTCAAATAGGAAAGCTTTTTCTCAAGCCCCCGGAACGTCCCGCTATCCGGGACAGATTCCCCAAGCCCCTTTGTAAAATTCCTGACATGCAACTTATAAAGTACCATATCTTTCCTTAAAACCTCTACCTTAGGCTCACCACGCCAGGAAAAAGGGTTCAATTCATAACGGCTGTAAAGCCCCGCCTTCCTTTTAGTATCCGCCCATCCTTCCCTTCCAATAATACGCCTGGCAAAAGGATCCGTGATCTCCTTTTGATCAATGGAAAAATTATAATCATATTCAGACAAATCCAGCTTATCAATGCGTACCGAACGTAAATTTCCTTTAGAAAACTCAGGCGGTACGGTTATTTCAACTGGTAAATCCGTGGTGTTTCTTTTGTATAGCAATATTTTACATTCACTTTCTTTGCGGCACTCAAAACAAAACTCTGCCCATGTTTTTGATTTTGTAACTCCTAACCTTAAGAACTCTCCTCGTTTTACGTCTAATCTCATGTTTTCTCACCTTTTCATCCTTAAGCTACGCAAGCGCTTTTTTATTATAGCATTAAATTGGTTGATTTGTATATATTTTTTCGAGGATTATTTGAATTTTTTTGTACAATTCGGATGATTGCCCGGTTTTTTATTCCAGATCCTTTGCCGCTCCCCCGCAGCCAAACACTAACAATCTCTGCGAATTTGGATTAAACGTAAATATTCCACCCCTTTTCCCAGCTACACGAACTATACTCCAATTTTTCACTACATTTATAAGTTTCCTTAATTTCTGAGCAAAATTGCATAAACACAGGATTTCCAACATATTTGCTTATTGCTTACATATCAGGGCAATTATCCTTATCTTGTAAATTAATCATACAAACACTTCCCTCCAAACCTCAATTCATAATATTCGATTATATAACATTTGCACTCCACCTGCAACGCATATCTATAAGCCCATTTTCAATAGGTACTCCATTCCAAAAAAGAAAAAAACGGCATAGCCGCATAAGGGCTACACCGTACTTCAATACCACGTCACCTGCCGGAGGAGACCATTCCCTATTCTTCTTCAAACTCTGCTTCATCCAGCAATTCATCAAACCGCTCTTCCACAGCTTCAAACTCTTCATCACTTTGGATATTTTCCAGCGACGGATTCCCTTCTTCATCTTCAAAATAGCGGAAAATATACACCGTACCCTCCGCATTTTCCTCACCAGCTTCATCCAAAGGCATCAAAACGATATAATCCTGGTCGCCTAAATCAAAAATGGTTATAATCTCACATTCTACCTGAGTCCCGTCATCCATATCCAGGGTGACAAAAATATCATCATCATCCGGCAGAACGCTGTTGCTTACATCTTGCATAAAAATCTCCTTTCCGAAATATATTGTACAGCCTGATTATATAATACTCTCCGCAAGAATACAATATCCAGTTCCAAAAAGGATCATAACAATCCCTTATACATACCCTGCTTCAATCAAAAACCTCGACAACTCCGCTTCATGATGGTTCACCCTCTGCGGCACATATAAATGCAGCTTCTCCTTCGTCCTTGTCACCCCCACATAAAACATCCGCCGCTCCTCCTCCATATCAGGCAGCAAAACCGCTTTTTTATAAGGCGTCACACCTTCATTCACATCAATCATATGCACCACATCAAACTCAAGCCCTTTTGCACTGTGGAAAGTCGCCAGTGTCACAGCATCCTGCTGCCCCTTTTTCCCTTCCTGCCTGCGGTTCATTTCCTCAAGCTTCTTCCTGCAAGCCTCAATATGTAAAAACCATTCCTCAAAAGTCTCAAAATCCCTGCTCGCCTCATGCAGCGTGTCCAACACCTCCATAAGCCCCTCCTCCTCAATATTACGGTACTCTGCATATTCTTTTAAAAACGCGTCATATCCAATGGCTTTTCGGATATAATTCACCGCTGCAAACGGCCGCATACCGCCAACCGCCCTAATATCATCCAATAAGCGCACAATCCGCTCCTCCACCCAGGGCTGATCCGCATAAAATGCCTGCCATGCATCAAAAGAAACCGTTTCACCCAGCAAGCTGTCACGGCTTAAATACCGTTTGGGCCGGTTCATAATTTTGAGGAAATCATGCCTTCTCCTGCTCCCCTGCGCAATACGGATATATGCATACAAATCCTTTGCAATAAAATGCCCGTAAATATCCAAAATCCGGTCTTTGGCAACAAACGGAATATTATACTCCATCATCTGTTCCATCAAAAGACGTGCCTGCGTATTTGTCCGGAACAAAACGGCCGTCTCCCCCAAGGCCGCTTCACCCCCAAGTATCCGTTCCACCAGCCTTTTGTTCTCTTCCCGCTGTGATGCAAAGCGTTCTACCGTTACAGAACATACCCCCGGCTTCACCGCCTGTATTTCTTTCGGGAACCTGTTCTTATTATACCCTATTATCTTTTCCGCCATCTGCACAACATCCTGCGGGCACCGGTAATTAAATGAAAGGCTGACAATTTTAGCATCCGGATAATCTTGCGGAAAATGAAGCATAATTTCAGGCTTAGCCCCACGGAACCGGTAAATCGACTGGTCGTCATCCCCCACAGCAAACAAATTATTTGCCGGGGCAGCCAGCATACGCACAATATCATACTGCAGACGGTTAATATCCTGAAATTCATCTATCAAAATATAACGGTACTTCCCCTGCCAGGCTGCAAGGATATCTTTCCGCTCCGCAAACAGCTCATATGTATATACCAGCATATCATCAAAATCTATCTTTTTATACCTTCTCAAAAACTGCCCATACTCTTTTACTACCGCACTAAAAACCTCCTGTGAAACATTCATCGGATAATAATGCTCAGGCCGGATCCTGCTGTTCTTTAAAAAGCTAATCTCCGAAAGCAGCCCCTGTACAAATTCCCCCTCATCATCATATTGCAGCCGCATAGAATGCACAAGCTCCCTCATAAACTGCGCCTTCTCCTCTTCCCGGATAATATTAGAAGCATTATAATGATACGCATGTTTTAAAATCATAAAAAAGACAGCATGGAACGTGCCAAACGTCACACGTACACCCTCCCTGGGGGCCCGCTTTAAAAAACGCTCCTTCATTTCATTTGCAGCAGCCTTCGTAAACGTAATCACTAAAATATTGGAAGGATCAACCCCGGCATCCCCTATTAAATATGCAATCCTCTCCGTAATCACAGTCGTCTTTCCCGACCCCGGCCCCGCAAGAACCATCATTGGGCCGTCCACATGTACCACCGCCTGTTTTTGACTATTATTCAAATTATTTATCATGGGAATCCCTCATACCAGAAATGAATTACTATAGAACATCATAAAAGCATGTGAAAGCATAGGTAAAAGCAGGCCAGCCAAAACCATAGTCAGGCAGAGGGCAGGGTGTGCGGCTAGCCCCTTAGCCCCTAAACACAGCCCCAGACGCATACCCTGCCCTCTGCCTGACGGATCTTTGCCAACACCCCCCCCTATTGCCCTCCCAGCAAATCAATCCCCTTACATATCCTCCTCAAAGACTCCTCCTTCCCCAATATCTCCATAATCTCCGTCGCCCCCCCAGGTGTCATCTGTTTCCCCGACACCGCTGTCCTTAGCGGCCAAAGCACATACCCGTTTTTATAGCCCTTCTCCTTCACAAACGCCGAAATCACCTCATAAAGCGCATCATTACAGTAATCCTCCTGCTCCTTAAGCACTGGAAGAATCTCCTCCAGCACCGCAAGCGACGTCTGCTCATTTGTCTTCATCTTCTTATGCGTATACATCGCCGTATCATATTCCGGCAATTTTTCAAAGAAATCTATATGCCCTGCAATATCGGAAAAAACCTCTATCCTGGTCTTAACCAGCCTGGCAATTTTCCTCAAATCATACGGCTTTGTAACAGTCTCCTTAATATAAGGCCCGGCCATCTCAAAAAAACGCTCAAAATCCATCGCTTTCAAATATTCCCCATTCATCCACTTAAGCTTCGTCATATCAAAAACCGCCGGGGACTTACTCATATGGTGGTAATCAAACGCCTCTACCAGCTCCTGTAAGCTGAAAATCTCACGGTTGTCCGACGGGCTCCAGCCCAGCAAAGCCACAAAATTAATAATAGCCTCGGACAAAAAGCCCTGATCCACCAGATCCTCATAAGAAGAATGCCCACTGCGCTTGCTTAGCTTTTGATGCCCTTCGTTCGTAATCAGCGGACAATGCACATACACCGGGACTTCCCAGCCAAATGCTTCATAAAGGCGGTTATACTTCGGCGAAGAGGAAAGATACTCATTGCCCCTCACGACGTGGGTAATACCCATCAAGTGATCGTCTACAACATTGGCAAAATTATAAGTCGGATAGCCGTCGGATTTAATTAAAATCATATCGTCCAGCTCGGCATTATCCACCGTAATATCCCCATAAATTTCATCGGCAAACGTCGTCGTCCCAGTACGAGGATTATTCTGGCGGATCACATAGGGAAGGCCTGCCGCAAGCTTTTCCTCCACTTCCTCCTTGCCCATGCTTAGGCAGTGCTTGTCATACAGGATAATCTCTTTGCCCGCAATTTCCTGCTTTAAGCCCTCTAAGCGCTCCTTGCTGCAAAAACAGTAATAAGCCTCGCCCTTTTCAATTAACTGCTTTGCATAGTCCAGATAAATACCATTTGCCTGGCGTTCACTTTGAATATACGGGCCTGCCCCCGCATCCTTATCCGGGCCTTCATCGTGCTCTAAACCAGCGTTTTTTAAAGTACGGTAAATAATATCCAATGCCCCTTCCATAAAACGCTCCTGATCTGTATCCTCAATCCGTAAAATAAAATCGCCTCCTGCATGCTTTGCAATCAAATATGCATACAGAGCTGTCCTCAAATTGCCCACATGCATCCGCCCGGTAGGGCTTGGCGCAAACCTTGTCCTTATTTTTCCCATGTCTGTCTTCCTCCACTTATTTTTCTCTATCTTTCCAACAGCTGCTTTACCGCTGCTTTCAAACGATCCATATCAACTGGCTTTGCCACATGTTCATTCATCCCGGCTTCTAAAGCATCCCTGACGTCCTCAGAAAACGCATTGGCAGTCATGGCAATTATAGGGATGTCCTTCGCCCGCGGATGGGGGCAGCTTCTTATCCGCCTGGTCGCTTCATATCCGTCCATAACAGGCATCTGTACATCCATCAGGATCATATCATATTTATCTGGAGCCGATTCCTCAAACCGCTCAAGCGCCCGCTGGCCGTTTTCCACCCAGTCACACTCTGCGCCCGCCATTTTTAAAAGCTCCATCAAAATCTCGGCGTTTAACTCATTGTCTTCAGCAGCCAATATATACCTTCCCATAAGGGAATCTTCCCCCTCTGCCGGTTCTGGTTTCTCATTCTGGCTTTCACCTTCTTTTAAATCCCCCACCATGCATTTAAAATTACTCAAAAAAAATGGTTTTTGTAAAAAGCCGTCTATGCCAGCCGCCATACCTTCCTCTTCTATCCTGCTAATATCGTATGCCGTCAAAATCATCACCGGGACATGCGCGGGTACAATTTTGCGGATACGGCGTGCTGTTTCTATTCCACTGATATCCGGCATTTGCCAGTCAATCAGTACAACGTCAAACCCTCTGCCGCATTCCTTGGCGTCCTGCGCCATCCGGACAGCATCTTGCCCTCCTAAGGCATATTCCATCGCAATGCCAGTATCCGCTATGGCACGCTGTATGCCTGTACAGATTTCCTCCTCGTCATCTACCACCAGCAGGCTGGTAACCCCGTGTGCCGCCCAAAAATCCGGATCCGCTTCTTCATCCAAAATACGAAGGTTCAGTTCCAGCCTAAACGTACTGCCCACATCCATCTTACTTTCCACCTCAATAGAACCGCCCATTAAATCGACCAGGTTTTTTGTAATTGCCATCCCAAGGCCAGTGCCCTGGATTTTGGAAGTCTTTTTGCCCTCCTCGCGGCTAAACGGCTGGAAAATCGTTTTCAAATATTCTTCCGACATTCCAATCCCATTATCCGTTATCACAAACTGAAACCTCGCATAATTTTTAGTTTGCTGCGGCATCTGGCGCACAGTCATTCTAATACTGCCTCCAGACGGCGTATATTTAAGGGCATTTGACAATATATTGATCAAAATCTGGTTAATCCGCAGATGGTCCCCCAGCAGATTTTCATTACAAATATCGTACACACTAATTTTAAATTCCTGGTTTTTTGCCCTTGCCTGCGGCTGCATCATGGCCATCAGCCCGTCTACCAATTCTGCTAAACTGATTTCCGAAATATTTAACGTAGTTTTCCCGCTTTCGATTTTACTCATGTCCAGCACATCATTAATAAGCCCCAATAAATGCTGGCTGGACGCCATAATCTTACGCGTATATTCCTGTACCCGGTCCGGATAATGCGCATCACGCTGCAAAAGGGTAGAAAACCCTACGATCGCATTCATCGGGGTACGGATATCATGGCTCATACTGCTTAAAAAAACACTCTTCGACTCATTTGCCGATTTAGCAATTGCAAGCGCTTCCCGCAAAGCATTTTCACTGCGCTGCTCATTAGTCCGGTCGGAAAGCACTGCAACATACCTCTCAGAACCATTCGCCGCCGTCTTAAAAACAGTCTCCTTAAACCACCTGCGTTCTCCGCTTTTGCGGTGGATACGTTCCCCTTCATGCTCCACAGAACCCCCCGCCTGCAATTCCTTTACCATGTCATAATTTATATTTTCCCCGTCATCAGCGCACATCCGTTCCAAAACCCTGATATTCTCCCTGGCTTCCTGCTGCGGCACCCCCAATATCCTCTCTATATTAGGGCTGATATATTCAATCGCATAATCCGTCGTGGTAAACATGAGAAAAATATCATCTGTATTATTGGCTAAAATATCAAACATCTGCTCCCGGTATTTGACATCCTCTTCCTTTTCCATAATCTTTTTTTGTGTCCGCCTGCCAATAAAATAAACCATAGCAACCACAACAAAAATCCCGCCAATCAAAGCCATAAACGCCCTGGAGCTTTGCAAAACCTGCCTGGCATTTTTTAATATGACAGCGTCTGGAACAATTGCAACCAGATACCATCCGTCCGTCCCAGAAACAGGGGCAAATGCAATAATATTTTTCTCTCCATCAAAAACAAACCGCATGACGCCTTCTTCCTTTTTCCGAAGGCTGTCCCGGAACTGTCCAAGTTCTCCTTCCCCGGTTTCCCCTGAAAAGGCAATTGCTTCAAAAATATTTGTAAAGCTAACCCGGCTATCCTTATGGGATAAGCTCACAAGTATATCCCCCTCCCGGTTTGATATGTAAGAAAATCCTGCATTATTATAAAAAGAAAGCATAAATTCATCAGCAACCGCCGACAACTGCCTCCTCACCTGGACAATCCCCTGGGTACCATCCAAAAAAGTAAAACGCTGATAGCCCCCTATCATCCTACGCCCGGTATATTCGTCGATATACGGCTCGCCAAACCCCTTCTCACCGTATGCCCGGTAAACGGCAAACTGTTCTTCCCCTATCTGCCTGGCAGCGCCGTCTTCCCTGGCATACATTATGCCATGGTCTACGTCAATCACAGTAAAGCTGATCTCATCGTCTTCGGAAAGCCCCACAATTTCAAGTATAGCATCCTTATCCCCTGCACCATCCAAAGCCAGGTGATTTACAACACGCTTTAGAATCTGCATATCCTTTTCAATAAAAACCTCAAAGGCATGGCTGCTTTGCGAAGTAACTTCCTGGATTTCTGATACCGCCTGGTTCCAGAGTGCCTTTTGAATGCTGTGTGTATAATGAGATACCCCGGCACTGAATAAAAGCAGTACAAAACATGCCGGGAGGATCATCTTGATATGTTTTGAGTATTTTTCCATATGCCACCTTGTATTTCTGGTTTTATTAATATTTTTATAAAAAAGCCATTTTTCTGAGTAAGTATATCATATTTGTGGGCTTTGGAAAAGGATTTTATATTTTTTTGTTACTAAAGCATTTTTCAAACACGCTCAGAGCGAACTATAGGGAGTGAATGACGGCCCTTTTGCCATCCACTCCCTATAATCCGCCATAGTACCAAGCTAAACCAGCAGCCTTAGAACGTGTGATCAAACACCCTCTGATGGCTTAAAAGGCGCACCTGCATGTGCAATATTGGTATACTCTGAGATGTCCTTGTTGATTGTGATAAGGTCGTCAACCGACAAACCATGAATATCCGTATTTCCCGTTATCCTGGCAAACGTCCTTAATTCTTCTGCGCAGCATTTCAGATAATTCTCTACCCGCTTAGCTGCAGCGTCAATATGTAACCTCCCGCGCAGCTTTTCATCCTGCGTAGCAACTCCTACCGGGCACATCCCAGTACCGCATATACGGTACTGCTGGCAGGCTGCCGCCACCATAGCGCCAGAAGCAATTGCCACGGCATCCGCACCCAACGCAATCGCCTTGGCAAAATCAGAAGACACCCGCAAGCCTCCTGTGATAACCAGATCAATATCCGATCCAATAGCATCCAAATACGTCCTTGCACGGTAAAGGGCATAAATCGTAGGAACACTGGTAGAATCCCTTATTATAGCAGGAGACGCCCCCGTTGCGCCGCCCCGTCCGTCTATAGTAATGAAATCAGGCCTGGCATACACGCAAAATTCCAGATCCTTTTCAATCCGGCCCGCAGCAATCTTAATACCGACCGGCCTGCCTTCACTTTGTATACGCAGCGTATCCACAAGATTCCTCAAATCATCCGCATTGTGGATCCCAGCAAATTTAGAAGGGCTTATCACATCCTCCCCAAGCGGCTTATTCCGTATTTTAGCAATTTCAGGCGTCACTTTACTGCCTGGTAAATGCCCTCCCATTCCCGGCTTAGTCCCCTGTCCAATTTTAATCTCAATAGCATCAGAAGTTTTCAAATTTTCATCAGTAACACTATATAGATTTGGTACATATTCAAAAATATACTTATATGCCGCTTCCTTTTCCTCTGGCAAAATGCCCCCTTCACCACTGCACATTGCCGTACCAGCCGCTGCACTTCCTTTCGCCAGTGCAATTTTCACTTCTTTAGAAAGCGCGCCAAACGACATATGTGAAATATAGGCCGGCATATCAAGCACCATTGGCTTTCTGGCATGTTTCCCAATCACCGTTTTCAAAGACACCTCTGCATGTTCTTCCAAGGGCATTGGATTTAATTGTGCCCCGAGTATAAGCACATCATCCCAATTAGGCATTCCCATCTGCGTGCCCATTGCCTCAATCACTGGCCTTCCGGTAACTGCCATCTCGTGTATTTCCTTCATATAACGGTAACTGCTGTCCGTCTTGCGTGTCTCTGGCGGGTATCCTAAATCCATACCCTCCGCATTTAAAGAAACCTCCTTTAGTTTGGAATCCTGGCAGGCTTGTACATCATTAGAGCCTCCTACCTCCTGAAACCTCTCCGGCGGCTGTTTGCATACAGGGCATTCCGTTAATTCAGAAAACGGCTTCCCCTCCTTTTCCTCATCATATACATATCCACAAATACTGCACTTATAAACCATTGCAAATACCTCCTTTTATTCTTTTGTGCGCTTTAGAAAAGATCATCTATCCCCTCTAAGCTGCATATTTATATTTTTCCATACCCTCAAAAAAGATATCAGATGCCCCACTCCTGCCAGTCCCCTTAATACTACAAAGCTCTTTAAACAACCATATCACCCTACTACATAATAGAGTGGAGGGGAGCCAGCTAATCAAAGAAATCCTAAAGGATACCCTTATTCCATACGGCATAATCAAAGAAACCCTATAAACCAGCCAAAACCGTAGTCAGACAGAGGACAGGGTATGAGGCTGGGGCCTTGTGATGGGGTTTAGGGGCACTTAAGTATCCCGTTCATA
>QXXL01000032.1 GCA_009911505.1 Lachnospiraceae bacterium | reverse complement strand
AGCAATGCCCTGCCACGGATGGCAGGGCAAGCCGTAACCGCGCCATGGACGGCGCGTTTACGGCGGTTGCGTCAACAGCCGCAAACGAAAATGGGATGCTTTAGAGCCCCTTAACCCCCGAACACAGACCCAGACGCATACCCTGCCCTCTGTCTGACGGCCCCTTTGCCACCCACTTTCCCACAATTCACGCAAATAATCCCTCAAACACTATACCCGGCAAAATAATAGCAAAATTACGGCAAAATCCCATCCAGAATCTGCACCATCAAATCCACATGCTCCTCCTCTATCACAAGCGGCGGCACAAATCTAATCACATCTGCCCCAGCAGTAATCAAAACCAGCCCCTTCTCAAGCGCCTTCCTTGACACCTCTCCAACAGGAACAGAAACAGACAGCCCCTGCATCAGCCCAATCCCCCTATGATCCACAATACACTCATGCTTTCTCCTAAGCCCCTCTAACCTCTCCCACAAATACCCGCCTATTTCTTGTACATGCTCCGTAATTTTATCACGCTCCATAATCTCAAGCACTGTGCGGACTGCTGCCCCGGCAAACGGATTGCCGCCATACGTCGTACCGTGATCCCCCGGAACTAAAGATTTTTGTGCCACGCGCTCCGTCATAACAAACGCCCCTACCGGAACACCGCACCCAAGCGCTTTGGCAGCAGCCATAATATCTGGCTTTACATCATAATGCTGCCACGCAAACATTTTGCCGCTTCTGCCCATGCCGCACTGGATTTCATCCAAAATGAAAAGGATATCCCTTTCCCTGCAGAGCTTTGCAACACCTTCTATAAATTCTTTTTCGGCCGGATAAATACCGCCCTCGCCCTGCACTGTTTCCATAATAACCGCACAGGTTTTTTCACTGGCCTGCTCCTTTACGCTGTCCAAATCATTAAACCTGGCAAAACGGATCCCTGGCAGCAGCGGCTCAAACGGCTCCCTATAATGCCCGTTGCCTGTAACAGAAAGCGCGCCGATCGTCCTGCCGTGGAACGAGCCCTGCATGGCAATAATTTCATGCCCCCCATGGCCGTCCCTGGTATATGCATATTTTTTCGCCGCCTTTATAGCCCCCTCTACCGCTTCCGCGCCGCTGTTTGTAAAAAACACACGATCCATACCAGAGGCTCTCTTTAAAAGCCTGGCAGCTTCTATAACCGGCGCGTTATAGTACAAATTTGAAGTATGCAATAGCTTGTCCACCTGCTCCTTAAGGGCCGCTTTATATTCTTCATTTCCGTACCCAAGCGCGCAGACTGCAATCCCCGCCGCAAAATCCAGGTATTTTTTACCATTTGTATCAAATAAATAAACGTCCCTGCCTTTTTCCAGCACAACCCCATAGCGGTTATATGTATGCAGCAGGTCTTTTTCAGCACTTTGTATGTATCCCAAACTATCCATGGTAATATTTCGTCTCCTTTTCCCCAATAATAGCCGTCCCAATTCCCCGGTTAGTAAAAATTTCAAGCAACAGGCAATGTGCAATGCGCCCGTCTAAAATATGCACTCTCGAAACCCCGTTTTCAATCGCTTCAATACAGTTATTCAATTTGGGCAGCATCCCGCCCCCGATATTCCCGTCAGCAATCAATTCCCTTGCCTCATCTACCGGCAACTCTGAAATCAGCGTAGACTTATCGGACGGATCCTTATACACTCCCTCAATATCAGTTAAAAACGCCAGTTTTTCTGCCTTTACCGCCCTTGCAATGGCACAGGCGGCATCATCCGCATTAATATTATAAGTATCATACGCGTCGTCAATCCCCACCGGGCAGACAATTGGAAGGAAATCCTTTTCCAGAAGATCATAGAGGATTTTGGGATTAACGGATTTGATTTCACCGACATATCCAATATCTTTTCCATCCGAATACTTTTTATCTACCCGAAGCAGGCCCCCGTCTTTTCCACTGATGCCAACAGAGAGTACGCCAAGCTGCTCCACCAGCTGTACCAGGGATTTATTAACGCGCCCCAGTACCATTTCCGCAATTTCCATAGTAGCGGCGTCTGTTTTCCGCAGGCCGTTTATAAACTCCGGTTCCATACCTATTTTGCCTACCCATTTGCTGATTTCCTTACCCCCGCCGTGTACAATAATCGGTTTAAAGCCGACCAGCTTTAAAAGTGTTACGTCTTGAATCACCTGATGTTTTAATTCCTCGTCCACCATAGCGCTGCCACCGTATTTTACGACAATAATTTTCCGGTTAAACCTCTGGATATAGGGGAGGGCTTCAATCAAAACCTCCGCTTTCCCCATAACCTCCTGCATCGTAGTCTGTTCCATTTTTTGCTCCTTTTTGTTTGTTTTATATAAGCTATAGCAAGCCAATCCCTTTACTATGACCGGTAGTCTGCATTTATCTTCACATAATCATATGTCAAATCACAGCCCCATGCCGTTGCGCAATAATCCCCCATTTTTACATCTGCAACTGCCGTAACCTCTTTCTCTGACAAAATCTTTGTCGCCGTTTCTTCACTATAATCAAGCGCTACGCCCTTTTCAATAATCTGGATTTTTCCTGCTGCACTTTCAAAATATAAATCTACTTTCTCCGGATTAAACAATACGCCGGAATACCCCATTGCACAAAGAATCCGCCCCCAGTTCGCATCATGCCCATAAATTGCCGCCTTTGTCAGATTGGACGTAACCACAGCCTTGCTGAGTATCCTCGCGTCCTCCTTGCTTTTGGCCCCAACCACTTTAACCTCAAACAGCGCTGTCGCACCTTCCCCATCCCCCGCTATCTGCTTTGCCAAAGAAGTATTGACCTCATTTAAAGCCCTGCAAAAAGTGTTGTAATCCGCGTTTTCTTCAGTAATCACAGGGTTCCCCGCTGCGCCGTTTGCAAGCAGAAGGACGGTATCATTTGTAGAAGTATCCCCGTCTACAGAAACCATATTATAGGTATCCTCAATATCCTCCCGCAGCGCTTTTTGCAAAAGCTCCTTTGAAATAGCCACGTCTGTTGTTATAAAGCTTAACATCGTGCACATATTCGGATGGATCATTCCAGAACCTTTGCACATACCGCCAACTGTCACGGTGGCGCCCCCCACTTCAAAGGAAACCGCCGCTTCTTTTTCATGCGTATCTGTTGTCATAATCGCGCGCGCCGCCTCATTGCCCGTCTCCTTACTGGCATTTAATTTAGGCACCATTGCACAAACCCCGGCCTCAACCCTCCCCATTGGAAGCTGCTGGCCTATCACGCCCGTAGACGCCACGCAGACTGTTTCTGCCGGAATCCCTAACAGCCCTGCTGCCGCCTCTGCTGTCTGCCTGCAGTAAGAAAGCCCCTCTTCCCCAGTACAGGCATTCGCAATCCCTGCATTAACCACAACTGCATGAACTGCCCCGCCTTGTTCTACAATCCTTTTGTCCCACTTTACCGGGGCTGCCTGTACAACATTTGTAGTAAATGTCCCTGCTGCTATACAGCCCAGCCCACTATACACCATTGCCATATCCGTCCTGCCCGCATATTTAATCCCGGCTGCAGCCGAAGCCGCCAAAAAACCTTTTGCTGCGGTTATACCGCCTTCTGCTTTTTTCATGCCGCCCTCCTCTATTTTTGATTAAAGTTTGTAATATTTTCTTCATTTAAGGTAAAATCATAGTAATTCAAATCGCACCGCGCAGTCCATCCCACACGCTTCCAAAATTCATTGCCGCCCTCGTTGTCTGTAAACGCTATCAGGCAGACTTTATTAATACGCTCTGCTTTCAGCGCTTTCATTGCCGCCACTGCCATTGCCTTGCCAATGCCTTGTTTACGGTATTCCTCTTTCACACAAACATGGTAAAAACAGCCGCGCCTGCCGTCATGCCCGCATAAAATCGCGCCGACAACCCTTCCTTTTGACTCCGCTACTATGCTTGTCGTCGGATTACGCCGGATAAAACGCGCAACACCGTCTTTTGAGTCGTCAATACTCCGGATACCAAGGCCTTTAATGCCAAGCCAAAGCCCATAGACGCCCTCGTAATCATCCAGGCGCATTTCCCGAATAGTTATATTTTCTGTATATTCCATAACTCCCCCTTACGGAAACAACGGAGCAAAGAAAAGGCCTTCCGTTTCCTGTTCCCCAAACAACAGGTTCATATTCTGAACCGCCTGTCCGGCCGCGCCTTTCACAAGATTATCAAGCGCCCCCATCATAATCACACGCCCTGTCCTATCGTCTATCTTAAAACCTAAATCTACAAAATTGCTGCCCTCCACCCACTTTGTTTCCGGGCATGCATCTTTTTCCAGAATACGCACAAACGCTTCGTCTGCATAATACTTCTCATATGCTTTCCGTACCATCTCATAAGAAGGCACCCCCTTTGTCCCGTCTTCTCGTACCACTTCTTTTAATTTAGCATACTCCGTCACCAGAATACCACGGTTCATCGGCACAAGGTGCGGTGTAAAGCTCACAAGCACCTCTTTTTGAGCCGCATAAGAAAGCTGCTCCTCAATTTCCGGTGTGTGCCTGTGCTCCGCCACGCCATAAGCCTTTATATTTTCATTTACTTCACAAAACAGGTTGGCAAGCTTTGCCCCACGCCCTGCCCCAGAGGTGCCGGATTTCGCGTCAATCACCAGTGTATCTGTATCAATAAGCCCCTCTTTTACGAGCGGGTAAGCAGCCAGGATCGAACATGTCGTATAACAGCCGGGATTTGCCACCAGCCTTGCCCCCTTAATCTGCTCCCGGTTAACCTCGCAAAGCCCATATACGGCTTCCTTTAAAAACTGTGGGGATTTATGTTCAATCTGGTACCATTTTTCATAAACCGACACGTCCTTAATACGGTAGTCCGCGCTTAAATCTATAATTTTAACCCGGCTTAACACATCCTCTGTCAGAACAGATGCCAAATATCCCTGCGGCGTTGCCGTAAAAATCACATCTACCTGCCCTGCCAGCTCCATAAGGTTATCGTCTAAACACTTATCTTGCACCAGGCAAAACATGTTCCGGTAAACCTCGGCGTATTTTTTGTCTATATAGCTTTTAGAGCCAAACCATTTGATTTCTGCGTTTTTGTGGCTGAGGAGAAGGCGTACCAGCTCCCCGCCTGCATATCCGGTTGCTCCGATAATTCCTGCTTTGATCATGTGTATCACTCTGCTTTCTTTTGATAATTTGGTAAAACCGCTTCTTTAGTTTAGTACAAAAACCCCTATCCGTAAAGAGAAAACTGCGGTTTGGGAGTGGGCGCGCGGAATTTACATGCCATTTTTGCATAATTATACACATAAAACGCATAATATGCAAGTAATTTTTCTAATCATCGTATTTTAGAACAGCTTAAATTGCATATTTTTTCACTTGTATTTTTATACGAGTTGTTGTATATTAATTGGTAACGATGATGAAAGAAAGGATGTTAACCTACCATGAAAGAAAAAGTTGTTTTAGCGTACTCTGGTGGCCTAGACACCACCGCAATTATCCCCTGGCTTAAGGAAAATTATGACTATGAGGTTATCTGCTGCTGCATTGACTGCGGGCAGGAGGACGAATTGGACGGACTTGAAGAACGCGCCAAGCTTTCCGGCGCAAGTAAGCTTTATATTGAAGATATTATTGATGAATTTTGCGACAGCTATATCATGCCCTGTGTGCAGGCGGGCGCTGTCTACGAAAATAAATATCTGTTAGGCACATCAATGGCACGCCCCGGCATTGCAAAGCGTCTGGTGGAAATTGCCCGGAAGGAAGGCGCAACGGCTATCTGCCACGGCGCAACTGGCAAAGGAAACGATCAGATCCGTTTTGAACTTGGAATAAAGGCACTTGCCCCGGATCTTAAAATTATCGCCGCATGGCGTGACGATAAATGGACTATGGATTCAAGGGAATCCGAAATTGCTTACTGCAAAGAGCATGGCATTGACCTGCCGTTTTCTGCAGACAGCAGTTATAGCCGCGACCGCAATTTGTGGCATATCAGCCACGAAGGACTGGAGCTGGAAGACCCTGCCGTAGAGCCAAATTATGACCATCTGCTTGTGCTTGGCGTTTCACCGGAAAAAGCTCCGGAAGAAGGCGAATATGTAACCATGGCATTTGAAAAGGGCATTCCTGTTTCTGTAAACGGCAAGCAAATGAAAGTCTCAGATATCATCCGAGAATTAAACCGCCTTGGCGGCAAGCACGGGATAGGGATTGTCGATATTGTAGAAAACCGCGTAGTCGGGATGAAGTCCCGCGGCGTTTATGAAACACCGGGCGGAACCATCCTAATGGAAGCACACCAGCAGTTAGAAGAGCTTGTATTAGACCGCGCTACCATGGATACCAAAAAGGATATGGGCAATAAGCTGGCACAGATCGTTTATGAAGGAAAATGGTTTACACCGCTACGTGAAGCAGTCTGTGCGTTCGTAGCTTCCACTCAGGAATATGTAACGGGAGAAGTCAAATTCAAGCTTTATAAAGGAAATATTATCAAAGCAGGCACCACCTCCCCATACTCACTGTACAGCGAATCGCTCGCCAGCTTTACCACCGGAGATTTGTATGATCACCACGATGCGGAAGGATTTATCACACTCTTTGGGCTCCCGTTAAAAGTACGCGCTATGAAATTAGCAGAAACGGAAAAATAAAAACACAAAAAGGATGGAATACCAAACAGCGTGTTTGGTATTCCATCCTTACTTATCCCAATAATTTCTTAATATACTTCCCGGTATAAGACGCTTTCACCTGCGCAACCTCTTCCGGGGTACCGCACGCTACTACCGTACCGCCGCCATCCCCGCCTTCCGGCCCCATATCAATGATATAATCTGCCGTTTTAATTACGTCAAGGTTATGCTCAATTACCACAACGGTATTACCCCCTTGGGACAGCTTATGCAGAATCTCAATCAGCTTATGCACATCTGCAAAATGAAGCCCTGTCGTCGGCTCATCCAAAATATAAATCGTTTTTCCCGTACTCCTGCGGCTTAGCTCTGTCGCCAGTTTAATCCTCTGTGCTTCCCCTCCAGACAATTCCGTGGACGGCTGCCCCAGGCGGATATAGGAAAGCCCTACATCATAGAGCGTCTGTATCTTACGCGCAACAGACGGCACATTTTCAAAAAACTCCAGCGCTTCCTCTACTGTCATATTCAGTACGTCATAAATGCTTTTCCCTTTATATTTTACCTCAAGAGTTTCTCTATTGTACCGTTTCCCTTGGCAAACGTCGCAGGGCACGTACACATCAGGCAAAAAATGCATTTCAATCTTTAAAATCCCGTCACCAGAGCATGCCTCACACCTTCCGCCCTTCACATTAAAGCTAAAACGCCCTTTTTTATACCCTTTTGCCTTCGCATCCGGCGTCGCCGCAAACAGGTCGCGGATAATGTCAAACACCCCGGTATACGTCGCCGGGTTCGAGCGCGGCGTCCTGCCGATCGGCGACTGGTCAATATCGATGACCTTGTCAAGCTGCTCCATCCCGCGGATCTCTTTGAATTTGCCCGGTATCGTCCTGGCGTGGTTTAATTCCCGCTGCAGCGCCTTATACAGTACTTCGTTGGTCAGCGAGCTTTTACCGGAACCGGAAACACCCGTCACGCAGGTCATGATGCCGAGCGGAATATCAACATTCACTTTTTTCAGGTTATTTTCCGCGGCTCCGATTACCTTTAAAAACCCGGTGGGCTGCCTGCGCTCCTGCGGCACGGGAATCGCCATTCGCCCGCTTAAATACGCGCCGGTAACCGATTCCGGATTGTCCATAATATCCTTCGCCGATCCGGCCGCTACAATCCGTCCTCCGTGTTCGCCTGCCTTAGGGCCTACGTCTACAATAAAGTCGGCTTCCCTTATCGTATCCTCGTCGTGCTCCACCACAACCAGGGTATTGCCCAGATCCCGCAGATTTTTTAACGTGGCAAGCAGCTTGTCGTTGTCCCTCTGGTGCAGGCCGATACTCGGCTCGTCCAAAATATACGCCACGCCCACAAGCCCGGAGCCAATCTGCGTAGCCAGGCGGATACGCTGCGCTTCCCCGCCGGATAAGGTTCCGGTCGCCCGGGAAAGGCTTAAGTAATCAAGCCCCACGTCTACTAAAAAACCGACCCTCGCAGAAATTTCTTTTAATATCTGCCTGCCGATCAGCAGCTGCTGCTCGCTCAATTCCATTTCCGCCAAAAATTTCTGCAGGTTTAAAATCGAAAGATTTGTTATTTCAAAAATATTCCGATCCGAAACCGTAACCGCAAGGGACGTTTTTTTCAGACGCTGCCCTTTACATTCCCGGCAGGGGGTAATACGCATAAACTGCTCGTATTCCTGCTTCATTACCTCGGAACCCGTTTCACGGTACCGCCTCTCTACGTTTCGGATCAACCCTTCAAACGTCACGTCGTATACGCCTTCTCCGCGCTGCCCTTTGTAACGTACCTTTACCTGCCTGCCGTTGGTCCCGTAAACCAGCATTTGCCGTATTTCCTCGCCAAGCTCCTGATACGGTGTGTTTAAATCAAACCCGTATTCTTCCGAAAGCGCTTTTAATGTGGCGTACGTATAACTTGACGGATCGGTGCAGGACTGCCAGCCCATCACCTGTATTGCGCCTTCGGCGATACTTAAGCTTTTATCCGGTATCATCAGGTCTTCATCAAATTCCATTTTGTACCCCAGGCCAAAGCAGACGGGACAGGCGCCGAACGGATTGTTGAAGGAAAAACTCCTAGGTTCGATTTCGTCCACACTGATTTCACAGTCCGGGCAGGCAAAGCTTTCCGAGAAATTCATCATGTGCCCGCTGTCGTCCGGGGAACCTGCGGAAGGCATGACTTCTACCATTAAAAGCCCCTCCGCCAGCGCCAGCACGTTTTCAATGGAATCGGTCAGGCGTTTTTCTATGCCTTCCTTTACGGCAAGGCGGTCTACGACAATTTCGATATTGTGCTTTTTATTTTTGTCAAGCTTGATTTCTTCGGTCAGTTCATAAATGCTGCCGTCTACCCGGATACGGACATAGCCGCTCTTTTTTGCCTTTTCAAACAGCTTCTGGTGCTCCCCTTTACGCCCGCGCACAACCGGCGCCAAAAGCTGGATCCTTGTTTTTTCCGGCAGGCTTAAAATCTGATCCGCCATCTGATCGACCGTCTGCTTTTTGATTTCCCGGCCGCACTTGGGGCAGTGCGGAATCCCGATCCTGGCGTAGAGCAGACGGAAATAATCATAAATTTCCGTTACGGTCCCTACGGTGGAACGGGGATTGCGGTTGGTGGATTTCTGGTCAATGGAAATAGCGGGCGGCAGGCCTTCGATTTTTTCCACGTCCGGTTTTTCCATCTGTCCCAAAAACTGCCTGGCATAGGAGGACAACGACTCCATATAACGCCGCTGCCCTTCGGCGTAAATGGTGTCAAACGCCAAGGAGGATTTGCCCGAACCGCTCAGCCCGGTGAGAACAACCAGTTCGTTGCGCGGGATATCTACATCAATCCCTTTTAAATTGTGCTCCCTTGCGCCCCTGATTTTAATGTATTTTCTTTCCTTCATGATTTCGCTCCTGTTCTGTTTACCGTCTTTTTGCTCTGGATTGCGGCTTTGCGCAATACTGCCGTTTTATTTCCCGTCTTTTTCTGTGCGGTATTTTTTCAGTTCTATCATTTTGTCACGCAGTTCTGCCGCCGCTTCAAAATTCAGATCCGCAGCGGCGCGTTCCATTTTCTTTTTGACTTCGGCGATCAGCTTATCGAGTTCTTTGTTGCTCATGGATTCCGGATCTTTTGCAAACTGCTGTTCTTCCTTTGCAACTTTCTTGGAAATGCTGATCAGTTCCCGAACTGATTTGCGGATGGTCTGCGGCGTAATCCCGTGCGCCTCGTTGTACTGCTGCTGGATGGTACGCCTGCGCTCCGTTTCGTCCATAGCGACACGCATGGAATCGGTAATCGAATCCGCGTACATAATAACATGACCCTCGGAGTTACGCGCCGCGCGCCCGATGGTCTGGATCAGGGAGGTTTCCGAACGGAGGAAGCCTTCCTTGTCTGCGTCTAAAATCGCCACCAGCGTGATTTCCGGAATATCGAGCCCTTCGCGCAGCAGGTTGATGCCGACTAAAACGTCGAATACATCCAGACGCATGTCGCGGATAATTTCGGAACGCTCTAACGTATCAATGTCGGAATGCAGGTATTTTACGCGGATGCCCACTTCGTTCATATAATCGGTCAGATCTTCCGCCATGCGCTTGGTCAGCGTGGTGATCAGGATCTTATTGTGGTTTGCCGTCTCTTTTTTGACTTCGGCTATCAGGTCGTCGATCTGCCCTTCCACCGGGCGCACCTCTACCTTCGGATCCAAAAGCCCCGTCGGGCGGATAATCTGCTCGACGCGCTTTAGCTCGTGCTCCTTCTCATAGACGTTCGGCGTCGCGGAAACAAACATCATTTGATCGATCTTGCTTTCAAATTCATCAAAATTCAACGGACGGTTGTCCTTGGCGCTTGGCAGGCGGAATCCGTAATCCACAAGTGTGGATTTGCGGGACTGATCCCCGGCGTACATGCCGCGCACCTGCGGGATTGTGATATGGGACTCGTCCACGATGATTAAAAAATCATCTGGAAAATAGTCCATCAGGGTATGCGGCGTCGCGCCTGCAGGCATCCCCGCCAAGTGCCTGGAATAATTCTCAATGCCGCTGCAAAATCCTGTTTCTCGCATCATTTCGATGTCGAAATTCGTGCGCTCAGAAATCCTCTGCGCTTCCAATAGCTTGTCATGGCTTTTGAAAAAACGCACGCGCTCTTCCATTTCCTGTTCGATGGCGACACAGGCTTCGTTGATTTTCTCCTGCGGAACGACGTAGTGAGATGCGGGAAATACTGCTATATGCTGCAGCTGGTTTTTGATCTCCCCGGTCAGGATGTCGATTTCGGTAATCCGTTCTACCTCGTCCCCGAAAAATTCTACCCGATATGCCGTTTCGCTGAAGTTTGCCGGAAAGATCTCGAGCACGTCCCCGCGCACGCGGAAGGTGCCGCGGTGAAAGTCCATATCGTTGCGGGTGTATTGGATGCTGATTAATTTTTTGATGACTTCATCACGATCTTTTTCCTGGCCGGGACGTAAGGATACCATCATGTTCTGGTAATCCACCGGGCTGCCCAAGCCGTAGATACAGGATACGCTGGCGATGATGACGACATCCCGGCGCTCTACTAATGCCGCCGTAGCGGAAAGGCGCAGCTTGTCGATTTCCTCGTTGATGGCGGAATCCTTGGCGATGTAGGTATCTGAGGACGGGATGTAGGCTTCGGGTTGGTAGTAGTCGTAGTAGGACACAAAATATTCCACTGCATTCTCCGGGAAGAACTCCTTGAACTCGCCGTATAATTGTGCCGCAAGGGTTTTATTGTGCGCTATTACCAAAGTCGGTTTGTTGAGCTGCTGGATGACGTTTGCCATCGTGAAGGTCTTGCCAGAGCCTGTGACCCCCAGTAAAGTCTGGAATTGGTTGCCTTCTTTAAAGCCTTTTACAAGGGCTTCGATTGCCTGCGGCTGGTCGCCTGTGGGCTTGTAATTGCTGTGAAGCTTAAATCTATTTTGTGCAGTCTGCACAAATACCACCTCCAAAAGTCATAATCAAAAAGTTCGATATTTCGCCCGCAATTCGTACAGTTTAAGTATTCCATTTCTTAAAAAATCCCCATTACACGAATTTTGGTTACTCAGCCGGGTTTTGGGAACGATACGGACAAGATAAAACCGAACGGAACACTTGGGATATAACAGCTTTTATTAACATCCCGGCTAACCTCTCAATGATGGTATCCACAAAATGACAGTTCGGTCAAGTCCGGCCGCCGTTCTGCTCATTGTAGCATAATACCTTCCATTTGTCCATGCAAAAAACGAACGCTTGTTCATTAAAATTCTCCTTTCTACGCAAAAGGAAAGTATCTCCATCTTTCGCGGAAATACTTCCCCTTATCCTGCATCTCTTTAATTGTTGCTTTCAAAAGAAGCTGTCTTCAAAACTTTCATTTGCAGTTTTGCATTGATTTTTTCCGACTCTCCCTTGCCCTTGCTATAATAGTTTTATTTTTTTCTATGCTTTTTTCCAGTTCCTTTTCATCAACTTCATAATTCGGATCTGGAACAAAAATTTCCAATGGCTTAAAATCATATTCCATATCATTCAAAACATAACTCTCCATACCATCAACCTCCTAACGGTAGTATATCCCTGCCTCGCTGCTCTTTGCCAAAAATGACAATGACGCAAGATAAACTTCTGTCAGCGGGGAATCCTTCTCTAAGTTCTCCACGCATTCATTAAATAAAGCTGCTGCCTTTTTCAAATTATAATTCTCCTCTCGCCTCAAGTAGTGGATTGTTCCTTGATTTGACACCACAACCATAACCTCTTTTACAGAAAACTCTATAAAAAACCGTATATCCTGTATTGAAAATGTCTGCGTAGAAGGATGATTATGCAAAACGACTACTGCCACTGTTTTTTGAGAAACAAGGATATGGTTTGACAATGTATCTGCCCTGACATCCACCTCATGTTCCGTTCCAAAAGAAACACCATACACTTCAAGGGGATTATCAGCCCCAAGATCACAGGTTATTGCAACTTCATTGCTATCATTTTGCTCTTTGGAAACCGTTAATACCTCTTGTGCCAATTTCTGCATTAATTGGTTTTGATTGTCTGTAAATCCATTGTACTGGACCAATGGCACTTTGTTGATCGCAATATCAGTAATATACACCTTTTTATCGCGTTTCTTCGCCATTCCCAAAGATTCTGAATTTATCGGCTTATGCGAAGCATCCATTGGAATCAGCCCCTTTCTCAAATCATCTGCTCACTTGTATTATAACAGAAAGCAGTCAAATTTACACCTCTTTTTCTGTCTCAATTCACGACTGTTCATTTTCTCTGGTCTATGCGCCCGATTCTATGGTTTTCCCCGAAAAAGTCCTCCATATCAATCATCGTTTCCAGAACTTCCTCCTCACTTATTTCCGCAGCAATGCCCTTCACTGTTTTTTTCGGCATGACTTCTTCCATGTATGAGATTAACTCTGGCATCTCTTCTGGAATGATATTCGTATTATCTCCATATACATCAATCGTAATCAGTTCCCCAGCATGACCCATAAGCCTTGATACCGCTTCCGGGCTAAAGTCATTGTTCAAAAGCAGTGTACAGTAGGTGCTTCTGAGGTCATGCCAGCGGATATCCGGAAGTCCCGCCCTTTTCAGAAGTTCCTTATAGTGTCTCCAATGAAAGTCCTTGCTTCTCGGTTTGCCGCTGTAGCTGGAACAGCAGATATAGCCGTCATCATGGAAAACAGCCTTTCTGCGGCTTCTCCATTTCTCATATTTCTTACGTTCTTCCAGAATCATCTCAAACACATAGTCCGGAATCGGAAGGATTCTCCTGCTGGATGGAGTCTTAAGCGGAAGCTCACACTTCGTCCTTCCCCTGTTTTGGCCACTTGGGCTGCGGTCAAGTTCTTTTCCAAGCTGCCGCTCCACAGAAAGGGTCCGGTTCACATAATCCACATCAGAATACTTGACGGCATTGATCTCCTGCCTCCGAAGCCCCATAAGCACATTGAACAGCACCTGCATATGGATAGGGGTATTCTTGCTTTCCTCAAGCAGCAGCAGGATTTGATCCATCTTCAGCGTCTTTGCCGTATCAATATTCCTCGTATGATAAGGTTTCCTCTCCACTGTTTTGGGCAGTTCCATTCCTTCTGCCGGATTTGTGTTTATCAGCTTATAGGACAGCGCATAGCGCAAAGAAACGTTCATCACTGTTTTGACCAGCCTTGCAATGGATTTGGAATATCTGGCACGGTCTTGATACAATTTCTGAACGTCTCCTTTGTTAATCTCTGTCAGTTTTTTGCTGCCAATGAGCGGACTGATATGATGTTTGGCGATGTTGGAATAGGAATCATAAGTATTGCTGCTCTGCACCCTTTTCCTGATGTCGTATTCAAGCCAATATTCCAGAAAATCCTTCAGCCTGATGTTATCATTCACAATAAATGTCCCATTTGCAAGCTCGCCCATTGTGAATTTTCTCGCATCCTCAGCTTCTTTCTTCGTTGCAAAGCCAGAATACATTTTCTTCCGTTTCGTGCCGTCCTTAAAATATAGGACGACACGGTAAGCGTATTTGCCTCTGTCACTTCTTTTGAACACCGACTGCACATCCCAGTCGGTATAATCCCGCAGCTCCATGTCAAACATTTTCATTCCCTCCTCCCGGCACGAACAAATCGTTCATAAACCCTATTATTTTTTCATTCTCATCCATGACTTCACAGTAATATTCAAACGTAGTATGTACGGAGCTATGCCCCAGGAGTGCACTGACCTTCACCAGCGGCACGCCCTGCTCGGTCAGTATGGTCGCATACATATGCCGCAGGCTGTGAACCGTCAGATGCGGAAATCCATTTCTGCTACATAGCTTTGTCAAAGCATTATTCAATGCAGATGCAGAATGTGGAGCGCCATTTTCTGCACAGGAAAGGTAATCATGATCCATATACTTTTCTCCAAACTGTTCCTTTTTCAAATCATTCTGGCGTTTCCGTTTCAGTATTTCATCCATGATAGCCTCTGGAACCCGGAGCACCCGATAACTGTTCCTGGTTTTCGGCTCTTTCTCAACCAGCCCATACTTTACGGTTTTTGAAGCGCCCTTTTCCACATACGGATTCGCTGTAACCTGCCTCTCAATCCGAAGTGTCCGGTTTTCCACATCAACATCACTGAATTTCAACCCGCTAATCTCCCCCTTCCTAAGCCCCATAAATAATCCAAGCAGAATTTCCAGATACCAGTTGTTCCCTGAGGCTTTTTCAAGAAACAGCTTCATTTTCTCCTTCCCAAGCACGGCAATTTTGGGTTTCTTCCTTTTGTAAGGCTTTGTATCCGGAACCGGATTGCGGTTTATAAATCCTTCCGCTGCTGCATCTTTCATTGCAATATTCAAAAGTTCCCTGCACTTGTTTCCAGCTGATCCGCAGGACTTTGATGCTTTTTTCAAAAGCGAGTCCAGATACTCCACGTTCATATGCCTCAGTTTGATGCCATGCTCCATATTCGGGAAAAGCAGATCATATAACACATACGACGCAAGCATATACGTTGTATTTTCAATCCTTGCACGATATATCTCATCCAACCAAAAGACCAAATACTCTTTTAAATCAAGCTCCCCCATTGATGCGGCATGGTAAGCCCGGTAAGCTTTTTTGTATTCCGCTTCACATTTGCGGTAACTTTGTTCCGCTTCCCTTGCAGTTTTAAATCCGCCTTTTTTAGAATACTTTGTCGTGCCATCCTCCTGGAACAGCTTAAATCGATGATACCAACTGCCTCTTTCAAAGAATGCGACACCTTTTCTGTCAGCCACCAGGCTCACCTCCTTCCAATACTTCCTGTCAGTTATTTGCTGCATTCACCCAACTGTCAAATGACTTTTTAAGTACTCGCACAGAATTTCCCACCTTGATGACACGAAAAGGCGGCTCTTTCTGCTCATAAACTTCATTTAAAAATTCGTATGTTTTTGTCTTTCCGATCCCCAATGCCTTTTGGATATCAGATGCCATGTACACCTGTCTCTCCATAAAAATTCAACTCCTTTCTATCCTGCTATGGAAAATAATATGTCATTGCAATCACTCAATTTTCGCTGTTATTGATTTCTCCCTAACTTCATAATTTCCATTTTTCTTCCGTTGAATAGTTATCCCCAATCCCCTTCTTTTCAATGTTTCGTTCACAAATTTCCCAAGAGAATCTGCATTATTTATGAAAATTTCTGGAATATCTTCCACAAACAAGGTCTGATAAACTTCTTGAAAATCGCCTTGTACAAATTCGATCTTGCTTGCAATAACCTCCTTCGTTGCGCATGAATCTCGCAAAGATGGGAATGACATACCAGCCAAATAATAAAGCATCCTATTTCCAAGCGACATACTCTCAAACTGCTCCGACAGTCCCAATTCCTGCAGCAATTTATTCAAACGCCGAAATGGCTTCGCATTGTTCTTTTCTCCAAAATCAGATATAATACTATTTGCAAGTATGTCAAACCTTTCTTTCCCGATTATCGGGAAATCCTGCTCCTTAATTTTCCGCAGTTCAATTTCCACTTTTGCCCTTTTGCCACCCTTGTTGACATCTTTTTGTACAATATCATCCTCTGTTAATTCTAAGCCGAGCAGATGATATTGGTGTTTCAAAAAGAAGTTTTCGTCTTTCTCCAATCCATCCAGAATTTTTTTTGCATAACTATACTGGCGGTATAACTTGAAAAACGAAATTTTCCCCAGATTCCATCTACCCTCTGAATTTTTATAGAAAAAGTTATCTTTCAGTTTTAACAGTTCCCTGCTACCTAACAAATAGTCAGAAGTTACAGAAAAACTCGTATTTGCAATAGTTCTGACGCATTCATAATTATGTATGACAGTCCTTAGCTGTCTTGAAAAAAACTTTGCTGCGCCATATGGCAAGTAGAGGTTCAGCCGCTCTCCATCTCGCAACCGTTTTCTTCCAATCATTTGAATCGCATCAATATCATCAAACGTCGTCAGGACCAGATTAGATAACTTATGGTCAAGAATATTGATTCCATTGTCCAGCACGCTTGTTGTAATCAAAACCTTCACCTTCAGCTTCCCCTGTTCGATAATCTTTTTCACAACATTCTTTGCATTTTGTTCAGATTGATAATTGCTGTCAACAAAAACCGCTCTATTTTTAGATTTCTGGATGCCTGCTTGCTCCTTAAATTTTTTATTTAAAAGCTTTTTTATCCGCCTCCCCTCCTTCTTAGAATTGACGAAGATTAGATAATTTCCTTTATCCTGCGTAATACGCGGAATCAAGTCATCCAAATTCCGAAAATGCCAAATATCTACGCTAGAATAATCAGGAGCAATCTCATTGAATATCTCCAACTCTATCCGAACCGGTTTCTCAGGAGGAAAAATCTGTTCTCCCTGTTTCCATTTTTCAAAATCTTCATCCACTTCCATTAAGCAAGAAAGCGGGCCATATTTTTGGGGGTTGTTCTCCAAAAGCAAATCCTCAAATTCTTGCCTTTTTTTATCCAACCTTTCCTCATAACACCTAACATCTCCCTCATATTTTTGTAGTGCCAGCTGGTACATGTAATCCAGTTTCTTATTCATTACATCAATGAATTCTCTGGGAGTGGCCGAAAGAAAAAAGAAAATGTGCGAAGGTAACAGCTCCGTTAAAGTTTCAAAAGACACCTGTGTGCGTGGATTAAACCTTGCATCCTGTACAAAATAATGGCACTCGTCCACACAGATGTACTTGTATCCTTTAATCTTTTCCCGCAATTTTTGAGCCTTTTTGCCACTTCCTTCTATGCTTTGAATTTCCAAAATCTGCAAACCACTGTCTGAGATTTCCTTTTCCAGCTCCACCTCCAACATCTTGAAATGAAGTTCTCCAAACAATGCCTTCCGATTCACAAACAAAAGAACATTTTCCCCACTCCTTCGTGCACAATCACAAATTTTTTGCAAAACAAAGGTCGTCTTCCCACTGTCCGGCAGAGCATTAATGCATATGGGATGTCCCGGTTCAAGATTGTATAAACGCCCTTCATCAAAATAATCGCTGATAAAATTTCTCAGTTCATTACCTCCCTCCAAATTTTTTAGTGATTTTTTTCTTCCTGTTTGATACACTTAGATTATAATAAAAAAAATAAAAAGAACCATTTGTACCACCCCAAACTATTTTTCTATTTTTCGGGCGCTGATCATTGATAATAAGAGGACTATGTGTTATGATAAATTATTTAGACAAAATTTCATTAGACTTTTTTAATACCTCAAATCCAGATTTAGATTTCCTTAGATGGATCATTGCAAAAAAATACGAGAAAGATTCCACTTTTCTTGAGTCTCTTATAAAAAATAATTATAAAAAACTTTATCCCGAACCAGCCAATATCTCTAGCAAAGACTATGAAAAGCGCATCTACCAATATGCATTAGAGGAAATTCCAAATTCCATCCATTCACAGCAAACCGAATACGCTTTTTTACTATACTTTTATGCGAAGTTATCCTATGCTTCTTATAAAGGATCCCTAAAGAACAATATTCTGGATTATATTATCCCATATGTGCGCAATGTAAACGTTACGCCAGTAGCAGGCAAGCCAATTCCTGACTCTGAATTAGAATCTTATTTAAAAGAAGCAACGTCTACTAAATATTATCTTAATGCCCTGTCTTTAACGGACCGGATTATTTTTATTTTATATTTATGGATAACAGATATGTGTTTTTCTGCACAGTATTTAACAGAGAAAAAAAATATGCTGCTGCCTTCCTGCAATACATATATTGATATTCCCCATTCATACGAAGATAACATATGGGAAAAACGGGCGTCATCTGCTTCCCTGTACAACTATTTTTTTATAAACCCCCACACAAACATATGATTGCTTATATGCTGATTTTATCGATTATATGAAAATAATCCCTTCCGCCGCTTTCACCTTTATGCCTGCAATCACTACTTTTATCATAAATACCATGAATCCAAACGGAAAAAAGGAGAAGGACCTATCCCTTAAAAAACTCCGCGAAAAAAATAATGCCCCAAAAAAGATTATTCGCAAAATGCAAAACATTAATGAAACATCCAGCACGCTTTTCCTAAAGTTTATCCTTCTGGAAAAAGTAGACTTTTATGACAGGCGTTCCATATACTCTATGCCAACGCGTTTTAGCAAGAGAGAAAATGAAATCTTGAACCGCTATAACTATAGCGAGGAACTCAACAGCTATCTCGATTCCATTAACAATACGGATGTAAAAGAGTTGGCAAAATATTTGTTTGCCATGAAAGACAATGGCTTCACTTTCACATATTCATGTTTCGATTATTTTAACGAAACATATAAAATGCGAAATGAATTCTGTATTTACAATGCTAAAATGGATATTATCTTGTCTTCTTTCATGCTCAATGAATATACAAAATGGTTCGATGCCCTTATGCTCATGAACCGTATGCCATTGGAATTTTGCAGGCAAAAACACTTTCTATTCCTAAAAATACTATCTACCCAACAGCATTTCCAACGCGTTGTGGCAGAGCTTGCCAAGGTTGACATATCCACAGCCGATGATAAAATAATTCTAAATTATAAAGGCAAGGTTTATTCTTTTGGGAACTTTTTTAACCAATTTTATAAACTGGCAGAGAAACGGTTAAACTGTGATGATTTTGCTGAAATTTTCTTAAAACGCAAATCCACAGATGCATTCCTTTCTAAAAAAACAGATACAGGGAAAAGGCAAATCCGCCCAGAGATGAGGGGAATATTCTCCATTATTAAATGGATATACCTTTTGGAACATAGCTGTGTATACAGCAAAAATATAGACATCGACCGCCTGATAACCACGAAATTCCAAATTTATAAGCAAAAACTTGAACAGCAAAAAATTGCCGCCAATTTCTTCTTTACGGGGAGCGTCTGGAAGATTATCTGTAAAAAAAAAGGGGTGGCATCAGCTCAAATGCCTTGCCATCCCACCTTTCTTATTCCATCGGTACCTGTAGTATTGCCTGAAATTGCTTCTTTTATTCCGGAGGCCGGGTGTACCCAAAGGGTAGGTTCTGGGCAGAGCCCACGAAAAAGCAATATATACAGGGCCTTAAAAACCATGCAAAAAAACGAATTAAAATGTATAAACTTTCCAGATATGGTTATACTATAAATACAAAGGATAAATCGACAGGAAATCGACGACAACAAAAACAAAAAAACTACAAATAAAGCTTACATATCTAATTCCTATCAGGAAATCCTATTTTTCATAGACACAAGATTTTTTACAGGGGTTTGTCAAGAAAAATGTGTAAGTTTTATAAAATTTTCTTACCGGCAGTTTTCAAAGCTGCCGGTTTTACATGG
>QXXL01000305.1 GCA_009911505.1 Lachnospiraceae bacterium | reverse complement strand
ATTGTGGTAGGATTACCCCAAATGGATAGGGTAGCTGACGACCAGCAATTTATTATGCGACTTCTTGTCGCGCCTCGCCCTCCGGATCGCAGACAATAATATCGTCCTTTGTGATAAGGAAACAGGATAAAATCTCACGCTTTGCGCTGAATGATTTACCGCTGCCGGGTGTGCCTAAAATCACGCCATTTGGTGTCCGCAGCCTTTTCCGGTCTGCCATAATCATGTTGTTGGAAAGTGCGTTCAGACCGTAATAAATGGCGGGTGCGGGCATGAAAAGCTCCTGTGTGCAGAACGGTACAAGCACAGCGGCGCTTTTTGTGGTGAGGTTCCTTTCAATCCCCACCTCATTACAGCCAATCGGCGCACTCGCCATTAACCCCTGTTCCTGTAAATACTGCAAGCATCTGAGGTTGCAATTTGCCTGCTGGATAATGCCGGACACCCTCTGCGTCAGGTTCTCCAGTTCCCGCTTCGTCCTCCCGTAACAGGTAATGAGGAAGGTCATCTTGATAAGTTTCTGGTTGCTTGTGTTCAAATCGTCTAAAAGCTCCAGCGTGTCCTTCTCATAAGTCACGATGTCCGTAGGCAGAATATCCATATCGTAGCCGCTTCTCACAGCTTTCTTCTGTTCCTCTATCTTCATTTTCTGAATGTCGGTGAGCGCACGTTTTATCATCTTGATTGCCTCTACCGGATCAATGGTCTGCATATGCATGGTAAGGGTAAGGTTGTCATCAATATCCAGCAGCTTTTTCACCATCTCGTCCGTAAACTTCGGCGCAATCATGTCAAGGTAAGACACGCTCCCGTAGATGCTGCCGGACTTGAAGCGGCTCGGATAGCGGAAATCAAACCCCGGCGGCGCAATATAGTCCTTGACCGACTTCCCGGACTCTGACAGCTCCTTAAACGAAAAACGGAAAGGCTCCATTGTACCCTGATTAAAATACTCATGCAGAATACGCAGCCTTTCCTTCCCGTCAAGACCTCTGGCGTTTGTGCCAATATTGTTTAAATTGCGCACCACGTCTTTCTCGATATTGCCTAACTTGCTCTTTGCTTCCCTGTACCCGGCGCTTTCCACGCCGAAAATCAGGTACTTTGACTTGATGATACCGTTATTGCCCTTTGCCGACTGGTGCTTTAGCATATGCGTATACTCGTCACGAATATCGTCAAAATCATCCGCCTGCAGAGGAATGTCAAACTGCTCCGCAAGAGCCTGCTCGCTGACCTGCCTGTTAAATAAGAACAACTGGAACTTTATGGACGGATCGAAGTAGTTAATCAGTTTGCTGTATTCCTCCAGAATATCCGCCTGATCCTCCACCTCCAGCAAGTCATAGTTGATGTCAAAAAACTCCACCATTTTCGTGTAATATCTGTCCGCCACCTGACAGATGCCGTCCCGGTACATTTTTTTGAATGTAATGGTTTTCTGTGCGGTGTCCGGCTTCGCCTGCTCCTTGCTGTTCCCGGCAAGCGCACGTTTCAGCTCCGCAAGGCGTTTCTTTTCCGATAAGGTCAGTCCCGCCTTTTCCGGCGTCTGTCTATTTTTTCCCGGCTTCTGCTTTTCCGCTTCTGCCTTTTGCTTTTTCTTCAAGGAAACATACCTCCCTCCTTATTTTTTCCCGTTCCTCCAACTGCTTGTAGAGGTTTTCCGATTTATACGGTCTGATTCCCGGCGTGAGTACCTTCTGCCGGAGCATGAAGTATAAAATCTTCTCTGCCGGGAAACCGTCTTTTTCATACATTGCCAAAAAGAAGAATGGCAGCATTGCGCCCACCATGATAAGCGCCGCCCCCTGTGTCCCCAATACCCCTTTGGTAAGGAAATATAAAGGCACTCCCACAAGTGCAGCCCCCGAAAAGCAGATAATCTGCCTTTTGGTGAGGTTCAACGCCACTTTTGTCTTGATTCCACTCAGGTCTTTTGGCACTGGTACGGATATTGCCATAGTCTGCTCCTTTCGTGGGAAATGCCCGCCAAGCACAGTATTTTTGTACTCAATGGGCATTGAAAATTGATTTCGATAATGAGCCTGTCTTGAATAAGCTGAAACAGAGGATTACGGTATATGCCGCAACCGACCACAATGCGCTGTGCAGGTTGCCTGCCACTGCCACGCTTGCCACAAGCACAGCATAGATCGCCACGCACACCATGATGAAGAACCCCTGAAAGGCAAGTGCGACAAGCCCTTTTAAATAATTCGTCCCGATTGTACCCCATTCCCGGTTGGTGACTGTCGCTGCCGGGATTGGGGCAACTGACACATAAAGGTATATTTCAATCATGCGCCCGTATAGAATGACGGTGATGAGGACGGACATGATTTTCATACATAAGCTGATGACCATAGTTTCCAGACCAAGACCGATAAGCTCCCCTATCCCCATTGTATCAATCTGGTTGTTGAACATGGTGGTAAGGGTAGCCTGTACGTCAAGGCTTGTGGAGCCGGATATGGAAGATGCCGCTTGCGTCACCACATGGCTTCCCACATCAAACACCGCCATGACTATATCAAAGGTCTTGGAAAGCAGCATGACAGCGATACAAGCCTTAAATAAAAAACGGAAGAACAGGCTTGTATCAAAGTCATGCATATTGTTTTTGTCGATTACCATTGTTATCAGCTCATAGATCAGCACAAAACTGATTATCATGCCTGCTATGGGGACTACCACGTTTTCCGAAAGCGTCCGTATCATGCTGAATATTCCGGCGTTCCAAGTGCTTGGCGTCTTGCTGACCTCCCCCGCAATCGTGCCGACCTTATCATTGACATCGGAAAACATGGTATCAAGGTTATTAAGCACCCACCCTTGCAGCATCTCCTTTATGAAATCAGTGATTTTGTCTATGATGCCGCCCATTTATCTTATGAAAACAGGCTGGAGAGCTGTGGAATCACCGTCTGCGCCACAATGATAATGCCCCCTCCACTCATAAGCTGCTTGATTCCCTGTGATTTTGCTCATGTGAGATAAAGAAGTAAAAGAAGTGTGAAAAATTTTGCCGTTCCCTGTCCGGCTGACTGCCGGACGGGTCGGGCTTTAGTCGGGCAA
>QXXL01000304.1 GCA_009911505.1 Lachnospiraceae bacterium | reverse complement strand
TCGGTGCGGATAAAGTGCGCCGTACAGTCTGCCGTGCGCTTCTTGTAGCTGCCGCATATGTAGCAGTCCTGTTTCCGTTTATCTGTCTGATACCTCTGCTGGTACATGACGCTGCCGCAATCCGCACAAAAGAGTATGCCGGAGAACAAGCCCACTTCATCATAGCGGTTAGGGCGTTTGCGCTGCTTGCGTAGCTCCTGTACACGC
>QXXL01000303.1 GCA_009911505.1 Lachnospiraceae bacterium | reverse complement strand
TCAATGTCGGCAAGCATGGACTGGAAGCCGGGTCTTTGGAAATTTGCCCCGGAGAATCCGTCGTCCGTGTACCATTTCAGATTCGTAAAGCCGTTCTGTTTGGCGTAGGCTTCCAGAATCCGCTTCTGGTTGCTTATGGAATTGGATTCCCCGGAAAGCTCGTCCTCGTGCGACAATCTCGGATAAAGGGCGGTAATGAGTTGTTGGGTGGTCTGTCTTAACATAATGTCCTCCGTTTCCGACAGCCAGCCCCACTATTCCATAAGTTTATTATACCATAGGGCGGGGCTGGCTGTACAGTCCTTTTGCTACTTTATGTCGAAAAATATCACGTTTTTTTATTAAGGTTTATCGCAATAAATACATGATGGAAAATTTGGGGTTCATGTGTTATACTTTATTAAAACTAAAAACCAATTTACAGATGGAGAGGGTCAACATGGACGAAAAAGACAATGTAACAGAGCAGTTAAAGGAACTGATTACCGTATACAGTTTTAACAAAAACACGCTTTCCCAATATTTAGGATTACCTCTGGACAGGATAGAGGATTTATCGAATGGAAACATAAATTTTCTGCCGGACGATTGCAAATATCGGTTTAACCTTTTTAACAAAATCTCGTTCCTTTATGCAAGCGCAACAGTGGACAAAGATTTGAAATTAAGCGCATTTTTAGAAGTGCTTATTTCACATCATGGTTTGTCTGAAAAAACGGTTGCTGCTATGGCAGGTGTGGAAACAAATGATGTTGAAAAACTTTTAGCAAATCCGCCCCAAAAGGTATCTGAAGAAACCAAATACAAAATAGCGGTTACAGTTATGTCATTGCGCTTTTTCTTGAAAGATTGCGAACCACAAACATGAATCCCCTGTTCCAGCGGTCATACTCCACGGCATGACCGCTTTTGTTTTCTGCCTTATGCTGTGTAAACTGGCTTGTGTCCGGCTGCGCTTTCCGCTTCCAGCACTTTCATCATCTTGTCGGCGGCGGTGGCGGTAGTGCCTTGTTTGAAGTAGCCGGAAACCACAAGGACGGTGTTTCCTCTGCGTACTTCGGTCACGCAATCCGGGCGGCGGGTGGGGCGGTCTTTCTTCGTGGTGTCGGTCATAGGCAAATCTCCTTTCCGTTCAGCAGCGTTTTAAGGCGTTCCATTTTCTCCCTTGCTC
>QXXL01000302.1 GCA_009911505.1 Lachnospiraceae bacterium | reverse complement strand
ATTTCTGTAAGGCGGTCATAAATGCGGGCGTGGGCGGTGTCCTCCGGGTTCTGCAATTCTTCCAGCGTCAAATTTGTTGTGACAATCAGCGGCTTTTGGCTGCGGTATCGGCTGTCTATCACGTTGTAAACCTGTTCAAGCCCGTATTCCGTGCCACGCTCCATGCCGAAATCGTCAAGGATAAGCAGCGGGAAGCTGCAAAGGCGGGCTATGTACTCGTTCCTGTCCTTGTAGCTGGCGGCAAGGTCGTTGAGGATAAGGGCAAAGTTTGTCATGCACACGGAAACCTCTTG
>QXXL01000301.1 GCA_009911505.1 Lachnospiraceae bacterium | reverse complement strand
AAATAGCTTTTGCCTGTGCCTACCATGCCCCATAACAGATAGCCGATATTCCCGGCTTTCATTTCCTCCCAACACTCCACATAGGCATGGGCTTTGTGCATTTGGGGGCATTTCCCGTTGTCGTTTTCAAACGTCCATTCCCGCATAGCCGGGTCGGTAAATCCCTTTCGTTTCAGCCGTTCCACTTCCTCCCGGTGCTTGTATTCCCGGTGGCTGGCTTCCAGCTTTTCCCGGCGTTTTCTCTGGCAGTCACATTCTTTGGGGTGTCGGTCACGTCCGAAAAAGGTC
>QXXL01000300.1 GCA_009911505.1 Lachnospiraceae bacterium | reverse complement strand
CCCGTGTAGTCCTCCGGCTCTGCTTCCTGTGACGTGGCAAGCCGGAAAATGGCGTTATCGTAATCACTCATAAAATCTTCCTCCTTGTTCATGGTCTTTTACGCCCTGTTTACGGGGCGTTGTGTCTATGCGGTCAAAGGCTCTCGCCCTCTTTGTAGGAATAATCGGGGATTCCTTTCTTTCCTGTGCCTTTCCTGTCACGTTTTGCCCACATACGGACAGCGGCGGC
>QXXL01000299.1 GCA_009911505.1 Lachnospiraceae bacterium | reverse complement strand
ATGATTCCCTGAAAGAAGCAGCATAGGATACAAAATCCTTGAGGAAAATGTGTCAACTAATCTTGACAAAATCATTCTGCAAGTCCTTTTTCTCCCGCAAAGTGCTTTCCACGGCTTTTAGTTCCGCATGGACGTTTGACAGCTCTGCGCTGGCGGCGGCAAGGGCGGCTTCCAATTCCTCCGGGGAAGAAAAGCCGGATTCCTCGTAAACGCTCATGGTAGCCGCCATTTGCTTTAGATTGTGAACAGCCGCCCAGCGGTCATATCCTATACCCTTGCCCTCGGCTCGCTTCGCTTCCCGGTCTACCATGCGTTGTACTCCGTCATTTTTCGGGGCGTTTACAGCGGCTTTGTTGCGCTGTAAGCGGTCTTTTATGCTCCGGGGGTATTCCTGTTTGGGTAGGGGCTTTTCGGCGGCTCTGGCGGCGTTCTGTGCGTTTTGGGTGAGTGCTTCCAGTACGGCGGCACGGTCAAAATCATCACCCAGTTTCCGGGCGGTGATGGGCTTCGTCCTGTCCGGCGTGAGATAGGATAGCCGCCCCCGGCTCTCCTTGACGGTCACGCCCTGTTGTAGCAGCTTCCCGGAAAAATCCTCAAAGGAAACGGCAGAGGACAGGACGGCTCGGATTGTGCGCCGTAATTTCTCCTTGTCGGTTTCAAACTTGGTCTGTTTGGGCGGCTCTCCCGTGGCGACTTGGGAAGCGTTCTCCTTATCCAGTGCGGCTTGTCCTTTCCGTTTCGCCCAATACTCACGCTCGGTAATGCGGTTCTTGCTCCCATTCAGCAAGTCAATCTGATAGAGGTTTTCCCGGTGGCACATT
>QXXL01000298.1 GCA_009911505.1 Lachnospiraceae bacterium | reverse complement strand
GCTTTGAAATACTCCATAGCTGCGTCCGTACAGCGGTGCTTGCAGCCCTCCCTTGTGTCGGCTGGTCTTTCCATGTACGGCAGCAATGGCACTTCCGCAATCCGTAGGGAATTGATTACGATATGCACATGGATGTTGCCGCTGTGGTTATGCCCGTCCGGGTGGGTGCATACAAGGGCTTGGTGTCCGGGGAAATGTGTCTTGCAAAATTCCTCGCCCAACGCTTGCGCCCGGTCTACGGTCAAGCCGTTGTCTGGTGCGTCACGGGGGTCAAAACTGATAATGTAATGGTGGCTCTTTACGTCCTCCCGTTTCTGGTTCTTGCCGTATTTCAGATTGGAACGCATACAGGCGATTGCAAAATCTTCCTCACCGCAATTCAAAGAGGAAATGCGGTAATCGTCACGGATAACAAGCTGCCCGTTTCCGTCCAGTGTGGGCTTCATGGTAAACTCGTCATGCTCAAAGGTTAGGTACTGCTCGGCAGCTCCGTAA
>QXXL01000297.1 GCA_009911505.1 Lachnospiraceae bacterium | reverse complement strand
ATATGTTTGAATGTTGCCAACGGCTTCACCTACTTTCTGCAAGACTTCAAACTTCAAGGCGGCAAGCTCCGCTGTGGTGGCTCGTACCTCTTGGGAGAGGGCGTTATAGGGTGCGCCGTACTCGTTCAGACAGCGGGCAATCTGGTTCAAGTTGCCGCCGATTTTCCCGTATTCGGCTGTGAGTTTCCCAACGGCAGAAAGCAGTTCATCATTGACCGGGGAAACGGTGATAACCGGGCGTATGCTTGACTTA
>QXXL01000296.1 GCA_009911505.1 Lachnospiraceae bacterium | reverse complement strand
CTCTAAGAAACTGCGCTGTGTGGTCTGTTCACTTACTATCCGGCTATTGGCGGCTGGTTTGTTGCGTTCCGGCGAAAATTTCTCTCAATACCTTTAGTGCCACACGGAAAGATTTTGCCAAAGCTACGGAAAATTTCTCTCCCCAATACCTACAAACCAGCAAAAAGCAGAATGGACGTTGATTTGCGAAAATTTCCCCTCATTCCTTACAACACCACACAAGCCCGGATAGGCGGGAATTTTCAGAAATTTCTTCATTTTCCTTTCATTCCCCACACCACCGAAAATTGAAAACTGCCAAACAAAGAGCGTGTCCTGTTTTCCTTTTCGTGGGGCAATACGGCAGTTTTTCAAAAACGCCGAAAATATACGCAAAAAAACAGGAAACCTTTTCTTGATTTCCTGTCTTGGTGTGCCGCTGTGATGGGCGGCGGTTATTCAGTTTTTTTGTATGGCTGTTCATCAAAGCGGAACTGGAACAGGGCAGCGATAAGCCGCCGTTTTATGTTGTCCTCGGTGTCCTTGTTGATGTGCCCGTTTTCAAGGGAAGCAAGCCGGATTCGCTTGCCGTAATGCCGTAAAACCTCGTCCACGGCTTCCGGCTCTCCGCTGGTCGCTCTGACAATG
>QXXL01000295.1 GCA_009911505.1 Lachnospiraceae bacterium | reverse complement strand
GTTTAGGATTCCTCACGGAAAAGCACCTCCATTTCTTCATGCAGCATTTGCAAGGCACTGTGTATGTGATGCCATGCCGTACTCCGGCAACGTCCGTATATTTCTCCGATTTCCTGTTGTGTGTAATGCCCGAAAAAGTAAAGGTAAATGATTTCCCTCTTTTTCTCCGGCAGAGAGGACAGTGCTTCGGCAAGCTCCCCGTTTGTGAGGATAACCCTCTGACCGCATATCGTAACAGGGTATTGCTTGTAGGGGTCTATGAAATAGGTGTCTGATGTACAGAATGGATAAAATTTTTCTTCGGTGAGGTATTCAAAAGATATTTCCCTTTGCCGCCGTTTATCCCTGTCACGCCATGCGTTGATAGCCGCATAGTATATGACCACTCTGCAAAAGGCGTTAAATGTGTATTCGATATGTTCCTTGTATGCTTCTGTGCAATTCACGGAAATTCCCCCTTTCCTCCCTCAAAGGGAATTAATAATTGCTAAGTAGGCTTTATCCCCACAATTAAAACCCATTTTTGATTAAAGCAAACTCCCCGGTCGGTCTGATATGGATAAAAACCCGTCTTTTCCTGTCCTTTTATATCCGCTGTCAAACGCTCATAAATTAGCTGGCGGATATTATCTGGTGTTTTTGTTAATTCCAGCCAATTATTCAAATACGTTGGCATTTCTGTTACTTCGCATTTCGTGACGGAAAGATTGCAGCCTGAAAACAATTCCAGCATTTCATTCCGGCTCAAATTTTTTACATGAGAGGGGTCACGCAAGGTTTCGATTTCATCTTCGCTTTTTCGCAATGTTTCTTCTGCCGCTTCCATATCAATCAATACAAATTTTCCTCCCGGCTTCAGCACACGCACCATTTCACGAAAAATACTTTCTATGTCTGTAAAATGGTGAAATGCAAGGCGGGAAAAAAGAATATCAAAGCTGTTGTCTAAAAACGGTAATTCCTCCGCATTTCCTTTCACAAAAACCATATTGTCTAAACGGCTGTCCTGTGCCGCCTGTTTGCCGATTTGCAGCATGGCGGTGGTTGTATCTAAGCATATCACTGTCTGCAAATACGGCGCAAAGGCACGTCCACAAGCACAAGTTCCGGCGGCTATTTCCAGCATTATATCCGATTCTTTAGGCTGGACGCTGGATATTGTATCGTTCAGATAATCCTTGCCCGAAAAATTCATAGAAGCACTGTTGAAGTTGGGGGCTTGGATTTCAAAAGAACGGTGAATGAGTTCAATATTTTTAGGTTTCATAATGCAGTTCCTTTCTTTGGAACAAATAAATTCTCCATATCTGCTTTTTCTAAATTCAGCAGTTTTACTTTTTTGTCAATTCCCCCGGCATACCCGGTCAAACTTCCATTTGTTCCTACAACTCTGTGGCATGGAATGATGATTGAGATTTCGTTATGTCCTACAGCCCCTCCTACAGCCTGTGCGGACATACGGGGCAATCCCTGTTGTTTGGCAATTATTTTTGCAATCTCTCCATAGGTCATGGTTTTTCCATATGGAATTTTCCGCAGAATTTCCCATACCGCAAGCTGGAAAGTGGAGCCGATCACATGAAGCGGTGGCATAAAATCCGGTTCACGCCCGGAAAAATAAATTGTTAGCCAGCGTTTCACATCTTCAAAAATCGGTAGGTTTCTTTCCTCATGTTCCGGGTCAAGGCGGTTGGCATAATACTTTTCACCGTCAAACCAAAGCCCGGTCAATCCTACCCGGTCTGCCGCAAGGAGAATCCCTCCAACTGGTGATTCATAATGACTTGTATATTGCATTTTTATCCCCCTTTACAGATTAAAAAACTGGTTAGAATCCGTAGGGGCTTCTTCCCTCATGTTCATTGTATAGCAGCGCAAAGGAGTAACAACCGTGATTTTATATTCAGAAAAATCACATTCTCTGCCTTTCTGCTGGCACATACGGTGTTTTTCCATATTGCGCCATTTCATAACGCTTTCTTCGTCTTTCCACTCGGATTTACTGAGCAGCTTCCCTTTTGTGGAAAGGCTCTCAAAGCGTTCCGAAGCAATAAAGCCGTCTGCCTTTGCTAATTCTTCTTTCAAGGACGCAGCCATTTTCAGATAATCGTCTGCTTTGCCCTCTTTGATAGTTACCTCAAACAATACAATTACATTCGCCATTTTCTTTTACCTCCGTGTTTTCATACATATTTTGCATGGACGATACCCGCCCTGTATTGCATCTTCCAGCGTGTCAAATAAAACAATGTTTTTCTCTAATGGCAGCTTTGCCGGACAGCCCGGATTGCACACGATTTTGGTGGTCTTTACACCATAGTAAAACTTGCCATTATAAGACTTGTCCCTGTTTTGAATCGCTTTTAGTTTTTCTTGTCTTTCCATGCTTCCCTCCCTTTTTTCTTGGGGCATAGTCTTTCATTTCCGGGATAGCCCCGCCTGCAACAGCCCAAAAATATAAACTGGCGGTACTGCAATAAGGACTAAATCGGCGGCGGTACTTCTCAAACAGCTTTCGGTCAATTTTTCTGTGGTGGTAAACCATGCGAAGCCCCCGCTGTATGGCTAAATCATCAAAACTGAAAATATCGGGGCGTTGCAGACAAAACAACAAAATCATTTCCGCAGTCCATACGCCAATACCCTTTAAGCCCGTCAATTCCTTAATCGCTTCTATATCCGGTTTTTGTTCAATAGACTGTAAATCGAATATGCCGCTATGTACTTTTTCTGCAAAATCAGAAATATATTCAGCCTTGCGAAAAGTCATTCCAAAAGATTGCAGCTTGGAAATCCCGGCTTCCAAAATATTTTCTGCTGTAACTTCCCCAAAATCCTCTTTCATACGTTGCCATATGGTAGCCTGTGCTTTAGTAGAGATTTGCTGACCGATAATATGGCGTATAACGGACGAAAATAAATCCGTATCAACTTCACGTTTGATGTAGCCGATTTTGTCTATAACCTCACCTAAAACCCGGTCTTTCCGTTTCAGATAGCCTATTTCATCATCACCGTATGTAAAGTACAAAACCCTCACCTCCCTCCGCTTGACATTTTCTGTTTTGGTAACTATAATTTTATCACGAAAAAGAGCGGAATAATATCAATAAATCACGGGGTAGTATTAACATATCTCCAAAAAGGCGGCGTGAAATGGAAAGTAAAAAAGAGGACTATATCAATTCAGTCAACCTAAACATAGACACGGATTTTCCCTATCTTGTTCTTGATGTTATCAATGACAAGAGTTATCCTAGGAATCCCGGCTTTCAAGTCATGCACTGGCATGAGGATTTACAGTTTATTTATGTATTAAGCGGGGCGATTGAAGTAAAAACGCTTGATAATGCTTTTCAGATAGCAGCCGGGCAAGGTGTATTCATCAACAAAAATGTAGTGCATTTCGTAAAGCGTGCTGGTGAATGTCATTACAATAGTTTTATCTTTCCGGCTCATTTCCTCGAATTTTCGTTTAACAGTCCGGCAAAAGCGTTTGTTGACAGTGTTACGGAAATAGAACAGTTTCAAGTTTTTCCCTTTACAGGTCGTACCGATTGGGGAGAAAAAGCATTATCCATATTACGGCAATTATCTGAACTGGAAAAAAACAAGACTGAATTTTATATTTATGAGGTCTTGGTTCTTCTTGTATCGCTTTGGCTTGCCATACGGAAAAATATCACCTTGCCGCCAGAGCAACAGGAAAACATTATGAATATCCGTATGCAGAAATTTCTTCGGTACATTGAAAAGCATTACCCGGAAGATTTGACTTTAGAGGATTTAGCTGCAAGCGCAAATGTAAGCAAAACGGAATGTTTAAGGTGTTTTAAGGTGAGTTTGCAGACAACACCGTATAAATATCTTGTTGAATACCGTTTGTCAAAAGCCGCATTGCTTCTGAAAAAGACAGATGAACCGATAGGGAATATTGTAAGTAGCGTTGGGTTTCATCAACTAAGCCATTTTGGGAAGTGCTTCAAGGAAAAAACGGGCTATTCCCCCAGAGAATACAGAAACATTGAAAAAAGTGTTTAGCCCTTATCATGTTTTTGTAGGTAGGAATGAGAGGGATTCCGTAA
>QXXL01000294.1 GCA_009911505.1 Lachnospiraceae bacterium | reverse complement strand
TTTGGTTCGGAATAGTGTGGTGCTGGCGGTCTATCTCTTGTTTTCGGTTGCTTGCTTCTTTACCGTACATGAGCATTGGAGCCAGGATTGTCCGAGCCGTAGCCCTCCAGCAGATTGACAACGCCCCAAACGCCGAGGCCCGCGCCCAGCGCGATAACAAGGGTCTGCAAAGTGGTGATAGCGGATGCGAAAAATGCCATATAGTCCTCCATTTCTCCGGGATGTTCCCGGGCACAGGAAAAGCCGCCATAGTCGACGGTAGGTGACGCTTTGGGACGTTTTCGAGCTGTTGACAAACCTCTTGCCAAAAAGATTTGCATATACGAAAATATATGTGTAGATGAATCCTTGAGGT
>QXXL01000293.1 GCA_009911505.1 Lachnospiraceae bacterium | reverse complement strand
ATGAGTACCTCTTTTCTTGTAATTTTGATTATATCCCATTAGCCACTCCCGTTACAACTTTAGTATAGCATTTCACAGTTATATTGTCAAGTCATATTCTTTCGGAGGTACAGCTTATTGCAGATGACATAGGCATTATTGCAAACGGTACGCTTGGATATGAAGGTGAAATGCAGCGTAGTGGAAATCTTGAGGAACTGTTTCTCAAAGTCGTTGAAGAAAGCAGGAGGTAACAGGATGAAAAAATATATACGCTCAGAATGGATGAAACACAGACGGACTTTTGTAATGAAACTTCTTATCCTTGCCCCTGTTATTACGCTGCTTATGAATGTGTTTGCACCAATGTGGTATCAGCAAAATTCATTTAACTGGTGGTATATTTTGCTGTTCCCAGGCTGCCTTACTTTGCTTTGTACAATATGCGAGCAGCGGGACGGGGGAAAGATGAAATACAGAAACCTTATTCCTCTTTCCATAAAGCTTGAAAATGTCTGGATTGCAAAAGCGACTGTTATATTGCTTTTTGACATTGTAGCAAACTTAGTATTCTTAAGTTTGAATATGCTTGGCGGCGTGGCAGTTTTCCTTATTTACGAAATTCCAATCAGTATATCGCTGATTCAGGCTACAGCGGGCATCTTTTGTATTATTGTGGCATCTATGTGGGAAATACCAGTCTGCTTGTGGCTGTCGAAAAAGGTTGGTGCATTTGCAACAGTTGTGATAAATGCAGGAATAGGCTCATTCTTAGGGGTAGCACTGGCGAATACTAAGTTTTGGATTTTTTGCCCGTATAGTTGGATATCCCGTTTAATGGTTCCTGCAATTGGGATATTGCCAAACGGTGTACCTGTTTCTGAAGAAGCAGGTAATTTACCAGTGCCAGTTGCGATGATTGTTTTAGCATTACTGTTTTCCGTGATACTAAGTTTCACTTTGCTAAGGCTCAGTGCTAAAAGTTTTTCACAGCAGGAGGTAAAATAGTGAGAACAATATTAAGGTGTATAAGAGCGAATTGTCTTAAAACGAAGCGTTCTATACTGAGTGTTATTTATGTACTTGTCCCTTTTGTATTGGCTTTGGCATTTGCAGGCTATTTTCATATTTCAAATTGGGACAGGACACTTAAGATAAGTGCTTTTCTTGAAATGATGGGTATCATATATCCGTTTTTGATTGGAATCACCGTGGGAATCATTGCACAGCAGGAAAGTCGGGCAGGACAGTATCAATTTATATTGAGTGCTGTCCCGTCAAGGGTAAGCGTTTATATCGGGGAAATATGTTTCTTAATGATAAATTCCTTATTATTTTGTGTAGTTGCTGTTGCCTGTTTTTCACTCCTTTTTCCGTTTGCTTCCATAAATGGCTGCATTCAGATTATAGGGCTTCTGCTTTTAGGTACTGCCCCTATATATCTGATACATTTCCTGTGTGCTTTCATGTTTGGTAAAAGTGCTTCTATGGGGCTTGGAATAGCAGGAAGTTTATTGGCGGCAATTATGCTCACGGGTTTAGGGGATATATGTTGGCAATATATTCCGTGGGCGTGGAGCGTCCGCTTTATGGATTTCTGGTGTCTTTCTGTCACGGACAGGAATGCTTATTTGCAGAGTTGCAATTCATTTTACGGTGGGATTATAATAAATGTAATGGTGGTACTTGTGTTGTTTGCTATCGGCATTATTTGGATTAAGTTATGGGACGGAGGAAAAGAAAATGATTAAGAAAATGCTGTTGGTATGTGTATGTCTGATAGCTTTAAGTGTCTGTTTCACGGGCTGCAATAACAATCAAATATTGGATACGGCTGATAAGAATAATACGCTGAATGACACTCTTCCAAAATATGAGCTGAATACTGCTGATTATACGGAGATAAGCTTTGACGGAAAGACATACGCCATTACAGAAAGAACAACAAAAGCCTCTGATTTAGGTGAAGAAATTGGGCAGGTTTCTCAAAACATCACAACGGTTGAAGGAGATAAATTGCGGTATGGATATGTTTATATGCTTGAGGGAACAACGGATATTGCAGTAAATATCAATGAAAAATATTTTATTGCAGAATTGACAGATAAATAAAGGAGGATTTAAATTGGCACGGTTGTTGGTAATTGACGATGAAAAAGCCATTCTTGACTTAGTTAAGAATGGCTTGGAAAAAGATGGTCATATTGTTGCTATATGTGGAAGTGCAACGGATGTTGCGGTAGACCGCTTGAAAGATTACGATTTGATTTTGTTAGATATTATGATGCCAGATGTTGATGGATTCATGTTTTGCAAAAAAATCCGAGGGCTTGTGGATTGTCCGATTCTGTTTCTTACTGCAAAGGTTTTGGAAACAGACATCATCTATGGGTTAGGATTAGGGGCTGATGATTATATTACAAAACCTTTTCGAATAGGAGAACTGAGAGCCCGTGTTTCTGCCCATCTGCGGCGGGAAAGGCGGGAGCATCATAACACTTTAGGATTTGAGCAGGAAATCAAGTTTGATTTGTCCTCAAAGGAACTATCTGTAAAAGGAGAAAAAATCAGCTTAACCAAAAGTGAATATGAGATTTGCGAGTATTTAGCCAGAAACAGCGGACAGGTATTCACAAGGGAACAGATTTATGAAGCGGTCTTTGGGTTTGACAGTGACAGTGATGATTTGACAATCGCAACACATATAAGAAATATCCGCAGTAAACTGGCGGGATACGGCATTGCTCCGATTAATACAGTCTGGGGGGTTGGATACAGATGGGAAAGGCAAAATTGATTTCATTGCAAAAAGTTTTCTGGAGATTTTTAATCATTTTGATATCAGGTCTGTTCCTGTCAGTGGCAATTCCCTTCCTGCTTCTTGCACTGGCTTCAAGTGCAGGGTATGTGACCTATGCCAATAATGCGGAACATTCCGTGCAAAAAATATCTCCAATCATTGCTGCAGCTCCAGATATTACAAAAGTTGCCATCCCATCCTATTGTGAATATTTAATACTTGATACAGATTACAACATCCTTTATACAAATATGGATGTAACAGAACAGAGCAATGCATTAAAATTTGCAAAAACTGGAGAAAACAGTGACCTCACAAGCAGGACGCAATATCAATTCATACCGAGGGAAGAAGAATATTGTGTATTAAAATATTATGTAGGCTCACAGTATAAAAGTGACTGGATGCAGAAATATTTACCCACCCCCGAAACCCTGTTGTTGATGCTCATAGGAATCAACTGCATTGCCGTTTGCGTTTTTTTTTGACGCTGCGATATTCCAAAAAGCTGAAAGTACAGTTAGCACCGTTGACTATGGCTACAGAACAAATTCAGTATCAGAATCTTGACTTTGAAGTGGGAAGTTCCGAAATAAGCGAGTATAACGCAGTACTGTACTCCATTTCAAAAATGAAAGACAGTTTAAAATCATCTTTAGAGCAGCAATGGAAAATAGAACAATTACAAAGAGAACAGATTGCAGCACTTTCCCATGATTTTAAAACACCTTTGACAGTAATTCAAGGCAATATAGATTTAATAAGCGAAACAAAGCTTGATGATGAACAACAGTTGTATGCGAAGTATATTACAGAAAGTTCGGAACAGATGCAGTTGTATATTAGAACCTTAATTGATATATCCCAGACGGTTACGGGGTATCAGCTGCATTTAGAAGATATTGACCTAATTAAATATATGAAGCGGATTGAATCGCAGGCAAATTCATTGTGTATTATAAATGGGATATGTCTGCACATGGAAATAGGAACAAGTGAAGGATATTTCAAAGCAGATAAATTGTTGTTGGAACGGGCAATTATGAACGTCATTCACAATGCGTTAGACTATTCGACACAAGGAGGAAACCTTTATGTAACGGCACAGAAAGCTGACGGATTTCTGAAAAACAGAACAGCTAAAGGAAGAAAACGCCTTAGAATGGGTACAACACTTAAATAACATAAGGGCATGTGCGAGGGAGGTTGTGAATGATGAAATCATTTACGCATAAGTGGTAGCACAAAGTGAAATCGGAGGGCAGGGATTAAGTATCTTGCTCTCCCTTTTATATTAAAAATCGGAGGAAATATAAGCGATATAGTGGGGAAAGGCGATACTTATTTTCGTTTTTCGGATGGTAGTTCGATTTAGTTGTAAACTTTTCTTCAGATGGATTGACAAAATAAAAGTCTTGATTATAATATAAATAGAATTATATAAAATAGTTTATGGAATTTGGAGGTACTAAATTGGCAAGAAAAGTTCAGATTTCAAAAGAAATGATTTTACAGGCGGCACTAGAAATGCTTATCCGTAAAGGATATTCCGCTATCAATATTAAGACGTTATCTAAAGAAATCGGTTGTTCTACACAGCCTCTTGTATGGCATTTTGAAAATATGGAGGGGCTACGCAAGGCTTTGGCTGAATATGCCTTGAATTATGCGAATGAGAAAATGCGTTCTTGTATGCAAAACGGGATGGAAACCTTTGTGGATTTTGGAATAGCCTACATAAATCTTGCGTTTGACGAGCCAAATCTTTTCAAATATCTTTACATGAGCGGAGAAAGCGGGTTTCAAGCAGGTGGGTTTGATGTTCTGGTAAACGCTGATGAAAATGCAATTATTGCTGGACAAATTGCGGGTTATTTGAAAATATCTAAAGAAGATGCCAGCCATTTTCTTCAAAATATAATGATTTATACTCACGGGCTTGCTTCATTTATCGCTTCGGGAATTATAACATCTTCAAAGGAAGAAGTTAAAACAATGGTCAAGCAAACTGCTAACGCTTTTTTATCGCAGGCAAATGTAAAAATGACCAAGGGAGAAATATATGCAAACAAATCAAATTGAGACCAAAAGAATTTTTATTTATTTAGCAATCGTTTTTAGTGTGTATTATTGCTTGTGGCTAATTGCAATTCTTTTGCCCGATAGTATGGGTAATGCTGTTTATTCCTTTTTGAGCTTTCCTATTGTTTTTATGGGAACACCAGCTTTATCGGTACTTCTTACAAGAAAAATCACAGGTGATAAGTCTGCCATAGCATATGATGTCAAAGTGTGGAAAAACAAAAAAGCCGCCTTGTTTGCTATGTTTGTTCCTGCCATTTTAATTTCTGCAGGAGCTGTTTTATTCTACTTAATATTCCCAAATGATTTAGATTATAGTGGAGACTATATAATCCAGTCTTTTGATAGCTTCGGGGTGCCATCGGAAATCAGCTTTACAGTATCGTTCTTGTTAATCATGGGGATGATAGTCTGTATTATTTCAGCATTTTGTGTTCCGTCTTGGTTTATTGCACTAGGTGAGGATATAGGGTGGCAGGGATATTTACTACCGCTGCTTTGCAAAAAAATGGCTGCCAGACAGGCAGTGCTATTAAATGGGGCATTATGGGGAATGGCTCATGCACCGCTAATATATTTTGGAATGAATTATGGATTGAATTATGCAGGGACACCATACAGTGGTATTGCTATGATGACATTATTCTGCATAACAATTGGCGTGTATATGTCTTTTGTAACATTGAGAACAAGTAACTGTATGTACGCTTCCATAATTCACGGAGCAGTAAATATCATTGGAGAAACACCAATTTTTGTATCACTATCTACACAGAGTGTTTTGCTTGGACCAAATCCATCAGGAATCATTGGTATGAGTGTGTTATTGATGGGTGCAGTTGTACTCTTATTTAAACTGCCCAAATATAAATTGAAGGGATGAAAAAATTAGAGGAGAAATGATAGCATAATGGCATATCAGTAAAAAAATTATGAAAAGAAAAATTAAAAAAGTTTGTTGCGTAATGATGTTACTGGCTTACGCCATCACATTTGGAAATAATACGGTTTTGGCAAACACAAATGTGAAATATGATACTATTGACAACCAATTAAAGAGGGAACTGGATGAATTACATATCCCAGGAATGGCAGTTGCCATTGTAGATTCAAAAGAAGTTCTGCTTGCTGAAACTTATGGAAATTGTAAAAGTATAAATACACCTTTTATTATAGGGTCTGTAAGTAAATCATTTACTGCGTTAGCCATTATGCGGCTTGTGGAAGAAGACAAAATTGATTTAGACGAAAAAATCTCGGCTTATATTGACCCCTTAGCTTATTTTATAAATGCATCAGATGGAGATAGAATCACGGTAAGACAGCTTTTGAACCAGACAGGCGGCTTGGGCACATATCAGCGTTTTGGCAATGCAAAAATAACAGAGAGTTACGGTCAGCATCAATATGCAAATGTCAATTATGGCTTGTTGGGCGAGATTATAGAAGCAGTTGGTGAAGTTAGTTATTCTGAGTATATGAATAAAAAAATTTTTCTGCCGCTAAATATGGAACACACGGCGGCTACACTTGAACAAAGTAAAGAAAATGGATTAATCAGAGGGTATCGAAATTATTTTGGATTTCCGATTGCAGGGGAGCCAGACTATCCCGATGAATATTCGTGGTCTACTGTTCCAGCAGGTTATTTGAGTTCCAGCGTATAAGATATGGCAAAGTATTTGCAGATGTATCTAAACGGGGGAATGGGGATTATCAGTCAAGACAGCTTAAACACTATGTTTTATGAGAATGTATATGTAGATGATAATACACCCTATTATTACGGAATGGGATGGACTTTGACAGAAGAATATACAGAGCCTGTATTGGGGCATTCTGGATTGGTTGAGAATTATATTTCAAATATGTTTTTGCTACCAGAAAGCGGATTAGGAATCATAGAAGTAAAGGATTTGCAAATAACCGTTATCAAGTAATTGGATACTAAGATAAAAGAGCCAGACGCTTAAGACGCAGAGCCGATGAACTTGTGCAATAAAATCACAGTTTGTTGGCTCTGTTTTATTTCATAAGGTTTTAAGGCAAACGTCCACCAAATAAAAAAACAAGGTTCGGTGGGCGGTATTGCTATGCCCGAAAAGACTTAACAG
>QXXL01000292.1 GCA_009911505.1 Lachnospiraceae bacterium | reverse complement strand
TTTTGAGCAAGGTAATCAAGCAGTTCAAAGGAAATTTTCAGACAACTTATTTACACAGATTTTATGACACAGCCTAACAGACTCTCCAGACCTGTTTTAAAGTTTGGAGGGATTTTTTTTGTCCTTTTTTCGGGCAGTAATCTATCTGCTCATGCAACGCAGAATTGACTTATACATAGCATATCGGGGAATGGCAGGAAGCCAGATAAAAAATCCCTGCTTATGCAACGCTACTTCTCACCATGAAACCAGAAGTAGAATCTCCACTTAACAGAATATGTATCTCCTATAACCGTAGAGGTCACAGAGCCTTTGCTGTCGCCAGATAAGGATGTTTTTATGTAAGGCACGGTGTAACTCTGTAAAAGGGTTACACCGTATTCTTTTGTTATGCTACAAATTTGAAGTCCTGCGGATTGTTCCGTATTTCTTCCATTGTGGCAAGGATTTCTTTCTCCGTGGGAATATCTATCATACCCACCGCCGTAAAATAAATGTCTACCTTCACATGGCTGTGACCGCTGGATTTGTCGCTGTTGTGGACTTTGATACGCTCAATCAGCGAATTGACAAGCGTAGGGGTAAGCTCCTTAATGTCGGTCATCTCCCGCAAAGTGCGTAAGACAAGCCTTAAATCCATTACCCGCTGTTCGGCGTTCTGCAAGGTCTGGCGGTTTTCTTCCACTTCCTGCGTTAATGTTTTCTGCTCCTTTTCGTAGTTCTGAAGCATTTTCGCAAACCGTTCGTCGGAGAGGATGCCGCCTGCGTTCTGCTCAAATACCTTTTCAATCAGCCTGTCGATTTCAGCTATCCGCTTTGTGCCGTTCTCAACCGCCTGTTGAAGCTGTTGGTATTCCTTCTGCCGCATGGCGTTGTTTTTCTTTGCCAGCAGATACAGGAATACCGGCTCATAGCAGCGTACAAAATCGGATAAGTCGCTGACGGCTTCCAGCACGAGCCTTTCAAGGACAATATCACGGATATAGTGCATGGCGCATTTTCCTCTGCCGGATTTATATTGGGAACAGCGGAAATGCTCCTGTTTCCGTTTCATGCTCTTGGCGGCTACAAAGTGCATTTTCGATTTGCAGTCGTAGCAGTAGAGCAGCCCCGAAAAAAGGCTTGTCCTGCCGGTTTTCGTCGGTCTGCGCTTGTGTTTGCGAAGTTCCTGCACCCTCAGCCATTGCTCCTCGGAGATGATGGCTTCCTGCATGTCGGGGATGATTTGGTAATCCTCCTATCTCAAAATTTGAAATTTGTCAATACATCTCCCGATATATTTTTAAATTTTTATATCATCATCCAT
>QXXL01000291.1 GCA_009911505.1 Lachnospiraceae bacterium | reverse complement strand
ACAGTATAAATCTCGCCGACGGATATTCCATTTACGAAATTGCCCCTCATCCAAAATGGATTGGCAAAACTGTGCTGGATTTAAATTTCCGCGCTAAATATAATTTAAGTATTATTGGCGTGAAGTATGGAGACCATACACGTATCCTGCCCGGCGCGGACTATACGTTTAAAGCAAATGAGCACCTGATGGTGATTGGGCTGCAAAAAGATATTGAAAAGGTCATTTTCCACAAATAAACCTGGCTTTATGAAAGGATATGCACAAATGAATCTTACAACTCTTTGCTATATTGAACAAAACGGCTGTTACCTTATGATGCACCGGACCAAAAAATCCCAGGATGTGAATGAGGGCAAATGGATAGGGGTTGGCGGAAAGTTTGAAGAAGATGAAACGCCAGAAGAATGCCTGCTGCGCGAAGTAAAGGAGGAAACCGGTCTTACCCTTTTAAATTACCGCTACCGTGGCATCCTGACTTTTATTGCAGAAGGATGGGAAAGCGAATATATCTTCCTCTACACGGCAACTGAGTTTGAGGGAACGCTTTCAGAATGCAGGGAAGGGGATTTAAAATGGATTCAAAAGGATGCGCTTTGGGGCCTGTCACTTTGGGAAGGGGATAAGATTTTCCTGCGGCTGCTTTTGGAGGATGCAGGCTTTTTTTCGCTTAAGCTTACATACCAGGGGGATACACTTACCGATTCCAAGCTGGTTTTAATTTAGGGCTTGACAAGCAAGGCAAAAATGTTTATAATGGATAAGGTATTTGCGGGTATGGCGGAATTGGCAGACGCGCCAGATTTAGGTTCTGGTGGGAGACCGTGCAGGTTCAAGTCCTGTTACCCGCAGTAAGTTATAATATCCCGGATCCTGTTCCAGGAGGGAATGGATTTGTGAACTATAGCTTAAAACCGAAGGCTAAAAAACCCGCGAGCATTCGCCCGCGGGCTTTTTTGTTGCTTTTTGGTATTAAGTATCCATAACCATCCTGTTGACTGCCGCCCCCATCCCTACCATTGCCCAGAATATAGGCGCAACCGCTACAGTAGAATCATTTAATATGGCGGTGAGCATGTAGGTAAATGTGGCAAACAGCAGGCCTGCCCCAATAATTTCTTTTTTATCTTTAAATTCTGCTTTTCTATACAGCCTTATACTCTGTACGAAATACCACAGGTAAAATGCCAGTACAGCAATTAACGCTGGGATGCCGCTCTGCGTGGCAACCTGCAAGTAGAAAGAATGAGGCTTTACATCAATTTGCGTCCCCGTCCCTTTATAGGCCTTGTCTACATAATCGTCCTGTGGATATGACACAGTATAGGTATCTGCCCCAGTCCCTAAGATCAAGCTGTCTTTCAGCATCGGCAGTGTCTTTGACCAGATAGTACCCCGCTCTTCAAAACGGCCCTCCAAAAATTCTGTGGCAACGCGCGGTGCACGGCGGATCTTGTCCCATCTGCCAAATTCATTGTAATAGTAATAAGTGCCGTCCTCCCCTTTTTTGAAGCACCAGTCCAGCCCGTCTGCATGCACGAGCAGCGAAACTTCCCCTTCCAGGGTACCTGCTTTCACTGTAAATCCATGAAAACGGCTGTCATTAACCGTATAAAGGTTGTTCTGCTTATCTAGCGAGCTGCTGATTTCCTGCCCATTGCCATCATACATGCCAACCCATATGTATTCTCCTTCATCTATACTGTACGACAGATGGAATACCTCACCCTTATAAGTAATTGCCACATCTTCTTCGCCCGTCTTAATCTCTGAGATGGCGTTCCCTTCCCATGCAGGAGGGGCAAAGAACATGGCAAACTTCTCCAGGATAAGCTTGTTGCCTGCCAAAAACACGGCAATAACTGCCACTGCTGCAGCCACTGTTGGCAGGACGAATTTCCATGCTTTGAGTACCTGGCGGCAGAGCAAGGCCAGTGCAAACAGGCCCGTCACTGCAAATGCAGCAATCCCGCTCCGATTTCCGGACGCCAGCAGGCAAACCAGGGAAGCGGCAAGCATTATGCCATATAAGATACGGCTGCGCAAGGTTTTGCCGTTTATAAAAAGCGCAGCCTCTGCCGGAATCATAAGGGCAAAATAGGACGCAACATAGTTGGGGTTGTAAAGTGTCATAAACACACGGCCTTTTTCAAAAACCAGGCTGATCTGGTCTTCACTCCCCCATTTTCCCGTAATTAGCATTTTCCCAAACCCAGTGAGAAATATGTCATGCCCACATACCTGAAGGATGCCTATGATAAGCATCACGGCAACCCCGGCTGTAATCCATTTCATAAGGCATGAAATATCTTCCGCTGAATTAATACACTGGTAGGCATAAAATGCAATGATACAATACCCCAGGATGACCCACAGTGTCTCGTACATTTCCCATGATCCATGAAAACCAAAGTACCGGTATGGGGATACAATGGTTGACAGCGCTGTCAGGGCCGCATAAGCCAAAAGCGGATAAAAACCCCTGCCAGGCTTAAAGAGCCCTTTATCCGTTTTAAAACGCAACAACAGGAGGGCACACATAATAGCAGACAGCAGCGTAACCATGGCAGATTTGTAGTATAAGAACACATCACCTACCGTGCCTTCCTTTGCATACCAATTAAATTGCTCTAAACCAGATTCAAATTCATGGTAATGGACGATAAGCGGCACAATAGCCAGCAGTACGCCAATCGGCAGCACATACAGCGACGCCTGTTTTTTCTTTGTTGTTTTTCTTTTGCCCATAAACTGCTCCTTTTGCAGAAAAAAGGCAAGGGGGGATGCCCTTGCCTATAAAACTTTGCTTTACCATTCATCTGGATTAAATGGATCACTAGGATCAGTAATCTGACTGTCTGTAATAATATCCTCTGCTTCAAACAGCACTAACTCAAATTCAGGTGTTTCATACTTTAACATTTCTTTCCATCTCCTTCCATCCTATTTTATCAGGAACCTGTTCCTTTACTCGGCTAATGTTTCTATGACAGCCACATCTAAAACAGGCACGGACTCTCCATCCACATCGCCATAGTTGACAATCCCAGTAACCCTGACTTTTGAACCTGTCTGCGGTTCCTCCACCAGGCACTTTAAAGGGATGCGGATCTCGGCGTCTTCCCCGGTATTGCTGGTAAGATATGGAGTTTCGCCTTCCTTTACAAATGCGCCTGACAGCTGGTAAATCTTACCGGCATAGTCGTCTGTGCTTTCCAAAAATGCCTTTACCGTTTCTGCATACGCATCGTCTGTTACTACATTAATATTGTCGCCTAGTGCAGCCAGCAACTCTTCATCCGTCATTGTCTGGCTCTTTTGGCTTTCCTGGATTCCTTCTTCACTGGCAAAGATGTTTTCCTGGACTTCCTGTGTATCCTGCAGGGTTTGGCTGCCAGGATCTTTCTGAACTCCAGGGCCGCCGCAGGCAGCCAATGACCCCCCCATAAACAAGCATACGGCAACCGCCAGTATTTTTTTATTCATCATCTGCAATCTGCCTTTCATATCATAAAATAATGTATGGGCGCCCCAGCAAGGGCAGGCAGCGCCTGCCCCGCAGGGACAGCCCTGCAATTGGTTTCTGCTGTCTGGATACTATGCTTTTACCTGCCAGTATTTTAGAGGATTCCCATTATTGGCTCAAATGAAAGCTTTACTTTAAATCATTAAAGCACTGTTTCATTATATTGCCATAACGGTATACTTCTTTCCCATCCACTTTGACTTTCAGATAAGCCCTCGCAATAATGTTAAAGCTTACATTCGGCCCTACGCTAACCGGCTTATTATAAATTCTAAGTGTTGCCAGAGCATTGGGATCCTCTACTTTTGCGACTTTCATGGATGTATTCCCTGCTGAAAAATCTAATAAAGCTTCCTGTTTTTCCGGCGTATCAGCACCATTTACTAATGACTGTAGCGTGTAATAAATTATACCAGCTTCTACCAGCTCAAATTTATCTTTATTATTTACAGCAAGTTCATTAGTAAGGATTACCATGTTCCCACTATCGCTGCTGGCTGACATTTTTGTTTCTACCTGTATTTCAGGTGTACCACATTCTGTACAAATACCGTCACTACCAAACTTATGCGGCAGCTTAGTACCCACTACTTCCTGGGCAGGCTTTGCATGCTGGCATACTGAGCAGATCTCCTGAATCTTCATTGGTTCTGCACAGGTAGCATCCGTTATATGGGGCACATAAGTATGTTTGCCGCTATTCTCTGGCTGGAAGCTTACTTCATCACCATAGAACGTGCCACAAGTTGCGCATTTGTGCCGTTTAATGCCGTCATGGCCACAGTCACCAGGTTTCTCTACTGCTAACTCACCTTCATGCTGCTTCATCGCCAGCGTTTCCTGTGCTTGAAGCACTTTTCCGCAGGAGCATGTCTTGCCTTCTGTCTTGCCTTCTGTAGTACAGGTTGCTTCCACTGCTGGCAATGTCGTAGGCTTAACAACCACAAATTTAAATTTGGATGTTGCCGGATCCTCTCCCTGCAATGCTTTTAATTCTTCTACATGCTTTGGATCATCGCACTGTACGCAATCAGTTAAAGTGGTCATTACTTCTGAATTTTTACAAATTGCACATGTATGATAGAGCAAGCCTGGCATATTCGTATACCCTGCATTGACGCAGTTCTGCATTACCGGAGCTTCCCACTGGTGTACAGGCGGAACTATTGCCTTACGAGTTGCGTCAAGATGATGTTCACATACATAAACCTGTATCCCGGTTGTGCCGTTTACACAATCTGGATCTCTATTCTCTTCAGACTCCACTTTCTGCCATACATGTTTTGTCCCGTCAATTGGGAGCACTTCCCTTTTCGGATGGTCAGCCAGGTTTTCTGTATCAGACTCATGGCATCTGCTGCACTCCCATCCTGCTGTCTTGCCTTCGGCCACACAGGTAGCCTCTTGCCTTGGGTATTCTTTAAAGTCATGCCCCAGTTTCGGCTGGGAGCTAATTTCCTGCCTTGTTTCATCCCCACACCTTTTACATTTTGTAAGCAGTATGCCTGGCTGTGTACAAGTACTTGGTATTTCTGTAAATTCATATTCATGGTCTAACGGAGCAATGTCCACTTTAATTGCATGGCCTGTTGTCCCCTGTGGGCACTTATCGCAGTTATGGTATTCATAACCAGCCTTTGTACAGGTTGCCGCTTTGCTGACTGGACCTGCAATGCCTTCTGCCTCTAAGTCCAGAAGGGTTGATACAGGAAGTTTGCTATAATCTCCCATAGGATCCTCTTCGGTTCCCTGATTAAAGCCTTCCCTTTCATCTGCATGCCCTAAAGCATTTCCTGTAATTGTAGGAGGCGTACCTGCTGGATCTGCTGCATGGCAGCGTGTGCAAAGCCTTCCTGACTTTGCTGCCTCAACACAGCCTGCCGGAATCTCCTTGTCATCTTGAAAATCATGCACTTCTTTATCTAATGGAAGCTGCCGTTTTTGATAATGGCCCTCTGCCGTTGTTTCACAGCCTGGCTGTACGCAACGATAATACTGATACCCATTCTCGGTGCAGTTTGATGCTTTGCTAACAGCTTCGCCAATTTCACCTTGATCCTCTGTTGTCGCTACTTCTGCATAATCATGCTCTAACTGAGGAATCACTTCTTTGTTAACTTTTTTGCAGACCGGGCATTTCTCATACTGATAGCCTGCTGCATTACACGTTGCTGCTTTATATGGAGTTTTATCCCCATCTAAATATTCATCTTCCTCAAGCTGTACTTCACTATCGCCTGTTACCTGTGTCCATTTATGCTCTGGCTTAATTACTATCATCTGGGTTTCCCCGCAGCCATATTTACATTCATATTCGGCAACTCCGTTCCGGGTCGCACCCTCTGTACAGTCCGCAGTTACAACGTCTCTAACATGTACCGTATAATCATGTGGCTGGATCGGCTCTAAGCCTCCTGGCTGATTGTCAAGCACTTCATCATACCCACAAATGCTGCATGTGTTGCGCACCTGCTCCGGATGCTGGCAGGTTGCTGGTATAGTAGTGCTATTTGGCTGCATATCATGCGATCCCCGTGCAGGTGTCACAATTTTTTTGATATATTCAGCCCCTTTATCACAAGCTTCGTCGTCACAGATATAATAATTGTATCCATCTGTTACACAGTCACCTTTTAAAGACAGATCATCTACACTTGTAATGCCTTCTATTCCTGCTTCTTCCACCTGTTCTAAGGTCGGCTGTACCTTCTTTTCGTAGCTATGCCCTTTCGGATCTCCGCTTATTACTGTCGCGGGATCCTCTGGATCATACTCGCCACAGCCAGGGTTCTGGCAGAATTTTGCCGTCACCTGAGGTTTTGTACAGGTTGCTGCCTTTGTTGTAGCTGTATCGGCATAATTATGAGAATCTTTTGGAAGCTCATGTTTTGTAACAGCTTTTACGTCTGTAGCATCACATTTTCCTTGGTTAGTACATTTATAGTACTGATAACCTGCGCTGGTACAGGTTGCTGCCTTACTCGGCGCTTCCGTAATCCCTGCAGCCTCTAAATCAGCTACACTTGCTCGAGCGTCTGCTGGCCAATTATAATCTTCTGCATTATAGGAATGGCCTGTCATAGGATATGTAATTTCTGCGTCTGATTTTTGGCATAGGCTGCAAATCGGGTTTACTATACCGTCTGTTGTACAGGTCCTCTCAACCACTACTGTATAGTCTTTATCAGGAACGGCTGTTTCAAACCATCCTTCCTTGTCATATAAATGAGTTACCGGGATTACCACCCATTCCGTCGCACCACATACGCTACAGGTATTTAATACCATTCCTGTCTGGGGCTTGCCTTCACTATTGAAACAGGTCATTTCCCTATATGTTTTTGCTACCCATGAGTGCTCTGAAGACAGTATTGTATATACTTTTGGCTGATTGTTGTGATCGCATCTTTCGTTCTTGCAGGTAAGGGTCAATGAACCTGTCGTTGTACAAGAACCGGACTCTATTGTGATACCTTTCGTCTCATCTGTTGTCAAGCCTGCCAATGCGGAAGCTTCTACTGTTTTTTCTTCTTCATTTACATCAATCGTACCATAAGAATGGCCACTAGCCTTTACGTCTACTTTATAAGTCTTTCCATGGCCGTCTGCATCCAGTCCGCCATCACAGCTGCTTCTTTTACAGGTATAAGTTTTCTGTCCGTCCTTTTCGCATGTCGCTTCTTCCCCTGCAAGAAATACACCTTCATCATAATCATGTCCAAGTGCACTGATTTCTTTGCGAACATTTGCACCTTGTGTCTTATCACAGTCCTCTTTGTTGCATATAAGCTGCAACACACCTTTGTTTGTACAGGTTGCAGGGCTTGATGTTATGCCTTTTGATGTGCTGTCTGGATCGTTTTTCAATTGTATTAAGAGCTCATTTGTGATATTTTCAGTATCAATTGTTCCATAAGAATGCCCAGTGGCAGGTATCTGAACACTATCTGTCATCTGGCACCTTTGGCACGTACTTGTCTTTGTACCTGGAGTTTCACATTTTGGAGCTTTCGTTACTTCCCCTTCGTTCCAGTCATGGCCAAGAGCCGGGATCTCTATCGTCTTTGCCTCTGCTGTATCCCAAGAGTTTTTGCACTTAAATGTAACTGAACCTGGCGTTGTACATGATGCAGTTTTTGTTACTGTAATACCATCCGGCGTAGAGGTTGTAAGCGCCTGCAATTCGGCTGCAGTAAGCTCGTCTAACTCTTTACCGTTAATGTGCTTGTCGTAAGTATGTCCGGAAGGAGCAATTGTTTTCTCTACCCTCTTTTCACTTTCCGTGCCGTCACACTTCTGGTTTTTACATTCCAGAACTAAGCTGCCTTCTGTTGTACAGGTTGCTTTTGTTACAGTTATGCCTGCAGCCTCATCTGAACTTAATTTATCTAGATCTGCAGCTGTATTAACTTTGCTTGGATCAACCGCTTTATAGGAGTGGCCTGTAGCTGGCTGCGTAGGATCAACTTCAACGGTTGTTTCATCTATTGTACCGCACCCATATGCACATGCAGTCCCTGTTTTTCCACTTTCTTTACATGTTGGCGCAATACTTTCCCTTGTCCCATCTGCAAAATTATGCGGTTTCTGTGGGATTTCCACTTCTGCTGTGGCGCTTCCTGATCCATGTAAAGACGCATCCCTCTGGCATGTTACAACTTTTATGCCAGCCTGGGAGCATGTAGCTGCTTTCTGTACTTCCCCTTCATCATAATCATGGCCAAGTGGATCGATTTCTTCTACTTCTACTTCATAACAAAACTCCACTGTACATTGGCGCATTTTATATCCGGGCTTTTCGCAACCTGGCTGTTCTTGTACATTCCAATCACTCCACACAGGGGTTCCATCAATTTGATTCCCTTCCGCGTCAGCATGCTCATGCGTTGCAGACCCTGCCCTTGCCGCCAGTTCAGACAATACGGACACGTTTCCTTTTTCCGCTTCTGCAATAGTATTCATATCTGTTGCAAAAACTGGCGCATTCATGGATAATAACATGCTAAATGAAAGAACTGCACTTGCAAGGCGCTTAAATTTCTTAAAATTCATA
>QXXL01000290.1 GCA_009911505.1 Lachnospiraceae bacterium | reverse complement strand
ACAGTATGAATTTTAAGAAATTTAAGCGCTTAGCAAGCGTAATGCTGTCATTAAGTATGGTCTTATCTACAAACATGACAGCATTTGCTACTGAAACAAATTCATTGCCAAGTGAAAATACTGCTATTGTGTCGAACGAAACGCCTGCAGAATGCCCCCATGAGTGGGAGTTTTTACGGTATATGCGCGAACCTACATGTACCACTACAGGCGTAGCCATTTACGAATGCCAGTTGGAGAATTGTACAAATATCCAAGGGCTAAAGTATGAGCCTGTTCCGGCGCTGGGGCACAAATTTGATCCAAATGCAGCAGACTATCAAGAAGGTGAAGGTTATACTGTTGTTGAAAATCCAGAAGCAACCTGCCAGCAAGAAGGGACTTTAACATTCACATGTCAAAGGGAAATCAATGGGGCAGCTTGTAATGGAACCAAAACAGAAACAACCCCAAAAACAGACCATGAATGGGATGAAGAAAATCCTAAAAGCAGTCCTGCAAGTTGTACAAAACCTGCCATGACATATATTGGCTGTAAGCATTGTGATGCTATTAAGCCAGATAGCGAACAGCCCGATACAGAACAGCCTGCATTAGGCCATGGTTATGAGAGGGACAATAAGGTTGAAAACACAGATTTTACGAAAAACACTGTTGCTGCCACCTGCACGACTGGCGGCTATGTAGAGTATACCTGTCTCCTTTGCGCTGAAACAACAGAAGGCCATACTTCAACACCAGAAGCTGAAAAAACACCCGCTTTAAAACATGGCTACGCAAGGGACAATAAGATTGAAGACACAGATTTTACGAAAAGCACTGTTAATGCAACCTGTACAGATGGCGGTTATGTAGAGTATACCTGTCTCCACTGTGCTGAAACAACAGAAGGCCATACTATAAAGCCAGAATCCGAAAAAACACCTGCTTTAAAACACGGCTATGAAAGAGACAATGCAGTAGAAGATACAGATTATGAAAAAGAAACTGTTCCAGCAACCTGCACCACAGACGGCTATGTAGAATATACCTGTAAACATTGTGCGGATGCTGAAGAAGGCCATACTTCAAGGCCAGAATCCGAAAAAACACCCGCTTTAAAACATGGCTATGAAAGAACTGATGCAGTAGAAGGTACAGATTATGAAAAAGAAACTGTTCCAGCAACCTGCACCACAGACGGCTATGTAGAATATACCTGTTAACATTGTGCGGATGCTGAAGAAGGCCATGCTTCAAGGCCAGAATCCGAAAAAACACCCGCTTTAAAACACGGCTATGAAAGAACTGATGCAGTAGAAGGTACAGATTATGAAAAAGAAACTGTTCCAGCAACCTGCACCACAGACGGCTATGTAGAATATACCTGTAAATATTGTGCGGATGCTGTAGAAGGCCATACTTCAAGGCCAGAATCCGAAAAAACACCCGCTTTAAAACATGGCTATGAAAGAACTGATGCAGTAGAAGGTACAGATTATGAAAAAGAAACTGTTCCAGCAACCTGCACCCCAGACGGCTATGTAGAATATACCTGTAAATATTGTGCGGATGCTGGAGAAGGCCATACTTCAAGGCCAGGATCCGAAAAAACACCCGCTTTAAAACACGGCTATGAAAGAACTGATGCAGTAGAAGGTACAGATTATGAAAAAGAAACTGTTCCAGCAACCTGCACCACAGACGGTTATGTAGAATATACCTGTAAACATTGTGCAGTAGATGTAGAAGGCCATACTTCAAGGCCAGCAGATCAAATTGTCACAGGGGCGCATATCTGGGGAACAGAAAAAGTCCAGATATCAGAAGCAAACTGTAAGGAACCAGCACAATATGATTTTGTATGTACCAGGTGTAATGACAAAAAAGGTGAGACAGAAGCACGCGGAGAAATTGATACAACAAAGCATATCTGGACTGCTGATCCGGTAATCTTTAAAGCTGAAACCTGTACAGCAAACGGCCTTGGAAGAATCACATGTTCCTTCTGCCAGAATGACAGTCAAATCATAATTATTCCAGCCGGACATAATTACGGTGAGTGGGATATAACCCCTGCGACCTGTACCGCAGATGGATCAAAAACACGTACATGTCAAAGAGATACATGCCCGGATATCGAGACAGAAGGGCATGCCCACCAGGAAGTTGTATCTATCCCGGCAACAGGCCATGATTTTGGTGAAAATGCAGCTGAATCGGTAAAAACAGTGGCAACCTGTGTTGTAAAAGGCGTTGTAACAAAAACATGTGCAAATAACTGCGGAACAACTCAAGATGTCGAAGGTACAGTAGATCCAGAAAACCATGCAAACTGGAGCGAAGAAGGCGAACATGCAGCAACCTGTACCAGGGATAAAATAACGGGCAAGTATTGCACTGACTGCGGGACGCCCCATACAGATGCAACCGTGGAGACGGGCACAGCAACAGGCCATGCATTTGAAAATATGACAAATGAGGAATTTGAAGAAACATATGGCCCGCAGGAAGATG